>DATMMK010000052.1:0-35726 GCA_035569755.1 Steroidobacteraceae bacterium
GGTGTGCGCCGCGCTCTCCTCGAGCAGGCGGTGCCAATCCCCGCCGCTCACCTCGTCGTAGTGGGCGATCGCCTGGCGCAGGCGCACCGCCTCGGCGAAATCCTCGCGCAGCATCGCGACCCAGGCACGCCCCGGAGAGCTCTCGAGCTCCGTGACATGCTTGTCGATCAGGGCCGTGAAGTCGCGCTCGCGGCGCTCGATGGTGGCGGCGGTGGCGGCGTTCTCGTTGCCGCGGATGCCGTTGATGGCCGTCTGCAGCTCCGCCAGCGAGCGCTGGGCGACTACCTGTGTGCCGTTGATCGCCAGCCCCGCGCCGCCGGCGGTGGAGATGCGGTGATACACGTCATCGAGCGCTACGCGCCGATCCTCGACCCATTGGCTGCGCTGCGCGGCGCGGCTCGCGAACGAGCGGCCCGCGGCAATATGCTCGGTGAGCCGGGTGCGCAGCGCGAGCGCCGCCGCCGCCACCGGCGGTGCGGGCCGGCCGTCGAAGTAGCTGCCGAGCGCATCCTCGAGCGCGGCACCTGCGGTGGTGATGGCGGTGAAGTCGGCGACCTTCGCGGCCTGCACGTACTCGCCCACCGCCCGGTCGTAGTCGACCAGGCGCACCAGCACTGCGTTGGCGCGGCTCGCGAGCGGCTCGTGCCGGTTCTGCATGCTGCGCACCGCCTCGAGTGCCTGGCGCGCGGTGCCGGTCGCGAGGATATCGCCCGCCACCAGCACCGCGGCCACCGCCGCGAGTCCCAGACCCAGGCGCGCGCCGACGCCGAGGCGCGGCAGGCGCGGCTGCCAGGCGCGGCGCCGCTGCCGCGGCGCCGGCTGCGGCGCTGCGGAACCGGCAGCTTCAGGGTTGTCCGGGCGCATGCAACATAAGGCGTTGAGGGACCGATGCTCCTTTGTCCTATACTAGCCCGAACGATCAAGGGCATCCGCGACGCAACGCATGACCGAACAACTCGCCGACACGTTCGATGCGGCTTTCTCCAAAGCCGTCGATCTGGGCAACCGCATTGCCGACAAGGACAAGGACGCGGATCTGTGGGATATCGCCGATGGGCTGCTGGCCGGTGCCCTGCAGTACTGGCTGTACTCGCGGCAGCCGTGCGGCGATCCGCGCTGTCAGGACTGTCTGCCGATCAGCACCGCGCAGGGGCGCATGGCGGAGCTGAAGCGTCTGATCGAGCAGCTTGCCTCGGAGAGCGAGTACTTCCACACGCCGACCGACGCCAACGCCGGGCGCGCCTGAGTCCCCGGCGCGGAGCGCGCGCGGGATGTTATGTCAGCTGGCGGCGCGCGCGTATCCCGTGGCGCCCGCGACTTCCTCCAGCGCCTGCTCGAACACGGAGCAGCCTTCCTTCAGCAGCGCGTCTGAAATGGTGAGCGGTGCCAGGAAGCGGATCACGTTGGCGTAGACCCCGCACGAGAGAATGATCAGCCCGCGGCGACCGGCGGCCTGCACCACGGCCTTGGTAAGCTCGGCATCCGGCTCCTCGGCGCGCATGTTCTTCACCAGCTCGAGCGCCACCATGGCGCCGAGGTTGCGCACCTCGCCGATGCAGGGAAAGCGCACCTGCAGACCCTTGAGGCGCGAGCTCATGAAGCGTCCGATTTCCTGAGAGCGCTTGAGAAGCTGCTCCTCGCGCATCACCTCGAGCACGGCGAGCCCGGCGGCGCAGGCGAGCGGCGAGCCGGCAAACGTGCCGCCGAGCCCGCCCGGTCCCGGCGCATCCATGATCTCGGCCTTGCCGGTCACCGCCGCGAGCGGCACGCCGCCGGCGACGCTCTTGGCGATGGTGATCAGATCGGGCACGACGCCCGCGTGCTCGATCGCGAACATGCGGCCGGTGCGTCCGTAGCCCGACTGGATCTCATCTGCGATCAGCACGATCCCGTGGGCGTCGCAGACGCTGCGCAGCCGCCGCAGCAGCTCGGTGGGCGCCGCATAGAACCCGCCTTCGCCGAGCACCGGCTCGATGATGATCGCGGCGACGCGCGCCGGGTCGACGTCCGCCTTGAACAGCTGCTCGAGGGCATCGAGCGTGTGCTCGACGCTGATGCCGTGATAGGGCATCGGAAAGGGCAGATGGTAGATCTCGGGCAACATCGGCCCGAAGCCGGCCTTGTAGGGCTGCACCTTGCCGGTCAGGCCGATGCAGGCGAGCGTGCGCCCGTGGAAGCCGCCGGAGAAGCTGATGACCGCCGAGCGCCTGGTGTGAAAGCGCGCGATCTTGATGGCGTTCTCGACCGCTTCGGCCCCGGTGGTGAGGAAGATGGTCTTCTTCGGTCCCGGACCCGGGGCGAGCGCGTTCAGCGCCTCGGCGAGCGCCACGTAGCTCTCGGTGGGCGTCACCTGAAAGCAGGTGTGCGTCAGCTTGGCGAGCTGGGCGGCGATCGCCGCGCTCACCCTGGGGTGCACGTGACCGGTGTTGAGGACGGAGATGCCGCTCGCGAAGTCGATGTAGCGGCGGCCCTCGACATCCCACAGCTCGGCGTTGGAGGCGCGCTCGGCGTACACCGCGAGCGAGTTGCTGACACCGCGCGGCACGGCCTGCTGGCGGCGCGCGTGTAGTTCTGCGTTGGTGGTCAAGGCTCGTTGTCGCTCGGCTTGCAGGGGGCTCGTACTATACCCTGATCGTATGCGAGCGCCGGAAAGACCCTCTAGAATGTCGTCACCTTGAGCGAGACTCCGTCCAACACCGCCGGGCAGGCGATCAACACCGAGGTCGTCATCATCGGCGCCGGGCCCTGCGGCCTGTTCCAGGTGTTCGAGCTGGGGCTGCTCGGCATCAGTGCCCACGTGGTCGACTCGCTGCAGCATCCGGGCGGGCAGTGCGCGGAGCTCTATCCCGACAAGCCGATCTACGACATTCCGGCGCTGCCGGTATGCGGCGCGCAGGAGCTGGTCGACCGGCTGCTGCAGCAGATAAAGCCCTTCAAGGCGCAGCTGCACCTCGGGCACGAGGTGACGGAATTCGCACGCGCCGCGGACGGGCGCTTCCACATCGGCACCGCGGGCGGCGTCCGTTTCGATGCGGGCGCGGTGGTGATCGCCGCGGGACTCGGGTCGTTCCAGCCGCGGCGCATCGGTGTCGAGGGCGCCGAGCCCTTCGAGGGCACTGCGATCCAGTACCGCATCAGGAATGCGGCCGAGCTCGCCGGCAAGCGCCTGGTCGTCTTCGGCGGAGGCGATTCGGCGCTCGACTGGACGCTTGAGCTCGCCGCCAGAGCGGCGAGTCTTGACCTGGTGCATCGCCGCGCGGAGTTCCGCGCGGCCCCCGCATCGGTGGCGCGCATGCGCGAGCTGGTGGCCGCCGGCCGCATGCGCCACTTCGAGGCGCTGCCGCACTCGCTCATCGTCGAGGGCGGAGCGTTGCGCGGAGTCAACATCCGCGCGGCCGACGGCTCGGTGAGTGCGCTCGTCGCGGACCGGCTGCTGGTGTTCTTCGGGCTGCACCCGAAGCTCGGACCCGTGGCCGAGTGGGGACTCGCGCTCGAGAAGAAAGCGCTGCGCGTCGATGCGGAGAAGTTCCAGACGAGCATGCCGGGGGTGTTCGCCGTCGGCGACATCAATACCTACCCGGGGAAGAAGAAGCTGATTCTCTCGGGCTTTCACGAGGCGGCGCTGGCCGCGTTCGCGATCCAGCATCACCTCTATCCACAGAAGAAACAGTTCCTGCAGTACACCACTACGAGCCCGGTGATGCATCAGCGTCTGGGGGTACCGGACTGATCACGCCATGAGGAGACCGACCATGACATGGATGCATAACGCGCTCGCCGCCCTCACCCTCACCGCGCTCGCCGTGCCGCTGGCGGCACACGCCGACCCCTGCAAGGTGGAGATCTCAGGGAACGACGTGATGCAGTACGACAAGATGGAGCTCGCGGTTCCGGCCAGCTGCAAGCAGATCACCGTTACACTGCACCACGCGGGCAAGCAGCCACGCGAGGCGATGGGCCACGACTGGGCGCTGGTGAAGACTGCGGATCTGGCCGCCGTGGCGCAGGCGGGTATCGGGGCCGGCCTCGCCAACAACTATCTTGCCCCCGGTGACAAGCGCGTGCTCGCGCACACCGGGGTGATCGGCGGCGGTGAGAGCACCAGCGTCACCTTCTCGGCCTCGCTCCTCAGCAAAGGCGGGGCCTACAGCTATCTGTGCACCTTCCCCGGCCACAGCGCCCTGATGCACGGCAAATTCAAGTTCGGTTGAGTGAGGCTGAGGGGCGATGGACCAGCGTCTTGCGGACCTGCTGCAGTTGCTCGAGCTCGAGCCGCTGGAGGTGAATCTGTTCCGCGGCGAGAGCCGCGACGTCGGCGCGCCGCAGGTGTTCGGCGGGCAGGTGCTGGGGCAGGCGCTCACCGCGGCGGCCGCCACCGTCGCGGGGAGGGTGGTGCACTCGCTGCACGCCTATTTCCTCAGGCGCGGCAACATCAACGCGCCGATCGTCTACCAGGTCGACCGCAGCCTCGACGGCCACAGCTTCAGCAACCGCCGGGTGATCGCGATCCAGCACGGCGAGCAGATCTTCAACATGACCACCTCGTTCCAGGTGACCGAGGAGGGCTTCGATCACCAGATCGACATGCCGCCGGTGCCGCCGCCGGAGAGCCTGCCGGACCCGGCGCCGCCCGCAGAGCTGCTCGACCAGCTGCCCGAGAAAGTGCGGCGCTTCTTCTCCCAGCCGCGCCCGTTCGAGTTCCGCCTGGTGCAGCCCTTCGACTACCTGAGGCCCCAGCCGGCGCCGCCGGTGCGCCAGGTATGGGTGCGCGCCGTGGGCAAGCTCGGCGACGACGAGATGCTGCACCGGCGGCTGCTCGCGTATGTGTCGGACTTCTTCCTGCTCGATACAGCGACGCTGCCGCACGGCACCTCGTTCCTCAAGCCCTCCCTCATCATGGCGACGATCGATCACGCCATGTGGTTCCACCGGCCGCTGCGCGTCGATGACTGGCTGCTGTACGCGATGGAGAGCCCGAGCGCCTCCGGGGCGCGCGGCTTCTCGCGCGCGAGCATCTTCGCCCGCGACGGGCGCCTGGTGGCGAGCTCGGCCCAGGAAGGCCTTATCCGCCAGCGATAGCGAGCCGCGCACCCGCGGCCGCGGCGGCACACCCGCTCAGTGCCCGGCGCGCGCCGCGAGCGCGTCGATATCCCGGGTCAGCAGGGGGTTGAAGCGCTCGGGCGCCTCCAGCATGAGGAAGTGTCCGCTGTGGGGCAGGACGTCGAGCGTGAAGCCCGGGAGCGACTTCCTGATGCGATCGCCGTCGGTGGGCAGAAGGTCGGAGTTGATGGCGTACACCGGCACGTGCACCGACGGGACCACGGTTGCGAGGTCGAAAGACAGGAGCCTCGCGAGCGTCGGTATCGCCACCGCAGGCGAGCGCAGCGACATGTCGTAGGCGACCTTCTGCACCAGCAGCGGATCGGCGCCCTTCTCGAACAGCTGCTCGGTCACCAGGGCGCGCGTTGCGCCGACGAAGTCGGCGCGGAACGGCTCGACCTTGGCCTCGATCTCCGCCGTGCTGAGCGGCGGCATGCCGACCGAGCGCAGCGCATCGACCGCGATCACGCCGATGACCCGGGGACCGATGCGCGGCACGGCCGCGAGTGCCACATCGGCCCCCATCGACTGCCCGACCAGGACCAGGTGCGTGTTCGGGATCTGGCGCGCCACGGTGGCGACATCGGCGGCGTAGTTCGCGATCGACCAGTCGGTGCGATTGCTGCCCGAGGCGCCGTGGCCGGCGAGATCGAGCGTGACGACGGTGTAGCGGCTCTTCAGGTCATCGATCTGCGCGCGCCAGTACTCGGCGTTGCCGCACCAGCCGTGCACCAGCAGCACCGCCGGCTCGCCCCGCCCGAGCACGCGGTACTCGAGGTGTACCAGGTCGTCCGACATCACGATGCGCGGGCCCTCGTCGGCCGGCGCGCCCCCCGCGGAGGCGGTGCCTGCCGCGGGCTTGCCGCCGGGGCTGCAGGCCGTGAGACCGAGGACCGCCAGCAACAGCAACGAGGCGCCAGGTGCCATCCGTGTCTCCCGTACGCGCAGCGCGCCGTTCATGCGCTGCGCAGAACCTTGCCCGGATTCATGATGCGGTTGGGATCGAGTGCGCGCTTGACGGCGTGCATGAGGGCGAGCTCGGTGGCGGGAGCATAACGCTCCAGCTCGGCGACTTTCAGCCGCCCGATGCCGTGCTCGGCGCTGAAGCTGCCGCCGAGTGCGACGGCGAGGTCGTGCAGCGCGCGGCGCACCTCCTCGGTGCGCTCGAGGAGCGCCGCAGCGTCGGCGCCGTGCCCCTGGAGATTGAAGTGCAGGTTGCCGTCGCCGACGTGCCCGTAGGCGACGAGACGCGCGGCCGGCACGTGGGTGGCGACCCACTGCGCGCCGCGCTCGACGAACTCGGGCAGCGCGCTCAAGGGTACCGAGATGTCGTGCTTCAGCCCCGGACCCTCGTGGCGCTGGGCCTCGGGGATGGTCTCGCGGATCTTCCACAGTGCCGCACGCTCGCGCTCGCTGCGCGCGACCACCGCATCCTGCACCAGCCCCGCCTCGTAGGCGGCGCCGAGCGCATCGCCGAGCAGCGCCTCGAGCGGCTCTGCCGGCCGCGAAGAGCTGAGCTCGCACAGGGCATACCAGGCGTGCGGCGCCTCGAGCGGATCGCGCACCCCGGGGATGTGCGCGCTGGTGAGCTCGATGGCGATGCGCGGGATGAGCTCGAAGGAGCTGACCGAGTCGCCACTCGCCGCGCGCAGCCGCGCGAGCAGCGTCACCGCGGCGCGTGGATCGGCTACCGCCGCGAGCGCGGTCGCGCTGCTCCTGAGCTCGGGAAAGAGCTTCAGGCTCGCGGCGGTGATCACCCCGAGCGTGCCCTCGGCGCCGAGAAACAGCCCGCGGATGTCGTAGCCGGTATTGTCCTTGCGCAGCGCCGTGAGGCCCGGGAGCACCCGGCCGTCCGCCAGCACCACCTCGAGCCCGAGGACCAGGTCGCGCATCATGCCGTAGCGCAGTACGTGTACCCCGCCGGCATTGGTCGAGAGGTTGCCGCCGATCTGACAGCTGCCTTCGGAGCCGAGACTCAGGGGGAAGTGGCGCCCGGCGGCCGCGGCGGCCTGCTGTACGTCGGCGAGCAGACAGCCGGCCTCGGCGACCAGCGAGTAGTTTTCCGGGTCGACGCTGCGCACGCGGTTCAGCCGCGCGAGCGACAGCACCAGCTGCCGACCGGTCTCATCGGGCGTGGCGCCGCCGCAGTAGCCGGTGTTGCCGCCGTGCGGCACCACGCCGACGCCCGCGCTGTTGCAGGCCGCGAGTATGCGCGCGACCTCATCGACCGAGCGCGGCTGCGCGACGGCCAGGGCGCGTCCGCGGTAGAGGCGGCGGTGATCGCTCTCGAAGGGAGCGCACGCCTCGCCGGTGAGCAGATCTCCGGCGGTGAGAATCCCGCGCAGTGTCCCGAGAAGGTCCACCGCTCGAGGGCGGGCGCGTCAGTTCGCCGGGCCGAGGGCCCGCAGCGCCGCGATGCGCTCATCGAGCGGCGGGTGGCTGAGGAACAGTCGCTTCAGTCCGCCGCCGATGTCGCCCCCGGCGATGCCGAAGGCGGCCAGCTGCTGCGTCGGCAGCGGCTCGTGCACGCGCTTCAGCTCCTCGAGTGCCGCGATCATGTTCGGCGTGCCGGCGAGCTGCGCGCCACCCCGGTCGGCGCGGAACTCACGCCAGCGCGAGAACCACATGACGATGATGGTGGCCAGCACGCTCAGCAGCAGCTGCGTCACCAGCACGGTGACGAAGTAGGCGATGCCGCGTCCGTCATCGGAGCGGAACAGCGCGCGGTCGACGATGTTGCCGATGATGCGCGACAGGAAGATCACGAAGGTGTTGACGACGCCCTGGATCAGCGTGAGGGTCACCATGTCGCCGTTGGCGACGTGAGTCATCTCGTGGCCGAGCACCGCGCTGATCTCCTCGCGGTTCATGCTGCGCAGCAGCCCGGTGCTGACCGCGACCAGGGCGGCGTTGCGATTGGCGCCGGTGGCGAAGGCGTTCGGCTCGGGGGAGTCGAAGATGCCGACTTCCGGCATGCCGACGCCGACCCGCTGGGCGTGCTGCTGCACCACCGCGAGCAGCCATTGCTCGGTCGGATCGCCGGAAGGACCGATGACCTGCACGCCCATCGAGCGCTTCGCCATCCACTTCGACATCGCGAGCGAGACGAACGAGCCACCGAAGCCGATGAAAGCCGCGAACACCAGCAGGCCCGACATGCTGCCGCCGTGCACGGCCAGCCAGGTGTCGAGGCCGATGAGATGCGCGACCACCGACAGCACCAGCAGCACTGCCAGGTTCGTAAGCAGGAACAACAGGATGCGTTTCATGGCGGGACTGTACCGTTACCCCTCGTTGCTCGCCAGCCTTGGGGCTTGGGGCGCCTTTTCAAGGCCCGGCGGCGTGCGTCCGCGGCGCCTCAGGAGATCGCGACTCCCAACGCCCGACCGACCAGGAAGCTGAAAGTTCCTGCGCCGCCGCCGATCAGCACCATGCGGAGCGCGCTCCGCAGCGCGTCGCGCCCGGTGAACAGCGACAAACCGAGTCCCACGCCAAAGAGCGCCACCGCGGTGAGGGCCGCGGACACGGCGAGCGCGCCGTTGCCGGCCATGCCGGCGAGGAACGGAGCGAGCGGCAGCAGGGCGCCGGCTGCGAAGGTCACGAAGGATGCGCTCGCCGCGCGCCACGGCGAGCCGAGGTCATCCGGGTTAAGGCCCAGCTCCTCGCGCGCCAGCACCTCGAGAGCCTTCTCCGGCCGCGCGAGCAACGCGCGACTCACGGCACGTGCCTGCTCGAGGTCGACGCCGCGCGCCTGGTAGATGAGCGCGAGCTCCTCGGCTTCCTCCTCCGGGTACTCCCTGAGCTCCTCGCGCTCGAGTGCAATCTGGTACTCGTACATCTCGCGCTGCGAGCGCACCGAGACATACTCGCCCGCCGCCATGGAGAGCGCGCCGGCGAGCAGCCCCGCGGTCCCCGACATGAGCACGTAACCACGCGCGGCGCCGGCGCCGGCCACCCCGAGCACCAGGCTCAGGTTCGACACCAGGCCGTCGTTCACCCCGAAGACCGCGGCACGCAGGCTCCCACCCAGGGTGCTGCGGTGGCGCGCGCCGACTTCCGCGAGCGAGGTGGGCATGGCGTGGCCGACGATGGCGCCGGAGAGCGCGCTGTAGACGGAGAGGCCGCGCAGCTTCATGGCCGCCAGCACGGCACGGAGCGAGGCCGGCTCGAAGCGCTCGAGCAGCCGCGCGACGATGCGGGCGCGCATTGAGGGAGTGAAGGCGCGGTGCGCGGCGCCGGCCGCGCCCCGGGCAGCGGCCTGCTCCCAGCGCGCGGCCTGCTCCTCGGCCGCGAGCGCCAGCTGCTCGAACAGCCGCCGCCGGTGCTCATCGGGCTCGGCCGCCGCTACCCGCCGGTAGAGCCAGGCGGATTCCTTCTCGTGATACCAGCTATCGACGCCGGGACCGGTCAATACTCGTCCTGCTCTTCGTCGCCGTCTTCCTCGTCATCGTCGAGGTCGTCATCATCATCCTCGTCGTCTTCCTCGTCCCATTCCTCGTCCTCGTCCGACTCCTCGTCGTCGTCGGACCAGCCCTCGGGCTCGTCGATACGCTCGAGGTCCATCTCGTGCCACGCCTCGACGTCGAGCTCCTCGATGTCGCCGTCGAGATACTCGATCTCGACCAGCTCCGAGTCCTCATCGACCGTCAGCACGCGGAACTGCTCTTCTTCCTCGAGGTTCTGGTACCACTGTCCGGGAACCGGTTCGTAGTCTCTGCTCACCGCGCCGCCACCCTTCCTGGAGCATTTTCGCCGCCGGCAAGTTTAGGGGCAGTGCCCGTACTTGGGCAACGCACTGTGGGAATGCGTATAGTTTTCCCGTCATGACCGCCCAAGCCCGGACCAACGCGGCGCCCCTGGTGCGGGCCCGCCGGCTCGTGGTGAAGGTGGGCTCGGCCCTGCTGGTTGGCGGTGACAGCGGCCGCCTCAATCGCGCCTGGCTCGAGACGCTGGTCGAGGACCTGGCGCGGCTGCGCAAACGCGGGCAGCAGCTGATCCTCGTGTCCTCGGGCGCGATCGCGCTCGGGCGCCGGCGGCTCGGGCTGCGTCCCGGGACGCTGCGGCTCGAGGAGAGCCAGGCGGCGGCGGCCGTCGGCCAGATCCGCCTCGCCCACGCTTACAAGGAGCTGCTCGAGGAGCACGGGGTCACCGTGGCGCAGGTGCTGCTGACGCTCGAGGACAGCGAGCGCCGGCGCCGCTATCTCAACGCGCGCGCCACGCTCGACGCGCTGCTCACCCTCGGGGCGCTGCCGGTGATCAACGAGAACGACACGGTGGCGACCGCCGAGATCCGCTACGGTGACAACGACCGGCTCGCCGCGCGGGTCGCGCAGATGGTGGGCGCCGACTGTCTGGTGCTGCTCTCGGATGTCGAGGGACTGCACAGCGCCGATCCCAACAAGGATCCGCACGCGCGCATCCTCCCCGAGGTCAGCCAGATCACCCCCGAGATCGAGGCCATGGCCGGCGGCAGCGCCTCGCAGGTGGGCTCGGGCGGCATGGCCGCCAAGATCCTCGCCGCCAAGATCGCCATGGCGGCCGGTTGCCACATGTGCATCGCGGCGGGCCACCATCGCCATCCGCTGCGGCGCCTCGAGGAGGGGGCCGAGTGCACCTGGTTCGTGCCGAGCGCAACTCCGCTGGCGGCGCGCAAGCAATGGATTGCGGGCACTCTGCGCCCGGCGGGCGCGATCACCATTGACGCCGGGGCGCTGCGCGCGCTGCTCGAAGGCAAGAGCCTGCTGCCCGCCGGCGTTACCGGCGCGCGGGGTCGCTTTGAGCGCGGTGATACCGTGAGCGTGCTGACCGCGGCGGGCGCCGAAGTCGCTCGCGGCATCGTCGCCTACTCCGACGGCGACGCGGCCCGGATCATGGGCAGAAAGTCCTCCGAGATCGAGCAGCTGCTCGGCTTCCGCGGCCGCGACGAGATGATCCATCGTGACGATCTCGTGCTGCTGAAGGACGTGACTTCATCTGCCGAGACGGCGCCCGCGCAGCGCCAGGCGCTGATGCCGTGAGCACCGAGCGCATCAGCGAGCTGATGGAGGGGCTCGGCAAGGCCGCGACCCGCGCCGCCGCTACGCTGGCGCTCGCTCCCACGGCACAGAAGAACGCCGCCCTCGAGGCGGCCGCGGCCGCCGTCCGCGAGCGCAGCGGCGAGATTCTCACCGCCAACGAGCGTGACCTGGCGGCGGCGCGCGCCGCGAAGGTGAGCGGCCCGCGGCTCGAGCGGCTCAAGCTCGATGCCGGGCGGATCGAGGCGATCGCCGCCAGCCTCGCCGCGGTGGCCGCGCTTCCCGACCCCATCGGGACTACGACGGCAGAGTGGCAGCGCCCCAATGGACTCAGGATCCAGCGCGTGGTGGTGCCGATCGGCGTCATCGGCATCATCTTCGAGAGCCGTCCCAACGTCACGACGGATGCCGGGGCGCTGTGCCTGAAATCCGGCAACGCCGCACTGCTGCGCGGCGGCTCGGAGAGCCGCCACTCGAACGCGGCGCTGCACGCCTGTCTCGCCGCGGGCCTCGGGGCGGCCGACCTCCCGGCCGCGTGCGTGCAGCTGGTGCCGAGCACCGACCGTGCCGCGGTCGGCTACATGCTGGCCGGCATGGGCGAGTATCTCGACCTCATCGTGCCGCGCGGCGGCAGGACGCTGGTCGCGCGCGTGCAGCAGGAGGCGCGCGTGCCGGTGATCGGACACCTGGAGGGCAACTGCCACGTGTACGTCGATCGCGACGCCGATCTGGCGATGGCGCGCACGATCGCACTCAACGCCAAGATGCGCCGCACCGGCATCTGCGGCGCGGCCGAAACGCTGCTGGTCGACCGCGCCTGCGCCGCGACGCATCTCGCTCCCATCGTGGGCGATCTGCTGCAGGCCGGCTGTGAGGTGCGCGGCGATCCGACCGTACAGCAGGCGGACCCGCGGGTGCATCCCGCGAGCGAGGACGACTGGTATACGGAGTACCTCGACGCCATCATCGCGGCGCGGGTGGTCGACGGAGTCGATGCCGCGATCGAGCACATTGCCCGCTACGGCTCGGCGCACACCGAGTCCATCGTCACCGGCAACCAGGCGACAGCCGAGCGCTTCCTGCAGCGCGTCGACAGCGCGATCGTGCTGCACAACGCCTCCACGCAGTTCGCCGACGGCGCCGAGTTCGGCATGGGCGCGGAGATCGGCATCTCCACCGACCGTTTTCACGCGCGCGGTCCCGTCGGGGTCGAGCAGCTGACCAGCTACAAATACGTGGTCCGCGGCGCGGGCCAGATCCGACCCTAGGGCCTCAGGCGCGGGCGCCGGGCTTCCCGTGCCCGTGATCGTGATCGAGGTCGTGATCGTGCGGGGCGGCTGCGCAGCGCTCGCAGTTCACCCAGCCCGAATCGCCGTTGACGTAGTGCTCCTTCTTCCAGATCGGCAGCCGATGCTTGATCTCATCGATGATGTAGCGGCAGGCACGGAAGGCCTCGTCGCGGTGCGACGCGCTGACGCCCACCCACACGGCGAGCTCGCCGATGCGCAGCTCGCCGACGCGGTGTGCGCAGCAGGCGTGCGCTACGCCGAAACGCGCCACGGCTTCGGCGACGATGCGCTCGGCTTCGCGTACCGCGAGCGGCTCGTAGGCTTCGTACTCGAGACGCTCGACGCGCTGCCCCTCGTTGTGGTCGCGCACCCAGCCTTCGAAGGCCGCGTAGCCGCCGCAGGCAGGATCAGCGAGCGCCGCGCGCAGCGCGGCGACGTCGATGGTTACGCGGCTGAAACGAAACGGGGTCGTCATGGAGCTGCCGGCTGCCGCTGCCGGCTCAGCCGCCCGCGACCGGCGGGATGAACACGATCGAGTCGCCGTCGGCGAGCGGCGCCGACCAGTCGCCGAACTCGGAGTTGATGGCGACGCGCACCACGGTCGGATCAAGCGTGAAGGGATAGCGGTGTGCGAGCTCGGCGTACAGCTCACGCGGCGTGCGCGCCGCCGTCACCAGCGACTCGGTGCCACGCCCGGCCTGCTCGCGCAGCAGCGCGAAGTACTGCACCGTCACCTGCCGGGTTGCGGCCGCGGGCGCTTCGTCCCGGGTATTCATGGCGGCAGCATACTCCTCGGGCGTGTTGGCGTTATCGAGCGCCCGCGGGTTGGGCTCGTCGATCAGGTGCACGTCGGCGCCGCTCAGGAACTTGCGCGGACAACTCTTGCCGCGCGCGACGTAGGCGGCGAGGGCGGCGCGGCTCGCCGGCTCCCACACCGCGCACAAGGGCTCCGGCAGCGCGTCGTGGCTCGAGCGGAAGGCGGTCGCCAGCCGCCCGGCGGCACGCTCGCGTACCAGGAATTCGAGCGTCGCCGCATCGAGCAGCGGCAGGTCGCACGCCAGCACCAGCCAGGCGCTGTCGGGAAAGCGCTCGAGCGCCGCAATGATCCCGGCGATGGGCCCCAGGTCCGCGCGGGTGTCCTCGATCTGCTCGAAGCCGGCGCGCAGCGGATCGGAGCGCTGATCCTTGCGCACCGAGACGAAGGCGCGGGCCACGTGCGGCGCGAGCAGCGCCATCGCCTGCTCGAGCTGCGTGCGGCCACCGGCGCGCAGCGCCGCCTTGTCCTCACCCATGCGGCTGCTGCGCCCGCCGGCGAGCACCAGGCCGTAGAGCGGCGCGCTCACGCGGCTCGCCGCGCGCGCCGGCGCGCGAACGGACGCCGGCCCCCGGCCTTGGCGAGGAGCCTCAGGGCCGAGATCTCGATGTCGTGGGAGAGCGCCTTGCACATGTCGTAGATGGTGAGCGCGGCGACCGCGGCGCCGGTGAGCGCCTCCATCTCCACCCCGGTGCGGTGGTGCACCGCTACCCGGCAGCGCACCACGACGACGCCGGCGCCGCGCAGCGCGATCTCGATCTGACAGCTCTCGAGCGGCAGTGGGTGGCAGAAGGGGATCAGCTCATGGGTGCGCTTCGCGGCCATGACGCCCGCGAGGATCGCGGTGTCGAACACCGGACCTTTCTTCGTGCGGTGCCCGCTCGCGCGCAGCGCGCGCGCCACCGCCGGCGGCATGCGGATACGCGCCTCGGCCTCGGCAGAGCGCGCCGTTACTTCCTTGGCGCCGACATCCACCATGGTCGGGCGGTCGCGCGCATCGAGATGCGAGAGACGCGGCCGCCGCATCAGCCACCGATGTAGAACATCTCGACCTTGCGCGGCTCGCCCGCGCCGTGCGGCAGGCTGGCGCGCAGCTCGCTGTAACGGTCCGCGCGGGCGAGCCATACGCCCGCGATGAGCTCGAGCAGCTGATCGTCGCTGGCGCCGCCGCGCAGCGCATCGCGCACGCTGGTACCGTGCGCGGCGAACAGGCACGTGTAGATCACGCCGTCGGACGACAGCCGCACGCGCGAGCAGTCGCCGCAGAAGGGCTGCGACACGGAGGAGATGAAGCCGACCTCGCCGCGACCGTCGGTGAAGGCGTAGCGCGCGGCCACCTCACCGCGATAGCTCGGCTGGAGCGAAGTCATGGGCCAGCGCGCCGCGATGCGTGCCGCCAGCTCCTTCGAGGAGACCACCAGCTCGGAGCGCCAGTCATTGCGGTTGCCGACGTCCATGTACTCGATGAAGCGCACGATCACACCGGTGCCGCGAAAGTGCTCGATGAGCTCGAGCACGGTGTGGTCGTTGACTCCGCGCTGCACTACGGCGTTGATCTTGACCGGCTCGAGGCCCGCGCGGCGCGCGTGCTCGATACCTTCGAGCACTTCGGCGGGACTGCCGAAGCCGCCGCTCATGCGCGCGAACACCGCCGGATCGAGGCTGTCGAGGCTGACGGTGATGCGCTTCAGGCCCGCCGCCTTCAGCTCACTCGCGTACTTTCCGAGCAGCACGCCGTTGGTGGTGAGGGCGACGTCGTCGACTCCCGGGATCGTGGTGAGGTCGCCTATCAGGTCGGTGAGGTTGGCGCGCAGCAGAGGCTCGCCCCCCGTGAGGCGGAGCTTGCGTACGCCGAGCTGCACGAACAGGCGCGCCAGCCGCACGATCTCATCGAACGACAGCCGCTCGTGTGAGCCGAGGAAGCGGTACTTCTCGTGGTAGGTCTCGCGCGGCATGCAGTACGGGCAGCGGAAGTTGCAGCGGTCCATCACCGAGATGCGCAGGTCCCGCATCGGACGCGCACGCGTGTCCCGGGGCGCAGCCCGCCGGCTGAGGGGAACGATGACTTCCGGAGCAGGCATCCCTCAAGTATGGGACGGCAGGCGAGCGCTGGCTATCGGCGTAAAGGGGGAGCTCAGCCCTTCAGGACCAGCGAAACAGGCGCGTGACGAAGCCCTTCTTGTAGGTATTCGGCCCGGGGGGCAGCTCGACGAAGCCGTCGGTACCGGCGAGCCCCGTGAAGTCGCCCGAGCCGTTGGTCGGGGCGGGCATGGCCCAGGGGCGCCCCCAGTCGTCCTGCTCGATCCGCACCGGTAAGAAACAGGTCAGCGGCGGGGTGACGGTCGCGGGCGCGCCGAGCGCGAGCCGTTCGGGCGGCGGTGGACGCTCGCCGAGGCTCGCAAACAGCGCCGGCAGCACATAGCGGCTCAGGCACACGAGCGTCGAGACCGGATTCCCCGGTAGTCCGAACACGGCCGCCCCCGAGGGCGCCATTCCGAACCACAGTGGCTTGCCGGGCCGCTGCGCCACCTTGTGGAAGATCGCGTGCACGCCGAGCTCTTCCAACACCTGCGGCACGAGGTCGAACTTGCCCATGGAGACGCCGCCGGAGAGCACCAGCACGTCGTGCGTCTCGAGGTGGAACCGCAAGCGCTCGCGCAGCTCCCCGGCGTCGTCCTGGATGTGTTCGTCCGCGACGCGCTGGAAGCCGTGCTCGCGCAGCGCGCTCACGATCCCGTAGGCGTTGGAGCGGCGCACCTGGTGGGCGAGCACCGGCTCGCCGGGCTCGACCAGCTCGTTCCCGGTCGAGATGACGGCGAGCATCGGCTGGCTGCTGACGCGGACGCGCGCCATGCCGGCGGAAGCGGCGATGGCGATCTCCGGCCCGTGCAGCCGCGTGCCCGCCGCCACCAGCAGCGTCCCCTGGCGGGTGTCGCTGCCGCGCCGGTGCACGTTCTGCCCCGGCTCGACGCGCACCGCGGCACCAATCACCCGCTCGCCCCCGCTGACTGTGAGCTCCTCGACCGGCACGACGCTGTCGCAGCCGGCCGGAAGCACCGCACCCGTCATGATCTCGATGCAGGCCGTGCTCGCGGCCAGGGTGAGCGGTGGATCGCCGGCCGCCTGAGTCGCCTGCAGGCGGAAGGCGCGCCGGCCCGCGGCCACGGCGCGGCTGTCGAGCGCGACGCCGTCCATCATCACCCGGTCGAACGGCGGCTCGTCGCGCTCCGCGTAGACGTTCTCGCGCAGCACACCGCCGGCGCACTGCGCAAGCGGCAGCGACTCGATCGGCAGGCACTGCAGATGCTGCCCGATCAGCGCGTCGGCTTCAGCGGGCGTGAGCACTCAGGGCTTCTTGGCGTCCGCAGACTTGGTCTTGAAGACCTTCACCTGCTCGTTGAAGCGGTCGGCGACCTTCTGCAGCTGATCGATGGCGGCGTTGTGTTTCTGGGTCTCGACGCGCTGCATGTCGGCCTTCTGCTCCGGCTTGATCTTGTCGCCGGCCTTGGTGATGGCGTCGTCGACCTCCTTGTCGATGCAGGTCACGTACTCGTTGACGGCCTTGTTGTAGTCGGCGACCGCTTTCTGCCCGGCGAGCATGTCCTGCAGCGTCGCGCTGGCTCCGTCCGGGAGCTTGTCGGGCGCGGCGGGGTAGGGGCAGTCGGCGTAGGCGGCGCCGGCCGCGAGCGCCGCAGTGGCGGTGAGGGCGAGGAGGCTTTTCATACGTTCTATTCCCGGGCGGATTGAAAAGGACCGCTATCTTAAGAGGCGCTCGCAACCTAAGGCTACTGGCTAAGGCTACCGGGACCCCCGGAAGCAGCCGCGCGAATGATCGTCGACCACGCCCACGGCCTGCAGGAAGGCGTACACGATCGTCGTGCCGACGAAGCGGAAGCCGCGCCCCCCGAGATCCCGCGAGATGCGGTCGCTGAGAGCGGTGCGTGCCGGGAGTCTCGCGCCGCGGCGGCGGGTGACGACCGGCTCACCGCCGACGAAGGCCCACAGATACCGGTCGAAGGAACCGAACTCGCGCTGCACCGCGATGAAGGCGCGTGCGTTGCTGACCGCGGACTCGATCTTGAGCCGGTTGCGCACGATCCCGGCGTCGCGCATCAGCGCCGCTCGGCGCCGTGCGTCGAAGCGCGCCACCTTGCGCGGATCGAAGCGCGCGAAGGCACGCCGGTAGCCGGCCCGCTTGCGCAGAATCGTCGACCAGGAGAGACCGGCCTGTGCACCCTCGAGGGTCAGCATCTCGAAGAGCCGCCGGTCGTCGTGGACGGGCCGGCCCCATTCCTCGTCGTGGTAGCGCTGCGATTCGGGATCGGCATCGCGGGCCCAGCCGCAGCGGGCCCTGGCCGAGACCTCCGCTTGCTTCTGGGTTCGGGTGCTCACGCGCGCTGAGACTAGCGCAACCGGCGAGCTCGAGCGATGACCGGAGCGCCGGCGAGGCCGGCGCCGCGGTCCCGACAGCAAGTTCGCCGCTCAGAGCTTCACGGTGACGGTGGCGTACAGCAGTCGGCCGATCGGCGAGTAGGTCGCGATGTCCGCGTTGTTATCGCTGAAGGTGCGTGGCGCGAGCGGCGGCATGCGGTTGGTCACGTTGTTCACGCCCATCGCCATCGTGAGCTTCCCCCAGTCGTAGGCGGCGCGCAGGTCGAAGGCGGAGTAGCGGCTGACCGGCAGTGGCGCGGAGACGCCGTTGGCGCCGGTATCGGTTACCGCCGACAGGTAGGAGTTCGCGACCTCGAGGTGCAGGTCGTTCGAGCTCCACTCGAGCGTCGTATAGAAATGCCACTTCGGCAGGGTACCGCCGAAAACACCCGCGTTGGTTGCGTTACCGGCGTACTGGATGAAGGTATGGCCGGGGAGCGGCAGGTCGAGGAAGGTGAACGAGTCGAAGACCGATCCGGTCGTGCCGAGCTCGAACGTGCCGGCGTGCTCCGTCGGAATCGAGTAGAAGGCGCCCACTGTCCAGGACTTCTCGATCAGCTCGGCGTTGTTCTGGAAGCGATCGATCACGTAGAGGTTGGCGGCGTTGGCGAGGCCTCCCTGCAGGTAGGTGAGCAGTGTCCCCGGCGTGCCAAAGGGGTTGCTGGCGCCCGCCTGGCCCGGGAAGCTGCCGATCGCCAGATTGGCAAAGTAGGGCGAGGCGGAGCCCTGCGTGTTGATGCTCTGCAGGATGTTGTTGAAGCCGATACCGGCCTGGAAACCCCGCAGATCGATGTTGGAGTAGTCCGCCGTCAGGTTCAGGTTCTTGACGAACTCGGGCTTGAGCACGAAGCCGATCGTCCGCGATATCGAAGTCGCGGGCTTGAGGTTGGGGTTGTTGCCGTCCTCGCCGTTGAAGGGCTCCGGCGGCAGCCCCTGGCCAGGGAAGGCGTTGGGGATCACCGCCCCGCCGACCTGGCGGGTATCGGTGGGCCCGTACTCGGAGTACAGGTTCGGAGCGAGGAAGGATTTCGAGTAGTTGCCGCGCAGGGTGAGCTGCTGATCGAAGGGCTGCCAGCGGAAGCCGAGCTTCGGAACGTTGGAATTGCCGGCATCGCTGTAGTGCTCCGAGCGCTCCGCCGCCGTCAGATCGAACGCCCGCAACAGCGGAACGTTCCACGCCTCGCTGGCGAGCGGCACGCGAACCTCGACGAAGGCGCCGCTGATCGTGCGGTGCGCCGCGAACGGGTCGGCGAATGTGCCCCCGATCCAGTTCTGGGAATTGACGCCGAAGGCGCCGGTCACCGGATCCGTGACCCGGCCGTTGGGATCGGTGTGGCCCGAGAGCAGCTCGCGACGCACGGTCGCGCCGAGCGCCAGGCCGACTTCGCCGGCCGGGAGCCTGCCGAGGCGTCCGACGAGCTTGCCGTCCCAGGACTCGAGCTGGCTCACCGCGCGGATGACTTCCGTGCCGTAGAGATTTGCCAGCGAGCCCGGAACGAGGCCCGCAGCAGTGGCGAACGGATCCAGCGCCGGCTGTAACGCCAGCGGCCCGCTGAGTGAATAGCCGGTGTGCACGTCGCTGAAGGGGCCGCCGACTACGGGCTGGCCGGCGGCATTGAGGCCACCGGCGATCGCCAGCGCCAGGTTCGGCTTGTAGATCAGATTGGTCTGCTGCTGCTCCAGGTCGCTCTCGCTGTAGACCAGCGCGCTTTCCCAGGTCCAGTCATGGGTGATCTCGCCGCGCAGTCCCGCGGTGATGCGGGTCGCCGTCACGGTGTCATAGAAATCGTGCGGGTCGGGTAGATAGCTGAAGGTCACGCCGGGAAAGGCCGTGGTCAGCGGGTTGTAAGGCGCATCCACGGGGACTGTGTTCCCGGTGGCCGCTACCGGAGCCCATTTGGTCCAGCTGCGATCCTGGGACGCCATGGCATCGCCGAACAGTGTCAGCCTGTTGTGATCGGCGATTGGCAGGTCGAAGGAGCTGGTGAATGATGCCAGGTCCTGCTTGAGGAGCATCGTCTGGTAGGGCGAGATGTCGAAGCCTGCCGCGACCTGCGCGGGCGTCGTGGGCATGTAGGTACCGTTGGCCACCAGCGCCGCCAGCGAGGGCGCGGTGGCGTTGACGCCGGTCGGATTCTTGGCGCTCGGGGAGCTGATCCCGGCGCTGAGAATGTCACTCGCCCCGTTCACCGTTCCCGGCAGGTTCGAGGTCTTGCCGTACAGGGGGCTGCTGAACGAGCGGTCACTCTGAAACAGCGGGTCGGTGTGACTGTAGTTCAGCGTGGCGGTGATGTGGCCACCGCCGACCGGCGTGCCGCCGGTTGCGAACGCCGACCACTCCCCGTAGTCCGCGCCGCCCGCGGCGCGCGCCCCGGTCGCCAGTCCGCGATAGTCGGACTTGAGTATGAAGTTGACCACGCCGCCGACTGCATCGGACCCGTAGATCGAAGAGGCGCCGTCCGTCAGGACCTCGACGTGATCGATCGCGGCCGCGGGGATCTGGTTGACGTCGACGAAGTTCTTGCCGTTGACGGCGCCGATGCCGCTCGTGGCGACGCGCCGGCCGTTCACCAGCACCAGCGTCGGCAGGTTGCGCAGCTGCACCTGCGAGCCGCCGGCGGTGTTCTGATTGTTATTGTTGGCGTTGCTGGTGCCGGCGTTGCTGCGGCCCTGGAACGCGGGAATTTCCTTGCGCAGTATCTCGAGGGCATTTGAGTCCACGCCGCTCGCCTCGAGCTGCGCGGCGGTCAATGTCTCGACCGGCACGGCGACCGCGTCCGGCGTCGTCGGAATACTGCTGCCGGTCACCACGATGAGCGGCAGCTCGGCCGCGGCACTCTCGGCCTGTGGTTCGGCCGCGGCCGCCGCGGCCGTGGCGAGCGCTGAGGCGATGAAAAAACCGATTTTCTGTTTGTTCACGGTTTCCCCCTGTGGTGGCCGATCGCGACCCGTTACGATGCGGGTGCGGCCTTGACGTCGAACCAGATGATCCCGCCCCCGGTCTTCCCCTCTCCCGGAGACACCGCAAGATATAGCCGGCGAAGCTCCGGGACCAGGATCGCGGTTTTGGCGCCAGCCGAGCTCGCCACGTGCGGCAGCTCGGCAAAATGCCCGGCGTCGCGCTCGGCGTACACGCCGATGTAGCCCTCGCCGCCCGGCGCGTAGACGCGGCGGTTGCCAACGTCGAAAATCTCCGCGTCGACCCGCTTGGGCGCTGCGAAGCTCGCGATGCTCGCGCCGCTGTCGGTGTTCAACACGATGAATTTGCCCGGATCACGTGCCACGACGAACAGGCGGTGATTGGCTTCATCGAGCTGCGCCAGCGCATTCTGCGCAGCCTCGCGGATCGGCCAGCGCGCCGTGACCGTACGGGTGGCCTTATCGATCACGGCCACGTAGTTCTTGTCCGTGACGTTGACGAAGAGGTGCGGCCCCTGCTGCTCGACCGCCATGGCCTCGACGTGATCGGCATCGAGATGCACTTCGCCGAGCTTGCGGAGCGTGACCGGATCGATCTCTTCGAGCCAGGACTCCTTGAGCTTCACGTCCTTCCCGCCCGTGACCACATACAGGTGCCCGCTGCTGCCGTCGAAGCCGATGGAGTCGGCGCCCGGGTGGAGCTTCAGCGTGCCGGCGGGGGTGAGCGTCCGGGCATCGAGCAGCTTGATGCTGTCACTGCCGTCGGTGATCAGCAGGCGCTGCGTCTGCGGGACCGGAAAGATGCTGTGCGGAGTCTCGAACCCGCCGACGCTCTTCAGGTGCTTGCCGCTGCGCAGCTCGAACACCTCGAGCGTGCCGTGATCCTCGGCCGCCAGGAACAGGCGATTGCCCGGCAGATCGACCGCAAAGTGATCGAAATCGCCGCTGTAGCCGGGGAGATCGGTGCGACCTTCGAGCACCAGCAGCGCGCCGCCGCCCGCGCTGCCTGCGGC
This sequence comes from Steroidobacteraceae bacterium, assembly GCA_035569755.1. Classification (GTDB taxonomy): domain Bacteria; phylum Pseudomonadota; class Gammaproteobacteria; order Steroidobacterales; family Steroidobacteraceae; genus 13-2-20CM-66-19. The sequence continues at coordinate 21,581 of DATMMK010000052.1, forward strand.
CGGCGGAGCCGCCGCGGCGCTGCCGCTCCCAAGAGCCAGAGCGCCCGCTCCGAGCGCGGTCAGCAATCTCAGCACAAGGCCTGAACGCTTCACGATCTTCTCCTCGCCGTCATTCACCTGGTGGCCGCGGTGCGAAACAGCGCGGCGGAATCGGGAATCTTCTTCTCGAGCTCGGTCTTGATGGTCTCGGCGCGGGCATGCAACGCCTCCTGGTCGTCGCCCTGCTTGTAGGCAAATACCACGCCCACCGCCCCGATTACGGAGCCGGCGCGGTCGCGCAGCTGCATTTCGCTCTCGAAGCGCTTGCCGGTGGAGTTGACCTCCAGATTCGGCTTGCCGGTGAATACACAGCGCATGTCGTCGTTGTCGGCCTTCTTGCCAAGGCGGCCGATGTTCGAGCCGGCGATGATGTTGTAGTCGCTCTCGGGTGGCGTGGCGTGGATCGCCAGGATCTCGATCTCCGGATGGCGCTCCAGCAGCTCCTCGACGAGCTGCTGCGCGTAGGTGTGGCTGGGCGCGTCCGGCTCATAGGGATAGGGATCGAGGAGGTTGCCTGCGTGCGAGATGCGCCGGCCTAGGAAGTCACGCACGCCCGCGGCGCGGCCCTCGAGCGCGGCGCGATCGCTCCCGGCGTGGTAGCCATAGCTCAGGTGCAGCGTGCCGATGGCATCGCCGGACACATCGCGCAGCGGCAGGCGCACCTCGAGTCGATCGCCGGACGGGCTCACGGCCGACACCGTGGCGCCGCTCGCGCTCGCCGCCGCGTCGGCGGCATCGCTCTTCTCGAGCGGCGCCTGGGGATCGGTCGATGCCACCAGCACGGCTTCGGACCCCTTGGGCGGCCGGGCGCTGATCGAGGCGCCGAGCAGCTCCGGGTGAGCGCGACTCACCTCGAGCAGCAGCTCGTGGGCGTAGGTGCTGCCCGAAATCGGGGCAGCCGGGGACACCGAGACTCCGAAAGCGAGGCAGTATGCGAGCGACCAGCGCACCGTTTTTCCCCTGTTGCAGACTGTGCGCACTCTTTTAACCCAGGACTCTGAAGCGAGCCTGAATTTGGTGCAGGGCTACTCCCCGGCCACGAGCAGCACGAAAGTCTCCGGCAGGATCGGGGCCGCGCCGCCGGCGGCCGGCACCTTGCCGGTGCGCGCGGTGGGCATGTAGATGCGCCCCGTGGTCTCATCCAGCGCCAGGGTGCGGGCGCCAGGCTGAGTCGCGAGCGTCTGCAGCGCCTCGTAGCGGTCGGGTGAGGCCTCGCGCAGCACGCTGAGTGTCCCTTCCCTGTTGGAGGTGAAGATCCGCTGAGTCTTCGGCTCGAAGACCGCGCCGTCCGGATCGCTGCCGATCGCCGGAGTCGCGACCACGTGCCCGTCATCGCTGTCGAGCACCGCGAGCTTCCGGTTGCCGCAGGCGGCGAATACCCGGTGATGCGCGCGATCGACCGCCATGCCGGTCGGCTCCTCGCAGCCGCCGAGCGTCCAGGTGCCTGCGGGCTGCAGCCTGTGCGTGTCGAACACATGGATGACGCTCTGGCCTTCATCGTTCACGAACGCGCGGCCACGCCCGTCGAAGCCGATCTGCTCGAGCTTCGCGCCACCGAGCTCGAGCGTATCGACGATGGTGTCGCTCGCGGGATCGATCACGGTCACATCGCCGCTCGCGCCGCCGTTGACCACGTACAGCCGGCGGCTGTCCGGGTCGTACTGGATGGCATCGGGCTTGACGCCGGTGTAGCGAACGACCTTGCGGACCTCGAGCGTCGAGCGATCGAACACCGTCACGGTGCGATCCAGGCCGTTGCTGGTATAGCCCTTGCCGAGCTCGGGAATGATTTCGATGCCATGCACGCCGTGCATGCCCGAGATCTCGCCGAGCTTCGCGCCGGTGTCAGCGTTTAGAACCTCCACCCGGTTGAGGTGCGCGACGAACACGCGCCGCGTCGGCGCATCCACGCGCAGATAGTCGTAACCCGCGTCGTTGCCGCCGATCGGAAATTGCGCAATCATGCGATAGCCGCCCGCGGCGGGCGGTGCCGAGTGCGCCGCCACACCTGTGAGGACGCTCGCCGCGGCGAGCACAGCAGACAACAGCTGATGACGTGGCATTTGGCGTATCCCGCGAGTGCGACTCCAGACGGCGCGCAGTCTGCCGGCGCAACCTGAAGCCAAGATGAAAGTCCTGATCGTCGAGGACCAGCGCAAGCTGGAGCAATTCCTGAAGCAGGGGCTCACCGAGGCCGGCTACACGGTCGGCGTTGCCGCCAGCTGCGCCGCGGCGCGCGACGCCCTGTGCGAGGTGAGCTACGACGCGATCGTGCTCGACCTGGGTCTGCCTGACGGCGACGGACTGGATCTGCTGCGCCAGTGGCGCCGCAGCGGCTTCAACGAGCCGGTCATCATCCTGAGCGCGCGCGATGACCTGCAGGACCGGATCAAGGGGCTGGACGTAGGCGCCGACGACTACCTGCCGAAGCCATTCAGCCTGCAGGAGCTGCTCGCGCGGCTGCGCTCGCTGCTGCGCCGCCACGCCAGCGTCAAGGACACGGTGCTCGAGCACCGCGGCATGCGGCTGGACCTGCTGGGACGCACACTGCATTTCAACGGCGAGCCGATCGAGCTCACCAACCGTGAGTTCGCGCTGCTCGAAGTCTTCATGCAGAACCCGGGGCGGGTGTTGCCGCGCACGCTGATCTGCGAGAAGGTCTGGTCATCGCCGTACGACGTCGACGCCAACCTGCTCGACGTGTACATGAGCAAGCTGCGCGCCCGGTTCGAGACCGAGGGGGCCCGGCCGTTATTCAAGACGGTGCGCGGCGTCGGCTACAAGCTGCAATGAGATCTATCGGCGCAAGGCTCGCTCTGTGGTACGCGGCCGCCAGCACCGCGACGCTCGCCTGTTTGTTCGTGGTGGGCTATTACCTGCTGCGCGGCTACCTGATCCATGGGCTCGATCTGCTCAATCAATCCGAGTTCCAGCAGATCCGGGCCCACCTCGGCACGGATTACGCCGCGTTGAGTCCGGCGGTGATCGACGAGCGCATCCGCGAGACCACCGACTACGCTTCGGTGCTGTTCTACATCGATGTTCACAGCCACAGCGGCACGATCTTCTACTCGAGCAATCTCAACGGCCGCGCGATCCCCGACATCAAGGGACTGCGCCGCTACGACGTGCCGTGGGACAGCGGCCCGCTGCGCGTCGGCGAATTCGTCATGGCGCCCTATGACGTCATCGTCGCGACCCCCGAGGCGCAGGTCGAGGGCGTGATGGAAGGCTACGCCGAGGTGAGCGCGGCGCTGCTGGCGCTGCTGCTGGCGATGAGCACCGCCATCGGCTTCGGCCTGAGCAATCTGGCGCTGCGCCCGGTGCGGCTGATCCGCGCCACCGCCAGCCGCATCGGCTCGGAGAATCTGAGCGAGCGCATCCCGGTGCCCGCTGTCAACGATGAGATCTCGGACCTCGCGCAGCTGCTCAACGAAATGTTCGACCGATTGGAGGCCTCCTTCAACAACGTGCGCCGCTTCGCCGCCGATGCCTCGCACGAGCTCAAGACGCCGCTGTCGCTCGTCAGGTTGCACGCCGAGAAGGTGCTCGGCAGCAGTATGCTCACCCATGACAACGAGGAGGGCATGCAGACCGTGCTCGAGGAGCTGACACGCGTCGACGATACGATCGACGAGCTGCTGTTCCTGTCGCGCGCCGAGTCGCGCAATATCACGCTCGCCGCCACGCCGAACGACCCGGCGCAGCTGCTCGCCAATTTCAACGTCGACGCTCAGGTCCTGGCTGAGCACTACGGCCTGAAATTCTCCTACGAGCACGCCGGCCACGGGATGGCGATCTGCGAGCCACGCTGGCTGCGGCGGGTGCTGCTCAATCTCCTCAGCAACGCCATCAACGCCTCCCCACACGGCGGCCAGATCCGGCTGCGCTCGCGCCTCGCCGGCGAGCTATGGCGCGTCGAGATCGAGGACCAGGGCGAGGGCGTGCCGAGCACGGAGTTCGAGCGCATTTTCGACCGCTTCGTGCGCATCCCGACTGCGGAGCCGCAGCGGCACCAGGGTAGTGGGCTCGGGCTCGCCATCTGCCGCAGCATCATCGAGTTGCACCGCGGGCGGATCTTCGCCGAGCATGCCGCCAGCGGCCGCGGCCTGCGCGTGGTGTTCGAGATACCAGCGCAACCCTCGCCCGAGGGCCAGGGGCGGCGCGCGCCTGCGCTCAGCCGTGATGAGCTAGCATCAGCAGAGTCAAAGTGATGGTGATCGCGCCACCGATGCGCGTGGCAATCTGCGCAAACGGCATCAGCTGCATGCGGTTGGCGGCGGTCAGGATCGCCACATCGCCGGTACCGCCCTGACCGGCGCGACAGGCGATCACGATCGCCGTGTCGATCGGGAACAGCCGCATCCGCTGGCCGACGAAGAAGCCGGTCGTAACGAGCGCCAGCACGGTAGCGACGATGGTGAGCAGGTTGCGCGGAGCGAAGGCCGCCACCAGCCGCTCCCACGGGGTGAGCGCCACACCGATGGCGAACAACAGCGGATAGGTCACCGCGCGGCGGAAGAACTCGTACACCACGTGGGCGCCCTGTTGGAGCGACGGCGGCACCGCCTGGACGACCTTGAGCAGCACCGCGATCAGCAGCATCGCGACCGGTGCCGGCAGGTGGAAGGTCTGGAAGCAGACCAGACCGAGCAGGTACAGCGTGATGACCAGCAGGCCCGCGGCGGCGATGTGCGTGACGTCCAGATCCACCGGCGCGTCCTGCTCGTGGGTGGCCAGCTCCTCGCTCTCCTCGGGCTGCAGGCGGCCTTCGCCGCTCAAGGACGGATAGCGACGGCCGAGAAAATTGAGGGTGCCGGCGAGCAGAATCGCCATGAGGCTGCCGAACATGACCGGCGGCAGCACTTGCGCGAACAGCTCGCCCTGCGGCTGCTGCCACAGCTGCCCGTAGCCGATCGACAGGGGGATCGCTCCCTCGCCCACGCCGCCGGCCATCACCGGGATCACGATCATGAGCAGCGTATGGCGGGCGCCGAGCCCGAGGGCGGTGCCGACCGCGGTGCCGACCAGCAGTGCCGCGACGGATCCCGCCAGCATGGGCACGAACAGCCTGAGGAAGCCCTTCACCAGCAGTACGCGATCCATGCTGAGGATGCTGCCGACGATCACCGCCGCGATGAACAGGTAGAGGAAATTGGTCGACTTGGTGAAATCCGTGACGGTCGTGACGATCTGGGCGGGAATCAGATGCTGATAGTTCAGGAACGAGGGCACGAATGTGGCGCAGATCGCGGCGCCGCCGATCTGATTGAGGACTGGTATCCGCCGACCCAGTTCGGCGCAGGTGAAACCCAACACGGCAAGCACGCCGATCATCATGTTGATCTCGGTGGGGACCTTGCCGGTGCTGACGAAGTACGCGAGCACGCCGAGCAGCACCACATACACCGGTAGCGGAATCACGCCGAGGCGCAGCTCCATGATCCGCCACCAGACCTGCGGCCAACCGCGCGTCGTGTCGTTCCGGGTCGCGTTGTTCATCCGTCCCCCCGCTCGGCCCTCGCCGGCACGCGCACGTAGCGCTGCGCCAGGGCGGGCAACACCAGCAGATTCAGCAGCGTCGATGACAGCAGGCCGCCGAGCACCGTGACCGCCATCGGCCCCTCGATCTCCTGTCCCGGGCGATTGAGGCCGAGGGCAAGCGGCGCGAGGCCGAGTGCGGTGACCGCGGCGGTCATGAGGATCGGGATGAGCCGCTCGTTGGCGCCGCGTACCACCAGCTCGAGATTCCACGGTACGCCCTCGATCTCGACCAGGTGCTCGTAATGCGCGAGCTGCAGGATCGCGTTGCGGGCGCTGACACCGAAGACCGTCACCAGCCCGACCACCGTGCCGAGGGAAATCCCCACGCCCGTGAGCGCGATCGCCAGCACGCTGCCGATGAGACTGAAGGGCAGGTTGGCGAGCACCAGCCAGCTGTTGACGCGCCAGTGAAAGGAGACGAACAGGATCATGACGATGAGCGCCAGGGCCAGTGCCGAGTAGAGCAGCAGCTCGTTGCGCGTCTGCCGCTCCGCGGCGGCGGCCCCCGTGTACTCGAGGTACACGCCTTTCGGCAGCACCACCGCGGCGGCTATGGCGCGCTGCGCCTCTGCAACCACCGACTGCAGCGATCCGCCGCGGACGTTGAATGTCACGCTGACGCGGCGCTGGCCGCCGTCGTGCTCGATGCTGTAGCGATCCTGGGTGACGTCGATGCGCGCCACCTGCGACAACGGCACCGGGCCGAGCGGACTGGCGATCATCAGCCGCGCGAGTTGCGCGGGCTGGTCCCGCCATTGCTGCGGCAACAGGACCTCGACGTCAACCGTGCGCGTGCCGCGGAACGTCTGCCCGACCTGGGTGCCGGCGTAGGCGGTCTCGATGGTATCCAGCACTTCCTGGACCTTGAGCCCCGTGGCGGCGAGCGCCGGCGGTGAGAGCTGGATCGCGAGCGTCGGCGTGCCGCCCTGCACCTTGAATTGCAGGTCGACGACTCCCTTCACCCTGGAGAGGGTCGCGGCCACCTTGGCGGCGGTGGTATCGAGAGCGTCGAGATCGTCGCCGAAGACCTTGATCGCGACCTGCGCGGTCTCGCCCGACAGGCTCTCGCTGATGCGGTCGCCGAGGAAGGTGACGACGTCGCTCTCGATGCCGGGATAGTGCGCGAGAATGCCGCGCAGCTCCTCCTGGGCGCTGGCCTGATCGACTTTGGCAGCGGGCTTCAACTCAACGTGGAACTCGCTGCGGTGCGGACCCCAGGTATCCTCGCCGAGCTCGGCGCGGCCGACCTGCTGCTCGATGCTCTTGACGTAAGGAAGTGCCAGCACCTCGGCGCTCACACGCCGGCCGAGCGCGAGCATCTCCTCGAGCGAAGTGCCGGTGATCGAGCTACTCACCTGCATCACGAAATGCCCTTCACGGAAATCCGGCATGAAAGTGCCGCCGAGAAACGGCAGCGCGGCCGCCGCGCCGGCCACCAGGGCGACCAGCACCAGCATCATGAGCTTCAGGTGCCGCCCGACGTGGTGCACCGACCAGCGCTGCCAGGCCTTGAGCCGCTCAAGCCAGCGGGCCTCGGCGCGCTCCTCATGCTGACGCAGCAGCAGCGCACACAGCGCCGGTGTCGAGGTCATCGCCACCAGGAGCGAGGCGAGCACCGCGAAGATGAAAGCCAGCGCCAGCGGAGCCACGAACCGCCCCTGGACGCTGGAGGTGAACAGCTCGGGCAGGAACACCACGATCACCACGGCGGTGGCATAGATCACCGGCCCGCGGACCTCGAGCGATGCGTCGCGGATGATCGCGAGGCGCGGCGCCGGCGAGGCGAGCCCGGCGTTCGCGCGCAGCCGCCGCAGGATGTTCTCGATGCCGATGATGGCATCGTCCACCAGCACGCCGAGCGCCACCGCGAAGCCTCCCAGGGTCATGGTGTTGAGCGTCAGGCCCATGCGGTTCAGCACCAGGATGGCGGCGAGCAGCGACAGCGGGATCGCCATGAAGGCTATCAGCGCCGCGCGCACGTCCCGCAGGAACAGGTACAGCACCGCCAGGATCAGCGCCGCCGCGAGCAGCAGCGATTGCTGAAGGTTGCCGAGCGCGCGCTCGATGAAGTTCGCGGGCCGGTGCAGGTCCGGGTAGAGCGTGATGCCCTGCGCCTTGAGCGCCGGCTCGAGCGCCGCCAGCGCCTGTTCCACCGCGCGGGTGGTGTTCAGAGTGTTGGCGCCGTACTGGCTGGCGAGCGACAGCAGCACGCCGGGCTTGCCCATGATGAGCGCATCGCCGGAGCGCAACGCCGGCGCCATCTTCACCTCGGCGAGATCGCGCAGCAGCAGCGGCGTGCTGTTGCGGACGGTAATTACCGCGGCGCCGAGAGCTGCGATGTCAGGCTCGGGGGTCGGCGACTTGAGCAGCACGCGCTGCGAGGCGAGATCGATGAAGCCGGCGCCGCGTAGCGGCAGCGCGGCGCGCGCGGCGTCGGCCAGCTCGCCGATGGTGACGTTGTAGGCCGCGAGCTTGCGCAGGTCCGGCAGGATCTGAATCTGGCGCACGTCGCCGCCGAACACGATGACGTGCGCGACTCCCGGCACGGCGAGCAGCCGCGGCTTGATGACCCAATCGGCCGCGTCGCGCAGCGTGTAGGCGTCCACCTTGTCCGACAGCAGGCCGATCTTGAGCAGGTCCATGGTGCTCGAGACGAGCGGCGAGAGCTTCGGCGTCCCGACGCCGGCGGGCAGGCTGCTGCCGAGCTCCGACAGCCGCTCCGATATTCCCTGACGCGCCACGTGGACATCGACGCCGCTCGCGAACGTGATCGAGACCACCGAGAGTCCGGGTATCGATTCGGAGCGCAACGTTGCCAACCCCGAGGCGCCGTTCACCGCATTCTCGACCGGCTTGGTCACGAGCTCCTCGACCTGCTGGGGTGCGAAGCCCGGCGCCTCGGTCTGTATCTCGACCTGCGACGGGACGAACTCGGGGAAGACGTCGAGCGAGGAGTGCAATGCGCCCCAGGCGCCGAGCACGAGCGCGACGAGCGTGAGCGCGGTCACCGAGCCGAAGTGCCGCACGCATAGCGCTACCAGCCGGCGCATGGGTTGTCAGTCCGCCGCCGACCCGGGATTGACCTCACGCGCCAGCAGCTCCCCGGCGGAGCTGGTGACGATGCGGGCGCCCGCCGCGATACCCGCGGTGACGAAATACCCATCGTCGGTCGGCACGCTGGTATCGATCTCGGTGCGCAGGTAGTGACCGGGCTTGTCCTCGACGTAGCACCAGTACTTGCCGGCGCTGATCAGCACCGCCGCCGCGGGAACGACGACGCCGGCCACGGCGGCGCCCACCGGCGCATGCGCCAGGAGTCGCTCGCCCTCGCTGACGTCGCTCCCCTTCAGTAATGCGAAGAAGCTCTTGCCCGGCAAAGTGGCATCCGCCGGGGCGCTCCACACGGTGTCCGACTCGAAGCTCTTCTGGCCTTGCGCCGAGCTGAGGTGCGACAGGCGCAGCATCGGGGGCACCGCCGCTGCGAGTGAGCCGAGCGGAAAGGTTACGCGCACCAGCTTGCTCTCGCCGCTCGCGAGCGCCGCCAGCTCCCGGCTCGCGTAGTCCCCCCTCCAGGGTGCGTTGCGGCCAAAGGTCGCGGACACGCGCCGCTCCGCCAGCGTCAGCGCCGCCGCATCGACGGTCGCCTGACGTTCCGCGGCCTCCTGGACCTCGATCGCCATCGCGCCCGGCGTGCCGGCGAGGCCCTTGGAGCGCAGCAGCGCGGCGTGACTCTGTCGCTCGGCGGCTGCCGCGCTGGTGATGTCGGCCACGGCCTGCGCGATCACCTCGCGCGTGATCACCAGCGCATAGCCGGTGGCCTCCGGCGCCTGGCGCGCCGCGGCCGCGGGAGTCGTCGCGATCCCGGCCTTCAGGACCTCATCGGGCTTGAGGGTGACACCCTCACTCTCGGCGGATGCCTGGTCCTTCGCCTCCGCGGGGGCCGATGCCGCCGCGGGCTGGCCCGGTTGGCAGCCGGCGAGGCCCAAGAGCGCTGCACACAGGGCCGCGAGCCACAGCGCTGCGCCGGGCGGCCGTGGCAACCAGATGGAATTCATCGCTGTGTTTCCCCGATTGACGAAATGGCTTGGTGTTCTCGCGGCCGGCCTCAGGAACTCGCGGCGGAGGCGCTGCTCCATCCGCCGCCGAGCGCTTTGCACAGCGCGATCAACCCCTCGAGGCGCGCCAGGCGGTATTGCGTGAACTGGTCGCGTGCGCTGTAGAGGGTGCGCTGCGCTTCGAGCAGCGTGCGGAAATCGCCCGAGCCCTTCTGGTAGCGCAGCTGCGCTCCCTCGAAGGCGCGTTCGCTTTCGGCGAGGTTGCCGCTCTCGAAGTCACGCTCGACGTTCAGGTGCTGCAGCGCCGACAGCGCCTTCTCGACGTCCACCAGCGCCGCGAGCACCGCCGAGCGATAGGCCACGAGCAGCTCGCGCTCCCGCGCCGCAGTCTCATCGCGCTGCGCCCGTAGCTTGCCGTGATTGAATATCGGCTGCGTCAGATTGGCGGTGAGCGCCAGCGAGGGGCCGGCACCGGCGATCGTCAACACGGTGGCCGGGAGCGCCGGGTTCTGCACCCCCGCACCGGCAGTCAGCGCGAGGCTCGGCAACATGGCGGCGCGAGCCGCCGTGAGATTGGCGCTGGCGGCCCGCAGGTCAGCTTCCGCCCTCACCACATCCGGCCGGCGGGTCAGGAGCTCGGAGGGCAGGCCGGCGGCGACGGTGGGCTCGGTGAGCGGATCGAGCGAGCGGCCTTCGACCTGGAAATTCTCCGGCATCCGGCCGAGGAGCACGGCGAGCGCGGCGCGCGCCTCGACCTCCGACTGCTCGAGGTCGGAGAGGGCGATCTGCGCGCTGTAGAGAGCCGCTTTCTGCGCCGCGAGATCCACGGGATTCGCGACGCCACCGTCGAAGCGCGCCTGCACGACCGCCAGCACCTTCTGCGCGTTGTCCCGGTTGGACTGCGCGATCGCGATGCGCTCGCGCAGTGCCAGCACCTGGAAATACTCCTCGGCGACGCCGCCCAGCATGGTGAGCGCCACCGTGTCCCGTTCGGCGCGCGAGGCTGCGGCTTCGAACGCCGCGGCGCGCGCGCCGGCGCGGTTCTTCCCCCAGAAGTCCACCTCGTAGCTGGCGGACAGCATCGCCAGCCAGTCCAATTCGTGCCCCGATCCCTGCTGCGAATGCCCGGAGAGATAGTTGGCGTTCGCGTTGGCGTCGACACTCGGCAGGATCGCAGCTCCCGCCTGGCGCGCGCGCGCGTCGGCCTGCAGCACCCGCTCACGCGCGGCGGCGAGGTCGCCATTGTTGCTGACGGCGAGGTCGACAAAGCCGTTCAGCTCCTCGCTCCCGAAGCCCCGGTACCAGTCCTGGGCGGGCCATGAGCCCTCGCGCGCCGTGCCGTACTGAAACGCGGCGGGCACCTCGCGCGGCGGCTGCACGGACGGTCCGCCGGCACAGCAGGACAATAAGGTGCAGCAGAGCGAAACCGCCGTGAGCCGGGTGCCCGGAAGTACGCCGTCGAGGTGCCTCTTGTTCTTCACAGGAGCCGCTTGGGCCGGGTAGCTGGAGTCTAACGGTATCACCGGTTTCTGAATTCAAGCTAAATCGTTTTGCCACCAGCGCCGCAGGCGGCGCCACCCGGGCGATCTGCTATCGTCGGCGCCGTGAGTGACAAGTACGATTCGGGGGCAATCCGCTTTCACTGGCTCATGGTGATTCTCGTCATCCTGGTCGGCGTGCTGGGCCTGCTGCATGATTCCTGGCCGAAGGGCACGCAGAGCTTCTGGATCAACATCCACGCGCTCATCGGGCTGCTGGTGTGGGTGCTGCTGATGGCACGCTTCTGGTGGCGCCGCACCCACCGGCCCCCGCCGCTGCCGCCGGCAGCCGGCGAGCTCTCGCGGGCGCTGGCGCTGCCGGTTCACCTGCTGATGTACGCGCTGCTGTTCGTCATTCCGATACTCGGCATCGTCACTTTCATCTGGCACGGGCGTGTGTTCGACTTTTTCCTGTTCAAGGTTGATTTCGGGGTACAGAAGAATCCCGCGATTTTTCATCCGACCGAGGACATTCACGGCTACCTGGCCTACGCACTGTTCACCGTGGCGGGCCTGCACGCGCTCGCCGCGCTCTGGCACCAGTTCGTACGCCGCGACGGAGTGCTGTCGCGCATGTGGCCCTGAAGACTGCAGGGAGCGGCGAGGGTCAGGGAGGCCCGTACAGAGCCCGAACCAGATCCATCACCATGACCTTTACCGACTCGGCACTGACTTCTGCGACGGCGTAGTCGCCCAGCGCGCTGCCGCCCCGGCTGTCGGAGGTGTTTCGCTCGAAGCAGATCCGCCGGGTCTGGCGATCCGGTCTCGCCCGCAGGTAGGGATAACCCCCATGGCCGTGGCCGAGGCGCGCGTGTCTGCTGACGGGGATATCGATGCGCGCATCGCCTCCCTCGGTCACGACTCTCGCCGCTACGCCGCGCTCGTTGAGAGCCCGCGCCATCTGCTCGAGGGCAGGCACGATCACACTGGCCAGGCAAACTGCGGCGGCCTGACCAAAATTCTCCACGGCTGCGCTCTTGCCGGCCGCCTCATCGCGGGCCTGAGCCACGCGAGCCTTGTGGTGGGCGAAGATGGTGTCGAGCTCCTGCTCGATGTCTTTGCTCATGGTGAGAGCTTACATCGCTGCGTGCGCCCGATGGCGGGTCGATCACAAGTCCTCGGGGCAATGGTTAAGCAGTTGCCTAACTAATGCCCAATGACATTCGTGCGTGGCCGGCTCATGAACCACCCTCTGAGAAAGAGTCTGCGGGGCGCTCCTTGCGGAGCAGGCGGCGCAGCAGGCGCACTGCAAACCAACAGAACAGCCCCGCGAGCGCCACCGCGGCCAGGGGAGCGGCAAGCGCCAGCAGCGAGACGATGAGCGCGCCGGCGAGCTCGCCGGTCGCGATGGCGTGATTGCCGAGTCCCACGGTCATCACCGTGGACTTGGCGCGCAGCAGCGAGGTGAGACTGTGGACTGCCCCGGCGGCGCCCCCGCCGGCGATGACTGCGGTGGTCCATCTGACCATCGGCGGCACGTCCGTCATCACCGCCGCCGACACCACCGTTCCCGCGATGAGCGCCGCGGGAGCCGCAATCAGGTCGAGAGCGTTGTCCACGCCCGGGATGTAATACGCGAGGATCTCGATCACCGCCGCCACACTCAGCATCACGAGCGCCGCCGGGGTTCCGAGCCAGGCGAGGCCGCTGCTTAGCGTGAGATGTCCGGTGTACGCGCCGATACTCAGCACCAGCATCGGCAGGAACACGCGAAAGCCCACCGCCGCCGCGAGTCCCACGCCCATCGCGACCGCGAGGGCAAGATCGAGCCCCGCCATCCGTCGTTCAGTTGGTGGCGCGCCGGCCGACCGGCGCCGGGGTTCTGCGCGCTCGCGGCCGCCGGCTTCCCCGGGCGTCAGCGCCAGGCACTGCGCGCGCGATACGTGTGCGACCCGATGCGGTGGGCGGGCGCGCGATGAAGCTCAGCAGCCCGAAGGCCCGGCCAAAAGAGTACAGGGCCACGAGAGCGAGAAACGATGCGATCCAGGGATGCGCGTCGGCTTTCCAGCCTGCGAAGGGGAGCAGAAGCAGCGCCCAGACGAAGAGTAAGACCCGGGGACTCAGCGGCCTGCGTTCGCCGTCTGCCCGGGGCCGCGACAGGCGCACATACTCATGCCACAGCTCCACCACCCCGAGCACGCCCCAGGCAGCCATGCCGAGCACGACCGCGGTTCGGGGGTCCCAGTGCTGATAGAGCTGCCCTGAAAGGACGAGGAGATAGGCCGCGGCAACAACGGCACCGGGCAGGATGCCGATCAGCGCGATAGCTCGTATGCCGATCCGCGCGGCCGCCAGGTAAGTGCTCATTTCCAAACCTCCGATGGCGGACCCGTGTAGTCCGTCCGTGACATCTCCACGCCTCTTTGACAGCGCGGCAGCTGATGGGTGCCGCGCGCCCGGAGAGATTCGAACTCCCGACCCTCAGGTTCGAAGTCCCGCGCCGCTGTTACTCACAAGATACCCGCTCTTACTCGATCGTGCAGCGCGCCCTTGCTTCTAGAGTCGTGCTGAGGCGAAGTGCGTTCTAACAGCGCCGGGCTGTTTCCCCGGCTTCTCGGGTTTAGGTCAGGCTTTATGGCACGCACCCTCTCTTGGGCCGCGCAGATGGAGCGCGCGCCGCTCCGCGACGACGGCCAGACGTTCCACCGTGACCCCTCGCTGCCGGGCTTCGGCTGCGTCGTGGGCCGCTCGGCGCGCACGTGGACGTACCAGCTCGACGTCAAGACGCTGGCCGGGTGGAAGACTGTCCGCAAGGCTGTCGGCCGCGTCGAGCAAAAGAGCTACAAGGACGCGCGCCGCGAGGCGGAGCTCGCCATGGCGGAGCTACGCACCGGCCGCCGCAAGCCCAACGGGCAGGACCCTGGGCCGACCCTGCAGGCTGCCCACGACCACTACATCGAGGTGCTGCGCAAGAAAGGCCGCGCCGAGGGCACCGCGGCGCAGATCACCGACTGCATCACGCGCACGCTG
>DATMMK010000053.1:0-49583 GCA_035569755.1 Steroidobacteraceae bacterium
TCATAGCGGTTCGAGGTTGGCGTACTGCACCATCAGCCACTTGGTGCCCTGGCGCTCGAAGCTCACCTGCACGCGCGCTTGCGCGCCGTTTCCCTCGACGCTGAGGATCACCCCTTCGCCGAACTTGCCGTGGCGCACGCGTCCGCCGAGCCGCATGCCGGGGGCGGCTGGCTCCTCGGGCCGGAAGCGCCCGACGGCGAGCGGCCGCGACACCTGCACGCGCGGGCGCACCTCCTCGATGAGCTCCTCGGGGATCTCGCGCACGAAGCGCGACACCTGACCGTAGCTGTCGACGCCGTGCAGACGGCGCTGCTCGGCGTAGCTGAGATAGAGCGTCCGCATGGCGCGCGTCATGCCGACGTAGCAGAGCCGGCGCTCTTCCTCGAGCCCCTCGAGGTCGACCGTCGAGCGCTGGTGCGGAAACAGCCCCTCTTCCATCCCGGCGAGGAACACCACCGGGAACTCGAGCCCCTTCGCCATATGCAGCGTCATCATCTGCACGCAGTCTTCCCACTCATCCGCCTGGCCCTCGCCCGACTCGAGCGCCGCGTGCGCGAGAAACGCCTCGAGCAGCGGCAGCTCGCTGCCCTCGGGCGCGAAGCCGCGCGCGGCGCTCACCAGCTCGTCGAGGTTCTCGACCCGCGCCTCGCCGCGCTCGGCCTTGTCGCGCTGGTAATGCGCGACGAGCCCCGAGCCCTTGAGCACCGCGTCCACCTGCTCGTGGAGCGCGAGCCCGGCCGTCTCGCGCGCCAGGGCGTCGATGAGCCCGAGGAAAGCGCCAAGGCCCGCGGCGGCTCGGCCGGCGAGCTCGGTGCCGGGGCTGCCGAGCGGCGCCGCCGCCGCTTCCCAGAGCGAGGTGCCCGCGGCGCGCGCGCGTTCGCGCAGCGCATCGAGGCTCTTGGCGCCGAGGCCCCGCGTCGGCAGGTTCACCACGCGCTCGAAGGAGGCGTCGTCGCGGCGGTTGCTGATCAGGCGCAGGTACGCGAGCCCTTCTTTGATCTCCTTGCGCTCGAAAAAGCGCAAGCCCCCGTACACCTTGTAGGGGATGCGCGCCGACAGGAACGCCTCCTCGAAGACGCGCGATTGCGCGTTGGAGCGGTACAGGATCGCGATGCCGCGGCGCTGCGCGCCGCGCTCGACGTGCTCGCGGATGCGGTGGGTGACGAACTCCGCCTCGTCGCGCTCGTTGAAGGCGCTGTAGAGGTGGATCGGCTCGCCGCGCGCGCCGCTGGTCCAGAGCTTTTTACCGAGGCGGGTGGCGTTGTGGCCGATGAGGCCGTTGGCGGCGTCGAGGATCGTGCCGGTCGAGCGGTAGTTCTGCTCGAGGCGGAAGAGCTGCACGCCCGGGTAGTCGCGCCGGAAATCCTGCAGGTTTTCCGGTCGCGCTCCCCGAAACCCGTAGACCGCCTGGTCGTCATCGCCCACCACGAACGGGAAGCCGGCGGCCGCCGCCGCGGCGCCATGCCCCGCGCTCTCCGCCGGCTGCGGCGGCGCGAGCAGCTTCATCCACGCATACTGAATCGCGTTGGTGTCCTGGAACTCATCGACCAGCACGTGGCGGAAACGCCGCCGGTAGTGCGCGAGCAGCGGCGGGTGGTCGCGCCACAGCTCGAAGGCGCGCAGCAGCAGCTCGGCGAAGTCCACCATGCCGGTGCGCGCGCAGGCCTCCTCGTAGGCGGCGTACAGGCGGATCAGCTCACGGCGCGCCGGGTCGCCGCCATCGGCGAGCTTGGCCGGCCGCCGTCCGGCCTCCTTGTTGGAATTGATGAACCACTGCACCTCGCGCGGCACCCAGCGCGTCTCGTCGAGCTCCCGGGCGCGGATCACCTTCTTGATGAGGCGCTGCTGGTCCTCGGAGTCCATGATCTGGAAGCCTTGCGGCAGCTGCGCCTCGCGCCAGTGGATGCGCAAGAGGCGATGCGCGATGCCGTGAAAGGTGCCGATCCAGAGCGCCGCGGCCGGCATCGCCAGCAGCCGCTCGACGCGCGCGCGCATCTCGCCGGCCGCCTTGTTGGTGAAGGTGACGGCGAGAATCCCCTGAGGCGAGGCGCCCTCGGCCTGGATCGCCCAGGCGATGCGATGCGTGAGCACGCGCGTCTTGCCGCTGCCGGCGCCGGCGAGCACCAGCACCGGGCCCACCGGGGTGGTGACCGCGGCGCGCTGCGCGTCGTTCAGCGGAGCGAGGACCGGGGTGAGATCCATAGGGCGCGCATTCTACGGGAAAGCTTCCGGCGCTCTCAGGCATCCGCCGCGAGGCTCTCCTGCGCGAACTGCACCAGCGCCACGACGAAGGACAGGAGCACGGGACCGAGGATCAGCCCGAGGATCCCGAACGCGGATACGCCGCCGATCGCGCCGACGAACACCGCGAGCGTCGAGACCTCGGCGCGCTTGGAGGTGAGGAGCGGCCGCAGCACGGTCTCCACCACCCACAGGCCGATGGTCCAGAGGCCGATGAACAGCGCCGCGCCCCAACGCCCGGCGAAGGCGAGATAGAGCGCCGCCGGAATCAGCACCAGCGCCGAGCCGGAGGGGAGGAAGGAGGCGATCGCGCCCAGCACGCCGAAGACGAGAGGGGACGGGAGCCCGACGATCGCGAAGCCGACGCCGACGATGACGCCGTTGATGAGCGCGGTCGCCACCGAGCCGAACACCACCGCGCGCGTCACGTCCGCCAGATACTTGAGGAGGCGATGCCGCTGCTCGGGCACCATCGGAATCAGGCGCTCGAGCGCGGCGAGCATGGCGCGTCCGTCCTGGAGGAAGAAGAACAGCATGAACAGCATCATGAAGAAGCCGACCAGGGTGCCGAACACCCCGAGCGCGACGTCACCTCCCATGCTCGCCGCGGATTTGAGCAGCGTCTGCACGCCGTCGGTGAGCCAGCCCTCGATCTGCGCGGCGCTCACATCCACGTTGTCGCGCGCCCAGCTCACCCCGCCCCCGATCACGGGCAGGGCGGAGAGGCTCGTCAGGATGTCGCTCCAGGAGAGGAGGCTACGGCCGCGGAGATAGCCGATGAGATGCGCCACCTGGCCGGCGAAGGCGATGCCGAGCATCGCGAGCGGCGCCAGCACCAGAAACGGCGTGAGCCCGGTGAGGATGCCGGCCGAGAGCGCGTGCCGGCCCTTGAAGCGCGCCGTCAGCCGCTCGTGCAGCGGATTGAGCACGAAGGCCAGCACCGCCGCCCAGCCAAGCTCGGTGCGCAGCGGTGAGAGCACCTCGTACAGGCCATAGGCGAGCGCGGCCGCGGCGATCACGAGGAAGGAGCGGCGGTAGAACTGGGACTGCATGCCGGGAGCAAGCCTAGCCGGAACGGCCCCGGCGCGCGATCCCGCGCGCGAGGCGCGCAATTGTCGGCGATTGTCAGTGGGGCGGGGCGTCGGCGAAGCGGGCGAGGAAGGCACGGTCGGTGAGACTCTCGAGAAAGGCGCCGAGCGCCGCCCGCTCGGCCGCGCTCAATGGCGCGCGCGGCAGCCGGCGGTCGATGCGCGCGGCCCCACCCGCTCGCTGCGCCAGGCCCGAATAGTGCTCGAGCACCGCATCGAGGGTCGCGAAGCGCCCATCGTGCATGTAGGGCGCGGTCAGGGCGACGTTACGCAGCGTCGGCACGCGTACCGGCTCCTCGGTCGTACCGTTGCGGGCGAAGCTCGCGCGCCCGGTCGCCCCTTGTGCATCGCGCCAGTTGCCCGAGAAGTTGAAGCCCGAGTGGCAGAGCGCGCAGCCGACGCGCGTCGAGTAGAAGAGCGCCATGCCCTCCTTCGCCTGCGCCGAGAGCGCCGTGTGCTCGCCGGCGAACACGTAGGCATCGAAGGGCGAGTCACCGGAGATGAGCGTGCGCTCGAAGGCGGCGATCGCCTTGACGATGCGCTCGAAGGTCACCCCGGGACGATCCGCGGGGAAGGCGGCGTCGAAGGCCGGAGCGTACACCGGGTCGGCGGCGAGCGCGTCACAGAGCGCGCGCTCGCGCCCCTTGAGCCCGAGCTCGATCGGATGCTCGTTGAGGAGCGGCTCGAGCATCTGCGCCTCGAGCGAGCGCACCCCTGACTTCTGCCAGCCGAAGCTCAGGTTGTAGGCGACGTTGACGAGCGCCAGCGCGTTATGCGTTAGCGTGGCGCCGGTTGCGCCCACGGCGCGCTGCCGGCCGTCCGAGAACGAGCGCCGCGGATCGTGGCAGCTCGCGCACGAATAGGCGCCGGTGAGGGAGAGGCGCGGGTCGAAGAACAGGCGCCGGCCCAGATTCACCTTCGCATCCGACATCGGGTTGTCGGCCGGCACCGCGGGCAGCGGAAAGCCGCGGGGCAGCTGCCAGAGATAAGGGGCCGCCCCCGGTGCGTTCGCCGGGCTCTGCGCCCCCGACGCAGCCGCCGCCGCGCCGAGCAACAGCGCGGCGCACGCCGCCTTCAGCGCCAGGCGCTCGCGGTACCGGCGCGGGTGAGAGCCGCGGTCTGCGCTGCGACCTGCGACCGCTCCTGGATCCACCGATCGAGCTCCTCGACGCTCGCGGCATTCTCGCCCGCAGGCGCGGCGTGCTGGGCGGCGACCCAGCCCTTCATGGCGGCGAGGAGCTTCTCGGCGAGCGCACGGTTGCCGGCGAAGAGATCGAGGTAGGCCTTCTTGGCGTCATCGAGGCGATTGACCGCGAGGTAGGCTTCGCCACGATACTCGATCGCGTCGGCGTAGCCGGGCTTGAGGGTCAGCGCCCGCTCGTAGGCCGCGAGCGCGTCGTCGTAGTGGCCGAGCTTGCGGCTCGTGTAGCCGACGTAGTTCCACGCCTCGTAACCGTCGGGATCGAGCTGCACCGACTGCTGGAATTTGCCGAGCGCCGAGGCGTAGCGGTCGTGGCTCTCACGTGTGGCGCGCTCCTTCTTAGCGGCATCGGTGGCCTTGGCGGCCGCGGCGTCGCTCTTGTCGGCCTTCTTCACGTAGCCGACGCCGTCGTTGTAGAGATCCCGCGCCTGCTGCTGCGGAGTGGCGACGCGCGGCGCCGGGAGGGACATGGACGGCATCGCGCCACCGCCGTTGGCGAAGGCCAGCGGTGCGACGCCGCAGATGAGACAGGCCGGCAACGCCTTGAGCAGCAGGGTACGCATGAGCTTCGTTCCTCGCGGTTGCGCCCGGTCGGGCACCCTATGCTGCCGCCGGCCCGGCCCGTACGGCAATAGCCGGGACCGGTGCGCAGACCGCACGGCGTTCCCGCGCTTCACCAGCTGTTGCGCAGCTCGCGCAGGCGTACGAACACCGTGCGGGCATCCGGCTGCTCGCCGATATCCGGGAACTTCTCCCGCAGGCGCGCGATCACCTGCGGGTTCTGCAGCCGGAAGAAAGTGTTGATGCGCTTCTCCTCGCCGAGGGTGGTGACCGTGGCGGCGGCGGGTTCGGTGCCGCGCTCCCTCGCGAGCAGCGCGGCGGCCGCGGTGTTGGCCGGCTCGCGGTCGAGCGTAAACTCGAGGTTGCGCGCGAGGTATTCGTGGCCCGGGAACACACGCGTCGCCTCCGCGAGGCGTGCCAGCTGCGTGACGAAGGTGTCGTAGAGCGCCTCGGGGTTGCCGCCGTTGTAACAGTTGCCGGCGCCGGCGTTGAAGAGCGTGTCGCCGCAGTAGAGCGCGGGCTCGGCGCCGCGCGCCAGCAGGCACACGTGGGTGAGCGTGTGCCCCGGGGTGTCGAGGCACTCGAGCTCGACCGTGCGCCCGACGCGGATCACATCGCCCGCCGCGAGGCCGCGATCGACGCCGCCGATGCGCGCGGCGGCGCCCGCGTGCGCCAGGATCCGTGCCCCGGTCACGGCCTTGAGTCCGGCGTTGCCGCCGGTGTGGTCGCTGTGCTCGTGGGTGTTGACGATCTGGGTGATCTCCCAGCCGCGGCGCTGCGCCGCCTCGAGGCACAGCCGCCACTCGAGCGGATCGACCGCGAGCGCTTCCCCGGTCTCGGGACAGGCGATGAGGTAGTGAAAATTGCGTAACGAGTTACCCGACCAGATCCGTTCCGTGAGCATGAGCGGCCCTCAGCGCCTGAAGTTTCCTGTCGTCTCCCCGCAACGTACCGCGAAGGCCGGGCGCGCGCCATAATGGGTGCATGGCGCATACGTTTCTGTTCGAGCCGGCGGTGTGGATCGCCACGGGAACGTTCTGGCGGGGCGACGGCGAGCCGCTCGAGGCGGTGGGCCGCACCGAGATCGCGCACCGCGACCAGTGCTGGCTCTTGTCGGGCAAGCTCAAGGTCCTGGGCGCCCCGCCGGTCGAGTTCGTACATGCCTATCTGATCGAGCCGCCGGCCGGTGACGGCAGCGCCATGAAATGGACCTTCGAGACCGAGACTTTCGGCAAGCTCTCGGGCACCTACGCGGTCGTCGAGCGCTCGATCCTCTCGGTGTTCGGCTGCGACACCTCGGGCTTCCACGGCAGCGAGCACCTGGGGCAGATCGATGCCGACCACTACGCCACCGTCGGCGTGCTGCTGCAGAAAGAGAAGATCATCTACTCCTGGTCGATGCGCCTCAGCCGCGAGACCTGAGAGGGTCCGGCGCGGGAAGCGCTGCCTCGCCTCAGCCCGCGGCGCCGCGCAGGCCCGGCAGGTAGTGATCCACGAGCAGCGCGGCAAACAGCCACATGAGGTAGGTGACCGAGAAGCGGAACACGCGCATCGGCAACCCCTCGCGGGCGCTGATCTTGAGCGCCAGCGCGTAGTAGAGGAAGCCCGCGTTGAGGATGAGCGCCGCGGCGAGATACCCGAGCCCGCTCATGCGCGTGAGATACGGCAGCAGCGTCACGACGGTGAGCAGCACCGTGTAGAGCAGCACCTGCAGGCGCGTGAACTCCACCCCGTGGGTCACCGGCAGCATCGGAATGCCGGCGCGCGCGTAATCGTCGCGGCGCGCGATCGCGAGCGCCCAGAAGTGCGGCGGCGTCCACACGAAGATGATGAGGAACAGCAGCAGCGCGTTCGGGTCGACGCTGTTGGTGACCGCCGTCCAGCCGAGCACCGGCGGAGCGGCGCCCGCGGCGCCTCCGATCACGATGTTCTGCGAGGTCGCGCGCTTCAGCCACACGGTGTAGATCACCGCGTAGCCGATCAGCGAGCAGAAGGTGAGCACCGCGGTGAGCAGGTTCACCAGGAAGGCGAGCACCGTCATGGCGGCGACGCCGAGCACCGCGGCGAACACCAGCGCCGCGCGCTCACTCAAGGCGCCGCTCGGCAGCGGGCGCGAGCGCGTGCGCGCCATCTGCTCGTCGATGCGCCGGTCGAGCACGTGGTTGATGGTGGCGGCACAGGCGGCCGCGAGCGCGATACCCAGGTTGCCGAAGACGAGCGGCTCGAGGGGCGGCGCCCCCGGGGACGCGAGCAGCGTGCCGACGATCGCGGTAAAGGTGATGAGCGCGACGACCTTCGGCTTGGTCAGCTCCAGGTAGCGCCGCCACCGGGGCGTCGCCCGGGCTGCAACATCCGCTATGGTCGCCACCTGCTGTGCCCTGGCGGGTCGTGTGGGGAGCGCAGCCTAGCGTGCGCTCGAGATTCTCACCAGCGCGAGCACCGCGAGCAGCAGCAGCGCCGCGCCGGCCGTGTGCGCCGTGGCGAGCCACAGCGGGAAGCCCCGCACCACCATCGCGATGCCGATGATCAGCTGCAGCGCGAGCGCGCCCAGCACCGCCCAGGCGCGCAGCCGCAAGTGCGACAGCCCGCGCTGGCGCAGCGTATAGACCGCGGCGAGGCTGATGGCCGCGGCGGCGAGCAGCGCTCCCAGGCGATGGGCGAGATGGATGGCGATGCGCGCGGGCGTGCCGAGCAGTCCCCCCTCGTAGTCGACGTTTGCCGCGTGCCACAGGACGAAGGCGCCGCGCCAGTCGGCGTGCGGCCACCAGCCGCCCTGGCAGGTGGGGAAGTCGGGACAGGCGATGGCGGCATAGTTGCTGCTGGTCCAGCCGCCGAGCGCGATCTGCAGCGCGAGCGCGGCGAGCCCGAGCAGCGCCAGGTGGTACGCGCTGGCGATGTAGGCCGCGCCGCCGCGCAGCGAGCGCCCCGCGCCCCCGAACGAGGCCACGCCCCAGGAGGTCATCGGCAGCGACAGCGCGAGCCACCACAGCATCCCGAGCGTCGTCATGCCGAGCAACAGGTGCAGCGTCACGATGAGCGGCTGCAGCCGCCAGGTCACGGTCAGCATCCCGAGTAGCGCCTGCGCGGTCACGGCCACGAGCAGCGCCAGCGGCATCCCGAGGCTGCGCCGCCGCTGCCGGCGTTCGCTCAGCGCGAGGGCGGCGATGGCGACGATGATGAGCACGAGGGTGAGGGCGGCATAGCGATGGAGCATCTCGTGCCACGCCTTGCCGGCGTCGGGCCGCTCGCCGCCGAGCACACCCTGCGCGGCGTCCCTCAGGGCGCCGCCCGGAGTCAGGTGGCCGTAGCAGCCGGGCCAGTCGGGGCAGCCGAGCCCGGCTGCCGTGAGGCGCACGTAGGCCCCGAGCACCACCACCACGAAGGCCGCGAGCACCCCGGCCAGGGCAAGGCGGCGCATCCAGCGGGTCGCAGAGTCAGCGGGCATACACCGTCATTCACTCACGCCTGAGCAGCGGGCCAAAGGTCGCGCCTTGTTCTCCAGGCAATCAACCAATTTGAGAGAGACGCAGGAGCTTCCGCAGGTCCTCGAGCAGGCCGTGCGGATCGCTGCGCGCATCGTAGCGCATCATCAGGTTGCCGAGCGGGTCGACCACGAACACCTGGTGCGCGCGTCCGGCGGCCGGAAACGTCGCGAGCAGCGCGCCCGCCGGCGGGCCGCTCGCATCGAGCACGACGAGCCCCGCCTCGGGCGGCGCTGCACCCTGCGCCGGGCAGCAGCTCCCGGTCGCGAGCCACACACGCTCGACCCTGCTCATGTCGTTGTTGAGCGCGAGACGCGTCTGGCGCATCACGAGCAGCGCCCGCCGGCAATCCTCATCGCAGGCGCCGTCGCCCACGTAGACGAGCGTCCAGCCGCCGCGAAAGCTCCCGCCTGCCGGTGCGTCCGGCGGCACGCGCGGCAGCGCGGGCCGGGGGAGCGGCCGCGGCGGGCTGATGAGGCTGCCGTGGTTGAGGCGGCCGGCGGGGCGCCAGGCGGTGCCGTAGTACGTGTAGAAGGAGAGCGCGAGCGGCACCAGGAAGAGCGCCGCCAGCGTGCCCACGGTGCGCAGGTTCCGGGCGCGAATGCTCGCGGAGTGGGTCACGGCGTGGGGTGCCTCATCGCAGCCCGCGCGCGGCGCGCGCACGACGCACGCCGAAGACCGCCCACACCACCACGGCGAGTGCCGCGAAGCACCACCACTGGATCGCGTAGGACAGGTGGCGGAGTGGCGCGAGGCCCGGCGGCTGCCACTCGCGCAGGTAGCCATCCGGCGCACCCGGGTCGAGCAGCAGGATGCGCTCGCCGAGCGGCACGCCGAGCGCGCGCGCAAGCTGCGCTGCGCTCGGGAAGCTCGTGACCCTGGGCCAGGGGTCCCGTGGATCGGGCGGCGCGCGGCCGCTCGCGAGCCCCGCGGCGGGCAGCGCCGCAACCCGACCGCTCAGGCTGACCTCCGCCGCGTCGGTCACCGTGACCTCCGGCAGCCGGCTGCGCGCGCCGGTGAAGGCGACCCAGCCGCGATCGACGAGCAGCACGCCGCCGCCCGTGCGCTCGAGCGGGGTCAGCACCTGGTAGCCCGGGCGGCCCCGGTAGCTCAGGTTGTCGAGCAGAAACTGGTGTTGTCCGTCGAGGCGCCCCGTGACGCTGACGCGCTGGTAGAGCGTCACATCGTCGAGCGCCCGCTCGCCGAGCGGCTGCAGCGCATCCGCGCCGCGCGCGAAGCGCGTCCAGGCCGCATCGCTCTGCGACCAGCGGTGCCATTGCCAGAACCCGAGGCGCACGAACAGCGCGCACAGCAGCAGCGTGAGGAGTGTCATGGCGGGCGCCGGCGCGAATCGACCGCTCCTCACGCGTACGCGCCCGCCAGCATCCCGCGGCGCCCCGCCGCGCTACACTGCCCGCCGCCATGAACTCGCTCGTCGGACTCCTCATCGTGTGCCTGCTCGCGGCGGTCGTGCTGAGCCTCGGCGCCGGGCTGTTTCATCTGGCGCGCGGCCGCGACGACGAGGACTCGAGAAAGCTGGCGCGCGCGCTCACCTGGCGCATCGCGTTCTCGCTCGCGCTGTTCGCGCTCCTCATGATTGCCTGGTATTTCGGGCTGATCGCGCCGCACGGGCTCGCGCGCTAGGCGCGCCTGGCGCCTACAGCCAATACACGAAGATGAACAGGCCGAGCCACACCACGTCGACGAAGTGCCAGTACCAGGCGACCGCCTCGAAGGCGAAGTGGCGCTTCGGGGTGAAGTGCCCGCGCAGCACCCGCAGCCAGATCACCGTCAGCATGATCGCGCCGATGCTGACGTGCAGGCCGTGGAAACCGGTGAGCATGAAGAAGGTCGAGCCGTAGATCCCGGTCGAGAGCTTGAGGCCCATGCTCGAGTAGGCCTCGCCGTACTCGTGCGCCTGGAAGCCGACGAAGGTGAAGCCGAGGAGGAACGTAAGAGCCAGCCAGATCGCGAGCGGGGTACGCCGGCCGGCGCGCAGCGCGTGATGCGCCATGGTGACGGTGAAGCCGCTGGTCAGCAGGATCGCCGTGTTGAGCGCCGGGATGCCGAGCGGGTTCATGACGTTGAAGCTCGAGTCGGCGCGCCCGCCGACGTGGCCCGGGCCGTTGCTGGGCCAGGTTGGCTCGAAGTGCGGCCACAGCAGGTAGTTGCTGAAGACCTTGACGCCCTCGCCGCCGAGCCACGGCACCGACAGCACGCGCGCGTAGAACAGCGCACCGAAAAAGGCGCCGAAGAACATGACCTCCGAGAAGATGAACCACATCATGCCCATGCGGAACGAGCGGTCGACCTGCAGGTTGTAGATGCCGCGCTGGTTCTCGTCGATGACCGTGCGGAACCAGAGGAAAAAGAGGCTCGCGAGCAGCAGCGCGCCGGGAATGAACACCCACGGTCTGGCCCAGTCGTTCAGGTAGCTGACGGCACTCAGCATGATCGTGAACAGCGACACCGAGCCGTAGATCGGCCACGGACTGTGGTGCGGGATGTAGTACTGGCTGGAATCGCGGGCGTGTGCGTCGGTCATTGCGTTGGCTCTCTCTGGAGGTTCATTAGCGTCGCGTCACGCGCGAGGACTCGTCGAAGAAGGTATAGGCGAGCGTGATCTCGTCGATATGACTCGGCAGCGCAGGGTCGACGATG
Organism: Steroidobacteraceae bacterium; assembly: GCA_035569755.1. Taxonomy (GTDB): domain Bacteria; phylum Pseudomonadota; class Gammaproteobacteria; order Steroidobacterales; family Steroidobacteraceae; genus 13-2-20CM-66-19. The sequence goes on from DATMMK010000053.1 coordinate 11,235, forward strand.
AAGCGCACCGGCATGTCGCGCCCCTCGTTGAGCGCGAAGTGCTGCGGCGAGAAGCAGAAGCACTCGGTCTTGTGGAAGTACGCCGCCACCTCCGAGGGCGAGATGTTCGGCACCGCCTGCGCGGTCGAGGCGTGGCCGGTGAGGTTGTGGGCGTAGAACTCGGCGGTGTAGAGCTCGCCCGGGTGCACCTCGATGCGGCGCACCTCGGGGCGGAAGTCCCAGCTGCCGGCGCTCGCCACGTCGGTGAGAAACTCGACCGTCACCGTGCGCCCGAGGTCCGGATGCGCGATGGCGGCCGAGCGCTCGAGGAGCTTGCCCTGATCGCCATAGCCGGTGACCGCGCACAGGGTGCGATACAGCGGCACCAGCGCAAAGCCGAAACCGAAGGCGCCGAGCGCGATCGCGCCCAGCTTGAGGGTGAGACTGCGGTTCTCGCGCTCGCGGTCGCTCATCGCGCGGCCCGCACCAGCATCATGGCGATGAAGCCGAAGTAGAACGCCGCGGCGATCACCGCGAAGAGCAGCGCGCTGCGCCGCACGCGGCGGCGCCGCTCGGCCGCATCGAGGCGGCCGTGAGCCGCGCTGGCGGGCGCGCCGGCGTGTGCCGCCATCAGTGCGCCGCTCCGCGCGCGATCACCGCGTCCGAGGGCGGCGTGGTCCAGGAGTGATACGGCGGCGGTGAGGGCAGCTCCCACTCGAGCCCATGCGCGCCCTCCCAGGCGCGGTTGCCGATCGGCTGGCCCGCGCGGATGCACTTGATGATGATGTACGGGAACAGCAGCTGCGAAAAACCGAAGCCGAAGGCGCCGATCGAGGAGACCATGTTCCAGTCGGTGAACTGCACGGCGTAGTCCGGAATGCGGCGCGGCATGCCGGCGAGCCCGAGGAAGTGCTGCGGGAAGAACAGCACGTTCACGAAGATGGTCGACAGCCAGAAATGCCAGGTGCCGAGCCTGAGGTCGTACATCTTTCCGGTCCACTTCGGCAGCCAGTAGTACACCCCGGCCATCATGGCGAAGATCGCGCCCGGCACCAGCACGTAGTGGAAGTGCGCCACGACGAAGTAGGTGTCCTGGTACTGATAGTCGGCCGGCACCATGGCGAGCATCAGTCCCGAGAAGCCGCCGATCGTGAACAGGAACAGGAACGCCAGCGCGAACAGCATCGGCGGCTCGAACGACAGCGAGCCCCTCCACATGGTCGCGGTCCAGTTGAACACCTTCACGCCCGTCGGCACCGCGATCAGCATGGTCGAGAGCATGAAGAACAGCTGCGCGGCGAGCGGCATGCCCACCGTGAACATGTGGTGGGCCCAGACGATGAACGACAGGAAGGCGATGGAGGCCACCGCATACACCATGGCCTCGTAGCCGAACAGCGGCTTCCTCGAGAAGGTGGGGATGATCTCCGAGACGATGCCGAAGGCCGGCAGGATGAGGATGTAGACCTCCGGGTGCCCGAAGAACCAGAAGATATGCTGGAACATCACCGGGTCACCGCCGCCGGCGGCGGTGAAGAAGGTGGTGCCGAAGAAGTGGTCGGTGAGCAGCATGGTCACCGCTCCGGCGAGCACCGGCATCACCGCGATGAGCAGGTACGCGGTGATCAGCCAGGTCCACACGAACAGCGGCATCCGCAGCAGCGTCATCCCCGGCGCGCGCATGTTCATGATGGTGACCACCACGTTGATGGCGCCGAGGATCGAGGAGGCGCCCATCAGGTGCACCGCGAAGATCAGCATCGGGAACGAGGCCCCGGTCTGCAGGACGAGCGGCGGGTACATGGTCCAGCCGCCGGCCGGCGCGCCGCCGGGCACGAAGAACGAGGAGATCAAGAGCGTGAAGGCGAACGGCAGGATCCAGAAGCTGAAGTTGTTGAGCCGCGGCAGCGCCATGTCGGGCGCGCCCACCTGCATCGGGATCATCCAGTTCGCAAGTCCGGTCCAGCCCGGCATGATCGCGCCGAAGATCATGATCAGCGCGTGCATGGTGGTGAGCGAGTTGAAGAACTGCGGATCGAAGAACTGCAGCCCGGGCTTGAACAGCTCGAGCCGGATCAGCATCGCCGCCCCGCCGCCGATGAAGAACATGGTGCAGGCGAACACCAGGTACATCGTGCCGATGTCCTTGTGGTTGGTCGCGTAGACCCAACGCCGCCAGCCATGCGGCTTGTGGTCGTGATCGTCGTGAGCGGCGGCGTGTGCGGAGTGCTCGGCCATGGCGGAGTTCCTTGGATTGTTTAAGTGTCAGCCCGAGGCGGCCACGGTGGCCGCGGGCGGCGCGCCCGGCGTGGCGGCGGCGGGAGCCGCGGCCGGGGCCGCGGGCGCGGCCGCCTGCTTCTGCTCGGCCGCCGTGTTCTTGAGCCAGGTGTCGAAGTCCGCCCTGGAGCGCACATCCACCACGATCGGCATGAAGCCGTGGTCGCGGCCGCAGAGCTCGGCGCAGTTGCCGCGCAGCAGTCCCGTCCAGCCGTCGTCGACCTTGAACCACGCCTCGTTGACGAAGCCCGGGATCGCGTCCTTCTTGACGCCGAGATCCTTCACCCACCAGGAGTGGATGACGTCCGCGCCGGTGATGAGGAGGCGCACCTTGGCGCCGTTCGGCACCACCAGCGGGCGGTCGACGTTGAGCAGGTAGTGCGGCACGCTCGCCGGGTCGATGCCGGAGCCGAGCTCGCGCGCGGCATCGCTCGCGCGGTCGAGGTGCGAGAAGTAGCTGACCCCCTGGTCGAGGTACTCGTACTCCCAGCCCCACTGAAAGCCCGTGACCTTGATGTCGAGCGCCGAGCGGCTCGTGTCCTCGAGCTCGATCAGGGTGCGCGCCGCAGGCACCGCCATGGCGATGAGGATGATGACCGGGATGACGGTCCAGACGACCTCGACCTGGGTGTTGTGCACCATGGTCGTATCGGCGACGGCGCCCTTCGACTTGCGGTAGGAGATCAGCGACCAGATCATGGCGCCGAAGACCACCACGCCGATCACGACGCACACCCAGAAGATCTCCATGTGCAGCGCGTAGATCTTGCGGCTGATGTCGGTGACGCCCTTCGGCATGTTGAGCTGCGCCCAGCCGGACTCCTCGCCCCACGCCGGGAGCGTCAGTACCCCTGCAGCGGCGGTGAGCGCGAGGCGGGCGAGCGTTTTGCGGAGCGTCATTCTTGTGCCTTACAGCGCGCGCCCGTCGTCAGTCTGGGGTGCGGCGCGAAAAATCCCGGAGCGACCTCAAAGCCTGCCGACCGCGGCCTCACGGCCAGGAGGGCGATTCGTTGACGCGGCCAACGAGCCTGGCCAGGCGCCGGGCGAGTCCGCGTCGCTCCTCCTCGGTCAGAAAGCTGCCCAGCTCGCATTGGCGACCGTGCGACTCGATGGTGAGCCGGCTCGGATGCAGGCTTGCGGCGGGGCGGCGAAGTTTAACCTGCGCCCAATGCCGCGGGAACACGACCCGCTCGGTGCTCGAGCGATGACGCGATTCGACGCTGACATTCGACTCGGTGACGGTGATCGTCTGGGAGTGGAAGCGGCGCTCGAGCGAGACCTTGAGTGCCCAGGCGAGGAGTGCCATCTCGAGTCCGGCGAACGGCAGGATCGGCCAGAAGCCCTTCAGCGCGAGCAAGCCTCCCATGCCGGACGGCATCACGCAGGCGCTGACGAAGAACAGGCGCGCGCCGCGCACGCTGAGGGAGCAGTTCGGGCGGATCTCGATCGACAGCGGCGCGACGTCCATGGCTTGCCCGCAGGATGGTAGCGCGCAGTTGCGGCGATTCAAATCAAGGGGAATTGCCGCTCAACGGGAGATTTCCGGGGATTGGCGTGCGCGCGGCGAGTGTCGCAGCCGCCTCCTCGAGCGTGAGCGAGCCGGCGCGCGCCGGCACGAAGGGCACGATCGCGAGCGGCGGGGCGCCGAGAAGGCGCGCCAGCGTCACGAGATTCTCGGCCTCGTGGTCCATCGGGGCACCGAGGCGGTTTGCGATCCAGCCCTCGAGCGGGACGCCGTCCGAGGCGATGGCGCGGCGCGTGAGTCCCGCGTGGTTGAGGCATCCGAGCCGCAGTGCCACGACCAGCACGGCGGGGACGCCCAGCGCGCGTGCCAGGTCTCCCATGCTCTCGCGGGCGTTGATCGGGGCGAGCCAGCCCCCCGCCCCTTCGATGATCACCCGGTCGGCCCGCCTCCTGAGTGCCGCGAAAGCTGCCTCGATCACGCCGATATCAACCTCTATTTTGGCCTCTTTTGCTGCGATATGCGGCGAAATAGCCAGTTCGAAGCAATACGGGTTCACCTCCGCGTAGGCGAGGGGCACATTGGCCGCCGCCATGAGGGCCAGCGCGTCCGCGTTGCGTAGTCCCTGAGGGCTCGGCTGCGCGCCCGAGGCCACGGGCTTCATGACCGCAACGCGCTCGCCGGCGGCGGCGAAGGCCCGCGCGAGTGCGCAGGCGACCACCGTCTTGCCGACGCTCGTGTCGGTGCCGGTGATGAAGAGGCCGCCGCTCACGGCGGGCGCGCGTCCCGGCGGCGGATCGAGCCCGGCGCAATGCGCACCTCGCCCGCGTGCGCGGCGGCGCGCGCTCGATCGCTCGCGCCCCAACTCGCGCCGTAGATGACCTCGTAGGTCGCGGGGAGCGAGCCGCCGCGACGCAGGGCCTCGTAGGCCTCGCTCATGCGCGCGAGGCGCGAGCGCCCCATGAGCGAGCGGGGGCGGCCGGCGGTCACGTTGTGCGCGCCGATCGCCTTGAGGTCACGCATCAGCGCGAGCGTGTCGGGATAGGCGAGCTCGAGGCGATCCACGTCGAGCACCGGCTCGGTGAGCCCGGCGTGCGTGCAGCGCTCGCCGACGTCGTGCACGTCGAGGAAGCGATGCACGTGGCTCAGGCCGTCGGCCGCGGCCCAGGCGGCCCGCAGCTCCTTCAGCGTGTCGGGGCCGAGCGTGCTGAAGGCAAAGAAGCCGCCCGGCGAGAGCACCCGCCGCACTTCGGCGAACGCCTGCTCGAGCGGCTCGCACCACTGCAGCACGAGGCTCGAGAACACGAGGTCGACGCACGCGCCCGCGAGCGGCAGCCGCAGCGCGTCCGCGTTGAGGCGCACGAAGCGCCGCCACAGCAGCTGGTTGTGCCGCGCCTCGCGCAGCATCCCCGGCGACAAGTCGAGCGCGATCACGAGCGCGCGCGGGTAACGGCGCTTGAGCTCGCGTGTCACGCGGCCCGTGCCGGCTCCCAGATCGAGCACCACGCGCGGCGCGAATTTGAAGGCCGCGAGCCGCTCGAGGAGCTCGGTCGCCACCCGCGCCTGCAGGGCGGCCGCCGCCTCGTAGCCCGCGCTCGCGCGGTCGAACGCGGCGCGCAGCCGCCCGCGGTCGAGCCGCGAGGCGTCCTCGCTCTCAGCCACGCAGGAATCCGTCGAGCGTGGCGAGGAACTGCTCGCGATTCGACAGGAAGGGTACGTGACCCGCGCCGCGCAGCTGACTGAAGCGTCCGTTGGGGAGCGCCGCCGCGAGCGCGCGCGATGCCGCAGCGGGTGTGATGCGGTCGCTCTCGCCGGCGATCACCAGCGTGGGGGCGCGTACCTGCGAGAGCTGGGGCCGGAGGTCCCCCTGCCGCAGCCGCTCGAGGCCCCAGGAGAGCGCGTCGGACTGCGCGCCCCCACCCCGGTCGAGCGCACCGCGCAGGCGCTCGAGCACGCGGCCGGCGGTGCGCGGCGCGAGACCGCGCACCTGCGACTTGAGAAACCCGCTCACGGCCTTCGCGGGGTGCGCGCGCACCTCCCCGGCGAGGCGCGCGAGCGAGGCTTCCTTCAGCCCGCAGCGCCAGCCGGGACCGGCGAGAAACCGCGGCGTCGTCGCGACGAGGATGAGCCGCTCGATGCCGGCCGGCATCGCCGCCGCGAGATCGAGCGCGATCTGTCCCCCGAGTGACCAGCCGAGGAGGTGGTAGCGTGTGGTGAGCGGCGCGAGCGTCTCGTGCACGCGAAAGGTCTGCGCCGCCGTATGGGCCGTGCCGTCCCAGTCGCTGCGGCCATGCCCCGGCAGATCGACGGCGATCGTGCGGAAGCGGCGCGCCAGCGCGTGCGCGAGCTCGTCCCACACCCTGAGGTTCATTCCCCAGCCGTGCAGCAGCACGAGGTCGCGCCGCCCGCGCCCGCTCACCTCGGCGTTGAGCGCGCTCATGTCGGGCGGTTCGCGCGCAGCCGCTCGCAGCAGCGCCCGAGCGACTCGGCGAGCTGATCGATCTGCGCCTCGGTGTGTGAGGCCGTGAGCGTGACGCGCAGCCGCGCCGTTCCCTTCGGCACCGTCGGCGGGCGGATGGCCACGACCCACAGGCCCTCGGCCTCGAGCGCGTGCTGCGCCGCGAGCACGGCCCTCTCGCTGCCGAACACCACCGGCTGAATGGGCGTTCGCCCCGGGCCGAGCGGCACCTGTGCTTGCGCTGCGTGCCGGCGGAAGCGTTCGATCAGGGCCGCGAGGCGCGCGCGGCGCCAGCCCTCGGCCTGCGCCAGCGCGAGGGCCTTGCGGCTTGCCGCCGCGACCGGTTGCGGCAGCGCGGTGGTGTAGATATAGGAGCGCGCCTTCTGGATGAGGTATTCGATCAGGTCAGCCTCGCCGGCGATGAAGGCACCGAAGGACCCGAAGGCCTTGCCGAGCGTGCCGATCAGCACCGGCACGTCGGCGGCGTCGAGGCCGCACTCCTCGAGCGTGCCGCGCCCGCTCGCGCCGACGACTCCGAGGCCGTGCGCATCGTCGACCACGAGCCAGGCATCCGTACGGCGCGCCACGCGCGCGAGCGCCGCGAGCGGCGCGAGATCGCCGTCCATGCTGAAGACGCCGTCGGTACCGATCACCGTGGTGCGCGCCGGGTCCTCATCGGCCGCCGCACCCGCCGCGTCCGCGTCCGCGTGCGCATAGCGCGTAAGCGCAGCACCCGCGAGCTGCGCGCCGTCGATGAGTGAGGCGTGGCTCAGGCGATCGAGCAGGATCCGCTCGCCGCGCCCGGCGAGGGCGCTCATGACGGCGAGGTTGGCCATGTAGCCCGTGGAGACGAGCAGCGCGCGCTCGCGGCGCGTGAAAGCCGCGAGCTCCTCCTCGAGGCGCGCGTGCTCGCTGCCGTGTCCGGTGACGAGGTGCGAGGCGGCGCTGCCGGCCCCGGCGCCCCGGGCGCATGCGGCCATGGCGGCGGCCAGCTCCGGATGGCGGGCGAGACCCAGGTAATCGTTGCTGCTGAAGTCGACGACCGTGCGGCCGCCGATGGTGAGGCGCGCGCGGCTGTCGGCTTCCGCGAAGCCCTCGACGGTGGCGCGCAGGCGCCTGAGGTGCGAGGCTTCCAGCCGCGCCAGCGCCTCAGGAAGCGCGCGCGCGACCCGCTTCATGGCCGGCGGATGCCGTGACTGGCGCGGGCGGCGCGCCGGCGTCCGCCCCGGCGGGTGCCGTCTCGGCGCTCACCTTGAGACGCGCGAACAGCTGCCGGTCGCGCTCGACGTCCGGGTTGCCCGTGGTGAGCAGCTTTTCGCCGTAGAAGATGGAGTTCGCCCCGGCCAGCAGGCACAGCGCCTGCAGCTCGTCCGACATCGCTTCCCGCCCGGCGGAGAGCCGCACGTGGGCGCGCGGCATGAGCACGCGCGCGACCGCGATCGCGCGCACGAAATCGAACGGATCGACGTCCGGCACGCCGGCGAGCGGCGTGCCCGGCACCTTCACCAGGCGGTTGATCGGGACGCTCTCCGGGTGCTGCGGCAGGTTGGCGAGCGTGCGCAGCAGCCGCGCGCGGTCGGTGACCGACTCGCCCATGCCGACGATGCCGCCGCAGCAGACGTTGATCCCGGCGGCACGCACCGCCTCGAGCGTGTCGAGCCGCTCCTGGTAGGTGCGCGTGGTGATGATCTCGCCGTAGAACTCCGCCGAGGTGTCGAGATTGTGATTGTAGTAGTCGAGCCCCGCCGCCTTCAGCTGCGCGGCGTGTGCCGGGGTGAGCATGCCGAGCGTCGCGCAGCTCTCGAGCCCGAGAGCGCGCACCTCGCGGATCATCGCCGCAACCACCTCGAGGTCGCGCGCCCTGGGTGAGCGCCAGCCGGCTCCCATGCAGAAGCGCGTGGCCCCGGCGCTGCGCGCGCGCTGCGCGCATTCGCGCACCGCGGCCACCTCGAGCAGCGCTGTGCGCTCCAAGCCCGTGTTGTAGTGCACGCTCTGCGGGCAGTAGGCGCAGTCCTCGGGGCAGGCGCCGGTCTTGATCGACAGCAGCGTCGAGAGCTGCACCGCGTTCGGATCGTGCCAGGCGCGGTGCACGCGCTGCGCGTGGAACATGAGGTCGCTGAAGGGCAGCGCGAACAGCGCCTCGACTTCCTCCAGCCTCCAGTCGTGACGCAGCGGCTCGCGTGCTTCCTTCATGGCGCGACCATGCCCGAGGCCGCCGTGCCATGTCAACGCAACGAGGGGCCCGAAGTCGACAATTGCGCGCGTCAAGGTCGCAGCAGCTGCACCGCCAGCGCGAGCGCCACGCCGAGCGCCCCGAGCACCGCCACCAGCACCGCGCCGGCGGCGCAGTCCTTGACGAGACGGATGCGCGGGTGCTCCTCGGGGCTCAGGTGATCGGCGAGCTCCTCGAGGGCGGTATTCATGAGCTCGGCCGCGAGCACCAGCGCGCCGGCGAGCAGCACCAGCGCCCACCACACCGGCGGCGGGCGCAGCACGATCAGCCCGACGATCGCCGCCAGCAGGGCGCCGGCCTGAAACTGCACACTGTGCTCGGCGCGCAGCGCGTGGGCGATACCGTTGAGGGCGTAGCGCAGACGCGCGGGGAAGGAGTGATTCTTCCAGGCCACCGCGCCGCTCAGCTCTCGTAGACGTACTGCAGCAGGATGCCGGCGAACACGGCGAGGCCGACGTACTGGTTGTTGAGGAACGCGCGCAGGCAACCGGCCGGGTCGCGCCGGCGGATCAGCCACTGCTGCCACAGGAACAGCAGCCCGGCGGCGATCACCCCGCCCTGGAACCAGCGGCCGAAGTGCATGTCCTGGCCCCCGAGATAGAGCGCGTACAGCATCATCGCCTGCATGACGCCGATCAGCAGCTTGTCCATGTCGGCGAACAGGATGGCGCTCGACTTCACGCCGATCCTGATGTCGTCCTCGCGGTCGATCATGGCGTAGATCGTGTCGTACATGGACGCCCAGATCACCGCGGCGATGTACAGAACCCAGCACACTCGCGGCAGCGTGCCGAGCTGCGCTGCGAAGGCCATGGGCACGCCCCAGCCGCCGAAGGAGATCCCGAGGTACAGCTGCGGCATGGGGAAGACGCGCTTGACGAACGGGTAGGAGATGGTGAGCAGCGCCCCGATGGCGGCGAGCTTCACGGTGAACTCATCGAGCCGCGTCACCAGAAAGAGCGCCGTGCCGATGAGCAGGGCGAAGAGCGCGAGCGCCTCCCTCGGGGTCACGAGCCGCGCGGCGAGCGGCCGGTCGCGCGTGCGCCGCACGTACGGGTCGAGGTCGCGGTCGGCGAAGTCGTTGATCACGCAGCCCGCGGCCCGCATCACGACGACGCCGAGCACGAACACGATGAGCACCTTCGGGTTGGGGCGCCCGGCGCCCGCGACCCACAGCGCCCAGAGCGTCGGCCAGAGCAGCAGCCAGGTCCCCACCGGGCGATCGAGCCGCATGAGGCGCGCGTACTGGGTGAGGCGTCGCGTGAGCCGCCACGAGAACGGGGCTTCGGGAAAGACCGGCGTCGCCGAGGCGGCCGAGCGTGGCGACCAGGAGAGTGTCACCGACTCCTGGGGCGTCGCTGGCGTGACCGGAAGCTCGGGTGCGGCGGCTGACATGGGTGGCGGCTATGTTAGCCCACGCGGCCGTAGCGCTCGCCCGAGCCGATCCAGCGTGCGGCGAGCGCCGCCATGGCGTGCGGGCTCGACTCGAGGAGCGCGGCCGCGGCCTGCACCTTGGGCAGGAGGTCGGCATCGCGCGTCAGGTCCGCGACGCGCAGCTGCGCGAGCCCGGTCTGGCGCGTGCCGAGGAGCTCGCCCGGTCCGCGCAGCTCCAGGTCGCGCCGCGCGATCTCGAAGCCGTCGCTGGTCGCGCGGATCGCCTTGAGCCGCGCGCGCGCCGGCTCCGACAGGGGTGCGCGGTAGAGCAGCACGCAGCTGCTCGCCTCGAGCCCGCGGCCCACGCGTCCGCGCAGCTGGTGCAGCTGCGCGAGTCCCATGCGCTCGGCGTTCTCGATGACCATGAGCGTCGCGTTCGGGACATCGACGCCGACCTCGATCACGGTGGTGGCGACCAGGAGCTGGATGCGGCCTGACTTGAAGGCGAGCATCGCCTCATCCCTCGGTCCGGGGGGCATGCGCCCGTGCACCAGACCGACGCGCACGCCCGGCAGGGCCTGCGCGAGCGCCGCTGCGGTTTCCTCCGCGGCCTGGGCGCGCAGCTCTTCGGACTCCTCGATCAGCGGACACACCCAGTACACCTGCCGCCCGGCGTGGCACGCGCCGACGATGCGCGCCACCACCTCGGCGCGCCGCTCCTCGGGCAATACCACGGTCTGCACCGGCGTGCGGCCGGGCGGCAGCTCGTCGATCACCGAGATGTCGAGGTCGGCGTAGGCGGTCATGGCGAGCGTGCGCGGGATGGGGGTCGCGGTCATGATGAGCTGGTGCGGCACGCGGCCCGCCCCCTGGCCCTTTTCCGCGAGCCTGAGGCGCTGCTGCACGCCGAAGCGGTGCTGCTCGTCGACGATCACGAGCGCGAGGCCGGCGAACTCGATGCCCTCCTGAAAGAGCGCGTGAGTGCCGACCACGACGCGGATCTCGCCCGTGGCGAGACCCTCGAGCGCACTGCGGCGCGTGCGCGCCGCCTGTGCGCCGGAGAGCAGCGCCACTGGAATGCCGAGCGGGCGGAACCACTCCTGGAAATTACGCCAGTGCTGCTCGGCGAGGAGCTCGGTGGGCGCCATGAGCGCCGCCTGGTGCCCCGAGCCCGCGGCGCAGGCGGCCGCGGCCGCCGCAATCACCGTCTTGCCGCAGCCGACGTCGCCCTGCAGCAGGCGCACCATCGGCACGGCGGCGGCGAGATCCGCCTCGACGTCGGCGCGGGCGCGCGCCTGGGCGCGCGTCAGCGCGAAGGGAAGCGCTGCGATCAGGCGGCGCGCGAGGCCGCCCGCGTCCTCGAGGCTGAAGGCGAGCTCGCTCTTGAGGGCGCGCCGGCGCACGCGCAGCGCCAGGTGGTGCGCGAGCAGCTCCTCGAAGGCGAGGCGCCGCTGCGCGGGATGGCGGCCCGCGGCGAGCACCGCGAGCTCGGCCTCGCGCGGCGGGCGATGCAGGTAGGCGAGCGCCTGCTTGAGCGTCGGCAGGCCCGGCGGGAGCCCCGAGTGCGGCGGGATGAGATCGGCGAGGTCTGAGTGCGCCTCGCTCTCGAGCGCCTGCCCGATGAGCGCGCGCATCCGCCCCTGCGGCACGCCCTCGGTCAGCGGGTAGACGGGCGTCAGGGTCTCCTCGAGCGGCGCGGCCTGCGCGGCGAGGCGCCGGTACTCGGGGTGCACCATCTCGAGGCCGAGCGGGCCGCGGCGCACTTCGCCGAAAGCCCGCAGACGCGTGCCGCGCACCAAGCCCTGCTGCTGGCTGGCGGAGAAATAGAAGAAGCGCAGCGTGAGGAAGCCCGAGCCGTCGGAGATCCGCGTGAGGAGCTGGCGCCGGCGGCGGTACGCCACCTCGGTGAGCTGCACCTCGCCCTCCACCGTGGCGCGCGCGCCCGGGGTGAGCGCGCCGATGGCGCTCACCCGGGTGCGATCCTCGTAGCGCAGCGGCAGCAGGAACAGCAGATCCGCGACACTCGTGACGCCGAGCCGCTCGAGGCGCGCGGCGAGCGCGGCGGCGACTCCGCGCAGCGCAGTGACCGGGCGGCTGCCGGCATCGGGGGCGGGCGCGGCTTCGGGCGCAGCCGCGCGGCCGGGCACCGATCTCAGCCGAGGTGCAGCACGCACTCGATCTCGATCTGCGCGCCGCGCGGCAGGCTCGCGACCCCGATGGTCGAGCGCGCGGGGTAGGGTTTGGCGAAGTAGGTCGCCATGACCTCGTTGACCTTGGCGAAGCTCGCGAGGTCGGTGAGGAAGATGGTGAGCTTCACCGCGTGGCCGAGCGAGCCGCCGGCGGCCTCGGCCACGGCCTTGAGATTCTCGAACACACGCCGCGTCTGGACCTCGATGTCACCGGTGACCAGCTGCATGGTGGCGGGGTCGAACGGCACCTGCCCCGAGAGGTACACGGTATCGCCGGCACGCACGGCCTGCGAGTAGGTGCCGATCGCCTGCGGGGCGCGGTCGGTATGGATGCTATGGCGGCTCATCGGCGCAACTCCTCCTCAAGTTTAAGCGATTGATCGCAGCGATCTCTCGCGCTGCACCCGTCACCCGCTGGCGTCGCTGTCGGCCTCACTCTCGGGGCCCGACTCGTCGCGGGCGCGCGCGGCGATCGAGCGCGTGACACGGTTGACGTCCGGCATGCGGCGGATGACCCGCACCAGCCGCGCGAGCTGCCGGCGGTCGCGCACCCGCAGCTCGAAGGTGATGGTCGCGGCGTCGGCGTCCTGCACGTCGATCGACACGTGGTCGATGTTGGTCTCGGTGCTGGCGATCGCCGCGGCGATCGCCGCCAGCACTCCGGTACGGTTGATGACGTGCACGCGGATCTCGGAGGAGAACAGGCGGTCGGGGGCGCTCTGCCAGCTCACCGGCAGCCAGTTCTCCGGATGCTTGCGGTAGTCCTCGACGTTGACGCAGTTCTCACGGTGGATCACCACGCCGCGGCCGGTCGACAGGAAGGCGAAGATCGGGTCGTAGGGGATCGGGAAGCAGCAGCGCGCGTAGGTGACGAGCAATCCCTCGGCGCCGGCGATCGCGAGCGGTGCCGGCGCCGCCTTGCCGTCGCCGGCCGGCGCCCCGGGCAGGAGCCGGCGCGCGACCAGCGGCGCGAGCCGCTCGCCGAGCCCGATCTTCTCGTAGAGCTCGTCGAGGTCCTTCAGTCCGAGCTCGCCGAGCGCGGAGCCGCGCACCTCGGGCTTCACTTCCTCGAGCTCGAGGCCGAACTCCGCCAGCGCCTGGGTGAGGAGCTTGGCGCCGAGCCCGATGGCCTCGGCGCGCCGCAGGCCCTTCAGATAGTGGCGGATGGCGCTGCGCGCCTTGGCGGTGACCACGAAGTTCACCCACGAGGGGTTGGGGCGCGCGCCCTTGGCGCTGATGATCTCGACCGTCTGGCCATTGCGCAGCACGGTGCGCAGCGGCGTCAGGCGCCGGTCGACCTTGGCCGCGACGCAGCGGTTGCCGATGTCGGTGTGCACCGCGTAGGCGAAATCGACCACGGTCGCGCCCGAGGGCAGCCGCAGGATCTGCCCCTTGGGGGTGAACACGTACACCTTGTCGGGGAACAGGTCGACCTTGACGCTCTCGAGGAACTCCTCGGAGGAGCCCGCTTCCTGCAGCGACACCAGGTTCGAGAGCCACTCGCGCGTGCGGTCCTGCTGCGCCGAGTCCGAGGGGTCGCCGGCCTTGTACTTCCAGTGCGCGGCGATGCCGGACTCGGCCACGCGGTGCATGTCGGCGGTGCGCAGCTGCACCTCGATCGGCACGCCGTTGGGGCCGAACAGCGTGGTGTGGAGCGACTGGTAGCCGTTGACGCGCGGGATGGCGATGTAGTCCTTGAAGCGCCCGGGCATGGGCCTGAACACCGAGTGCACGACGCCGAGCGCGCGATAGCAGGTGTCGGGCCGGTCGACGATGATGCGGATGCCGTACACGTCGACGATCTCGTTGAGCAGCGAGCGCTTGCGGTGCATCTTCTTGTAGATGCTGTAGAGATGCTTCTCGCGCGCCTCGACCTCCGCCTGCATGTCGCTCTTCAGCAGCGCCGCCTTCAGCTGCTGCTCGATCTTCTTCAGGAACTCCTTCTGGTTGCCGCGCGCGCGCCGCAGCGTGCGCTCGAGCACCTGGTAGCGGCGCGGGTAGAGCGCCTTGAACCCTAAGTCCTCGAGCTCGAGCTTCATGTTGTAGAGGCCGAGCCGCTCGGCGATCGGTGCGTAGATCTCGAGGGTCTCGCGCGCGATCGCGCGCCGCCGCGCCGGCGCCATGGCCTCGATGGTGCGCATGTTGTGGGTGCGGTCGGCGAGCTTGACGAGGATGACGCGCAGGTCGCGCACCATCGCGAGCAGCATCTTGCGGAACGACTCCGCCTGCGCCTCCTCGCGGCTCTTGAACTTGATCTGATCGAGCTTGGTGACGCCGTCGACGAGCTCGGCGACGTCGGCGCCGAAGCGCGCCGCGAGCTGATCCTTGGGGGTCGGCGTGTCCTCGATGACGTCGTGCAGGATCGCCGCGACGATGGTGTCGGTGTCGAGGTGCAGGTCGGCGAGGATAGCGGCGGCGGCCACCGGGTGGGCGATGAAGGGCTCGCCCGAGAGGCGCTTCTGTCCCTTGTGGGCCGAGGCGCCGAATTCCGCCGCCTCGCGGATCCGTGCGACCTGCTCGGGCGGGAGGTATTCGCCGGCGGTAGCCAGCAGATCCTTCAGTCCCGGGGTGCGTCTTCCGCCGGGCAGCAGTCCGCGGAGCGAAGACGCATAGTCCATAGGTCGCGCGCTGTCGTCAGTCTCCGAGGCCGAACTGCGGGGCGCGGAACGAGGACTGGTTATCCGCATCCGGCACGGCAGGATCGGGCGCCGGCTCGGGCTCGCGCAGCATTTCCACGGTGATGTTGCCGGCGGCGATCTCGCGCAGCGCGAGCACCGTCGGCTTGTCGTTCTCGAGGGGGATGGTCGCCTCCGCGCCGTTGGCGAGCCGGCGGGCGCGTTGCGCCGCCAGCAGCACCAGCTGGAAGAGGTTGTCGACGTTGTGCAGGCAGTCTTCTACGGTGATTCGGGCCATGGGATCGCTTCGGGTGAATACACCCCGCGCGGGGTGCGCAGGGCCTTTAATAATAAGCGAAAAGTACCCCGCGCAGCCAGTCGCCCGGGGGTCACGGGGCCGCTCACGCTACGCCGGGGCCAGCAGCTCCTTGAGGAGTGGCTCGAGGGCGGGGCGAGAGCTGCCGAGATCCCCGCCCTGGCCCTCGAGGATGCGTTTGAGGTCGGCGACCGCCCGCTCGAAGTCGTCGTTGACGACCACGTAGTCGAACTCCCGGTAGTGGGACATGTCACCGGCCGCGTCGCTGAGGCGCCGGCGGATCACCTCGGCGGTGTCGGTCGCGCGCCGCGCGAGGCGCTCGGCGAGCGCCTGCCGCGCCGGCGGCAGCACGAAGATGCTGACGCAGTCGGGCATCGCGCGGCGCACCTGCTGCGCACCCTGCCAGTCGATCTCGAGCAGCACGTCGTGCCCCGCGGCGAGCTGCGCCTCGACGAAGGCGCGTGCGGTGCCGTAGTTGTTGTCGAACACCCGGGCGTGCTCGAGAAATTCGCCGCGCGCCGCCAGCTCCTCGAACTGCGGCTTCGTGACGAAGTGGTACTCGCGTCCCTCGACTTCTGTGGGGCGGCGCGTGCGGGTGGTGTGCGAGATCGAGAGGCGCAGCCGCGGCTCGCTCTCGAGCAGCCGCTTCACGAGCGAGGTCTTGCCGGCCCCCGAGGGCGCCGAGATGACGTACAGCCGGCCGCGTTTCATGGGCGCGAATATACGCCCGCGGACTCGAGCGCCGCGACGAGTGCGCGCAGCGCCTGGGCGCGGTGGCTCACCCGGTTCTTGTCCTCGGAGGAGAGCTCGGCGGCGGTGCGCCGCTCGCCCTCAGGGATGAACGCCGGGTCGTAGCCGAAGCCGCCGCTCCCGCGGGAGCTGAGCGCGATGCGCCCCTCCCACGTTCCGCTACCGGTGAGCGGCGCGGGGTCGTCCGCGGAGCGCACCCAGACCACCACGCACTGATAGCGTGCGGTGCGGCGTGCCTCGGGAACGCCCGCGAGCTCCCTGAGCAGGTGCGCGAGGTTCGCCGCATCGCTCGCGCCCTCTCCGGCAAAGCGCGCCGAGAGGACCCCGGGACGCCCGCCGAGCGCGTCGACCTCGATCCCCGAGTCGTCGGCGAGCGCCGGCAGCTGCGCCGCGGCGGCCGCATGGCGTGCCTTGATGAGCGCGTTCTCGAGGAAGGTCGCGCCGGTCTCGGCGACGGAGTCGATGCCGAGCGCCGTCTGTGAGAGGAGCTCGAACCCGCTCGGCGCCAGGAGCGCGGCGAGCTCGCGCAGCTTCCCCGGATTGGCGCTCGCGAGGACCGCGCGGCTCACGGCACGCTGAGCGCCTCGGCTTGCAGAGTCAGCAGCTCGCCGATGCCGCTCGCGGCCAGATTCAACAGTGCATCGAGCTCGTGGCGGCGGAAGGCGTGGCCCTCCGCCGTGCCCTGGATCTCGATGAAGGCGCCGCCGTTGTTCATCACGACGTTCATGTCGGTCTCGGCCTGCGAGTCCTCGGCGTAGTCGAGGTCGAGCACCGCCACGCCGCCCACGATTCCGACCGAGACCGCCGCCACCTGGCCGTGCAGCGGGCTCGCGGCGATCTGCCCCCGCGCCACCAGCCGCTCGCACGCCTCGACGAGCGCCACGTAGGCGCCGGTGATCGAGGCGGTGCGCGTACCGCCGTCGGCCTGCAGCACGTCGCAATCGAGCGTGACGGTGCACTCGCCGAGCGCGCGCAGGTCGGTCACCGCGCGCAGCGAGCGGCCGATCAGGCGCTGGATCTCCTGGGTGCGGCCGCTCTGCTTGCCGCGCGCCGCCTCGCGCGCGGTGCGTGTATGAGTGGCGCGCGGCAACATGCCGTACTCGGCGGTGATCCAGCCCTGGTTCTTGCCGCGCAGGAACTGCGGCACCGACTCTTCGACGCTCGCCGTGCACAGCACCTGCGTGTCGCCGAACTCGATGAGCACCGAGCCCTCGGCGTGCTTGCCGTGGGCGCGCGTGAAGCGCACCGGGCGCAGCTGATCGGGCGCGCGTCCCGAGGGTCTCGCCATCCTTTTAGTCCCCGAGCCAGCGCAACGCGGCCGCCGAGGTGTTGTCGCTCGCCGGCCCGGCGCGTTGCACGGCGCGTGAGCCGAGCTCGAGCAGCTGCTCGCGCAGCTGCCCGCTGCCGTTCAGGCTCCCGGCGACCTCCGGGTCCTTGAGCGGCCCCCAGAAGCCGTCGGTGCACACCAGCAGCAGGTCGTCGGGCTCGAGCGGACGGCGGCGGCTGAGCGTCATATCGGGCAGGATCGGATCGCCCCCCAGGCAGCATTCGACGAAGTTGCGCATCGGGTGCGTCTGCGCCTGCTCGGCGCTGATCAGCCCCTCGCGCAGCAGCAGCTCCACGTGGCTGTGGTCGCGGCTGCGGGAGACGAGCTCGCCGCGCCGCACGTGATAGACGCGGCTGTCGCCCACGTGCCCCCACCAGCTGGCGTGCTGCTGGATCAGGCAAACCGCGCAGGTCGCGCGCGGCCGCTGCTCGAGCGGCAGCTGCGTGCCGAGGCGCGCGACCTCCTCGTGCGCGCGCCCGAGCGTCAGGTGCAGGAAGCCGAGCGGATCAAACAGCGGCTGCGGCGAGTGCCAGAAGGCCTCCGTGATCACCTGCTGGGTGACCTGCGCGGCGCGCGCGCCGTGGGCATGTCCGCCCATGCCGTCGACCGCGACCAGGAGGGCGGCGTGCTCGGCGACTGCGGCGCTGACCCGATCCTGATTCTCCTCGCGCCCGCCCAGCAGGCTGATGTCGGCGTATTCGACCCGCAAGAAGATTCCGTTCCATCTGTTAGACTTGCCAGGACTTTATATCGGATCGCGGCCATGATCGCGAGCATGACCGGCTTCGCACGCCGTGAAGCCACCGCAGAGTGGGGCACGCTGGTGTGCGAGCTGCGCAGCGTGAATCACCGGTTTCTCGAGGCGGGCTTTCGCCTGCCGGACGAGCTGCGCTCGGCCGAGGGTGAGCTGCGCACGCGGCTCGCGCAGAAGCTGCGCCGCGGCAAGGTCGACTGCAGCATGAGCTACCGGCGGCCGGCGGGCGTTACCGGGTCCTTCGAGGTGGATGCGCTCGCGCTCGAGCGGCTGCTGCACGCGGCGCAGACCGTCGCCCGCTCGCTCCATGGGCCGGCGACCGTCAACGTGCTCGACGTGCTGCGCTGGCCCGGCGTGCTGCAGGAGGAAGGCGCGGGCGGCGAGGCGCTGCTGGCGGCCGCCGGCGCACTGTTCGCCGCGACGCTCGAGGATCTGTCGGCGGCGCGCGCCCGCGAAGGGCAAAGGCTGCGCGAGCTGCTCGAGCAGCGCTGCAGTGCGCTCGACGCACTGGTCAGCACGGTGCGCGCCCGTGTGCCCGAGGTACAGGCGCGCGCCCGCACGCGGCTCAACGAGCGCATCGCGGAGCTCGCGGCCCAGGTAGATCGCGAGCGGCTCGAGCAGGAGCTGGCGCTGCTGCTGCAGCGGCTCGACATCGACGAGGAGCTCGAGCGCCTCACCGGACACGTGGCCGAAGTTCGCCGGGTCATCGGCGGCGCCGAGCCAGCCGGCCGGCGGCTCGACTTCCTCATGCAGGAGCTCAACCGCGAGGCGAATACGCTGTCCTCGAAGTCGCAGGACCTCGAGACCACGCGCAGCGCGGTCGACATGAAGGTGCTCATCGAGCAGATGCGCGAGCAGGTGCAGAACGCCGAGTAGCACCTGTCCGCTGGAGACCCCGTGGTACGCTTTCACCATGAAGAAGCGCCCAGACTGGCCGAAGCTCCCCGGTTGGAAGACGTTCAAGGGTCTCCAGGACTCACGCGGCTTCGGCACGCCGCCTAGCGTTCTCCGCGAGCTGGTGGCGCAAGGAAAGAAGCGCCGGCAACAGCCGGCCACCCCAGCCCCTCGCTCTCCCGAACGAGCGGCGAAGGGCGCTAGAAGCCGAGCTGCGAAATGATCAGCGCAAGGGTCCGGGTAGGGTAGTAGACGGTGCTGCTGTCGGGTGCTGAATGGTCACGTTGGCCTGCTCTGGACCGCCGAATGAAGTCGCGCGCAAGCTGATGAGGCGTCCCAAGACACGATCGCCGCTGCTCCCCGATCGGTTCCCCTTACCGGCGAGGACCGCCCGGAGCCTCGCCGCCCTGATCGGCCGCGAGGAATTGCCGGCGCAATGCACGATCGAGCTCGAGGAGCTCCTCGCTGCCCACCTGCGCGCGGCTCGCGCCGACGGGGAACGCAAGGGCGAAACGAGCCGGGATCGGGTCGAGGCGGCGATCGTCAGGGCCACGTCGGCCGTTCGGCAGCTCACCCGGCTCGACACCGGCATAGATGCCGACACCTACCGGATCCTCCGGCCGCGGGCGGACGCCTTCATTGCCGCGGCCGATGCGCGCCTGGCCGAGCTCACCGGGCTGCCGCGCAACCCTCCCCTCCAGGATCCACTGCGGCAGACGGGCCCGTTCCTGCGCAAGATCTTCGAGAGGCACGTGAGCCAGGGCTTCAATACGCGCGGCAACCTGCGCCGCTTTGCCTTCACCGCGCTCAACGCCGCCGGCATCGTCGCCTCATCCGTCGACGAGGCGGACCTCGATCTGCTCGATGAGTACCTCGAGGCCGAACCGCTGCTGCCGCTCGGCTAGAAAGTCCGAAATCCGCGTCCGTCAGCTGCGCGGCCCCGTAAGCGTCGCGGATTTGACAGGGTTAATAGCCTGTCTTATATAGGACATGGTTTATGACCTGTCTACCTGCCCGTGAGTGACGCCGCAACCCGGAGCGCCAGCCGGGTGTTCGCCGTGCTCACCGGCGACATCGTCGGCTCACGACGGCTGTCGGCCGAAGGGCTGCAGCGCACCCGCAGCCTGCTCGCCGACGGCGCCGCACGATTCCGCCGGCGCCAGCCGCGCGCGCTCTGCGGGGTGCCGGAGGTCTTTCGGGGCGACGCCTGGCAGCTGTTGCTGCGCGAGCCGCGCTGGGCGTTGCGGCTGGCGTTGCTGGTGCAGGCGCTGCTGCTTGCGGGGAACGACGTGAGGACCCGCATCTCCATCGGTATCGGCAGCGTCGAGGTCATCAACCGCCGGCGCATCTCGGTCTCGACGGGGGAGGCATTCATGCTCTCGGGCCACGCGCTCGATCACATCACGGGCTACTTCGACCTGACCGGCGCGCTGCCCGATCGGGCCGCACCGCTCTCCGACTGGTTTCCGGCGATGTTGCACCTGTGCAGCGGCCTCGTCCGTCCGTGGACCCGCCGGCAGGCCGAGATCGTGAGCCTCGCGCTCCTCTCGGCCAATCCCACCCACGAATCGATCGCCGCCAGCTTGCGCCCCCGGGTCTCGAAGCAGAGCGTGACCGAGTCCCTGGCGGCAGCCCGCTGGCGCCCGTTGCTGGATGCCATGCGGGTGTGCGAGGAGACGGACTGGGAGCGGCTGCTCGCGGGCCCCGGGAGTGCGGACCGCGTGACGGCAGGCTGAAACGGTTGTCTGGTCGGCGACAGGCTCACTAACCTGTCCATAACACGGAGCTCGAGCGACTCATGTACGAAACCCTGCTGGCGCTGCTGACGGCGCACCTGGTCGCGGATTTTCCCCTGCAGCCGCAGTGGATGATCCGCCGCAAGCGGCATCCGGCGGTGCTCGGGCTGCACGGGCTCGTCGTCCTCGGCACCGCCGCGCTGGCGCTCGGCGGCTGGCCGACTACGCTGCTGGCGATCCTCGTCGGCACGCACCTCGCCATGGATGCGATCAAGGTCTACCTGCTGAAGGACTCGCTCGGCAGCTTCACCGTCGACCAGCTCGTGCACCTCGCGGTGATCCTCGGTCTGGCCCTCGCCTGTCCCGGCACGCTGGCGCAGGGCTGGTGGGCAGGGCTGCCGCCGAACCTCGCGGCCGCTTATCTCGTCGGCCTGTGTCTGCTCGGCGGCGTGATCGCGAGCCTCATGGTCGGCGCGATCGTCATCCGCAAGGCGACCGCGCCCTTCACGCACCAGCTGACCGGCGACATCGCCGGGCTCGAAAGCGGCGGCACCTATATCGGCTGGCTGGAGCGCGCGCTGGTGATGCTGCTGATCCTGATCGGCCAGCCGGCGGGCGTCGGTTTCCTGATCACGGCGAAGTCGATTCTGCGGTTCGGCGACGTGCGGGACTCGGCGCAGCGCAAGCTGACCGAGTACATCATCATCGGTACCTTCATGAGCTTCGGCTGGGGGTTGCTGGTCGCCGTGCTGACGCAGCTGGCGATGGGGCACTGGATGGAATAGAGCGCCGCACGGCGCCGCTCAGGGGATCAGCTTGCGCAACTCCGGCGTCGACAGATCGTCGATGTGGCGGAAGGCCGGCGCGATCTTCTCGATCTGATCGGCGGGCACCCGGTACTCCTCGAAGTACACCTTCCACTCGCGCACGATCCTCCAGATCCTGGCGATGCTCTCGGCGGCAGCCTCCGCCGACAGGGTGAACATCTCGCGCCCCGCGAAGGCGTTGTCGAGGGTCGCGATCCGTCCCTGTGGCCCGACGCCGAGGTGCAGCCGTCGCTCGGGCGACAGGCTCGCCCGCGGCATGACGTCATAGAGCTGACTCAGCCGCCAACCGGGCAGGCGCGGGTCCCAGACGAAGCCATGGTTGCGCAGGTGGTCGTCGTCGTTGTTGACCAGGATATTGAAGACCAGCCGCTCGAAGAGCTCGCGATTGTTCTCGCGGATCACGCGCGGGTGGCAGTAGCGCCGCACCGCCTGCGCCAGATCTCCGTAGGACTTGTTGGGTGACTCCATCTCGTCGCAGGCGAGGAGCGTCAGCCCGCTGACGAACGCCAGGCGCTTCTCCGCCAGTCCGTAGGCCGGCGGCGTGCTGAGGAAATCCTCCGCGAGCGGCGCGTCCTGCCCGGCCTTGGCCCAGTAGCGGTCGAAGCGGCGGATGAGCATGACGGTGCGCGAGCCGAGCTCGATCAGCTTCACCTGCGGCACGCTCAGGCCCGCGGCGGCCGCGAGCCGCAGCGTCGCCGTCTCGACCACCGGGACCGCGAGTGGATCGTTGCGGCTCGGAAACTTGGCGAGCCACAGCACGCGCTCGTCGTCGCGCACCGTCGCCTTGGGCCGCGCACCGCCGAGCGCGCTGCCCTCGGCGAAGATCTCCTCGAGCGGGGCGGGAACCGGCAGGCCCTCGTCGATGCGCTGGGCAGCGTCCATCAGGTATTCGAGGTTGTTCCAGCTGCCAAAGCCGGGCGTGGCCGAGGAATCCCGCGACGCCCGGATATCGAGCGCGCCGACGCGCTGGCTGCCTGCGTGCACCAGGTAGGCGGACTCCGGCAGGCTGTTGGCGGGCACCTTGAGGCGCGACTCGATGACGCGCCGGCCCCAGGCGTCGGGAGCGGCATCGCGGATTCCGCCGAACGCGGGCAGATTGTTGGGAGGGAACAGCGCCTTGCCGCGCACCGCCAGCTTGTCGCGGATGCTCAGGGCCACCGGATCGACCTCGAGAGCCCCCGGCCGCAGCAGGTAGCGCAGCCCGTAGGCGAACGTCGAGGCGAGCAGCTTCGCTCCCTCCTCGCTCAACGTGAGCTGCCCGCAGGGGAGCCACTCCGTGTCGACGCAGACGAAGACGAACAGCTTCTGGTCGCTCGCGCTCATGGGCTCTCAGAAGTCGATCTCATCGAGCTCGCCCTTGGAGAGGTCGCGGGCGCGCCGCCGCCGTTCCTTGGCACTGAGGGCGGCCAAAGCCGGATCCGTCTCGGAGAGCAGCTCGAGCAGCGTCTTGCCCGGCACGATGGCCTCGAGGTAGCGCAGGATCTGACCCATCGCGATTCCCGGGTCGCCCTTCTCGAGCCGATAGGCCGTGTTGCGTGACACGCCGGCGCGCAGCGCCGCCTGCTCCTGCTTCACCCCGCGCGCCAGGCGCAGGCGCGCAAGGGCTGACCCGACTCTTCTTGCCTCCTCGGTCTGGCCGGGACTCAGAAGCGCGGACTGGGTGACCTTCATGCTCGTTTAATCACTCTCTAAGCTCATACAGTTCGATTAATCGAGCAAATGATAGAGTATACGGGTATCCCTTGGCAAGGCAGATGTGCATCTTAAATCGCTCTTTAGGATCTTAAGGATCGATTAATCGATCCAATGACTGAGAGCCTGTGGTGCCGCACCGGACGGGTAGCATACTGCTGGAATCCATGCCGTCGCTCCTCGCACCGCCGCTTTCCCTCTACGTGCATTTCCCGTGGTGCGTGCGCAAGTGCCCGTACTGCGACTTCAACTCCTACACGCTCCAGGGGGAGCTCGCCGCCGAGCCCTATGTCGCGCGGCTCGCCTGCGATCTCGAGGCGCAGGCCCCGCAGGTCGCCGGGCGGACGGTGATCAGCATTTTCTTCGGAGGAGGCACGCCGAGCCTGTTTTCGCCCGCGGCGATTGCGCGGGTGCTCGAGGCGGCGCGCCGTCACCTCACGATCGCCGCGGATGCGGAGGTGACGCTCGAGGCGAACCCGGGAGCGATCGAGCGCGGCGCGTTCCACGAGTACCGCCAGGCCGGCGTCACGCGCGTGTCGCTCGGCGCGCAGAGTTTCGCGCCCGCCGCGCTCGCGGCGCTCGGGCGCATCCACTCGCCCGCTGAGACGCGCCGCGCGGCCGAGGAGCTGCACGCCGCGGGGCTCACCAATTTCAATCTCGACCTCATGTACGCGCTGCCGGGGCAGGCTCGCGCCGGCGCGGCGCGCGACGTCGAGGAGGCGCTCGCCCTCGCGCCCGCGCATCTGTCGCACTACCAGCTCACGCTCGAGCCCGGGACGCTGTTCGCGGCACGTCCGCCGCCGCTGCCGGATGAGGACGAGGCGCAGGCGCAGCTCGAGGACTGCGCAGAGCTCCTCGCGGCGGCGGGCTTCGGCCAGTACGAGGTCTCGGCCTACGCCCGCCCGGGAAAGCAGTGCCGGCACAACCTCAATTACTGGAGCTTCGGCGATTACCTCGGCGTGGGCGCAGGCGCGCACGGCAAGCTCACGTTCCCAGGACGCGGGGAGATCGTGCGCACCGTGCAGCCGCGCGAGCCGCGCCGCTATCTCGCCGCCGCACCCGCGGATCTGACGCGCCGCACGGTGTCGGCCGAGGAGCTGCCGTTCGAGTTTCTGCTGAACGCGCTTAGACTCACGGCGGGTTTCTCGCTCGCGGAGTTCACCGGGCGGACCGGGCTCGCGGACTCAACGATCGCGGCGCCCCTTGAGCGGCAGATGGCCCGCGGCCTCATCGAGCGCACCGCCGCGGGCTACCGCGCGAGCGAGCTCGGCCTGCGATTCCTCAACGACCTGCTGATGGACTTCGTGCCCGAAAGCCCGGAAAAGTCCCGCGGTTCGGTGTTGTCAATCGCAGGCGCCGCTGGCGCCCGCAACGGCCCCCCGCCGTTATTCACAGGTGCGGAGGGCGCCGTCGAATAATGAGTAAATTACGCGCCAAAGCGCCCAACCCGCTGGACATGACGCACATAAACATTTGAAAAAACTGGGAAAAAACACCTGCTCAAAATTTGACCAAAGTAACAATAGTGCAATCTGTCCGGGAAATCGTGGGTTTGCGGGCTCCTCCGTCCACAGACTTGTCCACAGGTTCTGTGGATAAGCAACGACACTGCGTAGCTTCATACCTGCGCCCCGGGGCCGCTTGAGGGGAGGCCGCGCTGCCGCTAAACTCCCGCGCCCTTTAACTCCCGGCGCTCACGCCCCATTTAGGCACGAGCCCCCAACCTATCGAGCCGCCATGAAAGCCGCCATTCACCCCGACTACAAAGAGATCACCGTCACCTGCACGTGCGGCAACAGCTTCAAGACGAGCTCGACGCTCGGGCACGACCTGCAGGTCGAGGTGTGCTCGAACTGCCATCCTTTCTATACCGGCAAGCAGAAGATCGTCGACACCGCCGGGCGCGTCGACAAGTTCCGCAAGAAGTACGCGACGGCCACCGCGGCGAAGTAGCGCGCGCGCGCCGCTCACCGCGGCCGCACACGCCTCTCCCTCCTTCGGGTGAGCCGCGTCCCTCGGGCGGGGGCGCGCCTTGATTGTCGCGCGCGGTCCATGTAAACCTCCTCGGAATTCACGCGCGCTGCGCGCAGCGTTGCGCGCTGGCCACGGGCGGCTCGAGATGACCGAGAAGACCTTCAAGCTCACCGATCCCGAGAGCGGGCGCAGCAGCGCGCTCCCGGTGCGCAGCGGCACCATCGGCCCCGCGGCGCTCGACATCGCCGCGCTCCACAAGGACCTGGATGTCTTCACGTACGACCCGGGCTACGCCACGACCGCGGCGGTGGAGAGCCGCATCACTTACATCGACGGTGATGCCGGCGTGCTGCTGCACCGCGGCTACCCGATCGAGCAGCTCGCCGAGAAGAGCTCCTTCATGGAGGTCGCGTACCTGCTGCTGATCGGCGAGCTGCCGACGGCGAAGCAGCTGGAGGAGTTCACCTGCAACATCCGTTATCACACGATGCTGAACGAAACGCTGCTGCGTTTCTTCAACGGCTTCCACCACAACGCCCACCCGATGGCGATGGTGTCGGCCGTGGTGGCCTCGATGTCGGCCTTCTACCACGACTCGATGGACATCCATAACCCGCGCCACCGCGAGATCTTCTCCCACCGCATCATCGCGAAGCTCCCGACCATGGCCGCGGCGGCGCACAAGCACTCGGTCGGCCAGCCCTTCATCTATCCGCGCAACGACCTCGACTACGCCGGCAACGTGCTGCACATGCTGTTCGCGGTGCCGTGCGAGCCGTACAAGCTCGACCCGGTGGCCTGCAAGGCGCTCGATCTGCTGTTCGTGCTGCACGCCGACCACGAGCAGAACGCCAGCACCTCGACGGTGCGGCTCGCCGGCAGTACCGGCGCCAATCCCTACGCGGCGATCTCGGCCGGGGTGTCGGCGCTCTGGGGCCCGGCGCACGGCGGCGCCAACGAGGCGGTGCTCTCGATGCTCGAGCAGATCGGTAGCGCCGACAATATCCCGAAGTACCTGGCGATGGCCAAGGACAAGTCGAGCCACTTCCGCCTCATGGGCTTCGGCCACCGCGTGTACAAGAATTTCGACCCGCGCGCCAAGATCATCCGCGAGATGTGCCACAAGGTGCTCGCGGCCCTCGGGCGCAGCGACAATCCGCTCTTCGAGCTGGCGCTGCGCCTCGAGGAGATCGCGCTCAAGGATGAGTACTTCCTCGAGCGCAAGCTCTATCCGAACGTGGATTTTTATTCCGGGGTCATCTACAGCGCGATCGGCATTCCGCGCTCGATGTTCACGGTGATGTTCGCGATCGCACGCACCGTGGGCTGGGTCGCGAACTGGCAGGAAATGATCTCCGATCCCGGCATGCGCATCGGCCGGCCGCGCCAGCTCTACACCGGCGCGACGCGCCGCGACTACCTCGACATCAAGAAGCGCGCCTGAGGCCGCGCGCCGCTACCCGGGCGCCTCGCCGAGCAGCGCCTCGACCTCGAAGGCGTTGGCGCGGCGCATCGGGCGCCCGTCGACCGGACTCGCGGGCGCCTGGCGGATGCCGTCGGCGGGGAACACCGTCGCTTCGATCGAGTGATCGTCGACCGAGAAGCGCACGCCGGGGAAGGGACGCACGCGCTCGGCATCGAGCTTCACCCGCCGCTCGGTGACCTCGTGGGCGATGCCCGCATCGATCAGCTTCAGGGTCACCGACTCGGCGCGGTCGGCAAACAGATGCAGCTGCACGTCGGAATGCTCGGTGGCGGTGCCGGCGAGCACCGCGCCCACCAGGCGCGGCTCAAACTCGCTCAAGGAGCGCATGGCCGCGAGCGCCGCGCGCCGCTGGGAGCTCAGGCTCTCGCGGTGCGATTCCCCGCCGAAGAGGCGCTGGTACTCGGCGAGCGCCAGCTCGATCTCACGGTTCTTCGGCAACACCGCCGCGCCGTCAGTCACGCCGAAGCGCTCGGCCGCCTTGCGCTTGGCGATGAGGAAGTCCTGCACGCCGTGCTCGGCCATGATGCGCGCGGCTTCCTGCGCCAGTGCGCGCCGCAGGTTGTCGCCGCGGGCCGGATGTCGCCTGATGCGCATGGGCTCAGAAGATCGGCTCGCCGCTCTGCTGTCCTTCCGCGCTCTGCATCGTGCCCGGCTCGTTCTGGGGCAGGTGATTGGCCATGAAGATCTCGGTCATGCCGGCCGGATTCTCATCGCTCACCAGCTCCCCGGTCTGCGGCGAAATGCGCAAGCTGACGATCCCGTCCGGCATCGCGCGCCGCTCCTCGGGCACGCCGCGCAGCGCCTCGCGCATGAAGGAGATCCAGATCGGCAGCGCGGTGCGCGCCCCTTCCTCGCTCTCGCCGAGCGGGTGCTCCTGGTCGAACCCCACCCACACCGTCGCGACCAGATTCTCCGTGAAGCCGTTGAACCAGGTGTCCACCGCCTTGTTTGTCGTGCCGGTCTTGCCCGCGAGGTCGTCGCGCCCGAGCGCGAGCGCGCGGCGGCCGGTGCCGTGGCGGATCACGTCCGACATCATGTCGGTCATGACGTAGGCGTTCTGCGCGCTGATGACGCGGGGCGCGATCTGAGCCGCGGGGAGTGCCACGGGCGCGCCGCGCGTCTCCCCCGGGGCCGCGCCGGCCGCGCCGCTCTGGCGCGGGTCGCTTCCCGGGAAGGTGCCCGCCGGCGGGGCCGGATTCGCCACCTTGAGCGCCGCGGCACCGCCCGTCGGCACCGCACCGCCGCTCTCGTCACACTGCCGGCACACCATCCGCGGCGCCGCCCGCCACACC
The DNA here is from genome assembly GCA_035569755.1 of Steroidobacteraceae bacterium. Lineage (GTDB taxonomy): Bacteria > Pseudomonadota > Gammaproteobacteria > Steroidobacterales > Steroidobacteraceae > 13-2-20CM-66-19. Next base: position 38,870 of record DATMMK010000053.1, read on the forward strand.
ACCTGGTTGGCGGCGTCCTCGATCCGGTCGATGAAGTAAGGCTGCACGCGGTAGCCGCCGTTGGCGAACACGGCGTAGCCGGAAGCCAGCTCGAGCGGCGTCACCTCCAGTGTGCCGAGCGCCAGCGTCAGGTCGCGCGGCATGGTCTTCGGATCGAAGCCGAAGTGGCTGATATAGCCGATGGCGTTGTCGATGCCGACCTCTTTCAGCACGCGGATCGAGACCAGGTTGCGCGAATGCACCAAAGCATCGCGCAACCGTGTCGGCCCGCCGAACGCATGCGAGTCGTTCTCCGGCCGCCAGGCCTCCTCGGCGCCGTTGCCCTCGAGCACGATCGGCGCATCGAGAAACGTGCTCGCCGGGGTGATGCCGCGCTCGAGCGCCGCGGAATACAGGAACGGCTTGAAGCCCGAGCCGGGGAGCCGGCGCGCCTGGATGACGCGGTTGTACTTGTTGGTGAAGTAGTCGAAGCCGCCGACCAGCACGACGATGCTGCCGTCGTTGGGATCGAGCGCGACCAGGGCGCTCTGCGCCTCGGGGACCTGGGCGAGCTGCGCGTGCCCGGCCTGATCGGCCACCACGTACACGACGTCGCCCTTCTTCAGCAGCTGCGCCGCCTTGCTCGGCGGTGGTCCAACGGTCTCGTTGGCGCCGGCGCGGCGCGCCCACGAGAGCCCGTCCCAGTCGATGGTCACGGCTCCGATCGTCTTCACGTAGGCATGGACGCCGCGCTCCTCGACGGAAGTCACGAGCGCGGGCGCGAGGTCGCCGATCGAGGCGTATTCGTCCACCAGATCGTCGAAGTCGGGCGCGGCACCGGCGGGGATGTCGACGTGGCCGGCGGGGCCGCGCCAGCCGTGGCGGCGGTCGTACTCGATGAGCCCGATGCGCACCGCGCGCACCGCCGCAGCCTGCAGCCGCCCGTCGAGCGTCGTGTAGACCTTGTAACCGGCGGTCTCGGCGCTCGGTCCGAAGCGCTGCCGCAGCTCGAGCCGCGCCATCTCGGCGACATACGGCGCCTCGACGTCGAAGAGCGGCGCGTGCGCCCGCGCGCGCATCGGCTCCTTGTTGGCGGCCTCGGCGGTGGCGGTGTCGATGTAGCCGAGCTCGCGCATGCGCCGCAGCACATAGGCGCGCCGCGCGGTGGCGGCTTCGGGATTGACGATCGGGTTGTAGCTGGAGGGCGCCTTCGGCACGCCGGCGAGAGTCGCCGCCTCGGCGACGTCGAGCTTCTCGAGCGGCTTGCCGAAGAATGCCTCGGCGGCCGCCGCCACGCCGTAGGAGCGCTGCCCGAAGAAAATGACGTTCAGATAGAGCCCGAAGATCTCCTGCTTGGTGAACTCGTGCTCCATGCGGTAGGTGACGAAGGTCTCCTGCAGCTTCCTGCGCGCGGTCTTGTCGAGACTCAGGAACATGTTGCGCGCCGCCTGCATGGTGATGGTGCTCGCGCCCTGGGTCTTGTGGCCGGAGATGACGTCGATCACCGCCGCGCGGATCACGCCGAAGTAGTCGATGCCGTGGTGCTCGAAGAAGCGCTCGTCCTCGGCGGCCACGAACGCATGCTTGACGAGCTCCGGGATCTCCGCGTACGTGACCGGGATGCGCCGCTGCTCGCCGATCTGCGCGATCAGCTCGCCACTGCGCGTGAAGACGCGCAATGGCACCTGCAACTCGGCGTTGCGCATCGCATCAGTCGAGGGCAGCGTCGGTACCAGGTACACGTAGGCGCAGGCGAGCGCATAGGCGCCGAGAAATGCGAACAGCGTCACGCCGCCCGCGGCAATGGTCATAATCCGAAAGTAATTCCACTTCACAGAAACCAACCCTCTCTGCTTGCGCGCGCCGGGTGCGCTATGCATAGTAGCCGCCGCATCAGGGCAAACTCACCGAAAGGTGGGGACGCAAAGCCTCCGGTCTACGGGACGACGTGCCTATGACAGCGGGGTTGCCGGTCCGAACGTTAACGCACTCCGCTGCGAGGAGCCACGCGCTTCAGCGAGTGCCGTTCAGCCGCTCTCCGCGTCCGCGCGCCCGTCCTCTGGTCCGTCTGGCCGTTACGTCCCTGCACAGGACGCTTGGACAAGACGCGACAAATTTGGTTGACCTCGACAGGCGCGATCGCAAGGCGTGACGCCCTTGGTGTTTCGCCTCCGCGCGCCGCGCGGCGGCGCGGAATCCGTGAGACTCCTCACGTTCAATTTAACTTTGCGCTGCTACGCTGCGGTATAGTGTCACCTACAATCAGGGCGGTCTCTTCAGGCGTAATGTCCTGAAAAGGAAATAAAAAATGTTCCTTATTCAGCGCAAGTACCGGCCGCTCCTCGGTCTGGATATCACCACGTCCTCGGTCAAGCTTATCGAGCTCGCCATGGCGGGGGGCCAGTACCGGGTCGAAGCCTACGCGGCCGAGCCTACGCCTCAGAACGCCATCAACGAGAAAGCGATCGTGGACGCCGAGGCGGTGGGTGAGGCGATTCGCCGCGCCGTCAAGCGCGCCGGCGCCAAGAGCGGCGAGGTTGCGATCGCGATCTCGGGCGACGCCGCCATCACCAAGGTGATTCAGATGCCGCGCGCGCTGCGCGCCGGCGATCTCGAGGCGCAGGTCGAGATGCAGGCCGACCAGTACATCCCCTTTCCGATGGACGAGGTCAGCTACGACTACGAAGTGCTCGGCGTGAACGATAAGGATGCCGAGTCGAACGACGTGCTGCTGGTGGCGACGCGGACCGAGAACGTCGAGCAGCGTCAGGCCGCGGTCAAGGCCGCGGGGCTGGCCGCCAAGATCGTGGACGTCGAGGCCTTCGCGCTCGAGAACGCCTGCAAGCTCATGACACACCAGATGCCCGACGGCGGTATCGACCGCACCATCGCGGTGGTGGACTTCGGCGCGAGCAGCACCACCTTCAGCGTGCTGCGCAACCTCAAAGTGGTGTACACGCGCGACTTCGCCTTCGGCGGCCAGCAGCTCACCGAGGAAATCATGCGCACCTACGGCCTCGCCATGGAGGAGGCCGGGCGCGCCAAGAAGGAAGGCGGGCTCCCCGGCAACTACCAGTCCGAGGTGCTCGATCCCTTCATCGACGACATGACGCAGCAGGTGAGCCGCTCGCTGCAGTTCTACCTGGCTTCCGGCTCCGGGCGCGAGCAGCCCGAGAAGATCCTGGTGTGCGGCGGCTGCGCCAACATCCCGGGCGTCGCCGAGGTGATCTCGAGCCGCGTCGGCATCTCCGCCGAACGCGGCGATCCGCTCGGCCAGATGAAGCTGTCCTCACGCGCCAAGGCGCAGGCAGTGCAGCGCGATGCTACGGCGCTGCTGACTGCGTGTGGGCTCGCACTGCGGAGTTTCGACTGACATGCCACGCATAAACCTGCTTCCCTGGCGTGAAGAGCAGCGCAAGGAGCGCAAGCTCGCCTTCCTGGTGGCGCTCGGCGTCGCGGTGCTCGCCGCCATGGTGACCACCTTCGCCGCCTACCTGATGTTCGACTCCATGATTGCCGGCCAGCAGCGCCGCAACCAGATGCTGCGCGGCCAGATCAAGCTGCTCGACAAGCAGATCGAGGAGATCAACAGCCTCGAGACCGAGAAGCAGCGCTTCATCGCGCGCATGGAGGTCATCGAGAAGCTGCAGCGCTCGCGTCCCGGGATCGTGCACGTATTCGACGAGATCGTGAAGACGCTCCCCGACGGGGTCTATCTCACCGGGGTGACGCAGGTCAGCGCCGGCGCCAACAAGCGGCTCAAGTTCGAGGGCGTGGCCCAGTCGAGCACACGCGTCTCCTCCTTCATGCGCAACATCGACGCCTCCGAGTGGCTGCGCAACCCCGAGCTCGAGGTGGTGCAGACCTCCAAGGGCCCGGGCTCGAGCTTTACGTTGACGGCCGACGAGGTGACCGCGGGGTCCCAGGAAGAGCCGGGCAAGGGCGCGGTGCCCAAGAGCAAGATCCGCAAGGCGGACATCGGCGGCGCGGGAGTGAAGCAATGAACGTGCTCGAGGAACTGCGGTCACTCGACCCACGCGATCCGGGGCGCTGGCCGTTCGTGTTCCGCGCCGGCGCGGTGCTGGCGGCCTTCGTCGTCGCGAGCATCGGACTCACGTATTACTTCGTGTGGAGCGAGCAGCGCCCGGAGCTGCAGCAGCACGAGGCCGAGGAGCAGGCGCTGCGCGCCGAGTTCAAGACCAAGCACGCCAAGGCCGTCAACCTCGAGGTCTACAAGCAGCAGCTGAAGGACATCGAGCGCTCCTTCGGCGCGCTGCTGCGCCAGCTCCCGGGCAAGACCGAAGTGCCGAGCCTGCTGGTGGACATCTCGCAGACCGGACTCGCGGCAGGGCTGCAGGAGAAGCTGTTCCAGCCCGAGGCCGAGGTGAAGAAGGACTTCTACGCAGAGAAGCCCATCAAGATCCGCCTGAGCGGCACTTACCACCAGTTCGGCGAGTTCGTGAGCGGTATCGCCGCGCTCCCTCGCATCGTCACGCTCGACGAGATCTCCATCAGGCCCGACAACAAGGACGCGTACGACGCGCTGTCGATGGACCTTACCGCCAAGACCTATCGCTACCTCGACGAGGACGAGATCGCCGCGGGCGAGGCCGAGAAGAAGCAGAACGCCGTGACCCACCGTCCGAGTCCGCCGGCCGGAGGGTAGAGAACCATGCAGCACCTCAGACACCGCTCCGCACTGCGCCCGCTCGCCGTGGCGCTGGCCTGTCTCGGCTACACGCTGCTCGCCGGCTGCTCGAGCGCCGACGACGAGCTCAACGGCTTCATCGAGCAGACCAAGCACGAGCCGGGTGGGCGCGTGGAGCCGCTGCCCGAGATCAAGCCCTACGAGACCTACGTCTACGCGGACTCCGATATGCGCTCGCCGTTCATGCCGAGCGCGCCCGGCGCCGGCGCGGGACTCGCCGGCGTGCGGCCCGACCAGAAGCGCAACCGCGAGTTCCTCGAGCAGTTCTCGCTCGACACCCTGCGGATGGTCGGCACGCTGCGCCTCGCCGGCAGCATGTTCGGCCTGGTGCAGACCAAAGACGGCTTGGTGCATCGCGTCGCGGTGGGCGAGCACATGGGCCAGGCCGAAGGCAAGATCACCGAAATTTCACCGTCCAAAATCAGCCTCACGGAAATCGTTCCTGACAGCCTCGGCGGGTACATGGAGCGACCCGCGGCGCTCGCCCTGAACGAATAAGGTCCAGCAGGGAGTCTCCCAATGCGTGTCACCAGCCTTTTCCAGCGCATCCTCGGCACCGCCGCGTGGGTCGTGATCGCGGGAGGCCTAGCGGCCGCTCCGGCGCTTGCCCAGGAGCCGCCAAGCCTGCAAGCCGTGGAAGTGCAGCCCCTCGCCGGACAGCAGCTGCAGGTCATCATGCGGCTGTCGGGACCTGCGCCGCAGCCGCTGTCGTTCACCATCGACAACCCGGCGCGCATCTCCTTCGACCTGCCGGGGACGACGCTCGCGCTCGCCTCGCGCCGCATCGACGTGCATGCCGCCGGCCTCGACAACATCGTCGCGGCCGAGACCAAGGACCGCACGCGCGTGGTGCTGAACCTCGACAAGCTGGTGCCCTACGACGCGCGCGTCGAGGGCAACAACATCATCGTGATGCTCGGCGCTGGCGTCGGCTCGGCCCCGGTCGCGGCCCGCGCGCCCGGCGTGGTGAGCGCTGGCGGCACGGTGGCCGCGGGCACGGGCGGCGGCGGCAGCACGCGCGAGCTGCGCTCGATCGACTTCCGCCGTGGCACCGACGGCTCCGGCCGCGTGGTCGTCAGGCTCTCCGACCCGCACATTCACATCAGCCTGAAGCAGGTCGGCAGCCAGATCGTGGTGGATTTCACCGACGCGAGCGTGCCGGCCAACCTGCTGCGCCGCTACGACGCTACCGACTACGGCACGCCGGTGATCGGCTTCGACGTCGCGCGCGCCGGCAATGGTGCGCGCATCTCGATCAACGCCAGCGGCGACTACGAGCAGCTCGCCTACCAGTCGGACAATCAATACGTGGTGGAAGTGGCGCCGCGCCGCAAGCCGAACGCCGTGGCCGACGAGAAGCCGGTCTACACCGGCGAGCGCCTGACGCTCAACTTCCAGGACATCGACACACGCGCGGTGCTGCAGCTGCTGGCGGATGCCAGCGGCCAGAACATCGTGGTGAGCGACTCGGTGTCCGGCAACGTGACGCTGCGCCTGCAGAACGTGCCGTGGGACCAGGCGCTCGACATCGTCCTGAAGACCAAGGGCCTCGACAAGCGCAAGGACGGCAACGTCATCATCGTCGCCCCGCAGGCCGAGCTCGCCACGCGCGAGAAATCGGAGCTGGCGGCGCGCAAGGACGTATCCGAGCTCGCGCCGGTGCGCTCGGAGTACCTGCAGATCAACTACGCCAAGGCGCAGGACATCGCCGCGCTCATCAAGTCGCAGAACAACTCGCTGCTCTCCTCGCGCGGCAGTGTGGCGGTCGATGAGCGCACCAACACGCTGCTGCTGCTCGACACCTCCGACAAGCTCTCGGACATCCGCCGCCTGGTCGCCACCCTCGACATCCCGGTGCGCCAGGTGCTGATCGAGTCGCGCATCGTCATCGTCAACAACGACTACGAGCGGCAGCTCGGCGCGATCTTCGGCATCACCGCCTTCCATCAGAACGGCAACACGCTCTACAACACGACCGGTACGGCCGCGGGCGTCGACACCCAGGCGAACACCTTCATTACCGGGCAGAACGCGATCAACAACGCGATCAACTCCGGCACGACGCCGGTGCCGCTGCCGACCTACGGCATTCCGTCGGCCAACAACCGCTACAACGTCAACCTGCCGGTTACCAGCCCGGCCGGCACGATCGCGCTCGGCCTGGTCGGCAGCAACGTGCTGGTCGATCTCGAGCTCTCGGCCGCGCAGGCCGAGACCCAGGCGAACATCATCTCCTCCCCGCGGGTCATCACCGCGAACCAGAAGGAGGCGACGATCGAGCAGGGTATCGAGATTCCATACCAGCAGTCGGCCTCGAGCGGCGCGACCACGATTCAGTTCAAGAAGGCGGTGTTGTCGCTCAAGGTCACGCCGCAGATCACGCCCGACAACCGCATCATTCTCGACCTCGACGTGCGCGACGACTCGGTCGGCACCATCGTGGTCGCCTCGGGCGGCGTCAACGTGCCCTCGATCAACACCCGCGAGATCACCACCCAGGTGCTGGTGAACGACGGTCAGACCGTGGTGCTGGGCGGCATTCTCCAGACGACGCAGCGCGAGGACGACACCAAGGTGCCGTATCTCGGCGATATCCCGATCCTCGGGCATCTGTTCAAGACCACCGACCACAAGGACGACAAGGACGAGCTGATGATCTTCATCACCCCGAAGATCGTTCGTGAAGGCGTCAACGTGTATTGAGCCGTAGGGAAGCGCCCTGGAGTGAGGACAGATTCCTAGCTAGGCCAGGACCTGAGCTGGACTCGAATCAGCGGCCGCCGTGAGGCGGCCGCGCCTTTTCGGGCGGCCGCGGCGTTTTTGGGCCCCGGGATTCATTCGGTATCCTTCCCGCAAGGTGCTCGGCAAGACCAGCCTCTTCCTCATCGGGCCCATGGGCTCGGGCAAGACCGCCGTCGGTCGGGCGCTGTCGCGTGCGCTCGGCCTGCCCTTCTACGACAGCGACGCCGAGGTCGAGCGGCGCACCGGGGTCGACATCCCGTTCATCTTTGAGAAGGAGGGCGAGGCGGGCTTCCGGGCACGCGAGCGCGAGGCCATCGAGGCCCTCACTCGGCTCGAGCGCATCGTGCTCGCCACCGGCGGCGGCGCGGTGCTCTCGCCGGAGAACCGCCGCCACCTCGCCGAGCGCGGCTGCGTCGTCTACCTCGAGACCTCGGTGAGGCAGCAGGCCGACCGCGTCCGTCACGGGCGCAACCGCCCGTTGCTCGAGCAGCAGGGCGACATCGCCGGGCGTCTCGGTGAGCTGATGGACGTCCGCTCCCCCCTCTACAGCGAGATCGCCGACCTCACCGTCTCGACCGACGGCCGGCGCGTGCCGGCGGTCGCCGAGGAAATCCTCAGGCTCCTCAAGGGGGGCGCCGCGGCGCGCTGAGGGGACCGCTCACGTATACTGCCGCGGGCGCGAAACGCCTCGAGCTGAACTGGCAGATCCCCCGCGCGCAGTGGATACCCTCAAGGTCGAACTCGGCACTCGCAGCTATCCGATCCTGATCGGCGCGGGGCTGCTCGCGCACGCTGAGGAGCTGCAGTCCCGCGTTCCGGGGCGCGACCTGCTCATCGTGAGCAACACCACGGTGGCGCCCCTCTACCTGCCCGCCCTCAACGCGAGCCTTCCCGCCCAGCGCCGGCTCGAGGTCATCCTGCCGGACGGCGAGATGCACAAGACCCTCGCCAATGCCGCGCGGGTGCTCGACGTGCTCGTCAGCAACCGCTTCGGCCGCGACTCGACCGTGATCGCGCTCGGGGGCGGCGTGGTCGGTGACCTCGCCGGCTTCGTGGCGGCCTGCTACCAGCGCGGCGTCGCCCTCGTGCAGGTGCCGACGACGCTGCTCGCGCAGGTCGACTCGGCGGTCGGGGGCAAGACCGCGGTCAACCACCCGGGCGGCAAGAACCTGATCGGCGCCTTCCACCAGCCGGTCGCGGTGATCTGCGACACCGCGACGCTCGCGACGCTCCCGCCGCGCGAGCTGCACGCCGGGCTCGCCGAGGTGATCAAGTACGGGCTGCTGTGCGATGCGACGCTATTCGAGTGGCTCGAGGCGCATCTCAATGAGCTGCTGGATGCGGACCCGGGGGCGCTCGCCCACGTGGTGCGCCGCTCCTGCGAGATCAAGGCCATGATCGTCGGCCGCGACGAGCGCGAAGAGAGCGGCGACCGGGCGCTGCTCAACCTCGGCCATACCTTCGGACACGCGGTCGAGTCGGCGACCGGCTACCGCAAATGGCTGCACGGCGAAGCGGTGGCGGCGGGCCTGGTGATGGCCGCCGCGATGTCGCGCGAGCTCGGCCTGGTGAGCCCCGAGGAGCTGGTGCGCGTGCACACGCTGATCGAGCGCGCCGGGCTGCCGACCCGCGGCGCCGGGGTGGCGCCCGAGGCGGTGCTCGAGCATATGGCTCTCGATAAGAAGGTCCTCGGCGGACGGCTGCGGCTCGTGCTGCTGCGTCGCATCGGCAACGCCTTCCTCACGGCCGACTACCCCGATGAGGCGCTCGAGCGCACCCTCGCGGCGTACTGTGGTTGAGGCGCGCGTGAACGACACCGCCCCTGCTGCCGATACGCCGCTCGCGCCCTACGCCGCGCACGATGGGGACTCGCGCGGTCGGCGTCATCCCGAGCCGCCGCCGGAGCTGCGCAGCGAGTTCCAGCGCGACCGCGACCGCATCATCCACTCGAATGCCTTCCGCCGGCTGGTCTACAAGACCCAGGTGTTCGTGAACCACGAGGGCGATCTCTACCGTACGCGTGTCACGCACTCGATCGAGGTCGCGCAGATCGCGCGCTCGGCCGCCGTCGCGCTGCGCCTCAACGAGGCGCTCACCGAGGCCATCAGTCTCGCGCACGACCTCGGGCACACGCCCTTCGGGCACGCCGGCCAGGACGCGCTCAACGAGTGCATGCGCGATTACGGCGGCTTCGAGCACAACCTGCAGTCGCTGCGGGTGGTCGATGAGCTCGAGGAGCGCTACGCCGAATTCTCCGGGCTCAACCTCACCTTCGAGTGCCGCGAGGGGATCCTGAAGCACTGCTCGGTGCGCCACGCGCGCGAGCTCGGCGAGCTCGGCGAGCGGTTCCTGAAGCGCCACCAACCGGGGCTCGAGGCGCAGATCGCCAACTTGGCGGATGAGATCGCCTACAACAACCACGACGTCGACGACGGGCTGCGTGCGCAGCTGCTCACGGTCGAGGGGCTGCGCGCGACGCGCATGTTCCGCCGCCAGCACGAGGCGGTGGTGGCACGCTACCCGGGCCTGAGCGAGCGGCGGCTGGTGCACGAGATCATCCGCCGCATGATCAACCACATCGTGCTCGATCTCATAGGCACCACGCAGACCAACCTGGTGCAGGCCGAGCCGACATCGATCGACGAGGTGCGCGTGCACTCGAAGCCGCTCGTGGCGCTCAGCGACCAGTGCCGCGAGGAGCACCTCGAGTTGAAAGAGTTCCTGCGCGAGCAGGTCTACCGGCACTACAAGGTGCTGCGTATGACGGCGAAGGCGCGCCGCGTCGTGCACGAGCTCTTCGACGCGTTCTTCGACGACGTCACGCTGATGCCGCCCGAGCACCGCGAGCAGGCTTTGAAGTCGGAAGCGGACAATCCGGACGCCGGCCGTGCGCGCGCGGTGGCGGACTACATCGCCGGGATGACCGATCGCTACGCAATTCTCGAGCACCGACGGCTCTTCGACCCTGCCGAACGCACCTGACTGCTTCCGCTAGCTCCATTCGCTAGCTCATCCTTTCCCTGATTACCGTGTGCTGCTTCTCACTCGGGGAAGCTTGGCAGTTTCCACTTCTAGGACTCGCAACAGTCTGTTTCTATTGAGATTTATGCTGCTCAGCGCCACATAATGTCGCTATAAATTGACATAAGTGACTGAACTGCCTAGAGTTATGTCACAACAACGCAGCCGCAGCATGAACAAGACAACCAGGGAAAAGGAAGCGGTACTCAGCGTCTTCGCTGGACTCGTGCAGCCCCTTATGCGCGTCGCGTTCGAGTACGGAAT
>DATMMK010000054.1:0-8551 GCA_035569755.1 Steroidobacteraceae bacterium
TCGAGAAGCTCGCCGGGCGCGACAGCCGCAAGCTCTCCGGCGGCCAGCAGCAGCGGCTGCTGCTCGCGATCGCGCTCGTCAACGACCCCGCGGTGCTGTTTCTGGATGAACCCACTACCGGGCTCGATCCGCAGGCACGCCGCAACTTCTGGGAGCTGGTGCAGTCGATCAAGGCGCGGCGCAAAACCATCATCCTGACGACGCACTACATGGAGGAGGCCGAGCTGCTGTGCGATGAGATCGTCATCATGGACCGTGGCCGCATCATCGCCCAGGGCGCCCCGCGGCGCCTGCTGCACGAGCACTTCGCCGAGGTGCTGCTGGAGCTACCGCGCCTGGAGTTTCCAGCGGCGGCGCGCGCGCTGCCGCTCAACATCATCGACGCGAGCGATCGGGTGGAGATCAGCACCCACGACCTGGAAGCCACGCTACGCACCTTGCTGGAGGCGAAAGTGCCCCTTACCAACCTGCGCATCCGGCCGGCCAACCTCGAGGACCTGTTCCTGGAACTGACCGGCACGGAGTTGCGCCCATGATCAGGCGGCTGCTGTCGGTGCTGCACGCGCGCAACCTCGAATTCCTGCGCGACCGCGGCACGCTGGTGTTCACGCTGCTGCTGCCGGTCATGCTGGTGATCGGCATGGGATTCGTGTTCGGCGGCCCACAGCGGCCGATCTTCAAGGTCGGGGTGCTCGGTCCCCTTGAGGACAGTCGCGCTCATCCCTTTCTCGCCGAGCGCTACGTGCAGTTCGTGCCGCTCCCGGAGCGCCGCGAGGCGCTGCGCAAGCTCACCCATCAGCAGCTCGATCTGCTGATCGACTACGGCGCCGGCACCCGCTACTGGGTCAATACCGACGCTCCGAAGGGCTACGTGGTGGAGAAGCTGCTGCTGGCCGCCGAGCCGGGTGCGCAGCGCCAACCGGTCTCCGGCGCCGCGCTGCGCTACATGGACTGGCTGTTCCCGGGAATCCTCGGTATGAACATGATGTTCAGCTGCCTGTTCGGGGTCGGCTACGTGGTGCTGCGCTATCGCAAGAGCGGCTTCCTCAAGCGCCTGAACGCGACGCCGCTCACCGCCTTCGAATTCCTCTCCGCGCAGGTGCTGTCGCGGCTCGCGCTCATCCTCTTCGTGACGGTGGTTCTCTACGCCGGCATCGGCACCATCATCGGCTTTCACTCTGCCGGCAGCGTGCCGCTGCTGCTGCTGCTCGCACTGGTCGGCGCCCTGTCCATGATTGCGCTCGGCCTGACGATTGCGGCGCGCTTCTCCAGCGAGGAGCTGGTCGGCGGGCTCCTCAACCTCCTGACCTGGCCCATGATGCTGCTCTCGGGGATCTGGTTCTCGCTCGAAGGCTCGCCCCGCTGGGTGCAGTGGGTGGCGCACGTGTTTCCGCTCACCCACCTGCTCGATGCGGCACGCGCCGTGATGCTGGACGGTGCGGGGCTCGCGCAGATCGCCCCCAACCTGTTGTATCTTGCCGGCACGACGCTGGTGTTCCTCGCTTTCGGTGCCTGGTCATTTCGCTGGCGCATCGAATGAGCCGTGGACACCGAAGCGCACACCGGGAGCGGGACACCTTGCGATTCTTCAGCGACAACACAGCGAGCGCCTGCCCGGAGATCATGGCGGCACTGCAGGAGGCGAATCACGGCCGGGCACGAGCCTACGGCGACGACGAGTGGACGCTGCGCCTCGACGCGGCGCTGAGTACGCATTTCGGCACGCCGGTGCGCGCCTTCGCGGTCATCACCGGAACCGCCGCCAACTCGCTCGCACTCGCCACCCTGAGCCCGCCCTACGGCGCGATCTTCGCGCACCACGAGGCACACATCGCCGTGGATGAGTGCGGCGCCCCCGGGTTCTTCTCCGGCGGCGCGCAGCTCGCGCTGCTGCCCGGCGCCCATGGGCGTCTCGACGCCGCGACCGTCGGCGCGGCGCTCGCGGCCCATCCGCGCCACCTGCACAGCGTGCAGCCCGCGGCGCTCTCGCTCACCCAGGCGACCGAGCTCGGCACCGTTTACCGGCCGACGGAGGTCGCGGGCCTGTGCGAGCTGGCCCACGCCCAGGGGCTGCGGGTACATATGGACGGCGCGCGCTTCGCCAACGCCCTCGCCTTCCTCGGCTGCGCTCCGGGCGATGTGACCTGGCGCGCCGGAGTCGACGTGCTGTCCTTCGGAGCGACCAAGAATGGGGCGCTCAGCGCCGAGGCCGTGGTGTTCTTCGACGCGGCGCTGGTGCGCGACTTCGAGCTGCGCCGCAAGCGCGCCGGGCACCTGCTCTCCAAGTCGCGCTACGTCGCCGCGCAGCTGCTCGCCTATCTCGAATCCGGCCTGTGGAAGCGCAACGCCGAGCGCACCAACCGCCTGGCGCAGCGCGTGGGCGCGGCCGCGGGCACGGCGCTCCTCCACCCGGTCGAGGCGAATGAGGTGTTCGTGAAGCTCGGCGCCGCGCGGCGCCAGGCGCTGCGCGCCGCGGGGTTCGAGTTCTATGACTGGGGCCCCGAGGCGGAGGGTGAGGCCCGCTTCGTGGTCTCTTGGGATCAGCCCGAACAGGACGTGCACGCGCTGTGCGAGGCACTCACCCGCGTGAGCTGAGGCTCGCGGCGCGCTCAACTCTCGCGCAGGCTGGTCGTCACGGGCAACCGCGCCGCGCGCAGAGCCGGCAGGAAGCCTCCGAGCATGCCGATGAAGAGCGCGATGATCAGCCCGCGCACCACCAGCTCCGGCGTCACCTTGAAGCTGAACACCACCTGGGTGAAGTTCTGCCCCAGGGTAGACACCGAGAGGTTGTTGAAGAGCAGATAGGCGATCAGCGCGCCGAGCAGCGCCCCGCCGAGCGCCAGCAGCAGCGCCTCGATCATGACCGACACCACGACCGGGAAGCCGCCGAAGCCGAGCGCCCGGAGCGTCGCAATCTCCTTGCCGCGCGCGGCGACCGCGGCGTACATGCTGTTGAGTGCGGCGAACACCGCGCCGAGCCCCATGATGACGGTCACGACGCCGGCGAGCACTCCGATGGTCGCCCGAAACTGCCTGGTCTGGCCGCTGAAGTAATCGTCCTCGCGCAGCACGTCCATCGACAAACGCGGCTCGGCCGCGATGGCGGCCTTGAGCCGCTCGAAGCCGCTGGGTCCGTCGAGGGCCGCGAGCACCGAGCTCGAGCCGAGGCGGCCAAAGGTCGAGCGGGCAACGTTGCTATCGGTCCACATCTCGCTGTCGTGCGAGTCGCCCGACTCGAACTCCCCGACGACTGTCCACTCCGAGCCGCGCATGCGCACGACCTGGCCGATGTTGGCGCCCTGGAACTGCGCCAGTACGCCGCGGCCGACGATCAGCTCGCGCAGTCCCGGGGTGAAGTTACGGCCGGCGATGACCTTCAGCTGCGGGCGCAGCGCGAAGGCCGCCGGCTCCACACCCCGCAGTGTGATGTTAGCGCCGCTCTTGACGTCGTCCTTGCGCACCAGCTCCGCGATCACCATGAGCTCGGCGGAGGCGAGCGGCTTGCCGTCGGCCCCGGGGCGGATGCCCGGTTCCTGCTTGATGAGGTCGGTGGAGTCGCGGTCGAACGCGGAATTGAGCTCGGCGTCGGAGCCGCCGCGCATGATGATCGCCACATCGTGCCGCCCGGTCGCCTTGAGCGTGCTCTCGAAGCCCGCCGCCATGGCGAGCAGTGCGGTGAACACCGCCACCACGCCCGCGAGCCCGATGACGATGACGAGCGATGGGGCCCAGCGCTCGGGGACGCTGCGGATGCTGAGGCCGGTAATAGCGAACGCCTGTCGCAACACGATTCAGTCTCCTTGAGGTCAGCGTCCGGCCAGAGCGTCGACGATCTCGAGCCGCCGCGCGCGCAATGCCGGCAACAGGCCGACGACCAGGCTCATCAGCACTATCGCGAGCACCCCGAGGAGCCACACCGAGGCATCGAGCTTCAGCAGAAACTGTCCTCCGGTGCCCTTCTCAACCATCGCGCCGGCGAGCGAGGCGAGCGCCAGGCCGATCAGGCCGCCGGCGAGGACCAGGGCGAATGCCTCGGCGAGCACGAAGCCGGACACGGCGCCGTCGGTGAAGCCGAGTGTCTTCAGCACGGCGAGCTCCGGGATGCGCTCGCGCACGCTCTGCGCCATGGTGTTGCCGACCACCAGCAGCAGAGTGAAGAACACGGCGAACAGGATCCAGCGCACGATCAGGCCGATATCGCCGATCTGCTTGACGAAGCTGATGTTGAAGTCCTTCTCCGTCTGCGTCTTGGTCTCGTCCGGAGAGTTCTCGAACATGGCGTCCACCGTCTTGCTGATCGCCTCGGCGTTGGCACGGTCGGCGAGCTTGAGGATGAAGAAGTTGGTGCGACCCTTGAGGCCGAACTGATTAGCCTCCTCGAAGTAGTCCTGTTGAATGAAAGCGAGGTTGGTGCGCTTCTGCCAGTCCTCGTCCTTGCCGTCGAATATTCCGACCAGGTCGAACTCCCACGCCTTGCTGCCATTCTTCTGCGGCCAGATGTTCGACGAGATGGGGATCTTCTGGCCGACCTTCCAGCCGTACTTGTCGGCCAGCTGCCGCCCGACGATCAGGCCGGTGCGGGTGTGCTCGAAGGCCTGCCACTGCGCCTCCGGCATCTTCCACTCAGAGTACACGTCGTGATAACGCTGCGGGTCGAGGGCGAACATGATGAGCGGCGTGTTAGTCTGCCACACCCCGCCGAACCACTGCTGGTAGGCGACGCGCGTCACACCCGGGATGGCCTCGAGCTTCGGTACCATGCTCAGGGGCAGCGGCGTCGTAAATGACACGCGCGCCTGAACGAACAGGCGGGTGGCGCCCACGAAATCGGCACCAGAGCTGAACACGGTGTTGACCGACTGCAGGAGACCAAACAGCAGGAACGCCATGATCACCGACAGCAGCGTCAGGATCGTGCGCACGCGCTTGCGGAACAGATTGGCGATGACGAAGCCGGTACGGGTCATGGCGTGGTTCCTGATGGCTCAGGCCGCCTGCTCGAGCAGCTGGCCCTTCTCGAGATGCAGCGTGCGGCGCGCGAACTCCGCGGCCTTCGGGTCGTGCGTGACGATCACGATGGTCTTGCCGTGCTCGCGGTTGAGCACCTGCAGGAGTCCCAGGATCTCGTCGGCGGTCTTGCGATCAAGGTCGCCGGTCGGCTCGTCGCACACCAGCAGCTGGGGATCCGACACCAGCGCGCGCGCGATCGCGACGCGCTGCTCCTGGCCGCCCGACAGCTCGCGCGGCTTGTGCTTGGCACGGTCCGCGAGGCCCACGACCTCGAGCGCCACCGCGACGTTCTTCCTGCGCTGCGCGCCCGATAGCTTGGTGAGCAGCAGCGGCAGCTCGACGTTGCCCTCGGCGGTCAGCACCGGCATGAGATTGTAGAACTGGAACACGAAGCCGACGTTGTGAGCGCGCCAGTGGGCGAGCTGGCCGCTGCCGAGCTGGTCGATGCGATTGCCTCCCACGGTGATCTCACCCGAGGTTGGCTTGTCGAGGCCGCCGATGAGATTCAGCAGCGTCGTCTTGCCAGAGCCCGAGGGGCCCATCAGCGCGACGAAGTCGCCCTTCGGTATGTCGAGGGTGAGGCCATGCAGCACCTCGATCTTCTGCTTGCCGCGCTCGTACACCTTGGTGATGTTGTGCACCTGGACCATGGGCTCTGACATAGCATTCCTCTCATTCATTGTTTGATCTCGCTGACCGCCGCGTCGTCCTTGATGCCGGCCGGGGCATCGACGATGACGCTCTCGCCGACACTCAGGCCGGCGAGTACCGGGCGCGGATCGCCGCTGCCCGCGCCGAGGGTCACGGCGCGGCGGTGCGCGCGGCCATCCTGCAGCACGTAGACCACGTCGTCGCTCCCGTCCTTGCGCAGCGCTCCGGCCGGCACCAGCACGCCGCGCGGCCGCGGCTGCGCGACCGCGCCCGGCCGGGCCTTTTCCTCGAACGAAACGCGCACCCCCATGTCCGGCACGATGCGCGCGTCCTTGACGTCGAAGCCAATGCGCACCTTCACGGTCGCCTTAGAGCGATCGGCGGTTGGAATGATCGCGATGACGTGCGAGGGGATGCGCCAGTCCGGGTAGGCGTTGAGCACCGATTCGACCGGCTGGCCGGGCTCCACGCGGTTGATGTAGGCCTCATTCACGTCGACCTCGATCTCGAGCGAATCCATGTCGACCACCGTGCCGATCCCGGTGCGGGTGAAGCCCCCGCCGGCGGACAGCGGGGAGACCATTTCCCCGACCTGGGCGGCCTTGGCGATCACCACGCCGGCGAACGGCGCGTGCACGGTGCAGTAGTCGAGCTGCACCTGCGCGGCGCGCAAGTTGGCTTGCGCGAGATCGATCTGCTCGCGCTGCGACTGCACCAGCGCAGTCTGCGTATCCACCTGGGTGCGCGCCTGCTCGAGCGCCTGCTGCGAGACCAGGTTGCGCTTCACCAGGTCCTCGTTGCGCGCCCGGTCGCGCACGTTCTGCGCGAGCTGCGCCTCGTCCTGGTTGAGCACCGACCGCGCCGACTGCAACGCCGCCTGCGCCTGCGCCAGCGTCGCCCTCTGCGCCGTGTCGTCGAGGCGCGCGATCACCTGACCCGCGCTCACGCGATCGCCCTCATCGAACAGCACCTCGGTTACCTTGCCGGTGATCTGCGCCGACACGGTCGCCTCGCGCCGCGCGGTGACGTAGCCGGTGGCGTCGAGCACCGAGGCACCCGCGCCGCCGCCGCCCGGCGACTGGGCGAGAGCCGTGTGCACCGGCAGCGCGCCGCGCGCCGACAGCGCCAGCCATGCCCCGCCTCCGAGGAGCACGATGAGCACGACCACGCCGCCGATGATCCGGGTACGCCGCCCGGGCGCAGGCCCGGCCGGCTCCGTGCCGCGGTCGATCCGCAGCTGTCCCAACAGCGCTTTCTTGTCCGGCTCCGCGCTCATCCCCTTCTCGTCCCCGCACGCAGGCGCGCAACGATAGCATCAGCCCCCATGCCGCTGCATGCGTGCGAGTCATACAGTGCTCTGTATGCGCCGAACTGTGGCGGATACATTCGCTCAGTGTGAGGGGCCACTTCAGCCGCTGACGATGCTGGCCATCAGTCGGCGCGCCTGCGCGAACTCGGGCGCGATCAGCAGCGCGTGCTCGAGCGCGTCCCGCGCCCCCACCGGATCGGCGTGATCGAGCAGGTCCTGGGCGAGGAACAGGTACGATTCCGCCGCGCCCCAGCCCGGCAGCCGCTCGAGGCCGGCGCGCTCGGCCTCGAAGGCCGCGACCGTGCGCCGCAGCTTCGGCAGGGCCCGCTCCTTGTTGCCATCCGGCGGCGCGAGCTGATAGTCGTTCATCGCCTCGACCAGCAGCACCCGCGGGTCGCGGGGTGCGGCCTTGAGCGCGCGCTCGATGTCCTTGCGCGCGCGGCGCGAGGAGAGGCTCGCGCCACCCGGGTCGAGCGGTGTGGCGAGGCAGGCCGCACGCACCGCCAGCAGGTCGGCAAATGCCGCGTTCGCCTCCAGCCCCTGGTCCGCCTCGGTGACGCAGCGCTGCGCGAGATCGCCGGCCGCGGCACCGGGGGACGCGGGTGCCGCCTGCGCGGCGAGCTGCGCCTCCCGCCAGGCAAGCAGCGCGGCGTAATAACCGTGCAGGCGGTCACGGGACTCGTCGGCGGCGATGAGGCCGCGCAGACTCCGCAGCGCCGCGGCGTCCTCGGTGTAATAGCCGTACTGAATGCGGCTCTCGATGTCGCGCCAGGAGGTGTGCTTCGCGCCGGGCGCAGCCGCGCTCACGGCAAGAAGCACTGCCGCCGCGGGCAGTAGAATATTCGCGCGCATGCAAAACCATAGCACAGCCCCGCCGACACCCGCCTCCTCGGGCGCACCGAGCGCTGCGCTCATCGACATCGGCATCAATCTCGGCCACGACAGCTACGATGCGGACCGCGACGCGGTGCTGGCGCGCGCGCGCGCGGCAGGTGTGGTGCAGATGCTGGTGACCGCTGCAACTCTGCCCGGCAGCGCCGGCGCGATCGCACTCGCCCGACAGCATCCCGGCACGCTGTTTGCCACCGCGGGCGTACACCCGCATCACGCGAGCGAGCTCACGCCGGCGCGCTTCGAGGAACTCGCCGAGCTCGCGCGCGCTCCCGAAGTGGCGGCGGTCGGTGAATGCGGCCTGGATTTTTTCCGCGATTTCTCCCCGCGCGAGGCGCAGCGGCAAGCCTTTCACCTCCAGCTCGAGCTGGCGGCGGCTGTCGGCAAGCCCGTTTTCCTGCACCAGCGCGATGCCCACGCGGACTTCATCGCCATCCTGCGCGAGCATGGCGCCCGCCACGCAGGCGTCGCGCACTGCTTCACGGGCGGCGCCGCCGAGCTCGATGCCTACCTCGAGCTCGGGCTCGCCATCGGTATCACCGGCTGGATCAGCGACGAACGCCGTGGGACTCACCTGGCGCCGCTCATGCGCGCCATCCCCGCTGGCAGGCTGCTGCTCGAGACCGACGGCCCCTATCTGCTGCCACGCGATCTCAGCCCGCGGCCAGCCTCGCGCCGCAACGAGCCGGC
>DATMMK010000055.1:0-7328 GCA_035569755.1 Steroidobacteraceae bacterium
AAGCCGCGGTGATGGCCTCCGAGATCGAGCAGCTGCCGGATCTGGCCGGGTATCTGAAGCTCGCGTCCCGCCGCGAGTGGCTGCAGGTGAGGCTGTCGCGTCCCCCGCCGGAGCGCGAGGTGGAACGCGGACCTTTAGGCAACCCCGAAGTCGCCCGACAGGCAGGGGCGTGCGCCGATGTCGCGCATCACGCGCCCACAGGGTTCGGCCTGGAGTGAGACGCGTGGACGATGAGGCCATGAAGCTCGGACTGCTGCTGGAGAGCGCGCACGCGCATCAGAGGCTCGCGGAGGGTGTTCTCGAGAGGCTGAAGGCCCACGTCACCGAGCTCCCCGGCCTCGCACGCGATGAGATCCGTACCACGATGGTGGAGGAGCTCGGCGAAGTTGAGGTGCACAGCGAGCGCGCGGCCGAGACCCTGCGCCGGCTTCGGTACGTGGCGGACCTGCGGGTAGCGCTGTGGACGCTCGGCATGACGACGCTTTCGTGCGCGGTGCCGCTCGGCGTCGCGTGGTGGGTGTTGCCCTCGCGGGCCGAAGTCGCTGCGCTCAGCGCGAGGCGTGACGCGCTCGAGGCCTCCGTCGCGCGTCTCAAGGCCGAAGGCGCCGAGGTGGAGCTCCGCCACTGCGGGGGCGCACAGCAGCTGTGCGTGCGCGTCGATCGCAAGGCCGGGGCTTTCGGCGAGGGCGGAGACTTCCTGATCGTGAAGGGCCATTGAGCCATGGATCTCGCCGTGCTCTTAGCGTGGACGCAGCGCGCGCCGGCGCTCGTGGCGCTCCTCGCCATGCTGACGGCGGCGGGATGTCTCGCACTGCGCCGAGGACGCATCGTCGACGCTCACCGGCGCGGCGCTCGCGTGCTCGACGGCAGGCGCGTCCAGCGCCATGCGCGCCGGCTACAGCGGCGCTACGCCGAGGGCCCCCTCCTGCTCGCGGGCGTGGCCATTCCTGCGCGCGATGAGAGCCGGCACTTCAAGCTGATCGGCACCACCGGCACGGGGAAGTCGACGGCGATTGCGGGCCTCCTGGCGGGGGCGTTGCGCCGGGGTGATCGGGTCGTAGTCACCGACCCCGATGGCGGCTACCTCGGGCGCTTCCATCAGCGCCGGCGCGGGGACGTGATCCTGAATCCCTTCGAGCCCGACTCGGCGAGGTGGGATCCCTTCGCCGAGCTCGGCGAGCGCTGGGACGTCGAGCAGCTGGCGAGCGGCCTCATTCCAACGAGCGACGATCCTTCCGGCCGTGAGTGGCGCGGCTACGCACGCACCTTCGTGACGGCGGTCACTCGCCGCTGCTACGAATGCGGCGAGCGCGACCCCGCGGAGCTCTGGCGACTGCTCACGGTTGCGAGCTGCAGCGAGCTGCGCCCGCTGGCTGCGGGTACGGCGGCGCAGCCGTTTCTCGAGCCCGAGAACGCCCGCATGTTCGGCTCGATTCGCTCCGTCACCGCCTCGGCGGTCGCGGCTCTCGAGCATCTACAGGCACAGCGCGGCCGGCCATTCTCCGTCCGCAGCTGGGTGCGCAGCGGCCGGGGAGTGCTGTTCATGCCGTATCGCGCCTCGCAGATCGCGGCACTGCGCTCGATCATCGCGACATGGGTGCGGCTCGCGATCTTCGAGGCAATGCGATCTGCCGGCGAGGACCAGCGGCTGTGGTTCGTCGTCGATGAGCTCGACTCGCTCGGCGCGATCGATGGCCTGAAGGACGCACTCGCACGGCTGCGCAAGTTCGGCGGACGTTGCGTGCTCGGGTTTCAGTCGATCGCGCAGGTCTCGGCGACCTACGGCGCGGGCGAGGCCAATACGATTGTCGAGAACTGCGGCAACACGCTGATTCTGCGCAGCGCCGGCAGCGAGCACGGGGGCACCTCGCAATTCGCCTCGCGCCTCATCGGAGAGCGTGAGGTGATGCGCCGACAGACCTCGCGCGGTCGCGACCGCGAGGGCTGGCCCGGCGGCAAAGGAAGTCGCCGCTCGACCCAGGTGAGCGAGCAGCGGATCACCGAGCTCGCCGTCATGGCCTCCGAGCTCGAGCAGCTGCCGGATCTCACGGGGTATCTCAAGACCGCATCCTCGGGCACCTGGCTGCGCGTGAGCTTCAAGCCCTGAGATGCGGTCTTGGCGATCTACCATTTTCAGATCAGCTCTGTCGGGCGCAGCGCCGGGCGGCGTGCGACCGCCGCGGCCGCCTACCGGGCCGGGGAGCGGCTGCGCGATGAGCGCAGCGGCCGGCTCTACGATTTTTCGCGGCGCAAAGACGTCATGCACTCCGAGATCTTCCTGCCCGCACATCTCGCAGGAGCCGCCAAGGCCTGGGCGCAGGAACGCGAGAAGCTGTGGAATACCGCGGAACGCGCCGAGAAACAATCGAATTCCCGGGTCGCTCGCGAGTATGAGGTGTCGCTCCCGCACGAGCTCAGTACCGCGCAGAAGGTTGCGCTGGCACGGGCTTTTTCGCTTGAGCTGACCGAGCGCTACCGGGTGGCCGTGGATCTCGCGGTGCACCTGCCGCGTCCCGGCGGTGATCCGCGCAATTTCCACGCCCACCTGCTTACGACCACGCGCGAGGTCACGCCCAAGGGACTGGGTGCCAAGGCGGGCCTCGACATGCAGCCCCTTGAGCGCCGCCGGCGCGAGTTGCCGGACTCGCGTCAGGAGTTCCGTGCGCTGCGGGAGCGCTGGGCAACGCTCACGAACCAGGCACTGCGGGAAGCGAACGTGGAGGCGCGCGTGGATCACCGGAGCCTCGCCGAGCGCGGCATCGATCGCGAGCCGCACCCGCGCCTTCCCATTGCGTCCCTCAAGATGGAGCAGCGCGGCCTTCGCAGCGAAGTGGCCGAGCGGATCCGCGTGGAATACCGGCGGCGCGTGGCGGCCCGCCTGGAACGCGCCACCCAGGCGACGGCAGCGAAAGAATCTGCTGCCCCCTCGGCCGAGCGAGATGCGCCCGCACGGGTTTCGGATATCGAGCAGATCCGGCGGCAGGCGCGCGAGGCCTGGCGGGAACTGCGCACCACCGAGGCTGAGGCACACGGTGCGCGACAGCCCGACGATGACCTGGCCCTCTGATGGGGCGGGTAACGCCGCCCGTCGTGACTGTGCGGGCAGAGGCAGCACTGCGCTCGACCCTCTCGTTCGCGTCCTGCTACATCTATGCGCCGCGCGGTGCGGGGCTGCTGTCAGCGGGCGCAAGGCTGCTCTGTCAGCGGGTGAAGGTGGGCGATCCCCGCTGGCTTCCCCGATATGCCGGCCAGGTAGCGGAGCTTTGTGCACGCGAGCCGATGTTCAAGCGGCTGTTCGCCCGCGAGGCATGGCTGGTGCCGATCCCTGGGTGCTCACCCGCGTGCGCCACCTCAACCGCTGCGTGTCAGCTGGCGATGGCCTTGCACGCCGTTGGCCTGGCCCAGGAGGTGTGGCCAGGAATCACGCGCCGCGTCGCCGTCACCCGCTCGGCGACGGCGCTGCTCGGCCGGCGGCCCACGGTCCGCCAACACTACGACTCCTTCGCGATCGGCACGACTCGGGGACGCACGCCGGAGAGAATCGTTCTGATCGACGACGTCATCACCAAGGGGCGCACCTTACTTGCCGCCGCGGCGAGGCTCCGGCAGGAGTTTCCCCAGGCGGATGTGCGCGCCTTTGCGCTGGTCCGTACCCTGGGCTTTCTCGCTGAGATCGACCGGCTGCTCGCGCCCTGCGCGGGAGTCGTCTATTGGGCGGGAGGGGACGCGCGCCGAGACCCCTAAGCGTGCCTACGGCATCGAGACGCTGTAGGTGAGCATCGCCCCACCCGCGATCGGCACCAGCGCGAGATGTGAGGCATCGTCGGTCGCGTACCTGCGGTCCATCGCGAAATGAGCGCTGGAGATCCCGAGCGCGGCTCCCGCGACCGTATCCGAGAGCCAGTGCGCGTTGTGCTTGAGCCGCTCGTAGCTGGTGGCGATTCCCAGTCCGTAGCCGAGCAGGCGTCGCAGGAATCGATAGTCGTCGTTGCCGGATTCGGCGAGCACCGTGCCGACCGCGAAAGCCTCGGTCGAGTGAAACGAAGGGAAGGAGGTTCCGCTTCTGAACCACTCGTTCGGACTGGTCGTCTGCTCCGGTGTCTGCCTCCCGGTCGCGAACTTGAGCGCGTAGGCGGTGACACCGCTTAAGGCGGCGGCCTCCGCCATCGCCCAGCCCTCGCGATAGCCGTCGCGGTCCCGCATGAGGAGGGCAAAGGCCCAGGTGCCGCCGAAGACGGCCGCCGTCGGGATCGCGTCCTTGGTGTCCTCGCTGTTGACGTTCTGAGTGGGGCCTGCGCCGAAGAAATGGGTCCGCACCTGCCTGTCGTAGCGGTGGGCGAGGCCGATCGCGAGCACGGCGCCGCCGCACCAGGCCCAGTCCCTGCGGTCCCAGCGGAACGGCGCCGTGAAATAGCGGCCGATGTCCGCAAGGTACGACGGAGTGCCCGATGGCGCCTCAGGAGCCGGGAGCTGCTCGGGCTCGGCAGGCGCTGCAGGTTCGGATGCCGCTTGCGGCATCGGAGCGACGGCGGTCTCGGGCACGTCCGCCCGGGCCGTGGACCCGAATATCAGAATGGCCGCCGTCAGCAGCGATGTCAGGCTCTTTCTTGATCGCAAAGCTCTATCCACGCGCCTGCTCGGCAGGCGCCAGTCGCTCACTCGCGCGGAAAGCCAATAGAGGATTCTAGCGTGCCCGCGGCTCAGGCGCGCCGGTACCAGGCGACGCCGCCGGAATCGAGCTCGCGTGTCGCGAGGCCCCGAGCCATGAGGCAGTTGAGATGGGCGAGGCTCTCGCCGGTCGCCATGCTCAGCATGTCGAGGGCGACGTGGCGCCGGAACAGGAGACCGAACACGTCCACGGCGCGCTTGGGAGTGGCGAGCTCGGTTGCCAGGCGCGCCAGCCGGTCCTCATGCCCGGCGATCAGCGCATCGAGGCGCGCGTGCAGTCCGCGGAAAGGCTCGTTGTGCGAAGGCAGGACGAGCACGTCATCGCTCACGCGCTGCTTGATCGAGGCGAGCGAGGCGAGCCATTCCGAGAGCGGATCCGCGTCCGGCTCGGTGGGGAAGACCGAGACGTTGGAGGTGATCCTCGGCAGCACCTGGTCGCCCGAGATCAGTACGCGCAGCTCCGGGCAATGCAGACACAGGTGCTCAGGCGAGTGCCCGCGCCCGATGACGGCGCGCCAGGTGCGCCCGCCGATCGCGAGCTCCTCGCCGTCCACCACACGCCGATAGCTGTCGGGCAGCGCATAGACCGCCTTGCCGAACCCGCCGAAGCGCGCGCGGTAGTGCTCGAGCGCAGCGTCGTCCCAGCCGGCGGCGCGATAGAAGCGCACGCCGTCGGCGGGCGCTTCACGTCCCGTATCCGCGACCAGCATCCGGCACGTCACATACTCGAGGCGCGTCGTCCAGAGTCGGCAATCGTGCTGGCGCGTGAGCCAACCCGCCATGCCGATGTGATCGGGATGCATGTGGGTGCAGATGACACGGACCACGGGACGGGCACCGAGTGCGCCGGGCAGGGCGCTCTGCCAGTCGGCGGCGGTCGCGGGCGTGTCCATGCCGGTGTCAACCAGCGTCCAGCCCGGCCCATCCTCGAGCGCCCAGACGTTGATGTGATTGAGCGCCGGCATCGGCAGGCGCATCCGCAGCCAGCGCAACCCCGCTGCAACTTCATGCGCCTCACCGGGCTGCGGGGTGGCCTCGAACGGGTAGCTGAGAGCCCCACGGGCGGCAGTGACGGACTCGGCGGCATCCTCGCGCATGCCCTCAATGTAGGCGATAAGGCGGGTTCGTAATAGGCTTGTGCACCGGGGGGGAGCTCGAGCGTTAGCGACCGAAGCGATGGAGTCGAACCCATGATGCGCAGAGCCTGGATCACCCTCATTGTGGCCCTCTCGAGCCTCGCGGCCTGCGCCATCGCAGGTTGCAACGGCACGGGCTACATGCCGGTGGGCAAGCCAATGCCGACAAACGCATCGCCCACCGGCGT
Source organism: Steroidobacteraceae bacterium (assembly GCA_035569755.1). Classification (GTDB taxonomy): domain Bacteria; phylum Pseudomonadota; class Gammaproteobacteria; order Steroidobacterales; family Steroidobacteraceae; genus 13-2-20CM-66-19. The sequence continues at coordinate 5,993 of DATMMK010000055.1, forward strand.
CTGGGGCGGCACGGACTCCGTGACGGGGTTGAGCGTCGTGGGATACATCGATTCCGGCGGGAACGCGGTCTTCATCCGCGCCGACGGAGTGCAGTTCGTCGGCGCTACGCAGGTCTCGGGCGCCACGCTGGTCGCAGCCGTCGTCGTCTACACGAACTTTGACTCGAGCGCCGGCTCTACCTTCAAGGACGGTTCGACCTACGGTCTCGGCACGCTGAACGGCACGGTCGTGACCGGCAGCACGCTCACACTGAGCGTGAGCTTCACGACCAACGGCGGGACCACCGGCTCGGGCTCCTGGTCACTCGCCTTTAACACCGTGACCAACAGCGGATCGTCCCTCACCGCGATAAGCGCCAACTACACCGACACCGGGAGCGGCTCCGTGATATCGATCGGGGGCGACGGCGTCGTGACCGGCCAGAACCCCGCCAACAGCTGCGTGCTGAACGGCACGGTGACCATCATCAACAGCACCTACGATACCTACCAGGTGTCGCTGACCTACGGGAATTGCACCGGAGCTTACGCCGTCCTGAATGGCCTGCAGCTCACGGGTCTCGCGGTTTTCAATCCCAACACCTCGCCCAAGCAGCTGACGATCAGCGTGGCCGGCGCCACCTCGACGAGCAAGTTCGGGCTCGTGCTCTACCTCACGGGCAGCTGACCGCCGACAACGGCATGGATGCCGCGGGACACGGGCGCTCGAGGATCGGCGCGTGGTTGCTCTCGGCGCTCGCCGTGGCGCTCGTCATCGCCGCTGCGGCCCTCGCTGCGCGGCGGCGCCGTAGAGGGCACAGTTCTCGGCCTGCGGCTGACGGCGCGCTGGTCGTATCTGTGGTTCTGGTCGGCCTATACGGCGGGTGCCTGGGAGATGCTGCTCGGTCCGCGCTTTTGCGGCCTGGCGGGGCGGGCGCGTGACTTCGGGCTCGGGTTCGCCGCGGCGCATCTGGTCCACGTGGCGCTGGTGGTGTGGCTGTACCGGACCGCCGAGCAGCCACCCGGGGCGGGTACCCTCGAGTTCTTCGGTGTCGCGGTGTTTTTTACTTACCTGCTGGCGCTGCTCTCGTTCCCTCGCCCCGCGGTCTGGCTCTCACCCCGAGCGCTGCTGGTGATCCGGACAGTCGGCGTCGAGTACATCGCACTCGCATTTTTTGTCGATTTTGCCAAGGAGCCGTTCAGGCTGACGTTGGGGTATGCGCTGAGCTACGGTGTGTTCCTGGCGCTCGGCGTCCTGGCCTACGCGCTGCGAATCACTACCGTCGCACGTCGCTGCCTGCGAGGCGCGCCGACCTAGACGCGGTCGCAATCACAGCGAGAGCGGCAACTCCAGGTG
>DATMMK010000056.1:0-14251 GCA_035569755.1 Steroidobacteraceae bacterium
CACCGCCACTGCGCTCGCCGATGAGACGCGCATCGCCGCACCCACGGTGAGTAAGCTCCTGAAGCAGCTGCAGCGCGCCGGGCTCGTGACTTCGACCCGGGGCCTGCACGGCGGCTACCAGCTGTCGCGCCCGCCCGCGCAGATCAGCGCCGCGACGATTCTGGACGCGCTCGAGGGGCCATTGGCGCTCACCGACTGCGCCGCGGGCCACGGCAACTGCGAGATCGAGGACAGCTGCCGCGTGAGCCGCGTCTGGCAGCGGCTGAATCTCGCCATCCGCCGCGCCCTCTACGACGTGACCCTCGCGCAGCTCGCCGGTATCGATGCTGCCCCGGCGCGCCTCCCCGCCCTCGAGCGCGAGATGAAGGCCGCGGCCGGCCGCGTGCCGGTGCGCTGAAGGTAAGCGCGATGAGCGAAACCGCCAAAGAGCTCGAGAGCCTGATCGGCCGCGGCTACCAGCACGGCTTCGTCACCGAGATCGACTCCGACACCGTGGCTCCGGGACTCGATGAGGACGTGGTGCGGCTCATCTCGCGCAAGAAGGGCGAGCCCGCCTTCCTCACCGAATGGCGCCTGAAGGCGCTGCGCCACTGGCTCACCATGAAGGAGCCGCACTGGGCGCACGTGCGCTTCGCGCCCATCGACTACCAGGCGATCTCGTACTACTCGGCCCCCAGGACGAAGAAGGACGGCCCGAAGACCCTCGCCGAAGTCGATCCGAAGCTCCTCGAGACCTACGAGAAGCTCGGCGTGCCGCTGCACGAGCGCGCGCGCCTCGCCGGGGTCGCGGTGGACGCGGTGTTCGACTCAGTGTCGGTCGCCACCACCTTCAAGGAGCGGCTCGCCGCGGCGGGCGTGGTGTTCCTGCCCTTCTCCGAAGCGGTGCGCCAGCACCCCGCGCTCATCGAGCAGTATCTCGGCAGCGTCGTCCCCTACACCGACAATTTCTTCGCGACCTTGAACTCCGCGGTGTTCTCCGACGGCTCGTTCGTCTACGTGCCGAAGGGCGTGCGCAGCCCGATGGAGCTGTCGACTTACTTTCGCATCAACGCGCTCAACACGGGGCAGTTCGAGCGCACGCTCATCATCGCGGATGTTGGAAGTTATGTGTCATATCTTGAAGGCTGCAGTGCACCAATGCGCGACGAAAACCAACTGCACGCCGCGGTGGTGGAACTGATCGCGCTCGACGACGCCAACATCAAGTACTCGACCGTGCAAAACTGGTATCCGGGCGATGCCCGCGGCGTCGGCGGCATCTACAATTTCGTCACCAAGAGGGGCGAATGCCGCGGACGCAACGCGCATATCTCCTGGACGCAGGTCGAGACCGGCTCCGCCATCACCTGGAAGTACCCGAGCTGCGTGCTGCGCGGCGAGGGCTCGCGGGGCGAGTTCTACTCCGTCGCCACCGTCAACAACCACCAGCAGGCCGATACCGGCACCAAGATGATCCACATCGGGCGCGACACCAGCAGCACCATCATCTCCAAGGGCATCTCGGCCGGACACGGACAGAACACTTACCGGGGGCTCGTGAAGATGCTGCCGAGCGCGCACGGCGCCCGTAACTTCACCCAGTGCGACTCGCTCCTCATGGGCGGCCAGTGCGGCGCGCATACCTTCCCGTACGTGGAAGTAAAGAACCCGACCGCGACGGTCGAGCACGAGGCGAGCACGTCCAAGATCAGCGACGACCAGCTGTTCTACTGCCTGGCGCGCGGCATCTCCGCGGAGGACGCCGTCAACATGATCGTGAGCGGCTTCTGCAAATCGGTGTTCAAGGAGCTGCCCATGGAGTTTGCGGTGGAGGCGCAGAAGCTGCTGGCGGTGAGTCTGGAAGGCGCGGTGGGCTGACATGACTCGATCCGCAGCACCGCTGCTCGCCATCCGGGATCTTTCGGTCACGGTCGACGGCAAGCAGATCCTGAACGGCCTCACGCTCGAGGTGCCCACCGGCCAGGTGCACGCGCTCATGGGGCCCAATGGCTCGGGCAAGAGCACGCTCGCGTACGCGCTCGCCGGGCGGCCGGGGTACGAGGTCACCGCAGGCAGCGCCACCTACGACGGACGCGACCTCCTCGCTCTCGCGCCCGAGGAGCGCGCCCGCGCCGGCGTGTTCCTCGGCTTTCAGTACCCGGTGGAAATCCCGGGCGTGAACAACGTCTATCTGCTCAAGGCGGCCCTCAACGCCGTGCGCAAGCAGCACGGCTTGCCCGAAGTCGACGCCTTCGAGTTCCTCGGCCTGGTGCGCGAGAAGATGAAGCTCATGCAGATGGAGGACGGCTTCCTGTCGCGCGGCGTGAACGAGGGATTCTCGGGCGGCGAGAAGAAGCGTAACGAGATCCTGCAGATGCTGGTGCTCGAGCCGAAGCTCGCGATCCTCGATGAGACCGACTCGGGTCTCGATATCGACGCGCTCAAGATCGTGGCCGCGGGAGTCAACTCCCTGCGCTCGCCCGAGCGCTCGTGCCTGGTGGTGACGCATTACCAGCGCCTGCTCGAGCACGTCGTGCCGGATGTGGTGCACGTACTGGTACGCGGCCGCATCGCGCGCAGCGGCGATCGCACGCTCGCCCTCGAGCTCGAGCGTCGCGGCTACGACTGGGTGAGCGGCGCGGCGGCCTGAGGCACCGATGAGCAGTCCCCTCACCGCCCGGATCGTCGAGCAGCACGCGAGCACCGTGCGCACGCTGGCGGCGCGGCTGCCCGGTGCCGCACGCCGGCGCGCGGCCATGGAAACACTGGCGGTGACAGGGCTGCCCGGCCCGCGTGAGGAGAACTGGAAGTATGCGAATCTGCGCCCGCTCGAGCGGGCGAGCTTCACGCCGGCCGCCCTCACGCCGCCGGCCGCGGCCGCGGGCGCAGCCGTTGCGGCCGATCTCCCGGCGAGGCTCGCGGGCTTCGCGCGCTACGTGTTCGTCGATGGCGTGTTCGCGCCGGCTCTCTCGGACGCGCTCGGTGCGACCGTGGCGCGTCTCACACCGCTCGCCGCCCGGGCGGACGGCCCGGACGTCCTGCCGCAGTCCCCTGGGCCCCGCCGCGAGCTCGCAGCCGACCAGCGCTTCGCGCTCCTCAACGAGGCGTTCGCGACCGACGGTGCTGCGATTGACGTGCCCGCCGGGCTCGAGGCCGCGCGCCTCGAGCTCATCTTCGTGGCGAGCGCCGAGGCGCAGCTCGGAGCCTCCTACCCGCGCGTGGAGCTACGCCTCGAGGCGCGCGGGCGGCTCGTGCTCGTCGAGCGCCACGTGAGCGCCGGCCCTGGGGCGAGCTTCGTTACCAGCGCCGTCAGCGCGGAGCTCGCGCGTGGCGCGACTCTCGCTCACTACCGGCTGCAGGAGCTCGGCTCCCGCGCCATCCTGTTCGACACGCTCGGCGCCACGCTGGCGCAGGACGCGAGCTACCGGCTGCACGCGCTTGCCAGCGGCGCGGCCGCGGCCCGCTCGACGCTCGGCGTGCGCCTCATCGGCGAGCGTGCCGGCCTCGCGCTCTCGGTAGCCGCGCTCGGCGACCGCCAGCAGGTGCAGGACACTTACGCGCTGGTCGAGCACCTCGCGCCGCACGCCCGCACCGAAGAAACTTTCCGCGGCATCTCTGCGGGACGCGCCCGGGTCGCCTTCAACGGCAAGATCGTGGTGGCGCGCGATGCCCACGGCACGGACTCGCGCCAGTCGCTGCGCGGCCTGCTGGCGGGCCCGGAAGCCGAGATCGACGTACGGCCGCAGCTCGAGATTTACACCGACGACGTGCGCTGCAGTCACGGTGCAACTGCCGGCAAGCTCGACGACAACATGCTCTTCTATCTGCTGTCGCGGGGACTCGACCGTGACAGCGCGCAGCGCGCGCTCAAGTGGGCGTTCCTCGAGGACGTCATCGCGAAGATCGAGGTGCCTGACCTGCGCCGGCAGATCGAGGAGCGCTTCGCCGGGGCGATGCAGGACGGGGCGGCGCTCCGGGAGCTCATCTGATGTCAGCCAAGGTTTCAGCGATCGCGGCGCGCACCGCTTACGATCCGCAACGCGTGCGACGCGATTTTCCCATTCTCGCGACGCAGGTGAACGGGCACCCGCTCGTCTACCTCGACAGCGCCGCCTCGTCGCAGCGCCCGCTGCCGGTACTGCGCGCGGTCGAGGACTACGAGACGCATACGCACGCGAATGTGCACCGCGGCGTACACGCGCTCAGCCAGGCCGCCACCTCGGCCTTCGAGGGTGCCCGTGAGCGGGCGCGCCGCTTTCTCAACGCGAGCTCGACCCGCGAGATCGTCTTCGTGCGCGGTACGACGGAGGCGATCAACCTCGTGGCCCAGGCCTATGCCCGGCCGCGTTTCGGGCCGGGCGACGAGATCCTGATCACCGCGCTCGAGCATCACGCCAACATCGTGCCCTGGCAGATGGTGTGCGAGCAGACCGGCTGCACGCTCAAGGTCGCGCCGATCAACCGCCGCGGCGAGCTCCTCTACGAGGAGTTCGTCGAGCTCCTCAACCCACGCACGCGCCTGGTGGCGATCGCGCATGTCTCGAATGCGCTCGGCACGGTGCTGCCGGTGCAGCGCATCGCCGAGGCGGCGCATGCTCAGGGGGCCGTAGTGCTGGTGGACGGCGCCCAGGCGGTGCCGCACTCGCGTGTCGACGTGCGCGCGCTGGGCGCGGACTTCTACGCGTTCTCGGGCCACAAGATGTACGCCCCAACGGGCATTGGCGTGCTCTACGGTCGCGAGGAGCTGCTGCGCGCCATGCCGCCCTGGCAGGGCGGCGGCGAGATGATCCTCACGGTTGCATTCGACAAGACCACCTACAACGACCTGCCGTGGAAGTTCGAGGCCGGGACCCCGAACATCTCCGGGGCGGTGGGGCTCGCGGCCGCGATGGACTACCTCGAGAGCCTCGGGATCGAGGCGCTCGCCGCGCACGAGTCGCGCCTGCTCGCGCTCGCGACCGCGGAGCTCGCGCGGCTCCCGGGCATCGAGCTGGTGGGGACGGCGGCGGCCAAGGCCTCGGTGCTCTCGTTTACGCTCGCCGGGGTGCATGCCCACGACCTCGGCACGATCCTCGACACGCAGGGGATCGCCGTGCGCACCGGTCACCACTGCGCGATGCCCGTCATGACCTTCTTCGGCATTCCGGCGACCGCCCGCGCCTCCTTCGGCTGCTACAACACCGAGGACGACGTGGCGCGCCTGGTGGCGGGCGTCCGCCGGGCACGCGAGGTATTCGGCTGATGGACCTCAAGGAGCTCTATCGCGACGTGATCCTCGATCACAACCGCCAGCCGCGCAACTTCGGCCGCCTCGAGAGCGCGGGCGCGGGGGGCGATGTGTGGCACGCCGACGGCCACAACCCGCTGTGCGGCGACCGCCTGTCGGTCTACGTACGCATGAACGGCGAGCGCGTCGAGGACATCCGCTTCGAAGGCTCCGGCTGCGCGATCTCCACCGCCTCGGCCTCGCTCATGACGGAGGCGGTCAAGGGCAAGGAGCGCTCCGCCGTGGCCAGGCTCTTCGAACAGGTCCATACCCTGCTCACGCGCCACGACGTCCCGGCGGATGCCGCGCTCGGCAAGCTCGCCGCCCTCGGCGGCGTGCGTGAGTTCCCGGCGCGGGTGAAGTGCGCCACGCTGAGCTGGCACACGCTCAACGCCGCGCTCGAGCGCGGCGCGGCCACCGTGTCGACCGAGTAGCCCATGCGCCGGCACGAGAACGAGCCCTTCGTCGTCAGCCGCGAAGTGCGCGCGGTGATCGTCCCCGCCGGGCAGGAGGTCAAGCTCAAGCCCGGGCAGGCCGGCTACATCACCCAGGCGCTCGGTGGCAGCTTTACCGTGTACCTCGAGGGGAACCTGTTCCGGATCGCCGGCGAGGATGCCGATGCCATCGGCCAGGAAGTGGTCAAAGCCCCCGAGCTGCCGCCGAACGCCACCGTCGAGGACGTACGCAAGCTCGCCTGGGAACAGATGCGCAGCTGTTACGACCCTGAGATCCCCATCAACATCGTGGATCTCGGACTCGTGTATGAGTGCGAGGTGCGAGAGAACGACGACGGTACCCGCACGGTCGAGGCACAGATCACGCTGACCGCGCCTGGGTGCGGCATGGGGGACATCCTCGTGGACGACGTGCGCGACAAGCTCGAGCGGATCCCGACGGTGCGCGAGGCGCACGTGCAGCTGACCTTCGATCCGCCCTGGAACCAGTCGATGATGTCGGAAGCCGCGCGGCTCCAGACAGGGATGTTTTGAGCGAGTGGGTCGACATCGGGCCGGTAAGCGGGCTCGCCGAAGCCGTCCCCCTGTCGGCCGAGGTTGACGGCGTACCCGTGGTCGTCGTCCGCTGCGGCAAGGAACTGTTCGCAGTCGAAGACCGTTGCACGCACGACGGCGAGTCCTTCACGGGTGCCGAGGTGGAGTCCTGCGAGCTCATCTGCCCGCGGCACGGCTCGCGCTTCGACCTGCGCACCGGGGATGCGCTCACCCCGCCGGCCTACGAGCCGGTGCGCACCTACGCGGTCCGTGAGTACAATGGCCGGATCCTGGTCGAGCAGCCCTCCTGAGCTGAGCCCGCATGAAGCGCCTCACCGTCATGCGTCACGCGGATGCCCGCTGGCAGGACCCGGCGACCGACGATTTCGCCAGACCGCTCAACCGCCGCGGGCTCTCCGGTGCAGAGGCCATGGCGCGGCGGCTCCTCGAGCTCGAGCTGGTTCCCGACCGGCTGCTCGCCAGCACCGCACGGCGCGCCGAGCAGACCGCCGACATCGTGGCGCGTGAGCTGTCGCTGTCGGTGCGGCACGTGCAGCGCGAGGAGAGCCTGTATCTCGCCAGCGCCGCCGACATGCTGCGCCTCATCCAGGACACCGGCCCGCGCATTGCGCATCTCATGGTGATCGCCCACAACCCCGGCGCTTCCCATCTCATTCACCTGCTGGTGCCGAGCGGCGGGATCAGCACCCTCACCACCGCCGGAGTGTGCTCGATCGTGTTCGAGGCTGACGACTGGCGCGCCATCGGCGCGGAGGCGGTGAAGGAAGTGCAGCACCACGCGCCGCCGGTGCGGCTGTTCGGGTTATTGCGTTAGCACTCGGGCACGTTGACCGCCAGCCCGCCCTGCGAAGTCTCCTTGTAGATCGTCGACATGTCGGCGCCCGTCTGACGCATCGTGGCGATGACCTGGTCGAGCGACACCTTGTGCGTGCCGTCGCCGCGCATCGCCAGCCGCGCCGCGTTGATCGCCTTGACCGCGCCCATCGCGTTGCGCTCGATGCAGGGGATCTGCACCAGTCCCGCGACCGGATCGCAGGTCAGCCCGAGGTTGTGCTCCATGCCGATCTCGGCGGCGTTCTCGACCTGCTCGTTGGTGCCCTGCAGCGCCGCGACCAGCCCGGCAGCCGCCATCGAGCACGCGACGCCGACCTCGCCCTGACAGCCCATCTCAGCCCCCGAGATCGAGGCATTGCGCTTGTAGAGCATGCCCATGGCCGCGGCCACGAGCAGAAAGCGCAGCACGCCCTCCTCGTTCGCACCCTGCTCGAAGCGCCGGTAGTAGTGGAGCACCGCGGGCACGATACCCGCGGCGCCGTTGGTGGGCGCGGTGACGACGCGCCCGCCGGCGGCGTTCTCCTCGTTCACCGCCAGCGCGTACGCGTTCACCCAGTCCATGACGTCGAGCGGCCCGGCGCTGCCGCTCTCGGTCAACTGGCGATAGAGCCGCGGCGCCCGCCGGCGCACCTTGAGCACTCCGGGCAGCACGCCGCTCTGGCGGAAGCCGCGCTCGACGCAATCCTGCATCACCTGCCAGATGTGCAGCAGCCTGGCGCGCACCTCGGCCTCGCCTGCCCAGGTGCGCTCGTTCGCCAGCACCAGCTCGAAGAGCTCGAGCCCATGTTCGCGGCACACCGTCAGCAGCTCGGCGCCCGAGGTGAAGGGATATGGCGGCGCGGCATGCGCCCGCGTCTCGCGCGCCTCGGGCTCCGCGCCGCGGACGATGAAGCCGCCGCCGAGCGAGTAGTAATCCTCCTCGCGCAGCACACCGCCACCGGCCGACAGTGCGTCGAAGCGCATGCCGTTGGAATGGCGCGGCAGCCGCTCGTGATGCATGAAGAGCAGCTGCATCGGCTCGTCGAAGGCGACTTCGTGCTCGCCGAGGAGGCGAATCCGCCCGCTCGCGCGGATACGCTTGACCGTGGTCTCGATGCTGTCCGGGTCGACCGTCTCGGGGTCGGCGCCCTCGAGGCCGGCGAGCACCGCGCGATCGGTGCCGTGACCGAGACCGGTCAGGGCGAGCGAGCCGTAGAGCCGTACCGCGATCTGCTGCGTCGCCGCGAGCTGACCGGCGTCCTTGAGCCCCAGGACGAACTCGCGCGCGGCCCGCATCGGTCCCATGGTGTGCGAGCTCGAGGGGCCGATGCCGACCTTGAAGATGTCAAAGACGCTTAGGGTCATGCTGCCTCAGTCTGCAACGCCGCCTTGACATCCACATGCTTTGCGGCGACCTCGGGCGGCTCAAATGCGACCCCGGAGCCGGCGCAGCTGACGCCGCGCCCGCTTGTCGGGCCGTTCCACGGGTCTCGGCGTCAGCGCCGCAGCCACCTGCATGCGCCGCGCAAACTCGGCACGGCGGGCGGCGCTCGCCGGCGTCTCCTCATAGCAGCCGGCCGCCTCTGCCGCCGGCCCGCGCCGCGCCGGGATGGCCTGGACCAGGCACTCGAACTCCACCGCGCCGCGCATGAGGCTCAAGCGGTCGCCGCGCCGCACCTCGCGTGCCGCTCGCACGCGCTCGCCGTTGAGGTGCACGCGGCCGCCGGCGACCGCCTGCGCCGCGAGCGAGCGGGACTTGAAGAGCCGCGTGGCGAAGAGCCACCGGTCGATGCGCGCGGCCCCGGGGCCGGCTTCGGACGCGTCGGACATGGGGGCTCTAGTATAATTCCCACGGTATGAATCAGGCCGTCATTGAACGATTACGCGGCGAGCTCTCAGCGCTCCGCGAGCAGGGACTCTACAAGAGCGAGCGGGTGCTCGCCGGCCCGCAGGGTGGCGTGGTGCAGGCCGCTGGCCGCGAGGTCATCAACCTGTGCGCCAACAACTACCTCGGCCTGGCCAATCATCCGGCGGTGCGGGCCGCCGCACAGCGCTCCCTCGACCGCTACGGCTACGGCATGGCCTCGGTGCGCTTCATCTGCGGCACGCAGGAAACCCACAAGGAGCTCGAGGGCCGGCTGGCGCGCTTCCTCGGGACCGAGGACGTGATCCTCTATTCCTCGTGCTTCGATGCCAACGGGGGACTGTTCGAGACACTGCTCGACGAGCGCGACGCGGTGATCTCGGACGCCCTCAATCACGCGAGCATCATCGACGGCATCCGCCTCTGCAAGGCGCAGCGCCTGCGCTACGCCAACAGCGACATGAGGGAATTGGAGAACTGTCTGCGCCAGGCGCAGGGTGCACGCACGCGCCTCATTGCCACCGACGGCGTGTTCTCCATGGACGGCTTCATCGCCAACCTGCGCGGCATCTGCGAGCTCGCCGAGCGCTACGACGCGCTGGTGATGGTCGACGACTCGCACGCCACCGGCTTCATGGGACCGACCGGCCGCGGCACGCACGAGCATTGCGGCGTCGCCGCGCGCGTCGACATTCTCACCGGTACGCTCGGCAAGGCGCTCGGCGGCGGCAGCGGCGGCTACATCGCCGCGCGGCGCGAGGTCGTCGAGTGGCTGCGCCAGCGCTCGCGCCCGTATCTGTTCTCCAACAGCATCCCGCCGGTGGTCGCGGCGGCGAGCCTCGCGGTGCTCGATCTCCTCGAGGGCAGCACGCAGCTGCGCGAGCAGCTGTTCGAGAACGCACGCTTCTTCCGCGCGGCGATGAGCGCGGCCGGCTTCGATTTGAAGCCCGGCGAGCATCCGATCATTCCGGTGATGCTGGGTGATGCGACGCTCGCGACGCGCATGGCGGATGCGCTTCTCGAGCGCGGCGTGTATGTCATCGGCTTCTCCTATCCGGTGGTGCCCAAGGGGCAGGCCCGCATCCGCACGCAGATGTCGGCGGCGCTCACCCGCGCACAGCTCGAGCGGGCCGTGGCGGCCTTCACCGAGGTCGGCCGGTGGCTCGGCGTGCTGCGCGCATGATCCGCGCGCCATACTCATGAGCCTCCAATGAAAGCACTGGTCAAGCAGCAGGCGGCACCCGGGATCTGGCTCGAGGACATCCCGGAGCCGAAGGTCGGGCACAACGACGTGCTGATCGAGGTCGCCAAGACCGCGATCTGCGGCACCGACATGCACATCTACAACTGGGACGCCTGGGCACAGAAGACCATCCCGGTGCCGATGGCCGTGGGGCACGAGTACTGCGGCCGCATCGTCGAGGTCGGCTCGGAGGTCAAGGGCCTCAAGGCCGGCGACCGCGTGTCCGGCGAGGGGCACATCACCTGCGGTTATTGCCGTAACTGCCGCGCCGGCCGACGACACCTCTGCCGCAACACCGTCGGCGTCGGCGTGAACCGTCCCGGCGCCTTCGCCGAGTATCTGGCGATCCCGGCGGACAACACCTTCAGGCTCTCCGACTCGATTCCGGACGACATCGCCGCCATCCTCGATCCCTTGGGCAACGCCACCCACACCGCGCTCGCCTTCAACATGGTCGGCGAGGATGTGCTGATCACCGGCGCCGGCCCGATCGGCATCATGGCGACGGCGATTGCGCGCTTCACCGGCGCGCGCCACGTCGTCGTGACCGACGTCAACGACTATCGCCTCGAGCTCGCCCGCAAGATGGGCGCGAGCCGCGCCATCAACGTGGCCAGAGAGTCACTCGACCAGACGATGAAAGACCTCGGCATGCAGGAGGGGTTCGATGTCGGGCTCGAGATGTCGGGCAACGCGGCGGCGTTCCGCGACATGCTGCGCACCATGCATCACGGCGGCTCGGTCGCCATCCTCGGCATCCCGCCCGGCGAGATGGCGATCGACTGGAATCAGGTGATCTTCAAGGGCCTGACGCTGAAGGGCATCTACGGGCGCGAGATGTTCGAGACCTGGTACAAAATGTCGAGCATGCTGCAGTCGGGGCTCAGGATCGACCCGATCATCACCCATCACTTCCCGATCCAGGAATTCCAGAAGGGATTCGAGACCATGGGATCGGGGAAGTCGGGGAAAGTCATCCTCGACTGGTCGACGTTGTAGCGCTCGACACGCACCGAGGCGACCCGGTGCAGCCCTAATCTCCATAGTGAACCAAATGGTTCACTATCGCTGAAAAGACCCTCACTGCGCGAGCCGCGCCAATAGCCCTAGCGCACTTCGCAGAAGCAGTAGGCGTACACGTGGTTCGGCGTGCTGAAGCGGCTCAGGCGCGCGACTTCGCGGGTGATGGGATCGAGTCGCGCGGCGAGGTGCCCGAGGGCGAGCGGATCGGCGCTCACACGCAGGAACTCGCGCCCCAGCAGCGTGCGGAACGACAGCGCGAGCTGCTGCGTCCAGGTGAGCTCGGGGGCGATGAACTCGGGCGCATAGTCGGTGAGCCGGGCGCGGCGCGCGGCGGCCTTGACCGCCTCGTCGAACGAGCCGAGGTGATCGACCAGGCCTAAGCGCGCGGCGTCGGTTCCCGCCCATACGTGGCCCTGGGCGATGGCGTCGATGTCGGCGCGGCTCTTCTTGCGCCCGCTGGCGACGCGCTCGAGGAACTCGTCATAGCCGCGGTTGATCTGCGACTGCAGCAGGGCGCGTGCCTCGGCGCCGAGCGGGCGGTCGATGCGCAGCTGCCCCGAGAGTGCCGTGGTGCCGATACCGTCGACGCTGACGCCGACCTTGCCGAGCGTCCGGTCGACCGTCGGGATGATCGCGAAGATCCCGATCGAGCCCGTGATGGTCGCGGGGCTCGCCCAGATCTCATCCGCGGGCGCCGAGATGTAATAGCCGCCCGAAGCCGCGTAACCGCTCATGGACACGACCAGCGGCTTGCCCGTGGCGTGCAGCGCCTTGAGCTCGCGGTAGATCTCCTCGGAAGCCATGACGCTGCCGCCGGGACTGTCGACGCGCAGCACCAGCGCCCTGATGTCCGAGTCGAGACGGGCCTGGCGGATGAGACGCGCAGTCGAGTCGCCGCCGATCGTGCCCGGTGGCTGCTCGCCGTCGAGGATCTCGCCCGCGGCGACGATGACGCCGACGTGCGGTTTACCGCTCGCATGGAGCCGGCGCTGGGCCTGCGCATAGCTCAGGTAGTCGGCCACCGAGACTGCGCGGAATGAGCCCGTCGACTTGTCCTCGCCGACGAGCGCGCTCAGACGCTTCTCGACCTCGAGCTGCGTCTTGATGCCGCTGACGAGACCGGCATCGAGCGCGACGTGTGCCGCATTGCCGCCGGCGGCCGGCACCGTCTGCGCAAGGCTGCCGACGTACTTCGCCACCGCATCCGGAGCGAGCTTGCGGGCACGGGCAATCGCCTCCTGGTAGCTGGTCCACAGAGCCCCGAGGTAGGCGCGGCTCTCTTCGCGATCCTCCGGCGACATGCTGGTGCGTGTGTAGGTCTCGACGGCGCTCTTGAACTCCCCGACGCGAAACACGTTGATGTCGACGCCCAGCTTGTCGAGCGCCTCCTTCAGGTACATGCGATAGCGGTCGTAGCCGTCGATCAGCAGGAAGCCGAACGGGTCGAGGTAGGTCTCGTCCGCCTGCGCCGCGAGGTAATAGCCCTCCTGGTCGAGCTCCCCACCGTAGGCCACCACCTTCTTGCCGGTCGCACGGAACTCGCGCAGCGCGCCCGCCAACTCTTCCAGCGAGGGCTGGGTGCCGCCCTCGAACTTGTCGAGATCGAGCGCGATCGCGGGAATGCGCCGGTCGGCGGCCGCCGCCCGGATCGAGTCGGTGAGGTCCCACAAGAGCGTCTGGTGGCGGCGCTCGCCGCGCGCCGCTTCGAGCGCACGCGTCAGCGGATCGCCCGAGAGCTGCTCGACCAGCTCGCCGTCGGGCTCGACGAGCAGCGCCGCACGCGCCGGGATGCGCGCCGCACCGGACAGCAGCACTCCGAGCGCGGCGCCGAAGATCACCAGCAGCACGATCAGGTGCAGGACCTTGCGCAGGCCGTCGAGGCCACGCCACAGACCTGCAAAGAACGAACGCACGTTCACCGGCTCACCGCCTCCCGCGCCGGGTGCGGCCGGGCGCCGGCTACCCTCAAGCGCGCTTTCAGATCTTCTCCTCGATCCTCGCCGCCTTGCCCGCGAGATCCCGCAGGTAGTAGAGCTTGGCGCGGCGCACGCTGCCGCGCCGCTTGATCACGATGTCGCTGATCGCCGGGCTGTAAGTCTGGAACACACGCTCCACACCCTCGCCGTGAGAGATCTTGCGCACGGTGAACGAGGAATTCAATCCGCGGTTGCTGCGGGCTATCACGACTCCCTCGTAGGCCTGCACGCGCTCGCGGTCACCCTCGACCACCTTCACCTGCACGACCACGGTATCGCCGGGCTTGAAGTCCGGAACCTTACGGGTCATGCGCCGCTTGTCCAAATCCTGGATTATCTTGTTCATGTCACGTACCTCGATTCTCCTGTGCGACCGCCTGCGCGGCCAGCACCTCATTCAACGCACTCTGCGCCTCCGGGGCGAGCCGTGCCCGCGCGAGCAGGTCGGGGCGGCGGCGCCAGGTTCGCTCGAGCGCGCGCTCGAGTCGCCAGCGGCCGATACCCGCGTGATCTCCCGACAATAGCACCGGCGGCACCGTGAGGCCCTCGAAGACTTCCGGTCGCGTGTAGTGCGGCCAGTCGAGGAGCCCGCGCGCGAAGGAGTCCTGCTCGCTCGAGCGCTCATCGCCGAGTGCCCCGGGGAGCAGCCGCGCCACGGCGTCGATTACCGTGAGCGCCGGAAGCTCGCCGCCGGAAAGAACATAGTCGCCGATCGACAGCTCGCGATCGCAGCCGAGCTCGACCACGCGCTCGTCGATCCCTTCGTAGCGTCCCGCCACCAGCAGCATGCCGGGAAGCGCCGCCAGCGAGCGCGCCACCCCCTCGCCGAAGGGCTCGCCCTGCGCGCTCAGGCAGATCCGCGGACTGCCCGGCGGCAGCCGGCGGTGCGCCGCGCGGATCGCCGCGAGCAGCGGCTCGGGCTTCATCACCATGCCCGGACCGCCCCCGTAGGGCCGGTCGTCGACCGTCCGGTGCGCATCCAGCGTGTGCGCGCGCGGATCCTCGGTCCCGACGGAGACGAGCCCGCGCTCGATCGCGCGACCCACCACTCCGTATTCCAGTGCTCCCGCGATCATG
>DATMMK010000057.1:0-68328 GCA_035569755.1 Steroidobacteraceae bacterium
CACCGGCTGCTCGACTCTCTATGCGGGTGATGGCACCAAGATCGGGTTGCAGGTCTCCATTCCGTTGCCGGGGGGCCTCATCGCACCCAATTCCTGTCAACCCTTCGACTTCAGCAACCCGCCGGCCACGGCGCCTGCCGCACCGACCGGAATCGTATGGAATCCCTCGGCTGCATTCCTGGTCCCGGGCACGAAGACCCCCGCGGCTTTCATCTTTGCGACCGAGGACGGCACCCTCTCCGCATGGGCCGGCGGGTTGAGCCCGGCCACCGACGCCGTGCTCGCGCTCGATAACTCGGCGAATCCCACTCCGGACGAGGGCGCCGTATATAAGAGTCTGGTATTCGGGCTCAGCGCCAAGGGACTGCTGCTTTACGCGACCAATTTCCGCCATGCCACGGTGGATGTCTTCGGCCCGACCGGAGCGAATGGACTGCTCACTGCGGCGACCACGGACGGCGGCTTTGTGGATCCCCATATCCCTGCCGGCTACGCCCCATTCGGCATCGCCAATATCGACGGCGACCTGTTCGTCACCTACGCGCAGCAAAACGCCCAGAAGCACGACGATGTGGCAGGCCCGGGACATGGCTTCGTCGACGTGTTTGACACTGACGGCCACCTGTTGCGCCGCTTCGCGAGCCGCGGTCCGCTCAACTCTCCCTGGGCCGTGACCCGCGCGTCTTTCGCGTTCGGGCGATTCAGCGGTCGAATCCTGATCGGCAACTTCGGCAACGGGCATATCAGCGCGTTTGACAATCACGGGCAGTTCGCCGGTGAGCTCGAGGACGTCCAGGGCAACCCGCTGGTGATCGACGGTCTGTGGACCCTGACGCTCGGTGGCGGCCGCGGCTCGAGCTCGGACACGCTGTACTTCGCGGCGGGGCCGAACGGCGAGACCAACGGACTCTTCGGGACGATTGCGCCGGCGAGTGAGCGTTAAGGCCGGCACTGCGGGCGGTGGCGCCATCCACCGCCCGGGGGTGCACCCGGAATATACTGTGCGCGCGACGGTCGAACTGCTGATGCACCGGGAGCTCGTGGTATGAGTGGCATGACCCTCGAGAAGCTGCGCGCGTGGTGGCGCGCTTGGCGCAGCACGCTGTTATTTCTCTGCCTGATGCTGGGGTTTCGCTCGGCGTGGGCCGACTGGGTCACAGTGCCGACCGGCTCGATGAACCCGACGATACTCGAGGGCGACCGGCTACTCGTCGACAAGCATGTGTTTGGGCTGCGAATACCCTTTACCCGGGTGCACCTCACGGCCGGCGAGGGCCCGGTGCGGGGCGATATCGTCGTCTTCGATTCGCCCGTCGACGGTACCTCGCTGGTGAAGCGGGTGATCGGGGTTCCCGGTGACGTGGTGGCGCTCGAGGGTGACCGGCTCACCGTCAACGGCCACCCGGCACGCTATTCCACCGAGGACGCCCGGGGCCTGCGCGGACTGCTCGACGCGACCGCGGCGCAGCACCCCCTGCTGCTGCGCGAGGCGGGCTTGAGTGCGACTCACGAGATCATGATCCTCCCCCGCCGCCCGGCGCACCGATCCCTCGATGCCGTGACGGTGCCGGACGGCATGTACTTCATGATGGGCGACAATCGCGACAACAGCGCCGATTCCCGCTACTTCGGCTTCGTTCCGCGCCGCGACATCATCGGCCGTGCGACGCGAGTCATCGTCTCGCTGAATCCCGACCGGCACTACGCGCCGCGCTCAGGCCGGTTTCTGGTGCCGCTCGGCTGACGGCGGCGCCGCCCCCGACGCGCTCATCGACAGCAGCTGCTGCGCGGTACGCCAGTTGCGCGCAGTAGCGTCTACCCCGAGAAAACGCTCGACCTTGTCGTGCAGCTCGCATTGGGGAAAGCCATGGGGTGTGAACAGGTAGAACACCTTTCCCTCGAGGGCGAAGCCTTCCCTCCCCCTCTTCAGTCTGGTCAGTGAGTCGAGGTCGGGGCGTGGCGGCCGCGCCGACAGGAAGAAAAGGTGCAGCGACTTGTGGTCCCGGTCCGCCTGCGGAAAAGGGTTGCCCCGCACGGCGGCCGCCAGCTCCCGGGGTGACAACACCATCACCTGCGGCTCGAACCCCGCACGCTTGCGGATCAGCGCGCCGATCTCGGCCGCCAACGACCGCGCGCTGCCGTGCGCGCTCTGAAAGACGACATTGCCGCTCTGAATGTAGGTGCGCACGGAGCTGAAGCCACCACGCTCGAGAATCGCGCTGAGATCCTTCATCAGCAGCTGGCGGCGGCCGACGACGTTGATGCCGCGCAGCAGCGCAATCCAGGTTTTCAAGCGGGTTGTTCGCGGCACGGCGCGCACTCTAGCGCGCGAACATGAGCACCACCACACGGTGGCGTCGGCTGTCGCTGAAGGTCCGGGCCGGCTGCGCTGAGGCTGTCGCCCGGAAGCGCTCAGTGTTTGGGTGGCAACGCCGCTTTGGCGAGCGCGTCGAGCTGCTGGACCGCGGCGCGCGTCACGCCGAAAATCTGACGGCGACGACGCCCGAGTGCGACCCAGGCTTCGAGCGTGGCAATACCTTCGGCGCGCAGGCGCTCGATCAGCGTCAAGGGCAGGTCAGCGGGTAGTGCGTGCGACATACCACGGAGTTTTAACAATCCGCGGCATCTGCCGAGCGCGAGTTAACATTAGGAAGCGGCGGCTCGTCATTTCCTTGACGGGTTTCGCAGGCGCAGGTGAACGCGGGTCACGTTCCGCGCTCAGCGCTCCGGCGTCTTGTTGCGCTGCGCAAGCTCGCCTGGGGTGTTTTGTCGCGCTCTGGAGTAGAGTCGACGCCGGTCGCTCACCGCCGTACGGGCAATCAACAACACACACATAAGAGCTGGGAGGACGCCATGATCGGGGAAATTCTGTCGCGCTACTGGTGGATGACAGTGCTGCGCGGCCTGTTCTGGATCGTGTTTGGGGTCGTGATACTGGCGAGTCCGGGTATCTCACTGCTGACACTCACCCTCGCCTTCGGCATCGTGATGTTCGCCGACGGCATCGTCAACGTCGCCAACGCCTTCGGGGGCCGCAGGGTGCACGAGGACTGGTGGGTGCTGCTGCTCGTGGGACTGACGGGCATCGTCGTCGGCGCCCTTACCTTCTACAGCCCGCAGGCCACTGCGGTGGCGCTCGTCTTCTACGTCGCCATCTGGGCGGTCGCGACCGGGCTGCTCGAGATCACTGCCGCCATTCGTCTGCGCAAGCAGCTGGCGGGCGAGGTGTGGCTGATCCTCGCAGGTCTTGCCTCGGTGATCTTCGGCGTCCTGCTGATCGCGCAGCCGGCCGCCGGAGCGCTGACGCTGATCTGGTTGTTTGCGGTCTATGCGATCGCATTCGGCGTGATGCTCGTCCTGCTCGCGCTCAAGGTGCGCAGCGGCCTGGGCCACCTGACGAAAGCACTCTGACGGCGCTCTCGAGCGCGCTGGGGGGCCCGGGCGGCGGCACGCCCCCGGGCTCGCTCCGCGGAGCTCGGCGCAGACGCGCTGATCCGCACCTCTTTGGTGCGGCGAGAGCGCACGCGCTCCGGAAACGCACCGCCGTATCCGGCAGGAGGCGCTTCGGGCCGACATCGACCGCGCTCCAGGCAGAGACACAGCGTGGCACAGGGGTTGCACTACTTGCGGCATGACGAGCTATCACGGCTGGATGTTTGAGGCACAGCCCCCGCCGGCGCCGCGACTACGGTCGCGGCCTGTGGCGCTGATCCGCGATGCAGTCGACGGCGACCTCGGGGCGATCGCGCGCATCTACGCGCACCACGTGAATCACGGGCTCGCATCGTTCGAGGAGGTTCCGCCGACGATCGAAGAGTGGCGAGCGCGCCGCGCCGCGGTCCTCGACTCCGGCCTCCCCTGTCTCGCCGCCGACCGGGGCGGCGAGGTCGTGGGTTACGCTTACGCGAGCCTCTACCGGTCGCGTCCCGCCTACCGCCACACGATCGAGGACTCGGTGTATGTCGGGCATGGCCTCACCCGCTCAGGTTTAGGCAGCGCGCTGCTCACGGCGCTGATCGAACGCTGCGAACGCGGCCCCTGGCGGCAGATGCTGGCCGTCATTGGCGATAGCGCCAATACGGGCTCCATCGCGCTGCATCGGCGCCTGGGATTCAGGCCGGTCGGAACCTTCGCGTCGGTCGGCTTCAAGCTCGGGCGCTGGGTGGACACGGTGCTGATGCAGCGGCCACTCGGCGCAGGCGACCACAGTCCCCCGTAGGCTTCGGCGCGGCCCCCTGCGCCGCTTCGCCCGCTCGGGTCGCGCCGCACCCCGCTCATAACGCCCCAGCCAGCCGCTCGGGCCATCGCCGTTGCGTGCGGCACGCGCTTCTTCCTACGCTCATCGCCGGGCGTCGCGCCGCAAATGACCGACATCCGGCCGTTATTGAGGCGCCTTTATGAGCGATATGTCCGAACATGCGAATGCATGACGAGACGGCCAGGAGCTCGGCCGACGGCCGGACTTCCGGACAACGATCGACAGGTGCCGGCGGAATCGGCGCGCAGGCCGCACGCGCCCCGACCGGTGCAATGAGTGCGGGCGCGAAAGCGCACGCGGCGGGTATACCGGCGGCCCCGCAAGAGACACCGCCGCCCACGCTGCTTGTCGGTGAGCGCGAGCACCGCCTCTACGTACTAACCCCCGAAAATATCGAATACATCGAAGCCCAGGGGAACTACGTCAAGTTGAATGCCAGTGGTGCTGACTACATCAGCCGCAACTCGGTAAAGCGCCTCGCGATCAGCCTGGCGGACCGAGGCTTCCTGCGCATCGAGCGTTCATTGATCGTCAACGTTCGGGCGATCGCTTATGCGCAACGGGCAGGTCAGGGTACGTATATATTTACCCTGCACTCAGGAATCTCGCTGCGCTCCGGAGCACGGTACCGCGGCAGGATCCTGCAAGTGATCCCGTTGCTGCAGCCGACGCGGTGAAGCGTGAGGACACATTTCACAAGCCGCCAGTCACGCCCAAGCGATCCGAATTCGGTCTCGATGCCTTGCTCGGGAACGAGAGCGACGCTTACTCGAGCAGGAACGGCGTCAGCCGGTCACGGTAACGGCGGCTGAGCGTCAGCCGCGTGCCGCGCCGCAGGATCAATTCGTAATCGCCGTGGAACAGCGGGTGCATCTCGGCGAGATGCTCCACATTGATCAGCGTCGAGCGGTGCACGCGCACGAAGCTCGCCGGGTTCAGCCGGCTTTCGAGCTCGCCGAGCGTCTGGCGGAAGGAGTAGCAGCGGCCCGCGGCATAGATCTTCACGTGCTTGGAGGCCGCCTGCACGAACTCGATGTCGCGCATCGCCAGCACCACTACCTTGCCGCGTTCGCAGAGCAGCAGTCGCGTGCGGCTGCTTGCGAGGGAGGCCGGCTGCCCGGCGGCAGAGGCATCCCGCGGCCCGCCGGATGCGATCAGCTTCTTCGCGCGCTCGATGGCGCGCGCGAAGCGCTCGTCATCGAAGGGCTTGAGCAAGTAGTCGATCGCCCCGACGCCGAAGGCCTCCATCGAGCGGTCCGAATGTGCCGTGACGAAGATGATGTAGGGATTGATGCCCTGCCCGGCCAGCGAGGCGACCAGCTCGAAGCCGTCGAGCTCGGGCATGCGGATGTCGAGCAGCAGCAGCTGCGGCGTCAGCTCGCGCGCCTGGGTCGCGGCGGCGGTGGCCGAGTCGAAGGTGCCGACGACGCGGATGTCGGGATCGCCGTGCAGCAGGTGGAGCAGCCGCTTGCGCGCCAGGGGCTCATCGTCCACCACGAAGGTGGCGATTGCGCTGCTGCTCATGCCGGCGCCCGCTCCGCCGATTCTGCCGAGGCCTGGTGGCGCACGGGCAGCACCAGGATCGCGGTCGTGCCGCCCTGTTGGTCGGGGCCGACCACCAGATGCGCGGCTTCCCCGTACGCCGCGCGCAGCCTCAGGTCCACGTTCGAGAGGCCGTGACCGTAGTCCGCCCGCGTCAGATCGCTCTTCAGCTGCGGACTCGAGTTGGTCACGACGATGCACAGATGCTCGGCCGAGACTGAAGCGGCCACGCGCAGCTCGAGCGCCGGCCCGCCTTCGCGGCGGCCGTGCTCGATGGCGTTCTCGGCCAGCGGCTGCAGCAGCATCGACGGCAGGTACACCCCGAGCGACTCCGGGCTGGCGTCGATCGCAATGTTGAGATGATCCGAGAAGCGGGTCTGCTGGACGGCCAGATAGGCCTCGAGCCCCGCGAGCTCGGTGGCGACATCGACCCAGGGCGAGCGACTGGTCTCGAGCGCGTGCCGCAGGAAGTCGCCGAGTCGCGCCAGCATGATCGAGGCCTGCCGCGGATTCTCGTCGATCAGTCCCATCGCCGCGTGCAACGAGTTGAAGAGGAAATGCGGCTGCAGCTGCGCCGACAGCATCGCCATGCGCGCCGCGGCGTAGGCACGCGCCAGCTCTGCCGCGCGCAGCGCCTCGCGGTGGTGGCGCTCGGCGACCAGCACAAGCGCGATCGCGCACAAGCCGAGGACGTACGGCGGCAGGAACATCTGCAGGGGACCGACGACGAGCTTCAAGTCCGAGGCCATGCCCTTCATCTGGGCGAAGGTGTCACGCATGTCTTCCATGTGCCCGTCGACGAACCCCGCCACGAGCGCCAGCGCTACCCTGGACCAGACAGCGAGCGCGAGCGCCAGCAGGATGTTGATGATCACGACCCGGGTACGCGCCGGGCCGCCCTCGGGCCATCCCATTGCGAGAGCGATGCGATAGGCAAAGGCGGCGACGATGAACACCATGACGTGCTGGACGGCGCGGGCGGAGGTCGTGATGACGTACTCGCCGCTGCTCATCGTGGTCCCGCTCCAGGGCAGCATCCACAGTACCGCCGTGCAGGCGACGACCAGCCAGCAAAGCCCCCCGATCCCCAAGATCACGCTCCAGGGGTTGCGCTCCCCGCGGGTCACGCGGGGCTCCTCTGGGGCGCTCGTTTGCGCACGGGGCGCGCGAGCCCGGTCGGCGGGCTTCGCCGCCCCGGGGGTCAGGATTTGCGCGAGCTGCATGTCCGGGAGTCTAAAGGCCGCGGAGCGCAGGAGGACAGCAAGCGGGCGCAAGCGGGACTTCTCCCGGCGCAGGCGGCCTCGCCGGCAGCCGGGAAAGCCGGCCTGGCTCCGGCGTCCGCGCGCGTCAGCGCCCCGCCGTGCGCGCCGCCGGCGCCTCGTCCTTCAGGTACTTCGCGAGCCACGCGTGCACTTCCTCATAGAAATGCCGGCTGTCCTCGGGCTTCAGAATCCAGTGCCAGGCGTCCGGCCACACCAGCAGCCGGCTCGGCACCTGCATGCGCTGCAGGGTGCTCCAGGCCTCGAGGGTGTTGCCGATCGGCACGCGGTAGTCGCGCTCGCCGATGCTGAGCAGGATGGGCGTCTTCCAGTTCGCCGCGTAGCTGATGGCACTCTGCTCGCGCCAGATCGGATTGCCCGCCCAGGGCGGGCCGCCGTTGGCGCGCTCGCGGCCGTAGTTGAAGTCGCTCTCGCCCCACTGCGTCGTGAGATCCACCTCGCCGGCGTGGCTCACGATGCAGCGGAAGCGAGTCGTGGTCGCCTCCAGCCAGTTGACCAGATGGCCGCCGTAGCTGGCACCCGCGGCGCACACGCGCGTGCCGTCGACGAAGGCAAATCGCCTGAGCGCCTCGTCGACCGCCTGGTTGACCTCATCGCCCGGTGTCTTCAGGGGATCGAGCTTGATCTGCTGCGCGAACTTCTCACCGAAGCTCGTCGAGCCGGTGTAATCGACCGTCAGCACGACGTAGCCCGGTGCCGCAAGCAGGTGGTAGTTCCAGCGCAACCCGATCTGATCGGAGTCGTGCGCGGCTGGACCGCCGTGGATGAGGAGCAGCAGCGGATACTTCTTCGCCGCATCGAAGGCCGGCGGCCTCACGAGCATGCTGTGTAGGCTGCGCCCCCTGGCGCTCGTAAAGTAGAAATGCTCCGGCGGCTGCCAGTCGATCGCGCTGGCCGCCGTCACGTCGAATTCCGACAGGTTCCTGTGCCTGCCGGTAGCCGGGTCGATGCGCACCACCTCGGCGGGGCTCACCGAGCTGCCATAACTGCCAACGAGGACAGGAGTCGACGCCCTGACGGCACTCGAGAGCGCCGTGAATCCCCCGCTCTCGTGAGCGATGAGCCTGACGGGCGCGCCGCCCGCGCTCGCCACGCGATAGAGGTTCTCGCGCCCCGACTCCGGAACGATGAGGTATGCATTCCTCGAGTCCGCCGTCAGCGCGAAGGCCGTGACTTCGTGGTCGAAGTCGCGCGTCACCGGCGTTGGCTCTCCTCCCGCCGGCCAGGCGAGGCGCTCGAGACGCGGTTGATGGTAGATTTCCTCGTCCTGCGGCGCGTACTTGAAGAATA
The DNA here is from genome assembly GCA_035569755.1 of Steroidobacteraceae bacterium. Taxonomy (GTDB): domain Bacteria; phylum Pseudomonadota; class Gammaproteobacteria; order Steroidobacterales; family Steroidobacteraceae; genus 13-2-20CM-66-19. The sequence continues at coordinate 8,371 of DATMMK010000057.1, forward strand.
AGGCGTGACCGTCCGGAGCAAACGTGGCCGCGGTGTAGTTGCCGGGCGCGGGCGACAGCGGCCGCGGCTCGGCACCGGCCTCGGCGCGCAGCCGGTACAGGCGATAGCCGACATGGGCGAACGCCGCGTTCCAGCGCTCCGTGGTCGCGACGAACACGATCTCGCGCCCGTCCGGGCTCCAGATCGCCGATAGCGACACCGGGTTCTCGCCCTCCGTCGCGCCATCGAACCCCGGACTGCGTGCGAGCGCAGTCGGCGAGAGGATGTCGCGGGCGCTCGCGCCCTCCTCCAGCGACTGCAGCAGAATCGTCGGCCGCCGGTCGTCGAGCCACTGATTCCAGTAGCGGACCGGGAAATGCTCGTAGGCGTGCACGTTGTACTTGCGCGCCTTGCGCTCGGTGGCGATCTTCCTGTTGGCCTCGTCGTCGAACGCGCCCGGGTAGACCAGAGACTCGAACAGGATCGCCTTGCCGTCCGGCCGCCAGCGCGGATTGGCGGCGCCGGTCGAGAGGTTGGTGAGCCGGCGCGCTTCGCCGCCCCTGGCGAGATCGAGGAGATAGATCTGCTCCGACTCATCACCCTCGCGCTTGGTCGCAAAGACGAGGGCGCGGCTGTCGGGCGACCAGGCGACCCCTTTCTCGGGTGCGCGCGTGTTGGTCAGCCGCCGCGGCGGCGCACTGCCGTCGGCCGGCGTCAGCCACAGATCACTCACCTCCTTGTCGGGATCGTAGGCGGGCTCGAGGACGGAGAACACCACCCACTTGCCATCAGGACTCACGGCGGGCGCGCCGACGCGCTTCATCATCCAGAGCTTCTCGTGAGTGATCGGCGTGCGGGCTGCGGGAGTCTCGGCGAGCGCGGCGAGCGGCGCGGCAAGAGACAGTGCTGTCAGCACGACGCGCAGATGATGGCCGCCGCGGCCGCGGTGACATCCGGACATGGGATCCCCCTGGCGCGAAAGCGGAGTAGGATAACAGCTGCGCTCCATGACCCGAGTCAAACGTCGTAACTTTTTGTCCATGACGGCGCTCGGCGCCGCGACGCCGCTGCTGTCACATGCCGCGCTCGCCGCACTCGCGGGCGTCCCGGGCGCGGACAGCGCGCCCCTCAGGCTGCGGCCGTTCGACCTGTCGGCGGTGCGCCTGCGCCCCGGTGCCGCGCTCGAGGCGCTGGAGACCAACCGCCGCTATCTCATGGGGCTCGATCCCGATCGGCTGCTGCACATGTTTCGCGTGAACGCGGGGCTGCCGAGCAGCGCCGCGCCGCTCGGCGGCTGGGAAGCGCCCGACAACGAGTTGCGCGGGCACTTCACCGGGCACTACCTCTCGGCGTGCGCCTTGCTCGCGGCACAGACCGGGGATCGGGCGGTGCGCGAGCGTGGCGTCCAGCTGGCGGCCCAGCTCGCGAAATGCCAGGACGCAATCGGCACCGGGTACCTGAGCGCCTTTCCCGTCGACCTCTTCGACCGGCTGCGCGCCGGACAGCCCGCATGGGCGCCGTTCTACACGCTCCACAAGATCATGGCGGGGCTGCTCGATACCGCGACGCTGAGCGGTGACCGCGGCGCGCTCGCTACGCTCGAGCGGATGGCGGCGTGGGTCGAGCGCTGGGTCCAGCCGCTCGACGAGAGTCAGATGGCGCGCGTGATCGAGCGCGAATACGGCGGCATGAACGAAGTGCTGTACAACCTGTCGGCCTGCACCGGGGAGGCGCGCTGGCGGCGCGTGGCGCGGCGCTTCGACCGCGAGCGGATCTTCGCGCCGCTCGCCGCGGGGCGCGACGAGCTCAAGGGACTGCACGTCAACACCACCATCCCGCAGATCATCGGGGCGGCGCGTGGCTACGAGGTGACAGGCAGCCCGCGCCTGCACGATGTGGCCGCCAACTTCTGGCACACCGTCGCCGGGCAGCGCTGCTACTGCACCGGCGGCACCAGCAACGGCGAGTCGTGGAATACGCCGCCCGGGATCCTCGCCCACGAGCTCTCGGGCTACACGGAGGAGTCCTGCGTCACCTACAACATGCAGAAGCTGACGCGGCACCTCTACACCTGGACGGCGGATCCGCGCCTCGGCGATTACTACGAGCGCACGTTCTACAACGGCATCCTTGGCGTGCAGCATCCTGCCGACGGCGACAAGCTCTACTACCTGCCGCTCGCGGCGGGCTACTGGAAGCTCTTCGGCACGCCGCTCAAGGACTTCTGGTGCTGCACCGGCAGCATGGCCGAATCCTTCGCCAAGCTCGGCGACAGCATCTACTTCCACGACGCTGCGGGCCTGTATGTGAATCTCTTCGTGCCCTCCGAGCTCACCTGGGCGGAGCGCGGCGTGCGCCTCACGCTCGACACGCGCTTTCCGGAGGAGGAGACGCTGCAGCTCAGCGTGCACGCGGTGCGCCCGACGCGCCTCGCAATCCGGGTGCGCGTGCCGTACTGGACCGCCGGCACGGAAGCGCAGCTCAATGGCAAGCCGCTCGCGGTCGGTGCGAGTCCCGGCGGTTATCTCAGCGTCGAGCGAGTCTGGGGAGAGAACGACACCCTCTCCGTGCGCCTGCCGATGCGGCTGCACGCGGCTGCCATGCCCGACGATCCCTCGATCCAGGCGGTGATGTACGGTCCGCTGGTGCTCGCCGCACGCCTCGGAACCGAAGGGCTTACGCCGGAGAATCTGCGCGCGCCACCCACGCCGCCGCGCAAGGTACCCGAGTACGGCGCCGAGCCTATCCCCGTCGCGCCGCTCGCCGTGCACGCGCAGGATCCCGCCAGCTGGCTCGCACCGGTCGCCGGACGGAGTCTCGAATTCCGCACCCGGGGTCAGAGAAACGATCTCACGCTCATTCCCCTGAACCGCCTGTTCGATGAACGCTACGCCGTATACTTCAAGGTGAGCGAGACCTAGATGAGCACCCGGCCACTCTCCGTCAGACGCGACCCCGGCTACACGGGCCTCACCGGCGCCTTCGGCACCCTGCCCTCGCCTTATTATTTCGATCCCGCGCATTACCGGCAGGAATTGAGCCGCATCTGGTACCGCCACTGGCTGTACGCCTGCCGCTCGGCTGACATCGCCAGCCCGCGCAGCTTCCACACACTCGCGGTCGGCGATCAGTCGATCCTGCTGGTGCGAGGCGAGGATGGGATCGCGCGCGCCTTTCACAATACCTGTCGGCACCGCGGCGCGGCGCTGTGCCGCGAGTCCTCCGGCCGTCTCCCGGCTGCGGGCATCGTCTGTCCGTATCACGCCTGGAGATACAACCTGAAGGGCGAGCTCGTGCAGACCTCCTCCAAGGCGCACGCAGAAGGCTTCGAGCTCAAGGATTTTCCGCTCTACAGTCTGCCGGTCACTGAGTGGAACGGCTTCCTCTTCACGGCGCTCACCCCGAGCCCGCCGCCCTTCAGCGCCAGCTTTGACCTGCCGCTCAACCGGCTCGACGACTGGCGGCTCGCCGACCTCGTGGTCGGACACCGGCTCACGAAGACCATCGGCTGCAACTGGAAGGTCTTCTGGGAGAACTACAACGAGTGTCTCCACTGCCCGGGAGTGCACCCGCGCCTCGCCCAGCTCGTGCCGATCTACGGCCGGGCGCTGCTCGAGCGCCGCGACGATCCGGCCTGGCAGGACCACGCCGGGGACGAGGATCCGAAGTACGGCGGCGGCTTGCGCAGCGGGGCGCAATCCTGGTCCATGGATGGCAGGCTTGCCGGCGTCCCGTTCCCCGGACTGAGCGCCGCGGATCGTAAAGCGGGCCACCTCTATATGACATCCGTCCCGTCGGTCTTCATCGTGGCCCACGTGGACTACGTGCGAGTGGTGCGGCTCCTGCCCGCGGGGCCGGAGCAGACGGCGATGAGCATCGAGTTCCTGTTTCTCCCGGAGACCCTCGCCGATCCGCGGCGCGACATCATGCAGGCCGTCGAGTTCACCGACATCGTGATGAGCGAGGACGCCGCCATCTGCGAGGTCAATCAGCGTGGCCTGCACGCCCTTCCGCACACCGCCGGCGTGCTCATGCCCGAGGAGTACGCGATCCGCCAGTTCCAGGACTGGGTGAGGGCCGAGCTCGCGCGGCCGTAGAGCGTTGCGCGTGCGCCCGGCGCTGCTCGCGTGTCCGCTGCTTCTCAGCGGATGCCTCATCGGCTGCGGCAGTCACGCGCCGGCCGGTAAAGCCGCCGGCGAGGAGGCGGTACTGCACATCTATAACTGGGACGACTACATCGCTCCCGACACGGTCGCGCAGTTCGAGCGCTCGAGCGGCATCAAGGTGGTCTACGACGTCTTCGATTCCAACGAGACGCTCGAATCGAAGCTCATGGTGGGAGACTCGGGCTACGACCTCGTGAGCACGAGCATGGCCTGGTACGCGCGCCAGATCCGCGCCGGGCTCTACCAGCCGCTCGACAAGACGCAGCTTCCCAACTGGAAAAACCTCGACCCGGCGGTGCTTGGCATCCAGGCGCAGGCCGATCCCGGCAACCGTTACGCCGCACCCTACCTGCACGCGATGAACGGCTTCGCCTACAACGCCGACCTGGTGCACGCGCGCCTCAGGAACGCACCCCTCGACAGCCTCGACATGCTGTTCAAACCCGAGATTCTCGCGCGCCTCGCCGACTGCGGCGTGAGTTTTCTCGATTCACCCGACGACGTGCTGGAGCTCGCGCTCAAATATCTCAAGCTCGATCCGAACTCGCATCGACCCGAGGACCTCAAAGCCGCCGAGCGGCTGGTGCTCGCCGTGCGTCCCTACGTGCGCCTCTTCGATTCCAACGACTATGTGTATCAGCTGGCCTCGGGCGAGCTGTGTCTCGCCATGGGCTGGTCGAGCGACTACTCGCTCGCCATGTTGCGCTCGCGCGCCGCCGGCCTCGACCTGCACCTCGCCTTCACGCTGCCGAAAGAGGGCTCGAACATCACCTACAACGCCTTCCTCATCCCCGCCGACGCGCCGCATCCGCGCGCTGCGCACCGCTTCATCAACTTCCTGCTCGACGCGCGGGTGATCGCCGACATCACCAACTATACGCACTATGGGAACGACAACCTCGCCGCGCGGCCCCTGGTGCACGCGCAGATCCTCGACGATCCGGCGATCTATCCGCCGCCCGCGGTGCGCGCCCGCCTGTTCCTGCCGGCCGAGTTCGACGTGAGCTATCAGCGCCTGAAGACCCGCACCTGGACGCGGATCAAGAACGGGCTCTAGCATAGTCGCGTGCACGCCGCCTCCCCCGCAGCATCCCGCAACGCGAGCCCCGCCGCTCCGGGTGCGGGCGACGCCGATGGCGGTGGCGCGCGGCGCCTCGAGGTCGCGCGCGCGCTCGCCGAGCTCCTGCCGTCCGACTGCCTGCTGAGCCGCGAGGAGGAGCTGCGGCCCTACGAGTGCGACGGGCTCACGGCCTACCGCCAGCAGCCACTCCTGGTGGCGTTGCCGCGCACTGAGGCCCAGGTCTGCGCCGTGGTGCGCACCTGCCACGCCCTGGGCGTGCCGCTCGTGGCGCGCGGCGCCGGCACCGGGCTCTCGGGGGGCGCAATGCCGCACGGGGCGGGTGTGCTGCTGTCGCTCGCACGCTTCGACCGCATCCTCGACATCGACCCGGTGGCACGCACGGCGCGCGTCCAGCCGGGCGTGCGCAATCTCGCGGTCTCCGAGGCTGCCGCGTCCTTCGGCCTCTACTACGCGCCCGATCCCTCCTCCCAGCTCGCCTGCACGATCGGCGGCAACGTCGCGGAGAACTCCGGCGGCGTGCATTGCCTCAAGTACGGCCTCACCGTGCACAACGTGCTCGGCGTGCGTGGCTGCACCGTCGCAGGCGAGATCATCGAGCTCGGGGGCGCGGCGCTCGATGCCCCGGGCCTCGATCTGCTCGCGATCACGCTCGGGTCCGAAGGTCTGCTGCTGATTCTGACCGAGGTGCTGCTGAAACTCATCCCGAGGCCGGAGCGCGCCCAGGTCGTCATGGCATCGTTCGACGATGTCGGCAAGGCGGGCGAGGGTGTCGCGGCGATCATCGCAGCCGGGATCATCCCCGCGGGCCTCGAGATGATGGACCGCCAGGCAACCGCCGCCGTCGAGCCCTTCGTCAAGGCGGGCTACGACTTGAGCGCCGCGGCGATCCTGCTCGCCGAATCCGACGGCACGGCCGATGAGGTCGCCGAGGAAGTGGCGGCGCTCGAGTCTGTGTTGCGTGCCGCCGGCGCCACGGCAATCTCGGTGTCGCACTCGGAGGCCGAGCGGCTGCGCTTCTGGTCGGGGAGGAAGAACGCCTTTCCCGCCGCTGGCCGGCTCTCGCCCGATTACTACTGCATGGACGGCACCATCCCGCGCAAGGCCCTCGGGGCGGTACTGCGGGCCATCGAGGCGATGGAGCGCAAGTACGGCCTGAAGTGCCTCAACGTGTTCCACGCGGGCGACGGTAATCTCCATCCGCTCATCCTCTTCGACGCCAACAAGGAAGGTGAGTGGGAGCGCGCCGAGCTCTTCGGCATCGAGATCCTCGAGCTGTGCGTGCGTCTCGGCGGCACCATCACCGGTGAGCACGGCGTCGGGGTCGAGAAACTGAACCCCATGTGCGTGCAGTTCTCGCCGGCCGAGCGCGCCGCGTTCTTTGCGGTGAAGGCGGCCTTCGACCCGCCCGGGCTCTTAAATCCCGGCAAGGCGATCCCGACGCTGGCGCGCTGCGCCGAGTACGGCCGCCAGCACATCCGCCGCGGCGAGCTGCCGCATCCCGAGCTGCCGAGATTCTAGGATGAACCTCGCCTCGGACGTCCTCGCTGCGCTGCGCACCACCGTGATGGAGGCCCATCGCACCCGCACGCCGCTGCGCCTGTGCGGGGCCGGCACCAAGGATTTCTACGGTGAGGGCCGCGAGGGAGCGCCTCTCGACCTCACCGGCTACCGCGGTGTGGTGGGTTACGAGCCGTCCGAGCTCGTGCTCACGGCTCGCTGTGGCACACCGCTCTCCGAGATCGAGGCGCTGCTCACGGCCGAGCGGCAGTTCCTCGCCTTCGAGCCGCCGCCGCTCGGCGGCGATCCGACCATCGGCGGGGCGATCGCCGCGGGACTCTCCGGCCCGCGCCGCGCGCACGCCGGGGCGGCGCGCGACTACGTGCTCGGCGCGGTGCTCCTCGGTATCGACGGCGAGGTGCTGCGCTTCGGTGGCCAGGTCATGAAGAACGTCGCGGGGTTCGATGTCTCCCGGCTCCTGTGTGGATCGCTCGGGATCCTGGGTCCGATCCTCGAGGTATCGCTCAAGGTGATGCCGCTGCCGCGCGAGGAGCAGACCCTGCGGTTCGAGCTGAGCGAGGCCGAGGCGCTCGCGGCCTTCAATCGCTGGGCGGGACAGCCGCTGCCCGTGTCAGCCAGCGCCTGGTGGGCAGGCGCGGCCTACCTGCGCCTCTCCGGCACAGCGCCGGCGCTGCGCGCGGCGCGCACCCGGCTCGGCGGCGAGAAGCTGGACCCGGACGCGGCGGCCACATGGTGGCGGGAGTTGCGCAGCCAGCGGCACGGCATGTTCGGCGCCGTGCGCAATCTCTGGCGGCTGTCGGTGCCCTCGGCGAGCGCGCCGCTCGCGCTCGACGGAGCGCGGCTCATCGAGTGGGGAGGCGCCCTGCGCTGGTGCGCGACCGACCTCCCGGCAGCCGAAGTGCGTAACATCGCAACCGCCGCGGGCGGCACCGCGCTGCACTGGCGCGGCGGCGCGGCCGGCAGCCGCTTTCATCCGCTCTCGGCCGCGGTGCTCGCGATTCACCGGCGGCTGAAGGAGCGCTTCGATCCGCACGGCATCTTCAATCAGGGCCGGCTGGTCGCGGGGCTCTGAAGGTAAATGGAAACCCGGCTGGCGGCAGCGTTCCAGGGCACCGCGCACGGCGCGGCCGCCGAGGCGATCCTGCGCGCCTGCGTGCACTGCGGGTTCTGCAACGCCACCTGCCCCACCTACCGGCTGCTCGGCGACGAGCTCGACGGGCCCCGCGGCCGCATCTACCAGATCAAGCAGGTGCTCGAAGGCGCGCCGGCGACGCCGGTGACGCAGCTGCATCTCGACCGCTGCCTCACCTGCCGCAATTGCGAGACCACCTGCCCTTCGGGCGTCGAGTACGGGCGGCTCCTCGACATCGGGCGCGCCGTCGTCGATGCCCAGGTGCGCCGCCCCGCGACGACGCGCGCGCTCCACTTCCTGCTGCGCGAGGGACTTTCGCGGCGCAGACTCTTCGGCGGCGCGCTGCGCTTAGGTCGAGCGTTCCGCTGGGTGCTGCCGGCGAGGCTGCGCGCCACGCTTCGCCCCGCACGCCGCGCCAGCGCGTGGCCGCGGCGCAGCCACGCCCGCAAGGTGCTGCTCCTCAACAGCTGCACCCAGGGGGCGCTCGCTCCTTCGATCGACGCGGCGACCGCCCGCGTGCTCGATGCGATCGGCGTCGAGGCGCTCATCGACCCGCGCTCCGGCTGCTGCGGAGCGATCCGTCATCACCTCGGGGATCCGCGCGGCGCGCTCGAGGACGCCCGACGCAACATCGATGCGTGGTGGCCGCGGCTCGAGTCGGACGCCGTCGAGGCGATCGTGCTCAACGCCTCCGGATGCGCCGCACTGGTGCGCGACTACGGCCATCTGCTGGCGCAGGATCCCGCCTACGCCGCCAAGGCGCGCCGCGTGAGCGCGGCGGCGCGCGATCTGGGTGAGTTTCTCGCGCCGGAGCAGGCCGCCCTGAGCCGCCGCACCCGGGCCTTACCCGCGCAGCGCGTCGCGCTGCACAAGCCCTGCACCCAGCAGCATGCGCTGCGCTGCGCAGATCAGACGGAGGAACTGCTGCGCAAGCTCGGCGCGGAGCTCCTGCCCGTGCAGGAAGCGCACATGTGCTGCGGCTCGGCCGGCACCTACTCGCTCCTACAGGGTGAGCTCTCGCGCTCGCTGCGCGCGCGCAAGCTTGAGTCTCTGCGCGCGGCGAAACCCGACCTGATCCTCTCCGCCAACATCGGTTGCATCACCCACCTCGCGGCGGCGAGCGACATTCCGGTGTGGCACTGGATCGAGTGGGTGGATCGCGCGCTGGCGGGAACCACGGCCTGAAAACGGGCGTACGGGACCCCGAACCCGTCGCTCGGCGATGACAACGGCAAGCCGAGATGGGACTTGGGCCTCGGACCTGCGGATTTACCTGGTCAACCTGGCGGTGACGGTCACCGTGGGGAGCTTTTCGTTGTGCTCCTCGTTGTACCGGGCGGTGACCCTGGCGTTGCCCAGGTCGCGAACGGCACGAGCCAGCGCGTCGTGGTAGCAGTGCAGAAATGCCCCCGGATCGCCAAACCCGCCGTCGGGTCTCTGGCAGATCTTCCGGGCCGCATGTTTGAAGCGGTCATACAGGGCAGACGCGCCTTCGGCACCCGATAGGTCGAGATCGCCGAACTTGACGACCACGCTGCGTATCTGTGCGGGCTGATTCGCCATCGTGCCAACGGGTACGAGCCAGGACAGCGCCATCACGATGGCCGCGCCGCACGCAGTGCGCCGGCCGCCGGAACGATCCGACATGGATTGGGTATTCATCAGGGCAGCTCCGTTGCGTTATTCCCCCATTGATACGCGCCCGCGGGATCCGGGGTTGCACCATGGCCGCAAAAAAGAAAAGGCTTGAACCCTGAAACCCAGTGGTCCGCCGGAGCGTATAAACCGCTGTGATGCGCGAGAATGACAGCGCCCGGAGAATTGCGATGAGCGATACGCTGTCAGCCGCCGTGATCGGTGGGATCGCCGGCTATCTCATCGCTCGTCACAGTAGAGAGATCGAATGGATCCTGCACACACTGATCGGCTGATAAAGAGGTAGAGAAGACCATGTCAGAGGACACAATGGGGCTGCTGATACCCATTATCTCGGTCACAGGCAGCTTGTCTGCGTTGATCGTCTGGATCGTGGTGTGGTACCGGCGCCGGATGCACGAGGTCGACTGTCGTCATAAGGAGCGCATGGCGGCCATCGAGAAGGGGCAGGACCTGCCGCCGGAACCACCGGCGCCCGAGCAGGTGCCGGAGCATTCACGCTATCTTCTGCGCGGCCTGATCTGGCTCGGTGTCGGCCTCGCCGTCACATTTGGAGGGCGCACATGGCTGGATCATCCGTTGGGGGGTGCCGGGTGGGTTCCGGTCGCAGTCGGCGCCGCCTATCTGATCTTCTATTTCGTGGAAGGGCTCAGGTCGTCGTCGGCTAAACGCGATGAGTCCGCGTCCGGCGGTGAGCCGACGCTTTAACTACGGGGGGCGAGAGAGCATCGGCTCCGACGAAACGGGCAATGCGATGCCGTGCTGACCAACGCAAGCCTCATGGAGCTGGTGCGGGCGGAGCGCCGCGATGAGGCGATCGTCCAGCTATTGCCCGCCTACCGACGCAAGGTCTTTGGGCTGGCGTACAGCTTGCTTCGCGACCGTGAGGCTGCAGAAGACGTGACTCAGGAAGTCTTCATCAAGCTCTGGCGGGCTCTGCCTGCATTTGACGGGCGCGCGTCCATGTCCACTTGGATCTACACGATTGCCCGAAACGCGAGCCTCTCGGCGCTGCGCGCACGACGTCCGCAGTCTTCCCTCAGCGATGCCGAGGTGATGGACGCGGTGGAATCGAGCAATCCTCTCCCGTCAGCCGATGTCCTGGTCGAGCGAGCGGCGATTCTGCGGCTCGTCGATCAGCTCCCCACGAAGCAACGACAGGTCATCATGCTTTTCTACATGCAAGAGCAATCCCACGAGGAGGTCGCCGCCACGCTGGCGATGCCCGTTGGAACGGTGAAAACGCTGCTGCACCGCGCACGCGCCCGGCTCAGCGCTTCCGCGGGCAAGATGAGTGCCACTGCATGAGCACACCTGATTCCGAACTCGACAAGCATCTGGCGGCGCTCTTCGGTGGCCTCGACACGCGAGCAGACTTCGACGTCCGGCTCATGGCACGTTTGCGCGCCGAATCGCAGACGGACGCAACCGAGCGGGGAAAGCGGGCACGGCAGCAGGAGCTCACTCGTCATCGGAGAGCAGTGCTCGAGCTGCAGAGCCGACGCCGGTTGACGCTGCGGATGCTGGCGCTCGATGCACTAGGGATGTCCCTCCCGCTGATGGTTGCCGTCATCGCGGCCTGGTCGCGTTTCGGCGGGGATGTCATGGACATTTCGCGTCAGTACGGCCCCTACATTGCGATGTTTCTCGCTGCCCTGATCGCAGCCGTGCCGCTCCTGGGGATGTGGCGAGAGCAGACTCGCAGTCCGATCCGGCTGTTCTAGTTCGTCCACGCTAGCACTTACGCGCGAATCGGCGTTCGGGGGGGGTCTCCTTAAGCGGGAACGTATGTCAACCTAATCACGTCCTCGCCAACGAGATCGCTGGTCACGAGGCGGAGCGGCGGCCGGGGGCCGGCGAAGAATGGCTTGCCGCGACCGAGTACGATGGGGTGGAGGTAGAGTCGATACTCATCAATAAGGCCAAGGTCGGTCAGGCTTCCTGCCAAGTCTGGTCCGGCAACTTCAATCTCCCCAACGAACTGAGCTTTCAGCCTACGTATCACCGCCTCGATGTCATCCTTGACAAGTGTGGCGTTGGGTCCGACCTCCTTCAACGAGCGCGACACGACCCACTTCGGTTGCTTCCGCCACGCCGCCGCGAATTCGTGTTCCTCCGCGCTCCAGTCCGCGCGGTCTTCGTCCCAATAACGCATCACCTCGTATATGCGGCGACCGTACACACTGCCCGTCAGATCGCGCACTTGCTCTATGAAGTGACGAAAGAGCGCCGGGCTTGGCCTAAACTCCAGATGGTCGACGTAGCCATCCAAGGACTGGTTCATTCCGAAGACGAGCTTTGCCATGGAACAAAATCTCCGCCCCAGGTTCCTCAGAATAGCTTGAGCCGACGTTCCGCAGAAATGAGAATGGACACGATCTGCGCGCCTCATTGTAAGTGTAACCAATAACCCGAGATCCGCTTTGACCCGAAGCGGTCGATCGCGGAGGGCTGCTTCGCGGCATTGGAGGGGCCCGCCGCTCCCGATATCGTGAGTAGTTGCGTCAGGCAGGGACGAGCGTTGCGCCGCGCGCAGACCCTAGCGAGCAGATTGCGCGCCGGCAGTCTGCTCCCGCGCGCGCCTCAGCGCCTCATCAAGAGCATTTGCAGCAGATACTTTGATGTCGGGCTCGACCCCCCTGCCCTCCCAATCTGTCTTGGTGACTGGGTTGACGAAGCGACCGAAGGGCACCCGAATGAAGAAATGCTCATCAATGCGGTGTGGCGCCGTAACATGAGCACCACCGCCCGTGGTTTCACCGATTAACGTCGCTCGCTTGAGGGTTTTGAGGTCGTAAGACAGTCGGCTCGGACCAATGTCGCCAGGCGGTGACATCAGCAAGCTTCGGCCTTGTCGAAAAGATTCGACGAGGTGCCGTCCGCGGCGAGGTCGGCAGAGGAGTCGGCCACCGGGCGGCAGGTTGGGTAAGCAACCACTGCTCGCGCAAGAATCGACGGCCCGTTGTCCTCAGATGCGATGTGCTGCTGCAAATACCGGAATACTGAACCGACCTCGTCATGTTTACATTTTTGTCGCACGCGGGGCGTCCAGCCCAATCCTCTTCTCAACGGACCGCTCTGCGACCGTGGGTCGTACACCTTGCCCGACCTCATCCGAGGGACCATAATTTTTCGCGACCTGTCGTAAGCAACACCATAGCAGGGACTCGGGGAGCCACCAATGATCTCATCTGGAATGACGCGCGCCGTGGGCAGCTGCATTGGTGCTCTTGCGAGCCTCGTACTCACGATCTGTGATGCGCGCGCGGACACTGGCCCGCATTTGGTGCGTGACATCAACCAGGTGCGCATCCCTGAAAGCAGCAACCCGCAGTACCTCGGCTCCCTCAACGGTCGCGTGCTCTTCGGTGCGACCGACCGCGCCGGCTCGGGTCTCTGGTCTACGGATGGGACCTCGGGCGGGACCCAACTGATCAGCCGCATCGACGTGTTCGCCCAGCGAGATTTTCCGGGCTCGCCGCTGTTCATCGTGCAGGGCGGTCTGGGCTTCTTTGCCGGTGATGACGCATCGACGGGCGTCCTCGAGCTGTGGGTGACGGATGGCACGAGTCAGGGGACCGTGCGCCTGACCACCCACGCGCCGAGTGCCACGAGCTACTCGGGATTTTCCGATTTCATCGGAGTCCTCCACGGGCGGGTCATCTTCTACTCCACGGACGCCACCGGTGTGATGCAGGTTTGGAGCACCGACGGAACGCCCGCGGGCACGCTGCAGCTATCGCAACTCCAGGGATCCGTGTTCGGCGGTGGCGGCGGTGCACGGTCGCCGTCGCTTATGCTGTCCGACCGGTTCTATTTCGTGGCCGGCATTCTCTTTGGCATACAGCTCTGGGTGAGCGACGGCACACCACAGGGGACACAGGTCGTGCAGAGCTCGGCCTTGTCGAACGCCACGAGCATCCAGTCTCCCGTTACGGTCGGCAATCTCCCGATGTTCGGAGCCAATGGCCTACTCTGGGCGATCGATCCAGCGAGCGAGACCGTCTTCGCGGTTTCGGCTGCCGCGCCACCGGGGCCTTCGAACCAGCCTCCGGTAGGCGGGGCGGTGCTGGGCGGGGTGGTGTCGCTCGGTAGTGCCGCTATCTCCGCCGGCAACAATATGACCTTGACTGACACGGAGCTCTGGCGCTCGGACGGCTCCGTCGCCGGAACCTATCTGCTCGCCGTGATTGGCTCGGGGCAGATCATCGACCCGCGCATTGCCAATTTCATCGTCACGACCAACGGGCACGCGCTCACTGTCGGCAGCTCGACCTCGGGCGGCTTCGAACTCTTCAGCACCGACGGCACCGTCGCCGGGACCGGTCCTGTGCTGAACCTGCCCGCGCCTCCCGACTCCGTCACTCCCGTGTTGATCCCCTTCGGCGTGCTCGATGGCTTGTTCTTCTTCGCCGTTCCGGACGGGACGGGAGGGCAGAACTGGGCGATCTGGAGCAGTGACGGCACAATCGCGGGCACGCGACAGACGTCGCTCCCGGACACATCGGTTTCCCAGATCGGGGGGACCCGATTGCTGGCGGTGGGCTCGAACGTGTTTGTCGTCCCGGGCAGCAGTGATGAAAGCAGACCGCTTCTGCTCTACAACCCGGCGGCCAACTCGACCAGCACGGTCGAGGGCGCGCTCGCGACACCCTACTACGTGTCCTGGGTCGCTGGCGGCGGGCACCTTTACTTCTCCGTCGATGATCCGAAGGTGGGTAATGAGCCGTGGGTCAGCAATGGCACGGCCAGCGGTACGCAGCTGATCCGTGACATCAACCCTGAGTGGAGCGATTACCCATCGAATCCGGATCAATTGGTCAACTTCGCCGGTCGGTTGGCGTTTGTCGCCGATGACGGCGTGCACGGCACTGAGCTGTGGATCTCCGACGGCACCCTGCATGGCACGCATCTGTTGGCGGACGTGAACCCGGGGCCCGCTGGTTCGAATCCCACGGAGCTCACGGTGCGCGGCCGCAATCTCTTCTTCTTCGCGACCGACGCCAGTGGAATGCAGCGCCTGATGCGCCTGCACGCCGGCAAAACGCATCCCGACGTGCTCTCGAGCCTCTCGTCACCGCCCTCGGCCCAACCACCCTATTACTTCCCGCCGCCCTGCTATCCGAACGTTATGCAACCCGTCGGGAGACGCCTCTACCTGGCCGCGAACGACGGCAACACAGGAGTCGAGCTTTGGACCACCAACGGTACCCCCGCCGGGACGGGTCAAGTGGCCGACATTTATCCCGGCTCCTCCTCATCGAACCCGTGCGCGCTCACGGCGCTCGACCCCTGGCTGTACTTTTCCGCCACGACCGCGACCGACACCGACTTGTACCTCACCGACGGCACTGCGGCCGGAACCCAACTCGTGCAGCTTGCGCCGGGCAATCCGAGTTCGTACCCTTCCGGCCTCACGGCCTGGCATGGCAGCGTGTACTTCGATCTGGTTGATGGCACCCACGGTGCGCAGATCTGGCGCTCGAGCGGCGGCGCCTCGATGGCAAGCTTGTTCGTCGACCTCGCGCCCGGCAATCTGAACGCTTACGGCCAACCCGCGGGCACACTCCCACACTACCTGCTGCTCAGCGCAGACCTGCCCGATGCGAGCGGGTTCAACTACACCCAGTCGCTGTGGAGCAGCGATGGCACGCCCGGGAATGCCGTTCTGCTCGCGCCCTCGTTTGTGACGGGCCCACTGACGCTGGAAAGACAGGCGTTGTTCTTCGTGAACGAGCCACAGGGTATCGAGCCGTGGGTGACGGACGGTACCGCCGCAGGCACGCTCGCGTTGAGCGATATTTCCCCGGACGCGGGGACCTTCATAGACTGGCAGGTCAAGTTTGGCCCCGGCGCGGCTTTTGCGACCCACGACGGCGGTGTCGCGGGCGATGTGTTATGGCGCACCGACGGCACCGCGGCGGGCACAGCCCGTGTTGGTTCGATCCCGACTGCGGTGATTCTCAATCCTTTCGACAACACGCTGCAGCTGGGCGTCGGCTCGAACCTGTTCTTCGTTGCCAGTACGCCGAGCACGGGGAACGAACTCTGGGTGTACACCTATTGCTTCCCACGGCCGGCGAGCTGGTCTGTCGCTACATCCGACAGCCGCTGTCGAGGCACACATTGAGATTCGACAGGACTTACCACGCGCCATTCAGCGGTGCGGTGCTCACGCAATCCGTCCGCGGCCCGCCACCACCTTCTTCCTGAATAGCGGGTGAGCGTCGCCAAACTCTTGACTCGTACGACAGGTCGTAAGTGACAACAAGTACCGGAGTAACCTCGCGTGAAGTTGAGAATGCAGGTGGGGTGCCTGGCGATGGTGTGGGCCACGCTGACGGCCTGCGATACGAAGTATTCGGCGCAATTCAAGGCCGATCTGACGCTTCTAAGAAGGATCGCGCAGATCGCCGGCCAAGCTAACGGCGCCGCCCCCGCTCTGGTCGATCCGAATACCAGACTGGATGGCGCGAAGGCCGGCCCAGGACTGACACTGACTGTCATGTACACGCTCGTGAACGCTGAATCGAATGGCGTCAACAGTGCGACATTCGAGGTGTTATTGGCTCCGACGATAAAGGAAAACAGCTGCGCAAACCCTGACTTACGACCGCTGATAGACCAAGGCGTCGTTGTAGTTCTGGAGTATCGCGGGAAGCGAGGCGACCCAATAGGGACGATCAACGTTAATCGCGGAACGTGCGGCGCACTGAGGGACCCCCGCACGGGAACTGACCCAGTCGACCGCTTTCCGGCGGCGCGAACTTAACAGCGAATGGCTGCTTCTGGGGCGCCAACTGGCATTCGCCACCATCGTATAATCTGCGAGAGTCTGAGGTCCGCCTGCTTAATACCGTCGTGCCAGTGCCTAAGGTGCGCATGTTCAATGCCAGGACTAGCGGCGGCGCTGTCAATGTCTTGGGCCTTTCGCTGATCGCGTTGCTCGTCGGTGGTTGCACCGGGCGAAATGTGGAACCAGGAGACCGCGATTATCCGCAGACGAACCGATCACCGGAGAAATTTCTATTCATACACGGCACGATCGACCCTGCACTGGACCTGAGGTTTCGGATTGAATGGTGGCCCGACAACCGCGAGTGTGTGTATGCACGAACTTGGGTTTCGGCTCACATCGAAGGCGGGTGGGCCTCGTATCTCGCATGGAGCGAGCTGCCAGTTCAGCGCCATGGATCGGACTTCAGTATCAACGTGCCCATAGACGGGGTTCAGCCAGGCCGCTGTCGTTGGCATTTTGGTCTCGTTAAGGTGCGTGGGACTGTCGGGTTCCAAACTACGCTTGTTGCCTCCAATTCTTCCCCGCTCAAGCCCGGCCAGTCGCCGAACGGGATCGCGACGCTGAGCTGTGGATGGAAAATGGAGCCGGGCAGCGTCGAGGGCGAGCGCGGTATACAGTGTAGGGGGCCTAAGGACGAGGATAAGAACGCCTCGGTGTTGGGCGGTATACTTTGGTGGCATCCGGAAGCGCGCGACTTCGAAGTGCATTTCGCGGCCGAGAAAGAGCGCAATTAGCGCGGCGCCACCTTAGCGCGCGCGGCTCTCGGGCTGGAGGGACAAGTCCGATGGCCGGTATCGGGAAATTGGTACCCGGCCGCCGAGGGTCCGCTCCTGGCCGTTAGCGATAAACCTTAACTCCGCCCCGTTCCTCTTATGCCACCCAGCCGTCCGCATTCGGGACATTAGCGCGCTAGGGCGTACGTCCGCTCCTGCGGGAGCAGACGCTCGCCAACGGGCCACCTTCGTGCGCGGAGCGCGCGGGCGAGTCTCAGGCTATCGGACCCGATACGTAGCGCGGGTCGTGGGGCGTGCGGCCAAAGATCCGCCGCACCAGCGGCTCGAAGAACCCGAGCGGCTCGGAGCGGTAGTCAGGATCGAAGGAGCACTGATCCCACTGCGCGCAGAAGTGCGCGCACGCTGCGTACCACGGGTGATCGCGGTAGCGCTCGCGGGCATTGCGGTCGCCGCCGAAGTGGTGCACGTAGTAGTAGTTCTGAAACAGCCCGTGCTGCGCGACGATCCAGGTCACTTCCGGGCGCACGTAGGGGCGCAGAATGGCGGCGGCGAACTCGGCGTGGTTGTAGGGCGCGAGCTCATCGCCAACGTCGTGGAGCAGCGCCGCGGCCACCAGCTCCTCGTCCGCCCCGTCGCGGGTAGCGCGCGTCGCCGCCTGCAGTGAATGACCGAGACGGCTCAGCGGATAGCCCTCGAGCGAGTGATCGAGCCGGGCGAGGCCCTCCAGCACCCGGTCGGCGAGTCCCCGGGCGTAGAGCCGCTCGGACTCATCGAGCAGCAGGTAGTCCTCCCGCGTCCCGTCCTGCATCGCCCGGAAGCTGACGACGCGGCTCATGCGCTGCGCCGCACGTCGCCCGGCTGTGCACGGCGGCGCAGTACCCGGTAGAGGCTCCGCGGTCCGTCGATGTCAATGTAGCAGCCCTGCAGGTGCCGCAGACCCTCGGCGGGATTGAAGCCGGTGCGTCCGTGCAGCAGGCGGCAGTTGTCGAACATCACGAGGTGCCCGTCCTCGAGCAGGAAGCGGATCTCGAAGTCCGGCGCCCGCAGGCGGTGATCGAACGAGCGCCGCGCGCGGTAGTAAGCCTCGAGCTGCGCGCGCGGGAAGAGCGGCACGAAGTCCAACCGCGGGCTGAAGTGAATGGTCTTGAGCTCGCCCGTGACGTCGAGCTCGATCGGCGGCGCGCTGGCGGTGAGCTCGGTATCAGTGTCTATATATTTGAAGCGGACCGGCGTGGTGGAAAGAATCCGGAACGCCTCGGGTTCCGCCGCGCGCAGCGCCTGCGCCACCGCAAACCCATCGACCAGCGTCGAGAGGCCGCCGCTGGTCTCGTTCACCAGGCAGTGCAGCAGCTGGATGCCCGGCACCGGAGTCCGGTACGGGTTGTCGGTGTGCGGGTCGAGCGCAATCGAGGTGTAGGCGAGGTCGTTGGCATTCGGCGTCGAGCGCACGTTGAAGAGCGCCCCGAAGTTGGTTTCGCGGGTGAAGCCGAATTGCGCGCCCACCTTAAGCACCATGCCGGGCTCGCTCGGCACACCTTCGAAGATGATGAACCCGAAGGTGAGGAACGCCTCGAGCCAGGAGGCGAGCTCGGCGTCGGCGGGCTGCGCACGCCAGCGCGCCCGCGGCAGCTGCGCGAGCGAGCCGTCCCAGAGCCGGGGCGGGGGAATGTCGTGGCTCCCGGGCGCGAGCGCGGCTTCCTCGAGCAGGTCGGCCGCACTGAAGCTCGCCTGGTGGCCGTCGCTGAAAGTCACGTGAAAGAGGCCCGGCGACGGCTGCGAGACGGCGGTGAGCGTGAGGTCGGGAGCGAAATCGGACGGATCCTGGAGGCGCTGCTGGGTCCTCAGATCGATGCTGACCGGATCGCGGCAGCGTTCGCGCAGCCACAGCGGATGCAGAGTCTCGGTGCGGCCGTCGGCCCGCTCCAGCAGCAGCTCGGTCGGGCCGCCTATACGCAGTCGCGCGACACGTTGAGTGACCATGGCTTCAAGTCTACCTCTTGTCGCGGGTGGCGTGCCTCGTCCAGCATAGTGTCTGGTCCCAGGTCGCGACCGGAGCACCGCCATGACCCTCAGCCGCCGTGAACTCCTGACCGCCTCCGCGCTGCTGCTCGGCGGGCCCGCAGCCGCCTGGCGCGCCGCGGGGAGCGAGCCGGCCCCGGCCGGCGGCAACCCGATCATCCTCTGCTGGAACGAGAATCCCTACGGGCCCTCGCCCGCGGCCCGCGCGGCCGCGAGCGAGGCGATCGGCTCGAGCTGCCGCTATCCGGACGATGAGCTCGAGCCCCTGGTGCAGACGCTGGCCGCGCGCGCGGCCGTGGGCACCGATCAGATCGTCACCGGAACCGGATCGGGCGAGCTGCTGCGCGCGCTCGGCATGCTCTGTGCGCGCGCGGGCGGGGAGATCGTCGCCGCGCAACCCACCTACGCCGAGCTCACCCACTACGCGGAGAGCTGCGGCGCGAAGCTCAGCTTCGTGCCCGTCGACCGCGAGCTGCGGCACGACCTCGCGGCGATGCACGCGGCGGTCTCGGCGCGCACGCGGGCCGTGTATCTCTGCAACCCCAACAACCCGACCGGAACGGCGCTCGCGGCCGCCGACATCCGGGCGTTCGTCGCGGCGCTGCCGCCCTCGGTCACGACCATCGTCGACGAGGCGTACCTCGACTTTGTCGTGGGCCCCGGGATCGCCTCGGTGGCCGATCTCACCCACGGCGAGCGGCGCGTGGTGGTGCTGCGCACCTTCTCCAAGATCCACGGCATGGCGGGCATGCGCTGCGGCTATGCCATCGCGCGCGCCGACGTGGCGAGCGAGCTCGCGGACGCGCGCATGACCACGCCCAACGTCTTCGCGGTGCGCGCCGCGCGCGCGAGCCTCGGCGATCAGGCGTTCCTTGCCGACTGCCGCCGGCGCATCCTCGCGAGCCGGGTGCGCATCACCAGTGCGCTCGCGCGCCTCAAGCTCACCTACGCCGAGCCCCAGGGCAACTTCGTCTTCTTCGACACCGGCATGCCCCTCCAGCGCTTTACCGAGCTCATGCGCGCGCGCAACATCCTGGTGGGGCGCCGCTTTGCGCCCTACGACAGCTGGTGCCGCATCACGATCGGAACGGAGACCGAGATCGATGCGTTCCTCACGGCGCTGCCTGCCGTGACCGGACGCGGAGCGAGCTAACCCAGCATCAGGCTCATACAGGTGAGGGCGGCTTCCGCCTTCTGCAGCTCGCTCACATCGAGCGCCCGCGTCGTGATCCCCGCGTCCCGCAGGCGCCGCTCGGTACAGGGAAACGCCGCGCTCATGAGCGTCACGCCCTGCACGGTGAGGGTGTTGGCCGCGAAGGCCTCGCCCGCATCCACCTCGATCACGGTGCGCGCATCGAACAGCCGCGGGTCCACCCACGCCGGGTTCACCAGCAGGACCTCGGGCGCAATGAAGGTGCAGGCGCTCTTCAAGTGCAGACAGTCACGCATGGCGACGCCCTCGACGCGGTAGCCGAACGGCGCGAGCGCAAGACGCAGCTGCTCGATCCCGGCTGCATTGCTGCGCCCCGAGACCCCCACGTAGAGGTTACGGCCGATGCGCACCACATCGCCGCCCTCGAGAGTGCCGGGTGCCACGACGCGGCGCAGCGGGCGATGGGGCGCGAGGCTGGCCGCGACGCTCTCGATCTCGCCACGGCGCGAGGCGACACCGGGTCGGGTAATGACCGCCACCTCGGGCAGGACGACCGCAGTGTCCTCGACGAACACGGCGTCGGCGCTCGCGGGCAGCGGTGCCAGCCACTCGATACTGCAGCCGAGCGCGCCGAGCTCGGCGGCGTAATGCGCGTGCTGCCCGCGGGCGCGCTCGACGTCGATCGGCATGCGCTCGAGGAAGCTCAGCTCGCAGGCGGCGAGGCGCGGACTCACTTCACGCAGGAAGGCGATCATGGCAGCGCCAGCATAGCCGACGGAAGCCGTCACTTGCGCACCTGCTTCCCGACGACCCGCAGGCACTCGAGCAGCGCGCTGGCCGCCGGCGGCAGCGTGCCCGGCGCGCGCAGGATGGCGCCCACCGGCCCCTCGATCGACTTGAGCTTCACCGGCAGGATGGCGAGCAACCCCTGCTCGACGTCATCGAGCGCCACGTGATAAGGCATCACGCCGATGGAGTCGGACTTGCGCAGCAGGGCGCGGTTGGTGAGGATCGACACCGATTCGATCACGTTGCGCGGCAGCGGTGCGCCCGCGTCGACGAAGGCCCGCTCGATCTGGCGCCGCAGGGCCGTCTCGGGCAGCGGCAGCAGCCACGCCTCGTTGGCAAGATCGCGCAGGGAGAGCCGCCGCTTGCGCGCCAGAGGATGCCCGCGGCGCGTCACGATGCAGATGGGCTCGGCGTAGAACTCCTCGTACACCAGCGCGCGGCTGCGGCCTTCCGCCGGCAGCCGGCCGAGCACCATGTCGAGATCCCCCACCAGGAGCGAGGGCATGAGGATGTCGTAGGTCCCGACCACGACGCTGATGGCGACGCCGGGACGCTGCTTCTTCAGGAGCGCAATGGCGTCGGGCAGGATGCTCGCGGAAGCGGCGAGCAGCGTCCCCACCGTGACCCTGCCGCTGTAGCCGGCACGCAGTCCCTCCAGCTCCTCGGCCGCGTGCCGCAGCTGTGCGAGCACGATCTTGGCGTGGCGCGCAAAAATCTCGCCGTAGGGGGTCGGCTCGAGCCCGCGGTTGCTGCGCTCGAAGAGCCTCACTCCGAGCGTCGATTCCACGTCCTGCAGTGCCTTGGTGACCGTCGGCTGGGTGAGGCTCAGGCGTTTGGAAGCCTTGAGGATGCTGCGGCAGTCGTAGAGCTCGGCGATTAGCTCGAGGTGCCGCAGACGAAACTTACGGGTAATCCAGCGCTCGAGCCGGGTCGATGTCATGGCCGCGGATCATAGCGGTTCGGCCGCCGCGCGCACGCCCGCAGCCCCGCGCCTTGGGAGTCGGGCTCTAGACGCTCAACCGCGCGCCGCTCCCGGCCGGTGTCGGCCGTCCGGTCTCGATGCCGAAGAACGCCGCGGCATTCGTCTGCAGGAGCTTGAGGCGCGTCGTCGCTGCGAGCGCGGGGTGTGCGCGCACGAGGCTGCCGACGTGCTGCTCGCCGAGCGGATAGGGATAGTCGGACCCGAGCATCACCCGATCCTCACCCATGGTCCGCACCAGGAACTCGAGCGCATCGTCGCTGAACACCGCGCCGTCGACCGAGAAGCGGTCGAGGTAGGACGAGGGCGGGTGCGGGCAGTCCTCGCGCACGATGTCGCGGTTGCGCCAAGCGTTGTCGACGCGCCCGAGCAGGTAGGGAAAGCTGCCTCCGCCGTGCGCGAAACAAAGCTTCAGCGAGCGCGGCAGCCGCTCGAACGCCCCCGACAGGATCAGCCACAGGATCGACAGCTGCGTCTCCGCCGGCATGGACACGAGCCACGGCAGCTGGTACTTGGGCATGCGCTCCTGCGCCATCATGTCCCAGGGATGCACGAACACCGCGGCGCCCTCCGCGGCGCAGTGCCTGAGAAAAGTCAGGATCCCCTCGTCGCTCAACTCCCGCGCGCCGACATGGTTGCCGATATGGACGCCGACGTGGCCGTCGTCCATGGCGCGGCTCAACTCGCGGCAGGCGAGCTCGGTGTCCTGCAGCGGCACCTGGCACAGCGACTTGAGGCGCCGCGGTGCGTGCGCGCAGATCTCGAGCGCCGCGTCGTTGAAGATGCGTGCGCATTCGAGCGCGTGCGCCGCCGGGCGCTGGTAGGCGAACAGCAGCGGCGTGGCGCACATGATCTGCACCTCGACTCCGTCGCGCTCCATGTCCTCGAGGCGCAGCCGCGCGTCCCAGCAGGCGGGGCTGACCGGGCGGAACTCCCGCTCGCCCACCATGAGCATCGCCTTGCCGCCCGGGCCGTGCCGCATCCACGGCCAGTCGGGAGTACCGAAGCGCGCCGCGAGATCCGGCCAGGTGCGCGGCAGGAAGTGCGTATGGATGTCGATGCTCACGGCTCGAGGCCTCCTCGGATGACGCTCATGTCACGGCGCGCGGGCGCCACGCGACCGCCTTGATCTCGATCAGCAGCTGCGGGTGCGGGAGCGCAGCCACCGCCACGGTGGTGCGCGCCGGCCCCTGGTAGCCGAAGAACTCGCCGTACACCTCGTTGTAGCCCCCGAAGTCGTCCATGCTGAGCAGGAAGGTGCTCACCTCGACCACGTCGGCGAGGCTGGCGCCAGCGGCGGCGAGAATGTCGCGGATGTTCTCGATGACGCTGCGGGTCTGCGTGCGGATGTCCTCGCCCGCGATCGAGTCATCGGCGCGCCGCGCACTGGTGCCGGAGACGAAGATGAAGTCACCGGCGCGGCGAAAGTGCGGAAAGGCCCCGCGCGGGCGCGCTTTGCCCGCCAGCACGCCGCTGTCGGCGGTCGCGCTCACAGCTTCACGCAGATGTTCATCGGCTCGGAGAAGAAGCCGAGTGAATGCATGCCGCCCTCGCGTCCGATCCCGGAGAGCTTGGCGCCGCCGAACGGGGTGCGCAGGTCCCGCAGGTACCAGTCGTTCACCCAGCTGATGCCGACTTCCATCTGCCGCGCCACCCGGTGGGCGCGCTGCAGGTTCGAGGTCCACACTGCCGCGCACAGCCCGTAGCGCGTGTCGTTCGCCAGGCCCACTGCTTCCACCTCGGAATCAAACGGTGCCACGTGGCAGATGGGTCCGAAGATCTCCTCGCGCACGCAGCGCGCCTGCTCGGGCAGGCCCCGCACGATGGTCGGCTCGATGAACGCGCCCGCGTCCCGCTCGTCGCCGAGCTGCGGCACGCCGCCCCCGCAGACGATCTCGCCCCCCTCCTCACGCGCCAGGCGGTAGTAGGAGAGCACCTTGTCGCGGTGTGCCCGTGAAATGAGCGGACCCAGGTCCGCGTCCTCGTACGGGCCGCCGATGCGCAGCGCACGCGCGCGCGCGGCGAGCGCCTCCACGAAGCGCTCGAAGATCGTCCGCTCGACGTAGACGCGCTCGGAGCACAGGCACACCTGCCCGCAGTTGGAGAACACCGAGCGCATGGTGCCGGCGACCGCGGCATCGAAGTCCGCGTCTGCGAACACCAGCGCGGCATTCTTGCCGCCGAGCTCGAAGGACAGCGCCTTCACCGTCGGCGCGGCGCTTTTCATGATGGCCGCTCCAGTCGCGGTCTCACCGGTGAACGCGATGGCGGCGACGTCCGGGTGACTCACCAGCGCCTCGCCGGTCGCGGCGGGCCCGAAGCCGTGCACGAGATTGAACACGCCCGCGGGCATGCCGACCTCGTCCATGACCTGAGCGAGCAGCACCGCAGAGGAAGGGGTTTCCTCGGAGGGCTTGGCGACCACGGCGTTGCCGCACACCAGTGCCGGCGCCACCTTCCAGGTGAGCAGCAGGAAGGGAAAGTTCCACGGGGCGATGGCCGCCACGACGCCGACCGGCTTGTGCACGGTGTAGTTGAGCGCGCCGCGCCCGTCGGCGGTGGCCATCTCGTAGCATTCGGCGGCGCGCGCCAGCGCCAGATCGGCGTAGGCGCGGAAATTGGCCGCGCCGCGCGGAATGTCGAGAGACTTCGCCTGCGCGAGCATCTTGCCGGAATCGGCGATCTCGGCCGTGAGGAACTCATCGAAGCGCTGCTCGATGCGGTCGGCGACCTTGCGCAGCAGCGTGCAGCGCTCCTGCACCGTGAGGCGGCCCCACGGCCCGCGTAGCGCCGCCCTCCCCGCCTGCACGGCACGATCGACCAGCGCCGCATCCGCCTCGCTGACGCTGGCGATCACCCGGCCGTTGACCGGGCTGACGTTGGGGAAACTCCTGCCGGAGCGGACGAACTCACCGGCGACGTAACAGGGCAGCTGCTGGCCCGCGAATGGATACTGCTCGGCTGGGGTTGGGCTGCGCATCTGGCGCGGGATTGTAGAGGCCGGCCGGTACTAAAGAATAATCGTTTTTTATCCTTCTGCTATTCCCTTCCTCTATACCTTACCGAACAGCAGGCGCCGGCGCGCCAGACTCTCCTCGCTCCAGACCTCGGCGCTCTTGTAGTACTGGCTCACCGCACGCGCCCCGGCCGGAATCACGACCCAGGGCTGTTTGGACTCCGTGAAGATGTGGATGCCGGGAGGAAAGGCATCGGGGTCATCGAGCGTCCCGACGCGCAGGAAGCGCAGCGCATCGCCAGCGCCGGCGTAGTTACTCCAAACGGCGATGCGGCACACCGGGCAGCGGCTGATCTTCTGGCCCTTACCGCTGTTGCTCGGCGTCAACACCACCTCGGGTTCCCCGGCGAGCAGCGTGACCCGGTCCGCCTCGATCAGCGCGTTGAGCGCAAACGCCGTGCCCGTCTCGCGCTGGCACCAGCGGCAGTGACAGCAGTGCACGATGAGGGGCTTGCCCCGCACGAGAAAGCGCACCGCGCGGCAGGTGCAGCCGCCGCTCGCCGTGGATTCGCCCGCCTCGGTCATCGATGGGAAACGGCGCCGGCCCACTCTCGAGGCGAGCCGGCGCGCAGGCGTTTACTTGCTCGCCGCAGATCCCGGGCCCTTGAGACAGTTGCTCATGAAGCTCTTGCGGTCGACACCCTTCAATCCCTTGGTGGTCGCCTCGGCGTTGCAGCTCTTCATCTTTTCCTGCTGGCTGTTGGCGGGCTTGGCCGCGGCCTCGCCCGACAGGCAGCTGCTCATGAAGCTCTTGCGGTTGGCGCCGTGCAATCCCTTGGTGGTCGCCTCGGTGTTGCAGCTCTTCATCTTCTCCTGCTGGCTGTTGGCAGGCTTGGCTGCCGCGGCCGCGTCCCCGGCCTGCGCCAAGACCGCCGGGCCGGCCAGAACCGCGAGCGCTGCGCCCACTGCCACTACCCAGGTTGTACGTCTCATAGGGCTCCCCTTCTCCGTGAGAAATGAACAAGCGCCGCTATCCTATATCCAGCCGGCGCGCTACTCCATGTCCGGATAGGGTCCCTTGCCGCCTGCAGCGATGAAGCGCTCGATCCGCGCCGTCAGCACCGGCAGCGGCACCGAGCCGAGCTCGAGCACCGCGTCGTGGAAGGCGCGGATGTTGAAGCGCTCACCGAGTGCCTGCTCGGCGCGCGTGCGCCCTTCGAGAATGGCGCGCTCGCCGAGATAGTACGACAGCGCCTGTCCCGGCCAGGCGATGTAGCGGTCCACCTCGGTGCCGATCTCGCGCTCGGGCAAGGCGGTGTACTCACGCAGGTAGTCGAGCGCCTGCTCGCGCGTCCAGCCCTCGGCGTGCACCCCGGTATCGACCACCAGCCGGGCCGCGCGCCAGATCTGGTAGCCGAGCATGCCGAAGCGGTCGTAGGGCGTCTCGTACATGCCCATCTCCTCACCGAGCTTCTCGCAGTAGAGCGCCCAGCCCTCGCCATAGGCTGAGATGTAGCTGTGGCGGCGGAACTCGGGCTGACCCTTCTGCTCCATCGCGATCGGGATCTGGAACGCGTGTCCCGGCGCGGACTCGTGCAGCGTGAGCGCCGCGAGGTTGTAGAGCGGGCGGCT
The DNA here is from genome assembly GCA_035569755.1 of Steroidobacteraceae bacterium. Taxonomy (GTDB): domain Bacteria; phylum Pseudomonadota; class Gammaproteobacteria; order Steroidobacterales; family Steroidobacteraceae; genus 13-2-20CM-66-19. The sequence continues at coordinate 34,964 of DATMMK010000057.1, forward strand.
CGGCAGGTCGTAGGTATTGAGCAGGTACACGCCCGCACCACCGCGGCCTGCGGTGTAGAACGGCGCGAGGTCGTCCGGGACCGGCTTGATCGCAAAGCGCGCCCGTGGCAGGTAGCCGAAATAGGTCGAGGCCTTGCCGTCGAACACCTTGGCTATCCAGGCCGCGCGCATCAGCAGCTCCTGCGGCGTCTTAGCGTAGAAGCGCGCGTCGCTGCGCAGGAAGTGGAGGAACTGCGCGAAGTCGCCGCTGAAGCCGGTGGCATGCATCTGCTCGAGCATCGCCGCGTGCAGCCGCTCGACCTCGCGCACCCCGAGCTGATGAATGGCCTCGGGGTCCATGTCGAGGGTGGTGAACTCGCGGATCTTGGCGCGGTAGTAGCTCTTGCCCTCAGGAAGCGCCTCGGCCGCGAGCGTGGTGCGCGCGCCGGGCAGGTACTCGGCGCGCAGGAACTCAAGGAGCCTCACGTACGCAGGCTGCACGACGTCGCGGATGGTCGTGACGGCCGCGGCGCGCAACGCCGCCTGCTTCTCCGGGGCGATGCCCGGCATCTCCCTGAAGGGTGTGTAGAACAGGCTCCCCTCCGGGGGCGCATTGGTGACCGCCGTGATCGAGGCGTCGCGCCCCTCGAGCGTGACGCGCGGCGGCGTGAAGCCGCGCTTGAGTCCCGCGCGCATCTCGCCCATCTGCTCGGCGAAGTAGCGCGGGATGTCGCGCATCTGCGCGATCCAATGCTCATAGTCGGTCAGCGTGCGAAACGGCCGCCGTGCCGTGTAGCCGAGGCTGGTCCAGAAGCTCGAGTCGGAGTTGGCCGGCATCTCGAAGTCGCGGAAGCGCTGATTGTCGATCAGCACCTCAAGCTGCGCGCGGTAGATGTCGTAGTTCACCTGCTCGCCGGGGGAGAGATCCTCGCGCGCGCGCGCATTCACCTTGGCGTACGTCGCCTCCCAGTACTCGAGCCGCCGCTGTTGCGAGGCCGGGTCGACCTTCGGCAGGTGATCGGCGAGCGGCTGGTTGCTGTCCTCGACGCCCGGCAGCTCCTCCCGGCGCCAGCGCCACTCGGCCTCGTAGATGCCACGGAAGCGCTCGTCCGCCGCCTGCTCGCGTGCCTCGCGCGAGCAGCCGCCCGCGAGCGCGGCCAGCGCGAGCAGGAGCAGCGTTGCGGCTCGGGTCGGGTACTCGGTCATGGTGCGAGAGCATACTGCACGCGGTTGCGTGCGCCCTGCGCCCCAAGGTACAAGCTCACCCCATGTGGAGATCGATCGTCGCGGTCAGCCTGGGATCGAGCCTCGGGGCGCTGCTGCGCTGGTGGCTCGGCGCACGGCTCAACGCGCACTTTCCCCCCATCCCGCCCGGCACGCTCGCGGCGAATCTCATCGGCGGCTACGTGGTCGGGGTAGCGGTGGCGTTCTTCGCGACCTATACCGCGGTCGCGCCCGAGTGGCGGCTGCTGGTGATCACCGGATTCTGCGGCGGGCTCACCACCTTCTCGACCTTCTCCGCCGAGCTCGTGACGCTCCTGCAACAGGGCCGCGCCACCTGGGCGCTCGCCGCCGCCGCCGCGCATCTCGTCGGGTCGCTCCTCATGACGCTCGCGGGCATCGGCACGGTCGTGTGGGTACGAAGCTGAGGGCTTAAGGCCCCGGAGCGCACGATGGAAGGCTCGTTTCTCAGATTCTACGTACACGAGGGGCAACGCTATCGCGGGCGGCCGGTGTGGGAGTGGCTGCTCGAGGAGGCCAACCGCTTCGGAATCCGCGGCGGCTCGGCATTCCGCGCCATGGCGGGCTTCGGCCGCCACCATGTGCTGCACGAGAGCCACTTCTTCGAGCTCGCCGGCACGCTCACCGTGGAAGTGGAGTTCATCGTCACCGCGGACGAGGCGCAGCGCTTCCTCGCGCATCTCGAGCCGCACGCGGTGCGGCTCTTCTACGCGCGCATCCCCGCGACGTTCGCCATCCTGCACCCGGACCGCTCCGACCCGCCGTCCACGGAGTGAGGCTACTTCCCGCGCTCGATGGTATGTAGCGGCACAGTCGCGCTGCCCGGGCGTACCGGCCGGCCCGGCTCGGGAGCGGCAAGCGGAGTCACTTCACGCAGCGTCGCGAGACAGCGCGCGGCGAGCTCCTGATACTCCCGCGTGCCGGTCGCCTTCCAGGCGAGCTCCTCGGGCTTCAGCTCACGCACCACGCGTGCCGGCACCCCGGTGACGAGAGTGCGCGGCGGCACGACGAACCCCGCGCGCACGAAACTGGCCGCACCCACAAAAGCCTCCTCGCCGACGACGACATCATCCATGACCACGGCGTGGATACCGATGAGCGCACCGCGGCGCACGCGGCAGCCGTGCAGCACCGCCCCGTGGCCCACGTGACTGCCCTCCTCGAGCAGCACGTCCTGGCCCGGGAAGCTGTGCAGCACGCAGTTGTCCTGCACGTTGGAGCCCGCGCCGAGAATGATGCGGCCGAAGTCCCCGCGCAGCGAGGCACCGGGCGCCACGTAGCAGTCGGGACCCACGCTGACGTCGCCGATCAGCACCGCCTGCGGATGCACGAAGGCGCGCGCGTCCACCACCGGCGTGAATCCCTCGAAGGCGTAGGCGGGCATGGCGTCCTTCGGACCGCGCGCCTAAGGACGGCCCTTGCCGAGCAGCGCCCGCACCTGAGCGAGAAACTCCGCGGACTTGAGCCGGGCGCCGAACACCTGCGCCTCCGCTTCGATGCGCGCGCGCAGCTCGGCCGTGTCACCCCGCAGCAGCCGCCGCGTGGCGCGCAGTGCCTCGGCCGGTTGCCGTACCAGGCGCTGCGCGAGCGCGCGCGCCTCATCGAGGAGCTTGTCCGGCGCGACCACGCGGTTCACCAGCCCGAGCCGTTCAGCGGCTGCGGCATCGAGCGGCTCACCGAGCAGCAGCAGCTCCGCCGCGCGCTGCTGGCCGACGAGCCGCGGCAGCAGCAGCGAGCTGCCCGCCTCCGGCACCAGCCCGAGCGCCACGAACGGCATGATGAGCTGCGTGCCCTGCGCCGCCACCACCAGATCGCAGTGCAGGAGCATCGTGACGCCGATGCCGACCGTCGGCCCGTGCACGGCCGCGAGCAGCGGCTTGTCGAAGGTCGCGAGCGTGCGCAGCACGTCCATCACCGGGTGTGCGCTCGAGAACGGCGGCCCGCTCACGAAGTCGTTGAGGTCGTTGCCGGCGCAGAAGCTCGCCCCGGCCCCCGACAGCAGCACCACGCGTACCGCCTCGTCGGCCTCGGCCGCGTGCAGGCCGGCCGCGAGCGCCTGGTACATCCGATGAGTGACGGCATTGCGCTTCTCCGGGCGGTCGAAGCGCAGCTCGCACACACCCTCGGCACAGGACTTGAGAATCTCCTCACTCATGCGCGGGCGCCTTGGGGCGGAAATCGACCTCGCCGTCCGCCGCGAGCCACACGAGCGCCGCCCACGCGGCCACGTTCTGATCGAGCTGCTCGCGGTCGACCTTGTCGAGGGTGTCGTCGGCGGTGTGGTGGATGTCGAAGTAGTGCGAGCCGTCCTGCAGCAGTGCGAACGCGGGCACGCCGGCCTCGACCGCCGGGCCGACGTCGGTGCCGGCATGTCGCGCGGGCTCGCGCGCGGCCAGCACGCCGATCGGCCGCAGCACGCGCAGCACGCGGGTCGCGAACTCGCTCTTGGCGACCGCTTCCGGCAGCGCGAGCGAGTAGACACGATCGGTGCCGAAGTCGCTCTCCCCGGCGAGCACGTGGCGCGGCAGCTCGGCTTTGTGGCCCTCGGCATAGGCGTGACCGCCGCAGGCTCCAAAGGGCGCAACCGGCTGAGCTACCTCCTCGGAGCCGAAGAGCACGACGCGCACGGTGCGCCTGGGTGCGCGATGCGGCAGATCGAGGATCAGCTGCGCGGCGGCCGTGACGATCGCCGTCCCCGTGCCGTCGTCGATCGCCCCCGTCCCCTGGTCCCAGCTGTCGAGGTGCGCCCCGAGCAGCACGAATTCCTCGGGGTGCATGCGCCCGGGGACGTCCGCGACGACGTTCTGCGAGTGGGCGTCCTTCACGTAGGAGGCGCTCGAGAAGAGCCGGATGCGTACCTTCTCGCCGAGCGCGGCCAGGCGCTCGATCTGATCGGCATCGGGCGCCGCGAGCGCGAACGCAGGCAGCGGCACGCGGCCGTCGACGTAGTCCGTCGTCCCGGTGTGGGGGAGGCGGTTGCTGTCGGTGCCCACCGAGCGCAGCACGAAGGCAATCGCCCCGCGCTTCGCCGCCTCGGCGGGCCCGCCGCCGCGCGCCTCGACCGCCGCTCCGTAGCCGGCGCCATCCTGCACGCGCACCATGCGCGCGGCCACGAAGGCAATCTTGCCGGTGAGGGAGGCCGGTGGCGCTTCCTTCAGATCAGCGAAGGTGGGAAAAATCACCACCTCCCCTTCGAGTCCGCCCGGGGGTGTGGGCGGGGACTCTCCCAGTGCCGCTACCACGAGCGGCTGGCTGACCGGTGTCACGATCTGTGCCGATTCCGCGCCGCGCACCCAGGCGGTAATCGGAAAGCTCTCGATGTGTACGTTGGCGAAGCCCAGCTCCTTCAGGCGCGCCGCGGCCCATTCGGCCGCCTGGTGCTCGCTGTCCGAGCCGGCGGGGCGCGGGCCGAACCGTGTCGTGAGCTCGCTCACCCAGTCCCAGGCCAGGTCCTGCCCGGCGAGCGCCTCATCGCGCAGCTGCGCGGCGATCTGCTCGTCGGTGGCTGGCGGCGGCTCTGAGGGGCGCGCCGCGGCGCGCGGGACCAGTGCCGGAGTTATGAGTGACAGCGCGACGGCCGCCAGGGCGCCGCCGCGAACGGCGCGCGCGCGAATGCCGGGAGAATTCTGCACGGAAGCCCCGCGAGAGTGCGAACGGCGCGCATTGTAGTCCATTGGCCGAAATCGCCTGCGCGATTTTGGCGGACTTCACTCCGTGGGCAGCTGCGCGAGCGGCAACGGCCGCGCCAGATAGAACCCCTGGGCAAAATCGACGCCGATGCGCTTGAGCTCATCGAGCACGGCCTGGGACTCCACGCCCTCGGCCACGGTCGCGATCCCGAGCGCGCGGCCGACCTTGCCGATGGCCTCCACCATGCTGCGGTTCACCGGATCCTCGGTGACGTGGCTGATGAACTGGCCGTCGATCTTCAGGAAGTCCACCGGCAGGCTCTTCAGGTATACGAACGAGGACACGCCGGTGCCGAAGTCGTCGAGCGAGAACTTGCAGCCGCGCTGCTTGAGCTCGCTCATGAGAAAGCGCGCGTTGGAGAGGCTGGTGACCGCCGCGGTCTCGGTGATCTCGAAGCACAACGCGGCGGCGATCGCCGGCTCGCTGACGCTCTGCAGGACGAAATCGACGAACGACTGCTCGTTGAGCGAGGTCCCCGACAGGTTTACGGCGAGCATCGGCAGCCGCGCGCCCAGGCGCTGACGCTCCATCAGCAGCTCGAGCGCACGCCGCACCACCCAGCGGTCGATCACCGGCATGACGTTGTAGCGCTCGGCCGCCGGGATGAACTCGGACGGCGGCACCAGCTCACCGCCGTCGCGCAGTCGCACGGTGAGCTCGTGGAAGCCCGGCCCGGTGGCGGAGCCGAGCGGCACGATCGGCTGAAAGTAGAGCTCGAAGCGGTTTTCCTCCGCCGCACGGGTGACGCGCGACACCCAGTGCATTTCGCGATGGCGGTGCGAGACGCCGTCGGCCTCGTAGACGTGAATGCGGTTGCGCCCCGCGTCCTTGGCCGCGTAGCAGGCGATGTCGGCGGCGCTCATCACCCGGGTGATGTTCTCGGTCTCGGCCCGTATCTGCACGATGCCGATGCTGGCTCCCACCGACAGAGTGCTCGAGCCCCACACGAAGCGGAAATCGTGGATCGCGTGGCGAATGCCTTCGGCGACGCGCGCGGCCTGCTCAGGGCCACAGCTCTCGAGCAGCACCCCGAACTCATCGCCCCCGAGGCGCGCGATGGTGTCGGTGGCGCGTACCCGTATCTGCAGGATGCCCGTCACGTCGCGCAGCAGGCGGTCGCCGGCCTGGTGGCCGCAGGTATCGTTCACCACCTTGAACTGGTCGAGGTCGATGTAGAGCAGCGCGTACGCGCCCTCGCCGCGCTGCGCGGAGAGCAGCGCCGCGTGCAAGCGGTTGTCGAACTCGCGCCGGTTGATGAGTCCGGTGAGCGCGTCGTGGCTTGCCTGGTAGGCGAGCGCGCGCTTCAACCGCCGCTCCTTGGTCACGTCGTGGAAAACCACCACCGCGCCGATCACCCGGCCGGCGCGGTCGGAGATGGGCGCCGCCGACTCCTGGATCGCGACCTCGTTCCCGGCGCGCGTAATGAGCACCGCATGGTCGCTGGCACCGCCGCTCTCACCGCGCCGCAGGGCGCCAGCGAGCGAATTCCCGATCGGCTCGCGGGTGAGCTCGTTGACGAGCTTCAGCACCGCGCCGAGGGGCTGACCGCGCGCCTCGGCCAGGCTCCAGGCCGTGAGGCTCTCGGCCACGGGGTTCAGGTACTCGATGCGCCCTTCGGCGTCGGTGGAGATCACCGCGTCGCCGATCGACTGCAGCGTCACCTGGGCCCGCTCCTTCTCGGCGAACACGGCCTGCTCGGCGCGCTTGCGGGCGGTGATATCGACGATCGTGCCCTCGTAGCCACTGATGTGCCCCGCGGCGTCGCGCATCGGGCGCGCGTTCTCGAGGATCACGAGTTGCTGCCCGTCACGGCGGCGCATGAGGAATTCCGCGTCGCGCATCTCGCCTTCGGCCTCGATGCGCCGGGAGAATTCCGCGCGGTCGGCCGGGTCCCAGTAGAGCGCGGCCGCGCTCGGCAGCGCGTAGAGCTCCGCGGCGCTGTCGTAGCCCATCATGGACACGAAGGCGGGATTGACCGACAGCAGCCGCCCGTCGCGGCCGCTCTGGTACACGCCCTCGGCGATACTCTCGAACAGGCCGCGGAACTTCGCCTCGCTGTCGCGCAGCGCTCCCTCGGCGAGCCGCCGCTCGATCGCGATTCCGGCGAGCTGCGCGGCGCGCGCCATGAGCTGCGACTCGTGCTGCGCGGGCAGGCCCGGATCCGCGCGGTACAACCCGAGCGATCCCAGGACGCTCCCGCCGGCCCCCTTGATGGGTGTGGACCAGGAGGCGCGCAGCCCCGCGGCGAGCGCCACCGCGCGCCGCTCGTGCCAGAAGGGATCCTTGCCGACGTCGGGCACCAGCACCTGGCGGCCGAGGTACACGGCGGCCGCGCACGAACCGTTGCGGATGTCGATGCCCGAGTGCTCGAGCGCTCTGCGCAGCGCGTCGGGCAGGTGCGGGGCGACCATGTAAGCGAATGCGCCGCCACCCTCGGCGAGCACGCTCACCGAGCACACCGTGCCGACGCCCGCCGACTCCACCAGGCTCGTGACCGAGGCGAGCACCTGCGGGAGCGAGGCGTTGCGCGTCATCTGTTCGAAGACCTCGCGCTCCGCGGCGGCCACGCGCTCCGTGCGCTTGCGCTCGGAGATGTCGGCAATGCTGCCGCGCACCAGGCGGCGGGTGCCGCTCGGCAGCCGTACCAGGCGCACTTCGCAGACGATCTCGCGCCCTGCGGCGTTCTGGTGCGACCACTCGAACACCGGCGACTCGCCCTCGAGCGCCCGCTGGACGTGGGCACGCGCGCGCTCTGCCGAGGGAGCCCCGTCGGGCTGCCGCGGCGGGGAAAGCTCCACCGGCCCTACCTCGAGAAGGCGGGCACGGTCGAGGCCGAAGAGCTTCTGGCCGTTGACGTTGGCGTCGACGAAGCGGCCGCTGTCTACGTCGAGCACCACGATCGCTTCGGGCGCGTGGTCGACGAGCAGCCGATAGCGCGCCTCGCTCTCGCGCACCGCCTGCTCGGACTCGCGCCGCTCGGTAACGTCGCGCAGGCACAGCACGAACATCTCGCGCCGCGTGAGCGGCGCCTTGCTGACCGCTATCTCCGCCGGAAAACTCTCGCCGTCCTTGCGCCGCGCCCATAGCTCGCGCGCCTGGAGATCGAGCCCGGTGTCGCCGGTGCTCGCCGCGTAACGCTGCAACGCCTCGGGAATGGTCTCGCCGTCGGCGAGCTTCGGCAGCAACAGGTCGATGCGCTGCCCGATGACTTCCGCCTCGTCATAGCCGAACACGCGCTCGCCGGTCGGGTTGAAGGTGCGGATGACGCCGTCCTCGTCGAGCGCGAGTACGACATCTTTAATGTGATCTAGAATGACCTGCAGGTGCTCCGAGCTCTCCTCGTGTGCCTCGAGCGCGAGCGCGCGCGCCTCATCCGCCATGAGTCGCATCGACTCGACGATGCCGCGCCGCTCGCGGTCGGCGGTGTAATAGTGGTCGTTGATGAGCTTGAGCAGCATCCCGAGATCGGGGCTGTCGTTCCCGGTCCGCAGCTCCAGCTCCCGCAGCTGGGCACGCAGGGCCGGGTGCAGATCGGAGCCGTCGCCCGGATGCGGATCCCCCCGCACGAGAGTCGTCGTCTGCCCGGGAATCGCCTCCTGGGGCTCAACGAGCGTCCTCATGGTCCGGGTGTTTGACATAATTAGGTCAATTAGGCCCGATTGGCATCATACGGGGGCTCCCGGAAGCGGCCCGTGAAGCACTCCCGATTCTCGAGGGTTCGAAGAGGTTTATTTCGCCGCAGCGGTCGGCGGCGGCTTCGCAGAACTGCGGGGAGCCGCCGGGTTGTTCGCCGGCGCCTCGGCCAGGCCATTTCCGGCGATGAGTGGCAGGGAGTAGACCGGCGCGAGCGTCTGGCCCTCGGCCTGGACTGTCAGCGCTGCGCTCAGGCTGAAGATCCCATCGCGCCTGGCCCGCACCTTGAGGCTGTGATGAATTGGCGTGCCGAAGAGGGGCTTCTCCGCCGGCGGAATGGCGCCGCCGCTCACGACCTCCAGGCCCTCATCGCCCTGCACCGTCCCGGAGATCTCCTCGATGTGGTCGGCCTGCGGCACGATCACGAGGTCCACGTCGACCGGATCGCCAACCAGCGGGCGCGCGCCGACCTCGAACTTCACCTGCAACAGTGACGCCCCGCCCTTGGCGGTCGTCACCGCGGAAACCAGATACGGGGACAGTGAGTCGGCGGGAGAGGCGGCCTTCTTGACGGGGGCCGCCGCCTTGGCCTGCGTGGGGGCCGGCTCGCTCTGCGAGCCGCAGCCGACGGCGGCCAGCACCAGGCCGAGGGCGAGCGTGCCAGGCAAAAGGTGGAGGTGTCGCATACGCTTACGGACGTTACCTCAGGAGTGGGCTCCGGCGCACGTGCGCAGTTCAGGTCCCGCCCCGCAGCAGCGGGGGATCCTCGATCGCCTCGATCTGCTCGAGCAGATCCTGGATGTACCCCTCCCAGTAGCGGGGCTCGCCGATCCAGGGGAAGGCGCGGGGAAAGGCCGGATCGCTCCACCGGTGCGCCACCCAGGCCGCGTGGTGCAGCATGCGCAGCGCGCGCAGCGGCTCGATGAGCGCGAGCTCGTGCAGGTCGAAGTCCGCGAACTGCTGGTAGCCCTCGAGGATTTCTCCCCACTGGCGCTGCTGCTCCGCCGGCGGTCCCGACAGCATCATCCACAGGTCCTGCACCCGCGGGCCCATCCCGCAGTCGTCGAGGTCGACGAAGGCCGGTCCGTGCTCGTTCCAGAGGAGGTTGCCGAGATGGCAGTCGCCGTGCACCCGGATCTCGGCGGCGCTGCCGGCCGCGGCGAAGCCTGCCATCACGCGCTCGAGCAGCGCGCCGCTCACGGAGGAGTAACGCTCGCTGAGCGCTTCGGGCAGGAGCTCGCTGGCGAGCACCTGCGAACGCGCCTGCCACCCGAGGCGCTCGATGCCGATGCGAGGCCGCACCACGAAAGGTCGCCGCATGCCTACCTGGTGGACCCGCGCCAGCGTCCTGCCGAGGAGCTGCCGGGCCTCGGGCGCGTCGAGCTCGGGGGCACGGCCGCGCAGCCAGGGGAAGCAGGCGAAGCGGAACTCGCGGTAGCGGATGAGCGTCGCGCCGCCGACCGCGAGCGGGGCGGCGACCGGGAGCTCGGCGGCGGCGAGTTCCGCCGTAAACTGATGCTCCTCGGCGATCTGCGCATCGCTCCAGCGCGCCGGACGATAGAACTTGAGCACCAGCGGATGGTGCGCTCCGTGCAGCTGGTAGACGCGGTTCTCATAGCTGTTGAGAGCGAACAGCCGTCCGTCCGGATCGAGTCCGGCCGCGGCGGCCGCATCCAGCACCACCTCGGGGGTGAGCCCGTTGAAGGGCTGCAGGTCGCTGCCGGCGCTTTTGCGTATCATCGCAACCTTTGAGATCAAGTCTAAGGGGCGCCGCCCGAGCGCACAATGAAGCTATTGGATTCCGAGGCCCCCGACACCCGTGTCCGCCAGTTCCGCGAGGCGCTCGGAGCGTTTGCTACCGGTGTGACCATCGTGACCACCCGCACCCGTGCGGGTGTGGACGTCGGCCTCACCGCCAACAGCTTCAATTCCGTGTCGCTCGAGCCACCGATGGTGCTGTGGAGCCTCGCCAAGACCGCCCGGAGCCTCCCGGCCTTCCTCGAGAGCAGCTACTTCGCGGTGCACGTGCTGGCGGCGGCGCAGGAGGAGCTGTCACACACCTTTGCGCTGCGCGGAGCGGACAAGTTCTCGGGGCTCACCATTGAGCGCGGCCGCGGCGGCATCCCCCTCCTCGATGGCTGCTCGGCGCGCTTTCAGTGCCGCACCGCCGTCAAGTACGAAGGCGGCGACCACGTCGTTTTCATCGGCGAGGTGGAGTCCTTCGATCACTTCGAGCGTCCGCCGCTCGTTTTTCACGGTGGGCGCTATGCGCAGGCGGTCGCCAAGCCGCGCGCCGCCGCTGGGTCCGAGGCGAGCGAGCCGGACAGCAGCTTCAGCGAGGACTTCCTCATCTTTCTCGTGGGACGCGCCCACTTTCAGCTGTTTCTCGGCCTGAGGCGCGATCTCGAGCGCCACGGCCTCACCGAGTGGCAATGGTTCGTCCTGAGCATTCTCGGGGTGCGCGACAACTGCACCGTGGCCGATCTCGACCAGATCCTGTGGCGTACGGGTACGCGCGTGACCTACGAGCTGGTGGCGGGACTTGCGGCCGCGGGTTTCGCGCAGCTGCACGGCAGCAACGACCCGGGCGCCCGCGTCACCCTCACCGAGGACGGCCGGCGCGTCGTGATCGAGCTGGTGGCGGCTGCCAAGGCCATCGAGGCGCACGCCGAGAACAACCTCGGCTTCGAGGAGGCGCAGCTGCTCAAACAAGCGCTGCGCAGCATCATCCGCGAGACCGATCCCGGCCCGCCGCCGCTCAACTCGCCCGGGTACACGGAATGACTGCCCAGGCGCAGCTCGCCGCCGTGCGCGCGATTGCCACCGAGGTTGCCGCACGCCACGCCGACGACGTCGATGCCCGCAGCCGCTTTCCGCACGAGAGTCTCGAGGCCCTGAGGGCGGCGAGACTGCTCTCGGCGCCCGTGCCGGCCGCGCTCGGCGGTGCCGGCGCCAGCATGCGTGAGCTCGCGGCTCTTTGCTCGACCCTGGCCCGGGGTTGCGGCGCGAGTGCGATGGTGCTCGCCATGCACTACTCCCAGGTCGCGTGCCTGGTACGGCACGCGGCAGACTCGGCGTTCTTCCGCGACTACCTGCGCGAGCTCGCCGCGCGGCAGTACCTGCTCGCCTCGCTGACCTCCGAGAACGGCACCTTCGGGGAGACGCGCATGAGCATCTGCGCGCTCGAGCGCCGCGCTGACGGCTTCACGCTCGAGAAGGATGCGACCACGGGGTCTTACTGCGAGTACGCCGACGGCATCCTGGTTACCTGCCGCCGCGGGCCGCAGGCCCCGGGATCGGACCAGCTCCTGGTGCTGGTGCGCAAGGGCGACTACACCCTCACCCAGACCACGGGCTGGGACGCGCTCGGCATGCGCGGCACCTGCAGCCCCGGCTTCAGGCTCGTCGCGCACGGCCCGCAAGCCCAGATCGTCCCCGGGTCGTTCGCCGACTCCTCGGCACAAACCATGGTGCCCTACTCGCACATACTCTGGTCGAGCCTGTGGTGGGGTGTCGCCGCGGACGCGGTGGCACGCGCCGGAGAGTTCGTGCGCGCCGCGGCGCGGCGCAATCCCGGTGCGGTACCGCCGGGGGCGCTGCGGCTCGCCGACGTGTCGGCGCGGCTGCAGTCGATGCGCCAACACTGGCTCTCGCTCGCCACCGAGTTCGACGAGCTCGGCGCGCTCGGCGCCGCGGGAATGCAGGAGCTGCTCTCGATCGGCTGGGCGCTCAGGCTCAACAACCTCAAGATCGCCGCCGCACGAGCCGCGCCGCAGATCGTGCACGAGGCGCTGCAGATCACCGGGCTTGCCGGCTACCGCAATGACTCCCCCTACAGCGTCGGCCGCCACTACCGCGACGTGCTGTCGGCGTCGCTCATGATTTCGAATGACCGCATCGCGGGCAAGAACGCCTCGATGCTGCTCGTCTACAAAGACGAGTGAGCGCCGCGGGCCGGAAGTCAGCCCGGCACGAAGAATTCGACGTACGAGACGATGCGCCCGCCGCGCACTTCTACGAGATCGACCAGCTCGGTCGGCACCAGGGCGCCGGTGATCTTCGAATGCACGTCCGCGCGCCAGTGTGCCACCGCCCGTTCACCCTCGATGGTCAGCGACAGCAGCTTGTACTCCGCGAGTCTGAAAGTCTTGACGAGGATCGCGAGCCAGGGGCGGATCTGGCCGATGCCGCTCGCGCCGACCATGATCGGCTTGCCATCGCTCGTGCCCTGGATGCGCATCCCCGCCTCGGGGGCAAACAGCGCGCACAGACCCTCGAGGCTCCCCTCGAGCCGCGCGGCGTGCAATCCCCGCAGAAGCTCCTCGACCTGGCGGCGTTCACTCATCGTGCACCCCCCGACACGGTATCACCTCGCCAGCAGCGCGCGCACGTCCGCACCCATGAGGCCGAACGCCATGTCGGCGTACGGTATCAGCGCCCCCAAGCCATAGAACAGATGGATCATACCGGGGTGGCAGCGGTAGGTGCTCGCCACGCCCGCCGCCCGCAGGCGCTCGCTGTAAGCGGCCCCCTCGTCGCGCAGCGGGTCGAACTCGGCGGTGTGCACGCAACTCGGCGGCAGCCCGGCCAACGATGCCGCGCGCAGTGGTGAGATCCGCGGGTCGGCGCGGTCAGCGCCCGCGGGAAGGTAGTTGCGCAGGTCGTGCTCGAGCGTAGCGTGCTCCAGCAGGTAGCCCTGTGCCAGAGTGCGGCGGGACTCGCTTTCTCCCGCGTAATCCATGATCGGGCAGAGCAGGAACTGGCCCGCGACACCGCGCTGTCCGGCCGCGGCGGCCAGCTGACATACCACTGCCGCCAGGGTTGCGCCGGCCGAGTCGCCGCAGACCACTAGCCGCTCCTCGTCGAGGCCGAGCTCGGGCGCGTGCGCGGCCGCCCAGGTGAGCGCGGCGCAGCCATCGGCGACGGCGGCTGGAAAGGGGTGCTCGGGAGCCAGCCGGTAGTCGACGGAAAGGAGCCGGCAGCCAGAGGCTCCCGCGAGCGCGCGGCAAATCCCGTCGTGCGTGTCGAGCGTCCCGGCAACGAATCCCCCGCCGTGAAAGTAGAGGAGTCCGGGGAGCACCTGCCGCGGGAGAGCGCCCAGGGGACTGTAGATCCGCACTTTCAGTGCCGAAGCGGGCCCCGGGAGCGTGCGGTTCTCGATGCTGCCGACGGCCTTCGGACGTCCCGAGAAGCTCAGGAGCCCGGCGAGCGAGTGGCGCCGCTCCTCGATTGCGGCAGCGGGCGTGCCCGAGGCCCCGGACGCAGCGAGCCTGTCGAGGAAGCGCCGGGCGGCCGGATCGAGTGGCACGGTGCGCGCGCGGGTGTCCGGCTCGCTCAGCGCCCGGTCACAGGGAGAGCGCCCGCCGGGTTGAGCGCGGCCATTGGCCGGTGTCGAGGCCGTGGCGGGCAAAGAGCGCGACCGCCAGGCGATCGAGGCCGAAGGCTACACAGCCGGTGTGCACTGGCGCCCCACCGCCCTCCTTGATGCCCCAGGCCTGCCCGAAGTGCTCGCGGTGATAGTTGAAGCTCATGCAGGCCGTGGGCCTGGCGCCGGCGAAGTACGGGATCAGCAGCTCGAATTTCAGGGACTGCTGCAGCTGGCTCACCGCCATCACCTGCCCCACACGGCCGAAGAAGGGGTCGTTCGCGATCTCGATCGTGTGCGGCAGAGCGAGCTCGACCGCGAGCTCGCGCGCGCGCGCGACCCAGCGCTCGCGGAACGCCGTGATGTCCTCGGGCGAGCCGAGGCGCACGAATTCGCGCATGCGGAAGGACTGGAGGCGGTCGAGTGAGCGCGAGGGCTCGCGCCGGAAGCAGTCGGCCGCCACATCGAAAAGCAGCCCCGCCGCCGGCAGCGGCCCGCGCGCGGCGACGAGCGGATACAGCGGATAGCAGGCGGCGGGGGTCAGCACCAGGTCCGCCGGCGCAAGCGCGGCGGTCCAGTCATCGCCGCTCTCGCAACGCTCCACGGCGGCGCGGATCGCCGCCTCGCTCCCGTGCATCGTGCACACACACCCGAGGAGGTTGGGAAAGCTCCTGAGATAGCCGGACCTCTCGAGCTGTTTGCGGCTCATGACCGGGGGAAAGCGCAGCGCCTCGGCGCCCTCCTCGCGCAACCGGTCCACGAGCGCCACCAGCCGCTCCATCACACCCTCGTAGAGCGCCGTGCGGGCGTAGACCCCGTCGGCGCCGAGTCGCACAAAGAGCTCGGATGAAATGCCGGCCAGCGGATCAGCCGCCGGATCGGAGTTATCGGCCTGTGGTGCGCTCATATTCGGGGCACGCTCCGGGTGATTTGCCGGTCATTCGCTCAGGAACCGCGGAATCGGGCTGACGAGCGCAGAGGCGGCGAGGCTCGAGAGGATGCGCTCGTTGTTGATCATGACGGGCGAGGACAGCACGTCGCGCAGGAATCGCCCGATGCTGTAGTCGCCGTCATTGCGATAGCCCGCGAGGCCACAGGCGCGCATGGCGCTCATCACCGTCGCGGCCGCCAGCTCGGATGACTCGACCTTGGTAAGCGTGATCAGAGTCTGGAAGTCGAGACTGTCGAGCGCCTGCGGGTCATCCATGCATTGCGTGTAGCGGCGCAGCGAGCTCGACAGCATGCCGCGCAGCGTCCGCAGGGTCGTGAGCGCGCGGGTGAACTGCGGCGCCCCCGGAGGCAGCTGCCCGTTGCCGTGCCGCATCGCGTTGCGGATGAAGGCCTGTGCGCGTTGCGTCGCCCCCGCGGCGATGCCCGCCCACACCGAGCCCCACAGAAGATGCGCGAACGGCACCATGGTGCGCGCATGGATCAACTCGTAGGGGTCGGCCAGGATCTGCCCCGCGTGCGCGTGGGCGCTGAGCGTGTAGCCCTCGCTGCAGGTACCGCGCATGCCGAGCGCATCCCAGCCCTGCAGGCGGGTCAGCGTGTAGTCGGTCTTGAGGAGGGCGAGGAGTACCTGGTCGGAGGGCGCGGCATCCGCCGCACGGCGCGCCGTGGTGACGACGCCGTCCGCGTGGGCGCCGTAGGAGATGACGCTCGCGCGCCGCTCGAGACTGATGTGCCCGTCCTCGCGATACTCGATCGGCGCCTCGCTCGAGCGGATGTCGCCCCCCCGCCGCCCCTCGGTCGTCGAGGAGGCGAGCAGCAGCTGCTCGGCGCACAGGGAGCGCAGGATTTGCGCCAGCCGCGGCCGGTCGCCGTAGTGGCGCGTGATGCAGCCGACCTTCACCTGGTGCATCGCATAGATCATGCCGCTCGAGGAGCACGCCTGGCCGAGGAGGAAGCAGACGTCAGCCACCTCACCGAGGCTCGCGCCCTCTCCACCGAGGGACTTCGGCACAAATATTCCGAGCAGCCGCTCGGCCTTGAGGGCCGCCACGCACTCCTGCGGGAACCGCCCGGCGCTGTCCACGGCAGCCGCGTGCGCCGCCGCCACCTGCGCCACGCGCTCGGCGCGTTCCGCGAGAGCGCCGCGCCCGGCGTCGACCCCACCCGGCCGGGCGTGTAGTTCCTTCGAGCTACCGCCCGAGTCGGGCTCCACTCGTTTTTGTGTTAGAAGCATTCCGCAGGCGACTCCATAATGCGCCGCAATATTGCGGCTGTCGGATCGCCTGAGAGTCTGCGACCCCAATGTAAAGAACCCATGTCGGCGGAAATCGAGGGATATAGTCCGATGCGCAGGGTCGCCCTGCGGCGCGGGCGCAACAGCGCGGTCGTCGTCGGCCTGGTCAACAACATGCCCGACGCCGCGCTCGAGTCGACCGAGGCGCAGTTTTCGGGCCTGCTGCGCGCCGCTGCGGGCTCGCGCACCGTGCACCTGCGCTTCACGTCCTTCGCGGAGTTGCCGCGGGCAGCCGAGGCGCGAGCGCACATCGCACGCTCCTACTGGCCGCTCGAGGCGCTGCTCGCCGAGGCGCCCGATGGGCTCATCGTTACCGGGACCGAGCCCCACGCCCCGCGGCTGCGCGACGAGCCCTATTGGCCACGGCTGACGCAGCTGCTCGAGTGGGCGGACGCGCACACCGCTTCCAGCATCTGGTCGTGCCTCGCCGCCCACGCGGCGGTCGAGCACTTCGACGGGATCGGCCGACGGCGGCTGGCGGAGAAACGCTGCGGTGTCTACAGCCACAGCCTGCTCGCCGGCCAGCCGTTGCTCGCCGGTGTCGCAGCGCCGCTCGCGATGCCCCACTCGCGCTGGAACGAGCTGCCGGTCGAGGCGCTGCGCGCGGCGGGCTACCAGATACTCAGCTCTTCCCCCGAGACCGGGGCGGACGCCTTCGTGCGCCATGCGCACAGCGTCATGCTCTTCTTCCAGGGCCACCCGGAGTACGAGGACACGACGCTCCTCAAGGAGTACCGGCGCGACGTCGGCCGCTTTCTCA
The DNA here is from genome assembly GCA_035569755.1 of Steroidobacteraceae bacterium. Lineage (GTDB taxonomy): Bacteria > Pseudomonadota > Gammaproteobacteria > Steroidobacterales > Steroidobacteraceae > 13-2-20CM-66-19. Next base: position 51,878 of record DATMMK010000057.1, read on the forward strand.
GCGGCGAGCAGCCGCACTACCCCGCCGTGCCGCGTGGCTACCTGTCGGCCGCGGCGGTCGGCGTGCTCGAGGCGTTCAGGGAGCAGGCCCACGCGCGGCGCGCGCCCGAGCTTCTAAGGGAGTTTCCCTTTGCCGCCGCGGCGGCCGCGCTCACCACGCCCTGGCGCGCGGCGGCCGTCGCGATCTATCGCAACTGGCTCGATCTCATCGCCGCAGCGAGGACCCACAAGCCCGAAGACGTATCATTGGCTGGCTTATGAGCCCGCCAGCCGTTGGTGAGAATCCGCAGCCCGCGCTGCGTGGCCGGCTGCTCGGCCTGATCGAGACAGCTCTCGAGAGACCCGGTGCAGGACCCACCCTGCCGCCGGAGGCTCCCCTGAGTGAGCTCGGCTTGAGCTCGCTGAAGATGGTGAGCCTCATGCTCTCGATCGAAGTCGAGTTCGACCTCAGCATCCCGCAGAGCGAGATCACCCCGCAGAACTTCCGTTCGATCAGCTCGATCCAGGCCCTGGTGAGCCGCCTCACCGCCAGCGGCGGCTAGCCCCCGGACGCCGCCGTCTGCAAGGCAGCGATGAGCTCATCGACATCGCCCTGTGAGATCTCGCCGTGGGTGGCGCAGACTCTCACCACCTCGCGTCCCTCGTGGCTCGCGACGGCAACCCAGGCACGCCCCGACTCGAGCACGCGCTGCACGATGCCCCGAACCGCCAGCGAACCCGATGGCGGCAGCACGCACAGCACCGCGAGCGCCGAGTCGTTGGCGACGCGCCAGCCGTGGCCGATGAGGCGCTCCCTTACCTGGCCGATGACCGCGGCGGCGCGCTCGACGTGCGCGGCATAACCGTCCCAGCCTGCGGAGGCGAGCGACAGAAAGAGCCGCAGCCCCATGAAGCGGCGCGACCATTGCAGAGAGTTGAGGTAAGGATCGAGCCGGGTGTCGCTCGAGGGCATGAACTCCGCCGTCACCCGGAAGGCCTCGGAGAGCACCTGCGGGTGGCGGGTGATGAACATGCCGCAACCCATCGTGGTCGAGAACCACTTGTGGGCGTCGACGGTGATCGAGTCCGCGCTCTCGATCCCCGCCAACAGCGGCGCGAGGCGCCCGGAGGCGAGCGCCGCCCCGCCCCAGGCGGCATCGATGTGATACCAGGCGCCATGCTCTCGCGCGATGCGCGCGCAGTCTGCGAGCGGATCGACCATGCCGGCGCTCGTGGTGCCGGCGGTGCTCGAGATGAGCACGGGAACGACGCCGGCACTGCGATCCCGGGCGACCGCCGCCGCCAGGGCCTGCGGATCCATGCGCCCGCTCCCATCGGTGTCGATGAGCCTCAGGCCCGCGCGGCCGATGCCGGCATGATGCGCGATCTTGAACCACGCCGGCTGACAGGCGCGGGAGCTGTACATCGCGGCCGGGCCGGCCAGGGCCCGCAGCCCCTCGGTGCCGAAGCGCGGCTCGGCGCGCGTGAGCGCACAGACGAGGGCCGTGTAATTGGCTTCCGAGCCGCTGGTAGTGAAGTGCCCACCGCTCCCGGCCGGCAACCCGGCGCGCGCCGCCATGGCGCGGATCACGTGGGCTTCGATCTCGACCGGCGCCGGGGAAGAGCCGGAGCTCGCGAGCTGGGGATTGAAGGCACCCGCGATGCGATCGGCGCACTGCGAGGGGAAGCTGGCCGGCGGATTGAAGAGCCCGAAGTAGCGCGGGTGGTCCATGTGGACGGTCCCGTGCTCCAGCACGCCGATCGTCCAGGGGATCAGCTCCTCGAGCGGCCGTGGCCGCGCGAAGTCGAAGCGCCCCAACTCCTCACGCAGCTGCTCGGCATCGAGGGTCGGCATGACCGGACCGGCGCGCACGCGCGCCCCGGCCGCCTCGAGCTCGCGCCTGAGGAGCTCATCGAGCTCAAGGCGCCTCGCGCGCGCCGGGAAGAGCGCGGCGACCGGATGCGGCAGGGCCTCGGGTTGCCTCACGAAGCGCGCCGCTCGCCGGCTGCCGCCGTGAGCGCCTGATCGAGATCCTCGAGTATGTCGTCGATGTGCTCGATGCCGATGCTGAGGCGCAGCGTCTCCGGGCCGATCCCCGCCTGACGTTGCGCTTCCGCTGACATCTGCCGATGAGTGGTAGAGGCCGGATGACAGGCGAGCGACTTGGCGTCGCCCAGATTCACCAGCCGCTTGAAGAGCCTGAGTGCATCGTAGAAGCGCGTGCCGGCGTCGTAGCCGCCGCGAATCGTGAAGGTCATCAGCGAGCAGGCGCGCCCGCCGAGATATTTGCGGCACAGCGCGTGGTAGGGGTTGTCCGGGAAGCCGGCGTAACTGATCGAGCCGACGCGGCGGTCGGCGCGCAGGAACTCGGCGACCCGGCGCGCGTTCTCGACGTGGCGCTCGACCCGCAGCGACACCGTCTCGATACCCTGCAGCAGCAGAAATGCATTGAAGGGCGAGAGCACCGCGCCCAGGGTGCGCTGCAGGACGCAGCGCGCGCGGCCGAGGAAGGCCTTGTCACCGTAGTGATCGGCGTAGACGAGTCCGTGGTACGAGTCGTCGGGCTCGGTGAAGCGCGGGTAGCGGGCGGCCTGCTCCGTCCAGCGGAAGCGGCCGCTGTCGACGATCGCCCCTCCCAGGCTCGTGCCGTGGCCGCCGAGAAACTTGGTGAGCGAGTGCACCACGATGTCGGCGCCGAAGTCGATCGGCCGCACCAGCACCGGGGTCGCTACCGTATTGTCGACCACGAGCGGAATGCGCGCGCGGCGCGCGATCTCGGCGAGCGCCTCGAGATCGCAGATATTGCCGGCGGGGTTGCCGACCGTCTCGCAAAAGAGCGCGCGCGTCCCCTCATCGATCAACGCCGCGAGCTCCGCCGGCCGGTCGGACTTCGCCAGCCGAACCTCGATCCCCTGCCGGGGCAGGATGTGCGCAAACAGCGTATGCGTCGTCCCGTAGAGCTGGGGCACCGACACGATGTTCTGCCCCGCGTCCGCGAGATTCACCATGGTGTAGTACATGGCCGTCTGCCCGGAGGCGACCGCGAGCGCGTCGATTCCGCCCTCGAGCATCGCCACGCGGCGCTCGAGCACGTCCACGGTGGGGTTGCCGATGCGGGTGTAGCGATAGCCTTCGGCCTCGAGGTCGAAGAGCGCCGCGCCGTGTGCCGCGCTCTCGAAGGAGTAGGCCACGGTCTGGTAGATCGGCACCGCGACCGCCTGGGTGGTCGGATCGCCGGCGAAGCCGCCGTGCAGTGCAATGGTCTCAGGCCGCATGGTGCGCCTCGTATAGAATCACCTCTCGCATGATGAGAGCTGCCTCTGATGCAAGCGTTCGCTCGCCTCTCAAGGCGTGGACGCGCGCGCTCGAGCGCACCAGCGCCATCGGAGGCGATCCGCGCCACACCCTGCCGGTGGTGATCGACCAGCTCGCCGCGCGCTGCGGCCACGCCGCGGCGCTCGTCGGTTCCGACGCCTCGCTGTCATACGGCGCCCTGGCCGAGAGCAGCCATCGCTTCGCCCGCTGGGGACTCTCGCAGGGCCTCGCGCCGGGCGACGTCATCTGTCTGCTGATGAAGAACTGTCCCGAGTACTTCGCACTCTGGCTCGGCTTGAGCCGCATCGGGGTGAGCGTCGCGCTCATCAACACCAACCTGACGGGCGAGCTGCTCCGACACTCGATCGACATCGCGCAACCGCGCCACGTAGTCATCGGTGCCTCATTCGCCGGCGTGCTCGCCGAGCTGCGCCCCGGGCTGGGTGTGGAGCTGGCCTGCTCGGCGTATGGCGCAGGTGCGCACGACCTGCCGCGTCTCGATCTCGCCGCCGCGAGCCTCTCCGGGGCCCCGCTCGCCGCGGCGGAGTGCCCCCTGCCGCTGCTCGCCGACCGCGCTCTGCTCATCTATACATCGGGCACCACCGGACTGCCGAAGGCGGCCAACGTGAGTCACCTGCGGCTCATGCAGTGGAGTCACTGGTTCGCAGGTCTCACCGACATGAAGCCCGGTGATCGCCTCTTCAACTGCCTGCCCATGTACCACAGTGTCGGCGGGGTTGTGGCAACCGGGGCGGCGCTCCTCGGCGGCGGCACGGTGGTGCTGCGCGAGCGCTTCTCGGCGCGCACCTTCTGGAGCGATGTCGCCGCCGAGCAGTGCACGGTCTTTCAGTACATCGGCGAGCTGTGTCGCTATCTGCTCAACGCGGCGCCGGACCCGCACGAGACCCGCCATCGGCTGCGGCTCGCGTGCGGCAACGGACTGCGCCCCGAGGTGTGGGAGCCCTTTCAGAGGCGCTTCCGCATTCCGCAGATTCTCGAGTATTACGCCTCGACCGAGGGCAATTTCTCCCTCTACAACTGCGAGGAGCGCGTCGGCGCCATCGGCCGCATTCCACCCTTCCTCGCCCACCGCATCCGTGTGGCGCTGGTGAAGTACGACGACGACACCGGGAGCCCCGCGCGCGACGCCGCGGGACATTGCGTGCCGTGCGCGGCCAACGAGGTCGGCGAGGCGATCTCTGCAATTGTCGAGGCCGACGGCGGTACCCGCTTTGAGGGCTATACCGATCCTGAAGCCTCGCGCAACCGGATCCTGCGCGATGTGTTCGCCCCGGGCGACGCCTGGTACCGCAGCGGCGATCTCATGCGCCGCGACGCGCAGGGCTTCTTCTACTTCGTCGATCGCGTCGGGGATACCTTCCGCTGGAAGGGGGAGAACGTTTCGACTACCGAGGTCGCGGCCGTGATTGCCGGCTGCCGCGGCGTGCGCGAAGCCGCCGTGTATGGCGTGCGCGTGCCGAACGCCGAGGGGCGTGCCGGCATGACGGCGCTCGTGGTGGCGCCGGAGTTTGAGCTGGCGGAGCTCTACCGCACGGTGACCGACGCCCTGCCCGCCTATGCGCGCCCGGTGTTCGTGCGCATCGCGGCGCGGCTCGATACCACCGCTACCTTCAAGGTGCGCACCCAGGAGCTGGCGCGCCAGGGCTTTGACCCGGCCGCGCTGAGCGATGCGCTGTATTTCGACGACACCGCACGGTGTGAGTACGTGCCTCTCGACGCCGCGCTCCACCAGCGCATCATCTCCGGCGGGCTGCGACTCTAGACAGGTGGCACGGGCACGGGCGCGGGATGCTGTCATGGCGGCGCTGCTAGGCCGTGCTACCGGCATCGACCGTGAGCGTGGTGCCGGTGATGCTGCGCGCGGCCTCGCTGAGGAGGAACTCGACCGCACCCGCCACGTCCTCCGGCGCGACCAGGCGGCGCAACGCACTGCGCCGCACGATCTTCTCGCGCTCTCCTTCGCCGAGCTCGCGCGTCATTGCGGTATCGGTGAATCCCGGGGCCACGGCGTTCACCGTGATGCCGAGCGGACCCACTTCGCGGGCCAGCGAGCGCGTGAAGCCGATGAGCCCCGCCTTGGTGGCCGAATAGACCGACAGCCCCTGGTAGCCATTCGCGGCGACGATCGATGAGATATTCACGATGCGCCCGGAGCCCTCGCTCATCATATGGCGCACGACATATTTGCTGAGCACCAGGGGGGAGTGCAGGTTGATCTGCACCAGCCGCTCGATGTGTGCCTCGGGCATCATGGCGAGCACGCCACTGGTGCCGATGCCGGCGTTATTGACGAGCCCGTGCAGGGGCCCGAATTCCTCGTGCAGACCCGCGACGAAGCCCGGGATCGAGTGCAGCGCGCCGAGGTCCAGGGCGCGGAAGCGGAGCCCGCCGCACGCCGCCTGCTCGGCCGCCGCGGCCGCGGCGCGCAGCTCCTCACTCTCGCGACGCGCAACCGCAATCACGCGATAGCCGCCTGCGGCGAGCCGGGCGGCGATGCCGAGCCCGAGTCCGCGGCTGGCGCCGGTGACGACGACGCTACGCATTCGGGCGTACCAGCTTTCCGGAGGCCGACACCTCCAGCCCCGGCACGACACGGATGGTCGCCGGTACCTTGTATGCCGCGAGCGACTGGCGGCAGCCCTGCAGAAGCTGGTGCGTGAGCTCCTCCGGCGACGGGCGCGCCCTCCCGGGCTTGCCGTCGGCGAGCACGACGTCCGCGATCACCACCGCCCCCGTGATCGGACTGCGTCGCGAGCGCACCAGGGACATACGCACCCAGGGGTGGGCGTTGATGACCGCCTCGATCTCCTCCGGATACACCTTGAGTCCGCCGACGTTGATCACGCCGCCCCGGCGGCCAAGAAAATAGCAGCGCCCGGAGCGCTGCTCGATGAGATCGCCCGTGTCGATCGCCCCGTCGGGCCCACGCGGAAACGCCACGACGTCTTCGCCGAGATAGCCATGAGCGTTACCGCGGGAGTGGATGCGCAGCGTTCCCTCCCGCACGGTCAGGCGCACCTCGGCGCCCGGGGCGTCGAGTAACGATGCGGGGAAACCCGCGCAACCGTCCCGCACTTCGAAGCCGACCCCCGCCTCGGTCGAGGCGAAGGCATGAACGACGATCGCGCCCGGATAAGTCGCGCGCACCGCATCGAGCACCGCCTGGTCGGCGATCTCACCCGAGAGCCGCACGTAGTGAGGCGCGATGGCCGCGGCCGCGCCGCTCATCAGCACCTTGCGCCAGTGTGACGGGGTTCCCGAGACGTGCGTGACGCGGGCGGCGCGCGCCCGCTCGAGGAACTCCGGCACCGACTCCCCGGGAGCGGCAGGCACGAGCGATCCCCCGAGCAGCGCGCGCAGCAGGATCTGCAGCCCGCCGTAGCGGCGGATGTCATAGAAAGTGCCCCAGACGATCGGCGCCGTCCCGCGGCGCGCATCGGCGAGTGCGTGCGTGAGCGTCGCGAGATCGTGTCGTACCAGCCTCGGCACGCCGGTCGTTCCCGAGGTGAGGAGAATCCATTCGGTGTCATGCGAGCCGATACGCCTGACGGCGGCCGGCAGCAGCTCCGGCCCGACCGTCACGCAGCAGTCGATTCCCGCCACGCCCGCGACGCCCGCGGCGCTGTCGACAACTGCGGCATCGCAGCCCGCAGCTCGAGCGACGGCCGGCATGTGCTCCGGCGGGAGATCCGCCGGACAGAGCACCAGCCGCGCGGCCACCCCGTCGAGCTCGAGCAGCGCGAGCGCCGCCGGCGACGGATCCTTCACGGCGATCAGCACCGAGCGGCCGCGCAGCTCCTCGAGCTGATCGCCGAGACTCGAGCCATGCGCGAGGCCTGCCAGGTCCGTCGTGCCGCGCACGCCGTACAGGTGGCCGGCCGAGGCTCCCGCAGCCGCAATCGCCTCCCGCAGGGGGCAGGGTTTACGCGGCAATGCCTTCGTACAGTCTGACGAAATCGCCGTAGGTCACCGGAAAATCCGTGGTCTCGGCGGAGCTGAAGGGATCGACGCCGAGGTGATCCTCCAGGCGCGCCACGATGATCGCGAAGCTGAGTGAATCGAGCCCGCAGTCGATGAGCCTGGTGTCCTCACTCAGCGTCGCGAGCTTGCGCTCCTGCTCGGCGGCAACCTGCTCGAACAGCGATTGGATGGTGGACCGCACCAGCATGCCGCTCACTTCCGGGAGACGCACCGCACGTGTTTGCTTGTTGCTCACTGGCCTGCCGCGGCGCACCTGGCAATTCCTGCCCTGGACAGAGGCGATGCTGCGCGGTCACGGTTATCCGCTTGGCGGTGGTCAGGTGGTTCCTTCGGACTATGGCTCGGGCTCGGCGCCGGCCGGCCGGGCCAGGCCGGCGGTGAAGGGGCTACGGGTCGTGGGTGGCGCTTTTTGCGTATCATCGCAGCCCCATGGAACAGCGCAGCATTCTGGTCACCGGGGGCGCCGGTTACATCGGCAGCCACGTCGTGCTGCAGCTGCGCGCGCGCGGCGAGCGGGTCGTCGTGCTGGACGATCTGTCACGCGGCTTCCGCCGCGCCGTACTCGAGGCGCCGCTCGTCGTGGGCCGCGTCGGCGACCGCGACGCGGTGCTGCCGCTGCTGCGCGGCCACGCGGTCGACACCGTAATGCACTTTGCCGCCTCCACCATCGTGCCGGAATCGGTGCGCGACCCGCTCAAGTACTACGGCAACAACACCTGCTCGACGCGCACCCTCCTCGAGTGCTGCCTGGAGGCCGGCGTCGCGAACTTCGTGTTCTCCTCCAGCGCCGCGGTGTACGGGATCCCGGCCGAGGGCTTCGCCTCCGAAACCACCGCCACGGCGCCCATCAACCCCTACGGCACCTCCAAGCTGATGTCGGAGTGGATGCTGCGTGACGTCGCCGCCGCCTCGGCGCTGCGCTACGTGGCGTTGCGCTACTTCAACGTCGCGGGCTCGGACACCTCGGGCCGCATCGGCCAGGCGACGCCCAGCGCGACACTGCTCGTCAAAGTCGCGTGCGAGGCGGCCGTCGGCAAGCGGCCCGGCGTCGCGGTTTACGGCAGCGACTATCCGACCCCGGACGGGACCGGTGTGCGCGACTATCTGCACGTCGAGGATCTCGCCGCGGCTCACCTCGATGCCCTCGCGTACCTGCGGGACGGCGGTCGCTCGAGCACCCTCAACGTCGGCTACGGTCACGGCTACAGCGTGCGCGAGGTGCTCGCGGCCGTGGAGCGTGCGGCGGGAGCCAAGCTCAGCGTGCGCGAGGAGCCGCGGCGTGCCGGCGACCCACCCTCGCTCATCGCCCGCGCCGATCGCGTCCGTCAGGAGCTCGGTTGGCGCCCGCGGCTGGATGACCTGGACACGATTGTGCGAACCTCGCTGGAGTGGGAGCGGCAGCTTAAGCGAGACCCTTGGCAGCCCTGACTGAGCCGTGGGCCTGGCGAAACGACCGTCTGCAGACGGCCTGTCGCCAATCGCAGACACTCAAACCACACCCTCGGTAGAATGCCTCTATGCAGTGGGCTCGCCCCAAGTCCCTGAGTGGCTTGATGCTCGTCGGCTTAGGGCTGATGGCGGTGCCGCTGTTGGCCGCAATTCTCACCGCGCTGCTGCAGATGCGGGTCCTCGCCGACACCGGACAGCGCATCATCGTCGAGGGAGTCACCGCCGCGCGCGCCAGCCAGGCGCTGTTCGCCGAGATTGCCTCCCTCGAGCGGACCGCGCGGCTCTTCAATGTGCTGAACGACCCGAAGCTCCTCGACCTCTATCGCTACGAGGACGAGCGCCTCACGGTCACGCGCGATAACCTGCGCCGTCACGCGACTGCCGAGACGCAGCGGACGCTCGGTGAGCTCGGCCACCTGCAGACCGGCACCCGCTTCGTCGTGCTCTCGACCCCGGCGAGCACCAGCGCGGCAACCGCCTCGGATCTCTCCGCCCGCTTCACGCAGCTGTCGGTGCTGGTCGAGCAGGTCGCGCAGCAGAGCAACGCCGAGGTCGACACCCAGGTCGCCGCGCTCGAGGCGCAGACGCTGCACGCCCGCCAGCAGCTGTTGTGGGAATCGGCGCTGCTGCTGCCGCTCGCGCTGCTCGCAATCCTGGTGCTGGCCGTCGGCGTCGGCCGGCCGCTGCGCCAGCTCGACCGCGCCATCAGCGAGCTCGGTCAGGGAGATTTCACCAACACGATCGCCGTCGCCGGACCGCACGACCTCGAGCGGCTCGGCCGCCAGCTCGAGTGGTTGCGACAGCGGCTGCTCGATCTCGCGCACGAGCGCAACCGCTTCCTGCGTCACATGTCGCACGAGCTGAAGACGCCGCTCGCCAACATTCGCGAGGGTACCGAGCTCCTGATGGACGGCGCGGTCGGGGAGCTCGACTCGAACCAGCGCGAAGTCACTGCGATCCTGCGCGAGAACGGTATCAAGCTGCAGCGCATGATCGAGAACCTCCTGTCCTTCAGCGCCTGGCAGACGTCCAGCGTCGGCCTCGAGGCCACGGAATTCCGCCTGCGGCCGCTCGTGAAGCAGGTGCTGGAGAACCAGCAGCTCACGCTCCTCTCGCAGCGCGTGCGGCTCGACGTGCGCGTCGAGGACATCACGCTGGTAGCCGACCGCGGCAAGATCCGCCTGATCCTCGAGAACCTGGTATCAAACGCCGTCAAATACTCGCCCAAGGGCGGCACCATCCACGTGCGGGCGCGCATTGCCGGCCCGCAGGTCATCCTCGACGTCGCCGACAGCGGTCCCGGAATCCCGCCCGAGGACCGCAGCCACATCTTCGACGCCTTCTACACCGGCCGCGCGGCGCGCAGCACGGCGGTGAAAGGCACCGGCATCGGGCTCTCGGTGGTGCTCGAATTCGTCTCGGCGCACAGCGGCACGGTGGAGATCGTCGACGGGGAGTTCCCCGGGGCGCATTTCCGCATCACCATGCCGATCCACGCCCGCACCGGCGGTCAGCCGGTCACCCCGGTTGCGAAGGCGAAGGCCCATGCGCGCGCGGCCTGAGCGACACGCCACGCAACTCGCCGCGGCGCTGATCCTGCTCGCCGTGGCGGGCTGTCACGGGACCTTCCTGTCCCGCGACCGTGCGGCACCCGCGCCGCGCCTGACCGCGCCCGCCTCAACCTCGTCGCTGGTGCTGTCGGATTACCTGCTGCTGCTGCAGCGCCTGGTGCAGGGCAGTGCCTCCGAGCAGGCCGAGATCGTCGCGCGCGCAGAGAACGAGTACGACACGGCGCCGACCCCGAGCCGCGCACTGCGGCTCGCGCTGATCCTCTCCACTCCCGGTCACCCGGCAAGCGACCAGCCGCGCGCCCGCCGCCTGCTGAGCGAGCTCATGGCACATCCCGAGACCCTGCTGCCCGCCGAGCGGGCGCTCGCCTTCCTGCAACTTTCGCAAATCGACGACCATTTGACGCTCGTCGCGGAAAATCGCAGGCTGCAGACCGACGCGGTGCGCGAGGATCAGGCGCGCACGGCGGCCGCCAACCGCCGCCTGCAGGCGGAGATCGAGGAGAATACGCACCTGCGCAAGGAGCTGGAAGAAGCGCGCGCCAAGCTGGACGCGATCGCCAACATCGAGCTGAACCAGCGCAAGCCCGGCGCGACGACGCCGCACCCATGAGCCGACAGGGGAGCCATAGTTGAATCAGACCGGAAAACGCAAAGCGCGCATTCTCGTTGTCGACGACGACCCGGGCCTGTTGCGGCTGCTCACCATCCGCCTGCGCGCGGAGAGTTACGACGTCGAGGCGGTCGAGAGTGCGGCGCAGGCACTGGCGGCCGCCAGCCGTTTCCGCCCGGACCTCGTGATCACGGACCTGCGCATGGACCAGATGGACGGCATCGGGCTGCTGAAGGAGCTGCAGAACCGCTGGCCGGGGCTCAAGGTCATCATTCTCACCGCACACGGCACGATCCCCGATGCGGTGCAGGCTACGCAGATGGGAGCGTTCGGCTTCCTCACCAAGCCGGTCGACAAGCAGGAGCTGCTCGATCAGGTACAGAAGGCACTGCGCATCTCCGGCTTCGGCGCCTCGGATGAGGACTGGCGCGCGGAGATCGTCACACGCAGCGCCGTCATGGAGGAGAAGCTCGCTCAGGCGCACATGGTGGCCGGCACCGATGCGCGCGTGCTCATCACGGGCGAGAACGGCACCGGCAAGGAATTGCTGGCGCGCGCCATCCATCGTGCCAGCCCGCGCCGCAACAAGCCGTTCGTCGCCGTCAACTGCAGCGCGATGGCGGAAAACCTGCTCGACGCGGAGCTGTTCGGCCCCGAGAAGAGCCCGGGCGGCGCGCTGAACCGCGCGCACCAGGGCCTGTTCGTGGCCGCCGACGGCGGCACGCTCATGCTCGATGAGATCGGCGACATGCCGATGCGGCTGCAGGTTCGGCTGCTGCGGGTGCTGCAGGAGAACGCCATTCGCCCGACGGGGGGCGGCGATGCGATCCCGGTCAACGTGCGCGTGATCTCCGCCACCCACCGCGACCTGCAGCAGCTGATGGCGAGCGGGCAGTTCCGCGAGGACCTCTACTACCGCCTGAACGTCGTGCACATCGACATTCCTGCGCTCAGCCGCCGCCGCGAGGACATACCGCTGCTGGTGGCGCATTTTCTCGCCCAGATCGCCCGCGAGAGCGGCGTGCGCAAGATCTACGCGCCGGAGGCGGTGGAGCTGCTCGCGACCGCCGACTGGCCCGGCAACATCCGCCAGCTGCAGAACGTCGTGCGGCAGAATGTGGCGCTGTCGCAGACGCCCATCATCCCGGTGGAGCTCGTGCAGCAGTCACTCGGCGGCTCGCCGGGGCGGCTGCCCTCGTTCGACGAGGCGCGGGATGAGTTCACCCGCAGCTATCTGTCGCAGATCCTGCAGATCACCGGGGGCAACGTGAGTCAGGCCGCGCGCCTCGCGCGGCGTAATCGCACCGACTTCTACAAGCTCCTCGCGCGGCACCAGCTGACGCCGGAGGAGTTCAAGCAGCGGTAGGGCACGCTGCGGAGCTCAGGCTGACTTGCCTTTCTCCGGCCCGACGGTTTCGGGTTCGGGCGCCGGTACCACCGCCGCGGCCGGCTTGCCGAACTGGGTCGTGTCGATCTCGTACTTCTCGAGCAGGTCGTAGAGAGTCGGGCGCGTCACGCCCAGCATCTCCGCGGCCCGCGACAGGTTCCCCTTGGTGACTGCAAGGGACTGGCGTACAGCCTGGATCTCGGCCCGTTGACGTGCGACTCGCAGGTTGAGGTACTCCGGGTCGTCGCCGGGGTCCTGCAAATCCAGGTCCCTGGCGCTCACCACTGCGCCCTCCGCCATGATCACCGCGCCCTTGATGCGGTTCTCGAGCTCGCGAACGTTACCGGGCCAGCTGTAAGCCTGGATAGCGCGAATTGCGTCGGGTGAGAGTCCGCGCGTCGGTTTGCCGAAGCGCTCCGAGAACTGTTGCAGCAGGAATTGCGCCAGCACAAGACTGTCGCCTTGCCGTTCGCGCAGCGGCGGCACGCGGATGGTCACCTCGCTGATGCGGTAGTAGAGGTCATCGCGGAAGCTACCGGCCCCGGTGAGCGTCTCGAGCTTGCGATTGGTGGCGCAGATAATCCGCAGGTCCAGCGCGATCGGCGTGCGGCCGCCGATGCGCTCGACGGTGCGCTCCTGAAGCACGCGCAGCAGCTTCGCCTGCAGCAAGGCAGGCATCTCGCCGATCTCGTCGAGAAACACGGTGCCGCCATCGGCCACCTCGAGCTTGCCGGGAGTGCGGCGCGCGGCGCCCGTGAAGGCGCCCTTCTCGTAGCCGAAGAGCTCCGCTTCGAGCAGCGTATCCGGAATGGCAGCGCAGTTGATCGCGACAAAGGGCTTGTGCGAGCGTCCGGAGAGCCGGTGCAGCGAGCGTGCCAGCAGCTCCTTGCCCGTGCCGCTGTCGCCGAGCAGCAGCACTGTGGCGTTGGTCGGCGCGACCTTCTCAATGGCCCGGCAGAGGCTCCGCATCGCATCGCTCGCGCCGATGATGCCCTGGAGCGCCATCTCTCCGGTCTGCTCGCGCAGGCGCCAGTTCTCCTCCTCGAGCTCGCGGATTCGCAACGCCCGCCGCACCACCAGCGACGCGACCCCCGCGTCGAAGGGCTTGTGATAGAAATCGGTGGCCCCAAGCCCGATCGCCGCGACGGTCAGCTCGCGCGCGCCCTGCTCGGTGACGACGATGATTTTGGCGTCCGGGGTGAGACGGCGAATGTGGCGCAGCAGCTCGAGCCTCGGGGCCGCGAGCGCGGCATCGCGTGTGCCCAGATCGATCAGCACGACGTCCGGCTCGATCCGCCGCACCAGCGCCAACGCCTGCTCGGTCACCTCGGCTGCGGTGACCTCGAGATCGGCGAAGATCCGCTCGAGCTGGGGCCTCAGGACGACATCGTCAGCCAGTATCAGGAGCTTGCGCCGATGCATCTCCGTAGCCCTCGAGACTCCTGCCATCCAAAACCCTGCAGCGCCGCGGCGAAGCACCCTTGCCCCGCCTGACAAGCGGACTTTACGACACGGGTGTAAAGCCCGCCATACGCCCCGGTGTGAGCACTATCACACTCCGGGACCCCGCGACCGCGGCGGACACATAATTCCTTGCAGTTCCTTACCGGTCCTCTGCTGCGTACCGGGAGCCATCTGTGCTTTGCTTCGTGTCATCCTCCTGAACGGGGTGGGCGGGTAGTCCTGCACCACCCCTTTTTTTTGGACTTGAGCGGCTGGCGCTAGAATCGGGATCTTTCGAGGCCCATGAACGACACCAATCGCGATTCCCCCGGCGTGATCAGGCCAGGCTCGATGCCCGCGCTCCTGTGGGGGAAGATCCGCAGCGCCCCGCGCTGGGCGGTGATCGTCGCAGCCCTCGTTCTGCTTGCTCTGCTCGCCTGGCTCCTCACCCCCTCCAAGGCCGCGCGCGCACCCCCCGGAGGGCGCTTCGCCATGGGTGGACCCATGCCGGTCGTGGTGGCGAGCGCCCACACCGGCGACATGCCCATCACGCTCATCGGGCTCGGGACGGTGACGCCGCTCGCCACCGTGACGGTGCAGAGCCAGATCAGCGGGCAGATCATGCGCATCGCGTTCAAGGAGGGACAGGCCGTCAAGGCGGGCGACCCGCTGATTCAGATCGATCCGCGGCCTTATCAGGTGACGCTCGAGCAGGCCGAGGGGGCCCTGTCACGTGACCAGGCGCTGCTCGCCAACGCCCGGGTCGACCTCGATCGCTATCAGACGCTGTTCTCGCAGGACTCGATCGCCGAGCAGCAGCTCGCCACGCAGAAGTCGCTGGTGGCGCAGTACCAGGGCAACGTGCGCACCGACCAGGGCCAGATCGATGCGGCGAAGCTCAACCTCACCTACTGCCACATCGTCTCGCCGATCACCGGCCGGGCGGGGCTCCAGCAGGTGACGGTCGGCAACTATGTGACGCCGGCCGAGCCCAGCGGGCTCGTGGTCGTCACGCAGCTGCAGCCGATCACGGTGGTCTTTCCGCTGCCGGAGGATGACATCCCGCCGCTGCTGAAGCAGATGCGCGCTGGCGCGATTCTGCCGGTGACCGCCTGGGACAGGACCAACACGCAGCAGCTCGCGACCGGGACTCTGCAGTCGATCGACAGTCAGATCGACACCACGACGGGAACGATCCGCCTCAAGGCGATCTTCCCCAACGACGACCAGTCCCTGTTCCCGCAACAGTTCGTCAACGTCGTGCTGCTGCTCGACACGCTGCACGGCGCCACGCTCATTCCTCAGTCCGGGGTCGAGCGCGGAGCACCGGGTACCTACGTGTACGTCGTCAACGCTGACCAGACCGTCGGCGTGCGCAAGGTCACGTTGGGACCCGGCGATGCTACCAACATCACCGTCACGCAAGGGCTCGCACCCGGCGAGACGATCGTGGTGGACGGTGCCGACAAGCTGAAGGACGGCGCCAAGGTGCTGGTGCGTCAGAGAGGCGGCGCGGGCGGCGCGGGCCAGCCACCGGGCGCCGGGCAGCGGCAGCCTTCCGCTGAGGGTGACTCGGGCCAGGGGCCGTCGGCTCGGGGCCAGGTCACGCGCCGGCGCCAGCAGCAGAGCAATCAGGGCGGCCCGGGCGGCGGCTGACACGGCGCCCGACCCGTCGCCCGCAACGGCTCACCGATGAATCCGTCCCGCATCTTCATACTGCGGCCGGTCGGGACGTCGCTCCTGATGGTCGCCATCATGCTCGCCGGCATGGTGGCCTTCGGATTCCTGCCGCTGTCGGCGTTGCCCCAGGTCGACTATCCGACCATTCAGGTCCAGACCTTCCATCCCGGCGCGAGCCCCGAGGTGATGACTTCCTCGGTAACCGCACCGCTCGAGGTGCAGTTCGGGCAGATGCCGGGGCTCATCCAGATGTCCTCGACCAGCTCCGGAGGCGCCTCGGTCATCACGCTGCAGTTCAGCCTGAACCTCAGCCTCGATATCGCCGAGCAGGAGGTGCAGGCCGCGATCAACGCCGCCGGCAATCTGCTGCCCTCGGACCTGCCGGCGCCGCCGATCTACGCCAAAGTAAATCCCGCCGATGCGCCGATCCTGACGCTCGGCATCACTTCGAAGACGCTGCCGCTCACGCAACTCGAGGACCTGGCCGACACACGCCTGGCGCAGAAGATCTCGCAGATTGAGGGTGTCGGACTCGTCAGCGTGAGCGGCGGACAGCGGCCCGCGGTGCGCATCATCGCCAACGTGCGCGCGCTCGCCGGCTACGGGCTCAACATCGATGACCTGCGTACCACGATAGCCAACGCCAACGTCAACTCGCCCAAAGGCACGCTCGACGGTCCCGCGCGCTCCTGGACGCTGAACGCGAACGACCAGATCCAGAGCCCGGAGGCGTACCAGGGCATCATCATCTCCTACAAGAACGGCAACCCGGTGCGGCTTTCCGACGTCGCGCAGGTGGTCAACGGCGCGGAGAATGCCTATCTCGCCGGCTGGGTGAACAACACCCCCGGGATCATCCTTAACATCCAGCGGCAGCCCGGCGCCAACGTCATCCAGGTCGTCGACCGGATCAAGAAGCTGCTGCCGTCGCTGTCGGCATCGCTGCCGGCCGCGGCCGAGGTCAGCGTCCTCACCGACCGCACCGTCACGATCCGCGCCTCGGTGCACGACGTCG
>DATMMK010000058.1:0-12170 GCA_035569755.1 Steroidobacteraceae bacterium
GCACCCGGCGGATCGTCCCGTCGGCGGTCTCGAACGGGAAGGCGATGTCGACGTGGATGACGTTGCCGAGTCCTGAGCGCGCATTCCCGATGCGCAGTCCGCAGCCCGCGTCTTTCAGCGTACCGAGTGAGGGCTGCGCCAAGAGAGGCTCGCCCCAGGTGCGCCCCGCGTCGAAAAAGACCGCGCCGCCCACGCGCCAGAGGCGAAACGGAAACCAGTCGGTGAAGTAGCGCTGCTCGATGGTGAAGAGCGCCCGCGCGCTGCCGTCCTGGTAGCGCAGCGGATAGCCGCGCAGGCCGTTGTCACCACCCAGCAGCACCTGGTTATCGAGATCGAGCCGCCAGCCCTTGGTGCCGGTGAGCGAAGTGAAGAAGAGCCACTTGTCGCTCTGCTCGTGGTAGTAACGGACCGAGGCGTCGGCGACTCCGTTATAGAGCGCGCCGTTCTCGATGCGCCCCGAGAAATCCCCCGCCACGAGGAGCGTCGAGCCGTCGGCGCGGTAGCCGCGTCCGGCGGTGCTCTGGATGATGACGGCGCTCCGGCTCGAGCCGAAAGTTGCGTCCGCATACCCGACGCGCAGCGTCGCGATGGTGCCTAAGTAGAAGTCTTCGGTCCGCAGGATCTGGTTGTGATTCCACAGCCGCACGAAATCGTCGGCGACCAGGTCGTACTCCACCCAGGGATAGAGGAAGCGCCGGTCCTCGGGCAGTAGGGTCGCCCCCGTCCAGCTGCTCGCCGGGGAGAACTCGTGCTCGTCGTAGGTGAGGCCGGTGCTCAAGCGCTGCACCCATCCGTTCGTGAGGCCCGGCGACCAGCCGCCGTAGACCGTGAAGGCGTTATGCTGGTCGTGGAACTGGTCGATGATGTTGCCGCGGTCGTAGAGCGAGTCGGTGCGCGCGTCATTCATGCCGCTCACGCCGCCCGCGAGGCGCGTGTCGAGCGCATAGAACGGACGATTGATCGTCAGATCGTGCTGGTGCCCGTCGCTGTTGTTCGCCCAGGCGAGGCCGACGGCGGCCCAGGTGCCGAAAGCGTGCTGGTTCGAGGCGGCGAGGAGCGATTCGGTCCGGTCGACGTCGGTCGTGCGGCTGATGCGCAGATCCGTGCCGGTACCGATGAAGTTGAGCTCCTGGAGCTGCACGCCGGTCGAGTTCTTGCCGCCGGTGCGTGAGAAGTTGAAGCCGGGGTTGAGCGTCCACACGTCGCGGGAGGTCACGCGCAGGTCGACCTTGCCGTCGTGATACTTCACCGGCCGGATCCAGGCGTCGTAGAAGTAATTGTTGGCGCGCAGGATCCGCTCGCTCTCATCGATCAGGCGGCGTGAGTAGCGGTCGCCGCTCTTGAACAGGAGCTCGTGGCGGATCACGGTGGCGCGTGTCTTCCAGTGCAGCCGGTCGGCGAGCCGGAACAGCCAGTAGTCATCCTTCGGATCGTCGAGGTTGAAGATGTTCTGGTTGTCGATGAGGATCTCGCCGACTACGGCCTTCGAGGCCTCGAGCTCCTCGTCCGTCGGAATCCCCGGGGTCTCGGGCGGCGGGACGCCGACCGGGAGCGGCGGCAGGCCGGCGACGTCGAGGGTGGTCCCATCCCCGGCACGCGCCAGGGCCGGCAGCAGCAGCAGGGCGAGGAGGGGCGCCGCGGCGCAGTGCCGCCCGGCGCGCCGAACCCCCAGGCGATGAAGCCGCCGCATTCCGCACATCCGGACATTGTGCCCCGGTGTTGCCGGAATGCGGGGGGCGCAGGTAGCACTTCGCCCGGAACGGCGCCGAAACTGTGACTCACTGCCGCCGTGGCTGCGGCAATTGAGGCTCGCAAACGACGCGGCCTCGCCGATCTCCTACGCTACGGGTGTCGGCGGCTGACGCTCAGAACTTGCCGCTCTGGAAATCGATGAAGGCCTGCTGCAGCTCGTCGCGGGTGTTCATCACGAACGGTCCGTACTTGGCCACCGGCTCCCTGAGGGGCCGCCCCGCCACCAGGATAGCGCGCGCGCTCTTGCCATCGGCGCCGGCCGTCTCGCCCGCGAGCTCCACGGTGGCGCCCTCATCGAGGACGGCGAGCTCGTGCGTGCGCACCGTGATCGCATCCGGCCCGCTGCCTACGCTGATCGTTCCCTCGTAGACGTACAGGAACGCGGCGTAGTCGGCCGGCAGTGGCTCGCTGAACCTCATGCCGGGCTCGATCGCGAGATCGAGATAGGTGGGATCGGTCGCCGGCTGCAGGATCGGTCCCACGACACCGGCCACGGTTCCCGCGATGACCTTGGCCCGCACGCCCGGCGCGGGAGTCGCGGTCGGGATGCGCTCGGGGCCGAACTCCTGGTACTTGGGCTGCGTCATCTTGTCGCGCGCCGGGAGGTTCAGCCACAGCTGAAATCCGCGCATGCGGCCTTCCTGCTGCTCCGGCATCTCCGAGTGCACCAGTCCCCGGCCCGCCGTCATCCACTGCACGCTCCCGGGAACGAGCACCCCCTCGTTGCCGTGGTTGTCGCGATGGCGCATGCGGCCGTCGAGCATGTAGGTGACGGTCTCGAAGCCGCGATGCGGATGGTCCGGGAAGCCCGCGATGTAATCCTCGGCCTTGTCGGTGCCGAACTCATCGAGCATCAGGAACGGATCGAGGTCGGGAAGCTGCGGCTGTCCGATGACGCGCCGGAGCTTGACGCCCGCACCATCGGATGTCGGCATGCCCTTCACGACTCGCCGCACGGTGCGCACTGATGCTTGCCCCTCTACCACGTAAATTCTCCTCCGGTTGGATGCTCTGACAATCGGGCTCTCGTCCGCCGCTTTCAAGTGCCTGCCCTCGAGCCTGTCCCAGGCCTTAAGCCGCCAGCGCATTCACCGCCGGCGCCCGGGCGACCGATGCGATCGCCGCATGCGCCGCGTTCAGGCTCTCCCGACGGTGCTCGGGAGAGATGGCCAGGCCCTGGGCGTGCACGAAGCGCACGTTCGTGACGCCGAGGAACGCGAACAGGAACCTGAGATAAGACTCGCCGAACTCCCCGCGCGCGTCCGCGCCGACGAGCCCACCGCGTGCCATGGCGACGATGACCTCCTTGCCGCCGGCGAGCCCTTCGGGGCCGTTCGCGGTGTAGCGGAAGGTCTTGCCCGCGACCGTGATGCGGTCGATCCACGCCTTGAGCTGGGAGGGGATCGAGAAGTTGTAGATCGGCGCGCCGATCACCACCACGTCCGCGGCGAGGAACTGCTCGAGTGCGAGCGCATTGCGCGCCGCCTCCGACTCGTCGCTCCGGGCGAGCGAGGTCTGCGACAGGTGCGGCAGATCGAGCGCCGCGAGGTCGAGATAAGTGACCTCGGCGTCCGGATGCTCGGTCTTCAGGCGCTCGACAATCCCACGCGTCAGTGCGCGGCTCGCCGATCCCTCACCGAGGATGCTCGAATCGATATGCAGGACTTTCATGGCTCATCTCCTGATGCCCTAAGGCTTGCCACAAGCCTAGTCCTTGGAACAATCCTGGGGTATCCGGGTAGAATGGAACGCATTGTTCTAAATATGTGGCTTATTGGGGACGAGTATGCAGCCTCTCGAGGGGTTTTATTACTTCACCCAGGTCGTGGATAAGGGCGGATTCGCCAAGGCGGCCCGCGCCCTCGGGATTCCGAAATCGCGGCTCTCGCGCCACGTCGCAGCCCTCGAGGCGCGGCTCGGCGTACGCCTCGTGAACCGCTCGACGCGGCGCTTCGTGGTGACAGACGTCGGCCACGAAGTCTACGGGCACGCCACGGCCATGCTGGCCGAGGCCGATGCCGCGCTCGAGGTCGTGGAGGTCGCCCGTGCCAAGCCCTGCGGCAAGATCCGGGCGAGCTGCCCCGTGGCGCTCGCACAGGCGGCGCTCGCGCCCATCCTCCCGGCGTTCCTCGCGGCTTATCCTGCGATCCGCCTCGAGCTGCACGTGAGCAACCGGCGGGTGGACGTGCTCGCCGAGAGCTTTGATGTGGCACTGCGCGTGCGCTCGCGGCCCACCGGCGAAGACGGGCTCGTGATGCGCACCTTCCGCGAGGTGGACGAGTTCCTGGTGGCGAGCCCGGCGTACCTGAAGGACGCCGCGCCGCTCTCGGAGCCGGGTGACCTGAAGCACCACACCACACTCGACTACGGGGGCGAGTTCGACCGCCGCCCCTGGGAGCTGCTCGGACCTTTCGGCGAGAGCGCGGCCGTCGAGCACCAGCCGCGCATCGTGTGCCATGACTTCGTGGTCCTGCGCCAGGCAGCGTTGGCAGGCTTAGGCGTCGCGCGGCTCCCGGAGAGCGTCATTCGTGCCGATCTCGCGGGCGGCGCGCTGGCGCGCGTCCTGCCCGCCTGGCACAGCCCCCTCGGCATCGTGCACGTCGTCTTCCCGACGCGGCGCGGCATGCTGCCGGCGGTGCGGGCCCTGATCGACTTTCTCGCCGAGCGGCTGCCGGCGCTGCTCTAAGTCAAAAAAGCCGGTCAGTCAAACGGCAGCGCGGCGCGTTTAGTAGGCTAGGTCACTACACTAGGAGTGTCCGCAGGGAGCGTGTCAGCGATGAGAGTTCCCCGTTCAGCCGCACGTCAGAAGCTCACGGTCCCCGGGGTCCTGGCGCTCCTCGCGCTCGCCGTGCTCGGCAGCGCACGCGCCGACGAGGGCGATCCGCCCTCGCGGGTGGCGCGCGTGAGCTACCTGCAGGGCGCGGTTTCGCTCGAGCCGGCGGGGCTTGAGGAGTGGACGGCTGCGGAGCGCAATCGCCCGCTCACGACCGGCGATCGGCTCTGGACCGATCAGCAATCCGATGCCGAGCTGGATCTCGGCGATTCGGTGCTGCGCCTCGGTGGCATGACCGGATTTGCCTTCCTCAATCTCGACGATCGCTTCACGCAGATCCAGTTGAGCTCAGGGGTCCTCCTGCTGCGGGTGTGGGACACCTCGAGCGGCCAGAGCTACGAGATCGACACGCCGCAGCTCGCCGTGCAGCTGAAGCAGCCCGGCATGTACCGCATCGAGGTGGATGAGCCGGGGAGCACCACGTCCGTCAAGGTCTCGGAAGGCGAGGCGGTCGCACTCGGCTCGGACGGGTCGATGCCGATCGACGCCCAGCAGGTGATGGTCTTCACCGGCGGAGCCTCTGGCTCGCTCTCCTATAGCGCCGCCTTGCTCGGCCCACCCGACGATCTCGATACCTGGTCGGCGACGCGCGATCGGCAGGCCGAGGAGTCGCCGTCCCGGCAATACGTCGCCGACGACACGCCCGGAACCTATGAGCTCGATGACAACGGGCGCTGGCAGAGCACGCCCGAGTACGGCTACGTCTGGACGCCGGCGGTGGTGGTGGCGGGGTGGGTGCCGTTTCGCTTCGGACACTGGGCCTGGATCCTGCCCTGGGGCTGGACCTGGGTGGACGATGCCCCCTGGGGCTACGCCACCTTTCATTACGGGCGCTGGGCGCAGCTGCGCGGCTCGTGGTGCTGGGTGCCGGGACCGAGGCTATTGCGGCCCGTATACGCGCCGGCGCTCGTCGCCTGGACTCGGGGACCCGGCTTCGCAGGGCCTGCCGCCGGGGGTCCCAGTGTCGGATGGTTCCCGCTCGGCCCGCACGAGGTCTATGCCCCCTCGCATCGCGTGAGTGAGGCGTACCTGCGTAACGTCAACACCGCCAACACGACGATCACGAGCACCACTTACATCACGGACGTCTATCAGAACCGCGTCACCAACATCCGGTACGTCAACAGCACGGCGGGTGCGATCAGCGCCGTCCCGCAGAATGTCTTCACTTCGGCGCAGCGCGTCAGCGGCCACACGCTCCCCGTGACGGCAGTCACGCTCGCCAGCATGAGCGTGGCCGCTGCGGCTCCTCCGGTCGCGCCGCAACGAGTGAGTGTGCTCGGAGCAGGGAGCGGGCCCCGAGTGACCCGTCCGCCGCCCGCGCTCGCCAATCGTCCCGTGATCGCGCACGCGCCGCCGCCGCGCGCGCCGGCCTCCTTCGCGACGCAGCTCGCGGCCATCCAGGCCAATGGCGGCCATCCGCTCGCGCGAGCGGATCTCGATCGGCTGCAGGCCGGCGCCCCCACGGCCCAGGTCCGCGTGCTGACGGGTAGCAAGGGATCGCGGTTGCTGCAGCCTCCGCAGCCGCGGGCGGCGCCGGCTCCCGCGCAGCCGGGCCTCAGCGAGCGTGCGCGCTCACTCGAGAGCCCTTCGCTCCCGCCCGCCACCCGTACTCCGACGTTCGTCTATCCTGCGCCTGCCTCTTCGCCCGCGCCCGCTCGGCCGGAGCCCGTGCACGCTACGACGCGGCCCGCGCCCGCTACTGCGCCGCCCGGGCGCGCCGACCGGCCATCCTGGGCTTCGCAGGGCTCAAACTCATCCGGCGAAAGGGCGCGCACGAACGATCAGCCGGCGGAGCCGATCGAGCGGCCGGAGACAGCAGCGCCTCGGATCGAGACCCCGGCGGCACCCGTCGTGCGTACGACAGCTCCGGCATCTGCCCCGTCACCGTCGCCGCAAAGCCAGCCGCAGCCGCACCCGCAAGCTCCGCCGAAGAACAGCGAGCAAAAGCGCGGCGAGTCGCGGGACGAATCGAATCCGAAGGCGGAACGGTCGCGGGACAGGGTGGAGCGCTAGGGCAGCCGGGCGTCCTCTTTAGCGTCTCAATCCCCCTCATACTGCAAGGCATCGCGCTCGAGCTCCCTGACGAAGTCGCGCACTTCCTCGGGCGTACACACCTTTCCCTCGAGCAGCGCCTCAAGCAGGCCCTCGAGGTGAACCCGCAGAGCGATCGCGAGGACCGTCGGCGAGAAGCGCTTTAGAGAGGTGAGGAGCTCCTCGAGCTCGTCGAGACACTCCTCGACCGTTGCCTCATCGCGCGCCGTATCCGTGAATGACATGAGAGTGCTCCCGCTGACTCGGCCGTGACGATACACGACTCGCGTGCGGCCGGCTGCGGACCGTGCGAGTGCGCGCCACGTTTCTGGACGATCAGGCACGCAAACACAATTCCAAAGATCGCCGCGCTCAATAGACTTTCTCGCCACGCCGCCAAACCAACACCGCGCGGCGAGGAGCACATGCGATGAACAGTTTCACCATGACCGCGGTCGGAAATCTCGCGCGCAATCCCGAGCTGGTGTCGAAGCCGGATCGCAGCTACACGAAGCTTTGCCTGGTGGGCAATGACTACGCCGGCAAGGACGAGGAGGGCGCCGCAAAGGAAGTGGTGACGAGCCTGTGGTTCGTCGCCTTCGGTCCCATGGGCGAAGCGATCGCACACCACGCCCGCAAGGGCGACCAGCTGATCCTCGAAGCGAAAGTGCGCGCCAGCAACTGGACCGACGAGCAGGGTGAGAAACAGTACGACCATTCCTTCATCGTCCAGGGCTTCCGTTTCGGGGCGCCTGGGAAACAGAAGCGCGAGGAGCTCGATGCGCGCCGCGGCGAAGCGGCAGGCGGCGGCAATGCGCACGCGGTGAGCCCGCGCTGACGGCCGGGCTGCCGCTCGCGGAGACTGTCATGCGCGCAGACCGCCCCAGAGCTTCGTCCCGGACGCCTTGCGTTTCCCTCGCCGCGGGGCTCGCGCTTGCGCCGGTGCTGGCGTTCGCTCAGGCCGCCTCGCCCTTCATGACGGGCGCGACGGCCCTGCAGTCCAACATTCTCGCCTGGCTGACCCCGATAGCCATCATTCTTGTGATGGCTCTCGGGGCGATGGCGATGGCGAATCGGATGTCGTGGGGCTGGTGCCTGGGGGCGATCCTCGGCATCGCGATCGCTTTCGGCGCGCCGCAGATCGTCGCGTGGGTTCGCGGCATGTTCGGTGTCTGAGATGGGCACTACGCGCAGCCGCAATGCGGGCCTCATCGCGGATCCCTTGTTCGTCGGAGCCACGCGGCCGCCGATGCGCTGGGGAGTGACCTACTCGGCGCTTCTCTTCAATCTCGTGTTCACGCTCGAGGCCTTTCTCCTCACCAAGAACCTGCTGACTCTCGCCGTGTGCGCCCCGATTCACGGCGTGTGCGCGCTGCTGTGCGCCCGGGACGCGCGCTTTTTCGATCTGCTGTTGCTGTGGGGCCGGACGAGACTGCCCGCGGTCCTCGGGAATCTGCGCGCCTGGCGGGCGAGCAGCTACAGCCCGCTCACGCTCGATCTGCCGCGTGCGGATGGACGGCGCAAGGCACCGAGGGGTGCGGGCGGCCACTTCGGGATGAGCGCGGGATGATTCACGCCGGGCGCGAAGTGGCTCTGCAGCGCGAGCGCAACGCCGCCGAGCACATCCCGTATACGGCTCACGTTGCCGAGCACGTGGTGTGCACCTCCTCCGGTGATTACCTGCAGGCGTTCCGGCTCGGAGGCGCGAGCTTCGAGAGCGCGGACGATGAGCAGCTCAACAGCTGGCACGAGCGTCTCAACGTGCTGTGGCGCAACCTCGCGAGCCCGGATCTCGCGCTCTGGACGCACGTCATCCGCCGGCGTGAGCGCATGCCCTGGCGGCCGGCGGCGGAGAAGCGGGGTTTTGCCGAGGCGCTCGCGGCCCGCTACGCAACCCGGCTGGCCGGCGAGACGCTCATGGTGAACGAGCTCTATCTCGCCGTGTTGTTCCGCCCGACCGCGGGGCTCGCTGCCGGCGTCGTCTCGGGCGTGCTCTCCGGGACCCGTCGCCGCGATCGACCGATGGAGCTCGCCCAGGCGCTCGAGACCTGCGCCAAGCTCGCGCAAACCGTGTGCGCCTCGCTCGCGCGTTACGACCCGGAGCCGCTCGGCGTCTACCGCCGCGGCAACGCCTGGGGCTCGAGCGTGCTCGAGTACCTGGGCGTGCTCGTCAACGGGGAGATGCGCGGCGTACCGTTGCCGCGCGGTCCGCTCAACCAGGCGCTCGCGACGACCCGACTGCTCTTTGGCAGCGAAGCGATTGAATATCGCATGCCGGCCGCCACGCGAGTCGCGGCCATGCTCGGCATCAAGGACTATCCGACCCCGAGCCTGCCGGGGATGTTCAACCGGCTGCTAGCGGCGCCCTTTGCGCTCGTCCTCACACACTCTTTCACCTTCCTGACGAAGGCCTCAGGCCAGGCGCTGCTGCAGCGACAGTTCTACCGGATGGCGAATGCCGGTGACTTCGCGGTCTCCCAGGCAGTGCAACTGAAGGATGCCCTCGACCGCTTGAGCAGCAACGAGTTCGTGATGGGCGATCACCACTTCTCGCTGCAGGTACTCGCCGAACCCGACGAGGATGCGGGAGAGGCCGCCGCTGGACGGCGGCTGCGGACGCTGAACGAGTGCGTGGCACTCGCGCGCAGCCTCCTCGCCGATACCGGGATGACGGTAGCGCGCGAGGATCTCGCGCTCGAGGCGGCCTTCTGGGCGCAGCTGCCGGGCAACTTCGCGCTGCGGCCGCGCAAGGCGCCGATCACTTCGCGGAATTTCGCGGCGATGGTGCCCTTTCACAACTATCCCGTGGGGCGGGCCAGTGGCAATCACTGGGGTGAGGCACTGACGCTGCTCTCGACCCGCGCCCGCTCGCCCTACTACTTTTCGCTCCACGCGAGCGATCCGGCGGAGCCCGACGGCGGCAGCCGCAAGGACACCGGACATACCTTCATCTGCGGGCCGACGGGCTCGGGCAAGACCGTGTTCATCGGTTTCCTCATCGCCATGCTCGAGCGCCAGGGAACGACCCAGATCATCTTCGACAAGGATCGGGGCCTCGAGATCCTCGTGCGGGCGCTGCGCGGCGAGTACCTCGCCTTAAAGCACGGCGTACCGACTGGCTTCAACCCGCTGCAGTTGCCGTTGGCGCCCGCGCACACCGAGTTCCTCAAGGCGTGGCTGCGCCTCCTGGTGCGCCCGAGTGGCGGCGCGCCGCTGACGGCGCGCGAGCAACGCGATCTCGAGCAGGCGCTGCGCGGCACGCTCTCGCTCGCCGCGCCCGCGCGCCGCCTGTCGCGGCTGCTTGAGTATCTCGACCCGACGGATGCCGAGGGCCTGCACGCGCGGCTCGCGCGCTGGTGCGAGGTGAGCCACGGAGAGTACGCCTGGGTATTCGACAACCCGCACGACTCGATCGTCGCACGCCTCGCCGGCCAGCCGGTGGTGGGCTTCGATGCGAGCGAGTTCCTCGATCACGAGCTGACGCGCGCGCCCGTGACGCTCTACATGTTTCACCTGGTGCGCCAGCTCCTCGACGGCCGGCGCCTGGTGTGCTGGATGGACGAGTTCTGGCGGCTGCTCGCCGACCCGGCGTTCGAGAGCTTTGCGCGCGAGGGACCCAAGACCTGGCGGAAGTTAAATGGCGTGATGTGCCTGGCGACGCAGAGCGCGAGCGACGTCCTCGACAGCCCGATCAGCCGCACCATCATCGAGCAGACAGCGACCAAGGTGTTCTTCCCGAACGCCGATGCCAGCGCCGATGAGTACTGTCGCGGTTTCGGGCTCAGCGAGCGCGAGTTCCGCCTCATCAAGGAGCAGCTCGAGCCCGGTTCGCGCTCGTTCCTGGTGAAACAGGGGCATCACAGCATCGTGTGTCGGC
This sequence comes from Steroidobacteraceae bacterium, assembly GCA_035569755.1. Classification (GTDB taxonomy): domain Bacteria; phylum Pseudomonadota; class Gammaproteobacteria; order Steroidobacterales; family Steroidobacteraceae; genus 13-2-20CM-66-19. The sequence goes on from DATMMK010000058.1 coordinate 10,497, forward strand.
TCGATCTGCAGGGCTTTGACGGCGAGCTGGCGGTGATCTCGGGACGCGCCCGCCACGTCGCGCGCCTGCACCGGCTGCTCGAGGCGCATGGCGGCGACCCCGAGCGCTGGCTGCCCGCCTTCATGAGTACCTGCCAACAGCCGTGAGCCTCAGACCCACTCTATATATAAGGAGTCCTCATGCGCACGAGACACGCCCGTTTTGCTCTTTCGGCGTCGTTGTTGCTGGCGCTGGTCGCGCCGGCTGCGCACGCGCAGTTTGCCGTGATCGATATCGCCGCCGTGAACCAACTCGTCTCGCAAGTGCAGCAGCTCGAGCAGCAGCTCGCCACCGCGCGCAGCCAGCTGACCCAGGCGCAGGCCGAGTACCAGGCCATGACGGGCAGCCGCGGTATGCAGTCGCTCCTCGGCGGAACGGTGCGCAACTATCTGCCGTCGGACTGGGCCACGGTGCAGGGGACTCTCAAGGGTGCCGGCGGCGCCGCCGGCGCGTACCCGGCGCTCGCCGCCGACCTGACACGGGCCGTCGGCGCCAACGCGATACTCACCGCCCCGCAGCTTGCGGCGCTGCCCGCGCCAGCCGGTCAGGCATTGCAGGCGGGACGAGAGTCCGCAGCGCTGCTCGCCGCGCTCACCCACGAGGCGCTCGCCAACTCGAGTCAGCGCTTCGCCTCGCTCCAGCAGTTGATCGACACGATTGGCTCGGCCAACGACCAGAAATCGATTCTCGAGCTCGGGGCCCGCATTGCCGCTGAAGGCGGCATGCTCGAGAACGAGCACACCAAGCTCGAGGGACTCTACCAGAGCACCCAGGCCGAAGAGTGGCTGAACGCGCAGCGCACCCGCGAGTTGATCGTGGCCGGGCATGGGCAGTTCGCCGGTCGTTTCCAGCCGCACCCTTGAGCGCGCGGCGGGGAAGGGGCCGTGGGTTTCTTCGAGACTTTCTGGAGTTGGCTCGGGGGTCAGCTCGGCGCTTACATCGGCACGAATACCGCGCTGGTTGCCTCCGCGCTCGAGCCCACGATCGTGACGCTCGCGGTCGTGTACGTCATGGTCTGGGGATACCTGCAGCTCACGGGCCGCATCGAGGAGCCCCTCGCCGCGGGTCTGAAGAGACTGCTGCTCCTCGTAGTCGTGCTCGGAGGGTCGCTCCACCTGTGGCTGTACAACACGGTCATCGTCGACACCTTCTACCGGGCGCCGGCCGAGCTCGCGGGCGCGGTCGTCGGCGCCGGCGATCCAATCGCCACCATCGACACCATCTGGAGCCAGGGGGGAGCCGTGGCCGGCTACCTGTGGAACAACGGTGGAGTCTTCAACGGCGACTTCGGTTACTACGTCGCCGGGGCGATCGTGTGGCTACTGATGGGACTCGTGTGCGTCTACACGATGTTTCTCATCGCGCTCTCGAGCATCGCGCTCTCGGTGCTGCTCGCGCTCGGGCCGCTCTTCATCGCACTCCTGCTGTTCGATGCGACCCGCCGATTCTTCGAAGCCTGGCTGGCGCAGCTCGCCAACTATGCGTTCATCACCGTCCTCACGGTGATGGTCGCCGCCCTGCTGCTGCAGATCGTCGCTTCCTACGCCGCGCAGACCGCCTCCCGCGGCGCGGCCATCGTGACCGTCGATGCGCTCGACATGGTGCTGGTCGCGATGCTGGTGCTGCTCGTCATGC
>DATMMK010000059.1:0-22486 GCA_035569755.1 Steroidobacteraceae bacterium
AGGCGGTCATGAGAATGACGCCTACCGAGTACAGAGCTCTCTTCTCCTGAGGCTCGCGCCCTAAGGCTGAGCACGCTCCCGCCGCCACGGCTGGCGAGCATGGGCGCCAATACGGATACCCGTTCGAACAGCTTTGTCGTCGGCGGTGTGCGCCGAGCGTGGCGCCCTTTAGGGGGCGATCATGTGGGAGGGGGTAATACCGACCGACGTTATGCAAGCTATGGAATCCGCTCAGTAAATCGCTTCGCCAGGTCCCTCTCCCGCACCGGGACGACCCGCGCTTCCCGCGCCTTCGAACTGAGGAGTTCCGTTCCACGCGGACCTGGCGCGAGGTCAAATTCGGCAGCCCGCCCCTGCTTGTCCGTTTCTGACCGGTTCCTGTCCCCGCATCGGTGGCGCAGCCGTGTGCGCTGTCAGACCATATTGCCCGTTACAAGGTGGATCCGAGGGGTTGATCTCCATGAAGCAGGCGCTGATTGTCATCGACATCCAGGAGTCCTTTCGCCGGCGCCCGTACTTCCGCGCCGAGGAGCTGCCGGCGTTCCTTGCCAATGTGCAGTCCCTGATCGATCGCAGCCGGGAGTGCGGTATCCCGGTCGTGCAGGTGTTTCACCGCGAGCCCGGAGATGACCCCGCGAATCCCTTCACGGCCGCATCCGGTTTCGTGCGCACAATGCCGGGGCTCGCGCTCCGCCCCGATGCCGTGTTCCACAAGCAGGTACATTCGGCGATGTTCGCCACCGACGCCGGCGGAACGCTCGAGCAGTGGCTGCGCGCGCGCGGGATCGACGAGCTCCTCGTGACCGGTATCCGCACCGAGCAGTGCTGCGAGACCACCACGCGCCATGCCTCCGACCTCGGGTTCACAGTGCGCTACGTAACCGATGCGACGCTCACCTTCCCGATGCGCACGCGCTCGGGGCGTGAAGTGTCGGCGGCCGAGATCCGCGAGCGCACCGAGCTGGTGCTCGATCAGCGCTTCGCGCGCATCGTGTCGAGCGCCGAGGCCCTGGCGTGACGGCTGTCGGCAGCGGACGCCCGGAGCTTGAGGCCGCCATGCGCGATGTAGTGTTCGTGCTGTTGCCAAACGTCGTGCTACTAGACGTCGCCGGCCCCGCCGATGCATTCCGCATGGCCGAGAGCAAAGTGCCGGGGAGCTACCGGCTGCGCTTCGTCGCGCCGCTGCCGAGCGTGACGGCGTCCGCGGGACTCACGGTTGGCGCGCTCGAGCCGCTGCCCGCCGAGCTGCCCCCGGGTTCGCTGCTGATTCTGACGGGCAGCGCCGGCGCCGGCACCGATCCGCACGAGCCGGCGACGCGGCGCGCGATCAGCTGGCTGCGTTCGGGAGCCGCCGCGGGTGCCGAGCTCCTGTGCGTGTGCACCGGGAGCGTGCTCGCCGCGCATGGCGGACTGCTCGCCGAGCGCGAGTGCACCACCCATCACGAGCACATTGACGAGCTGCGGCGCGTCGAGCCGCGCGCCCGCGTGCTCGAGAACCGCATCTTCGTCGAGGACGGGACGGTGACCACGAGCGCGGGTGTCACCGCCGGGCTCGATCTCGCGCTGCACGTGATCGGGCGGCAGCTCGGCCCACGCGTGGCCGCCGAGGTGGCGCGGGTGCTGGTCGTGTACCTGCGCCGCGCCGGTACCGATCCGACGCTCTCCCCCTGGGTCATGAACCGCAACCACCTGCACCCGGCGGTGCATCGGGTGCAGGACGCGGTGATGCGCGATCCGGCCGCACCCTGGGGCGCGGCGCAACTAGCCGCGGTGGCCTGCACCGGGCCACGCAATCTCACGCGCCTGTTCGCCGAGCACGCCCGCTGCTCGCCGCTCGATTACGTGCAGCTCATCCGCTTCGCGTTCGCGAAGCAGCTCGTGACCGAGAGCCGGCTCGACCTCGAGCGCATCGCGGCGCGGGCCGGCTTCCGCTCAGCGCAGCACCTGCGACGTGTGTGGTCGCGCTGGGAAGGACGACCGCCGAGCGCATTCCGCGACCGCGTCGGATCCGCAGTCCCCTCGATGGATCGCGATCTCACTGCGGCCGGATGAGTCGCGCGCGCCGCGATACATACCCGCGGCGCTCACTCAACCGTCGGCTAAGATCCGATAATTCACCGCTCCATTTGACCGATTAATCAAGTCTCCGGTACCCTGCGTGGGTTGACCGATCAATCAAGTAATGGCCGCTCCTTCCAACACCCGCAACCGCATCGTCCTTTCGGCGCTGCAACTGTTTGCCGCTAAGGGTTACGGCTCGACGAGCGTGGCGGATGTCCGCCAGGCTGCGGACATCTACAGCGGCAGCCTGTACCACTTCTTTCCCGGCAAGCAAGACCTGCTGCTGGCGGTGCTTGAGGCGTATCGCGGCGGCATCCGTCCTATGTTGCTACAGCCGGCCTGGGCTGGCGTGAAGGATCCGATCGAGCAGATCTTCGCGCTTCTCGGACGCTATCGTGCCTCGCTACTGCAGAGTGACTGCACCTACGGCTGCCCGATTGGCAGCTTGGCGCTGGAGCTGCACGAGCCTGATCCGCCAGTGCGCCAGTTGCTGGCGCAGAACTTTGAAGGTTGGATTGACGCCGTCGAGGGCTGCCTCAAAGACGCGGGCAACCGTCTGCCTGCAAACATCGACCGGCGTGAGCTCGCCGGCTTCGTACTCACGACTATGGAGGGGGCGGTGATGCAGGCGCGCACCTACCGCGACGTCAGGCGCTTCGACGGCTCGGTGCGCCAGCTACGCAAGTATTTCGACACGCTGCTGGGCGAGGCCAGCCGGCCTGCGCAAAGCAGGAAAACCAGAATCCCCGGCGCAACAAAGAAGAGGAGAAAGCGGAAATGAATGGCATCAATCTCGTGGCAGTGTTTGCCGCAGCCGCCTCGGCCTTCGTCCTGGGCGGTTTGTGGTATTCACCTGCCCTGTTCGCCGCATCCTGGATGCGCTACGCGGGGCTCTCCGAAACTCAGATCCGCTCAGGCAACCGAGCGCTCATTTTCGGCGGCGCCTTCGTGCTGTCGCTGATCGCAGCATTCGTCTTCGCCATGTTTCTCGGCCCGGCGCCGGCGCTTGGTTTTGCGCTGGGTGCGGGCAGCTCGGCTGGATTGTGCTGGGTAGCAGCGAGCCTGGGTATCAACTACCTGTTCGAACGCAGGCCGTTCAAGCTGTTTCTCATTAACGGCAGCTATTTCACCTTGCAGTTCACGCTCTACGGTCTCGTGCTCGGGCTTTGGCATTAATCGAGATGGAGGAGGCGTTCCATGCGCAAGTTTCTGCTACTGGTGCTGCCGTTTGCTGTGTCCGCGGCAGAGGTCCCAACTTCGCCCTACGCTCCACTGGCCTATCTGGCTGGCTCCTGCTGGCAGGGAGCGCTGCCCGGCGGAAAGGATGTCGACACACACTGTTTCAGCTGGGTCTACGGCGGCAAGTTTCTGCGCGATCAGCACACCGTGCATGGTGCGGGCCACGAGGACTACCTGGGCGAATCCCTGTACTTCTGGGACACGCTAGCGCAAAAGCTGCGATACCTTTACATCGAAAACGCCGGCGGCTCGAGCGTAGGCACTGTCGAGACCTCGGGCGACACGTTGGTGTTTCCGGATAGTAGCCACCAGGAAGGCGGCCACACGCAGGTCTATCGCAGCCGCTGGCAGAGGAGTGACACGGACGCCTACGACGTGATTACAGAACTTAAGCACGAGGATGTGTGGGTACCGTGGCTTTCGGCGCATATGAGGAAGGTCGCCGGGAAGCACTAGTTGTCGCTGGCACCTTTGAGGCGGGCAGGTCGAGTCGCCTTAAGTATTTGATTTATATGGGGCGTGACGGAATCGAACCGTCGACCAGCGGATTAAAAGTCCGATGCTCTACCGACTGAGCTAACGCCCCGGCGAGGCTGCAGAGTGCGCGGGCCGTGGGCTGTTGGAACTGCCTGCTCCGCGCGGCGGCGGCATGATACTACAGCGACTGATACCGGGTCGGATCGGCCAGTCCGGCCGTGGCGAAGCCCGCGCGGCGCAGTCGGCAGGCGTCACAGCGCCCACAGGCGCGGCCGGCGGCGTCCGCCTGGTAACAGGACACGGTCTGCGCGTAATCGACGCCGAGGCGCGTGCCTTCGCGGATGATCTCGGCCTTGGTGAGACCGATGAGCGGTGCCTCGATGCGGCACGGCTTGCCCTCGACCCCGGACCGGGTGGCGAGGCGTGCGAGCTCTGCGAAGGCGGCGATGAACTCGGGGCGGCAGTCAGGATAGCCGCTCGCGTCGATGACGTTGACCCCGATGAAAATCTCGCCTGCGCCGAGCACCTCGACCCAAGCGAGCGCGAGCGCCAGCATAAGGGTGTTGCGCGCCGGCACGTACGTGACCGGGATACCGCGCGTCGGCTGCTCGGGCACCGCGATCGCCGGATCGGTCAGCGCCGAGCCGCCGATGCCCGCGAGGTCGACACGCATGATGCGGTGCTCCTGCGCCTGCCCGCTGCGCGCCACGCGCCGCGCCGCCTCGAGCTCCGCGGCATGCCTCTGGCCGTAGTCGACCGACAGCGCGTGGCAGGTGAAGCCGCGTTCGCGGGCGATGGCGAGCGCCGTGGCGGAGTCGAGGCCGCCGGACAGGAGCACCACTGCGGGCGATGCGCTCATGAGGACTGATCGTGAGCCGCGCGCACTGTTACTTTCCCGGCACGTTGCCCCAGAGGTACTTGTGCAGCTGGATCTGGAAGCGCACCGGCAGACGGTCTTCGAGGATCCAGTCGGCCAGCTCGCGCGCGGGCAGCTGCTCGTGGCTGGGCGAGAACAGCACCGTGCAACCCGCGGGCAGCGCCAGCTCGCGCAGCTTCGCCCGGCTCCACTCGTAGTCGCCGCGGTCGCAGATGACGAACTTGACCAGGTCCTGGGAGCGGAGCGTCGCGAGCTCCTCATAGCGGTTGCGGGGCTCTTCGCCCGAGCCCGGCGTCTTGACGTCGACCACGCGCACCACCCGCGGGTCGACTGCTGCGAGTGACATCGCCCCGCTCGTCTCGAGCGAGACGCGCAGACCCATGTCCGATAGCAGCGTGAGCAGCTCCAGGCACCCCTTCTGCGCCAGCGGCTCGCCGCCAGTGACGCACACGTACGGAGTCGCGAATTCCCGCACCCGCGCCACGATGCGCTCGAGCTCCCACCATTCGCCGCCGTGGAATGCGTACTGCGTGTCGCAGTACTGGCAGCGCAACGGACAGCCGGTCAGGCGCACGAACACCGTCGGAACGCCCACGGTATCGGCCTCGCCCTGCAGCGAGTGGAAGATTTCCGTGATCCTGAGGCGCGCGGCGCTCATGTCAGTTTCGCCCGCCCCGCAACCGAGGCGCGCCGCGCCCTACTGCGCGGAGATGCGCCGCAGCTTGTCGGCCGCGAGTTTCGCGGCCTCGGTTCCCGGATACCTCTGCGACACCGCGGCGAGCGTGCTGCGTGCCGCCGAAAACTGCTTCTGCTCGACCTGTGTGTAGCCGAGCTTGAGCAGCGCATCCGGCGCCTTGCGCGCGTCGGGCCACTTCTTCAATACCACGCGAAATGCCTCGGCCGCGGAGTCATAGTCGTGGTTGACGTAGTAGGCCTCGCCGAGCCAGTACTGGGCATTCTCCGCGAGCAAGCTCTGCGGGTAGCTCCTGAGAAAGTCCTTGAAGCCGGTGATTGCGATGGAGTAGCTCCCGGCCTTGAGCGCCTCGAAGGATTGGCTGTAGACCGCCTGCTCGGTCGAGCTCGCCTCGCCGGCGCCCGCCGCAACCGGGGCGGCGTCGGCTGCTGTGCCGGTCGTCCCGGCGGCCGCTCCCGTCCCCGCGCCGGCGCCGGCCGCAGCGCCCGCGGCACCGCCGGCAGCGCTCGCGGCGCTGAGGGCCTTCACGCGCGCATCGAGGTCGGCGTACAGGTCATGCTGCTGCTTGCGCAGCGCCGCATTGTCGTGCTCGACCTGATCGAGCTGGCCGCGGAGCTCGCGCACCTCGGCCTGCTCGGCCTCCATGTGCTGCGCCAGCTCGACCTGGCTCTGGTTGGCGCGCTCGAGGCGCGTGATACGCGCATCGAGGTCGCTCAGCTTCGCCTGCAGTACCGAGTCCTCCTCGGGAGTCGTGGCGCAGCCGCCCCCGAGCACCGTGGCCAGCGCGGCGAGAGCCACAACAGCGGTCGATGGGCGCATGGAGACCCTCCCGCCGTTCAAGGCTTGGGTTGCGCCGCGGGCTGACCCGCCGGTGTCAGGTACACGATCTCGACACGGCGGTTCTTCGCCCAGGCCGCCTCGTCGTGGCCCGGGTCCGCGGGCCGCTCCTCGCCGTAACTCACGATCGTGAGCTGCCCCTCGGACACGCCCTGCAGCAGCAGCGAGCGGCGCACCGCTTGCGCGCGCCGGTCGCCCAGCCCGATGTTGTATTCGCGCGAGCCACGCTCGTCGGTGTTGCCCTCGAGGCGCACGCGCGCCTGCGGGTTACCGGCGAGATACTTCGCGTGGGCCGCCACCACGTCGACGCCCTGGCCCTTGATCACGGCGCTGTCGAAGTCGAAGTACACGATGCGGTTCGCGAGCAGCCCCGCCTGGGGACCGCCGACCTCCTCCTGGCTACCGAGTGCGGCGCCTGCGGCATTAGTCGCATTGGCGCCCTCCGCCGATGCGCCGGCATTCGTTTCCGTCGGCGCCGTGGACGACGGCTTCGGCGGCTTGCTGCCGCAGCCGCCCACTGTCAGCGTCGCCGCCAGCAGCAAGAGTGTCACCAACCGGTACATGTGCCGTTGCTGGGTCATTCCATATCTCCACTCTGTCTCATGTTCCAAACGGTCCCCAGGCGGGATCGCAGATCACGCCCTGCTGCGCCTTCAGGCGCAGCCCGGTGAGCCCGTCGACCGAAATCGTCGCCAGCGCCCCGCGCGCGCCCTCGCGCTGAGAATAGATGAGTGTAGCCCCGTTGGGCGCAAAGCTCGGTGATTCATCGAGCCGCCCACGCGACAGCACCCGCAGCGCCCCGCTCGCGAGGTCCTGCACCGCGATCCGGTAATTCGTGCCCTCGAGCGTCACCATGGCGAGCTCGGTCCCGTCGGCCGACACCCGTGGGCGCGCGTTGTAATTGCCCTCGAAGGTGATGCGCCGCGGGCGCCCGCCGCCGCCCGAGCTGATCTGGTAGATCTGCGGTGAGCCCGCGCGGTCGGACGTGAAGTAGAGCGTGCGGCCGTCCGGCGCCCATTCAGGCTCGGTGTCAATCGCGGGATCGTCGGTGATACGCGTCAGGCTCTGGCTCGTGAGGTCGAGCACGTAAATGTCCGGATTGCCGTTGCTGCCGCCGAGCGTGAGGGCCAGCTTCCTGCCGTCGGGCGACCAGGCGGGAGCGCCGTTGATCCCCGCCCGTGCCGACACCAGCCGCCGCTCGCCGGTCCGCACCAGCTGCACGTAGACTCCCGAGAGCTTGCTCTCGAAAGACACATAGGCGAGCCACTGGCCATCGGGCGACCAGGCCGGCGACATGATCGGAAAACGGGACTCGAGGATCAGGTGTGGATTCTCCCCGTCCGCGTCCGCGACGATCAGCTGGTAGTGCTGCGTCGGCGGGCTGCCGTCGACCGACACGTAAGCGACGCGCGTCGCGAACGCGCCGCGCACGCCGACGATCTTCTGGTAGATCGCATCGCTCACCTTGTGCGCGGCGTTGCGCAGCGCGGCCGGCGTGCCGGTGAAGCGCTGCGTCGCGAGCCGTACTCCCGTGAGCGTGTTCACGAGGTCGAAGTCGACCGCCAGCATGCCGTTACCGTGCGCGGTCAGGCGTCCCACCACGACGTAATCGCTCCCGGCGGCCTTCCAGTCGGCCGCGGTGACCGCATCGGCCCGCGCCGGCGAGGCCGGCATGCGCTCGCGCGGCAGCGCCTTGAAGCGCCCGCTCCCCTCGAGGTCGTGCTGCACCACGCCCGCAACGTCGAGTCCGCCGTCGTCGGGAGGCGCGGGCGCGAACGGCACGATGGCAATCGGTATCGGATCGCGCACGCCGGAGGTGATCTCGATCTGCAGTGCCGCGTGCACGGCGCGCACCGCGCCCGCACCGATGAGGACGGCGAGCAGCAGGCTGAGCGGCAGCCACAGGCGCCGGATATTCAGAGTCGGTTGCGCGGCCATCGGCATCAATCCGGCTTGAATCTGATCTTGAGATTGCGATCGAACAGGGCCGGATCCGGCGGTGCAGGGAGCGGTGAGGCGCGGTACACCGCCCGCTCGATGGACTCGCGCACCGCCTGATCACCGTTGCACACACCGATGCTCACCTGGGTCACATCGCCTCCCGGTACCTGTGTCACGTTCAACATACAGTCTATCCCGGCCTTGGCCGTCGGCGGGCGCAGCCACGCGTGCGTGATCTTCTGGGCGATCATCGATTCCCAGCTGGCGACCGCGGCGCCGTTGCGCGCGACCTCGGCATGCTCCTCCGCTGCGAGGCTGAGCTTGAGTTCCGCCTCACGCTCGCGCCGGTCCTGCTCCTCCTGGCGCGCGCGCTCCGCCGCCGCCTTGGCGGCCACCTTCTCCGCGGCTGCCCTGGCGGCGGCCGCCTTTTCCGCAGCCGCTCGCTCGGCGGCGGCCTTCTCGGCCGCGGCCCGCTCTGCGGCAGCGCGCTCCTCCGCCGCCTTCTGCTCCTGCGCCTGGCGGCGCGCCTGATCGGCCTGCTCGCGTGCGGCGCGCTCCTCGGGCGTCGGCTGCGGGGGACCCACGTCCTCGGGCGGCGGCGGCTGAGGAGCAGCCGCCGGGCGTGGCGCCGGAGGCTGCTCGAGCCCCTTAAGCGTGCGCGCGTCGATCACGATCGCGGCAATCGGCGGGGTCGGGGCCGCGCGCCGCTCCTCACGGAACATCCACCAGCCGTACACCAGCAGCGCCAGCAACGCGCCGTGCAAGAGCAGCGACAGCGCGATGGAAATCCAACGGTCACTCGCACGCTGCACCATCGCTGCCCAAGGGGTCAGCCGGGGCGCCGCGCGGGCTGCGGCAGCGGCTCGGTGACCAGTCCCACCTGCTTCGCGCCCGCCTGCTGCAGCAAGACCATCGCCTCAATCACGCGGCCGTAGGCGATCGCCGCGTCGGCCTTCACGAGCACCGCGCGCTCCGGGTTGCTGCGCAGCGCCGCCGTGGCGCGCGCCGCCACGGTCTGCGCATCGAGCGCTGCGTGCGGGTCGCCCCCGATGTTCAGGTACAGGCGCCCCTGCCGGTCGATCGACAACACGAGCGGTTTGAGCTGCTGAGCCTCCAGAGGTTCCGCGCCGGCGCGCGGCAGCGCCACCTTGACTCCCTGGGTCAGGAGCGGAGCGGTGATCATGAAGATGATGAGCAGCACCAGCATCACGTCGATGTAGGGGACGACGTTGATCTCGCCCATCAGTCGCCGCCCGCGTGTGGTCTGTGCCATGGTCAGCGCTCCTGTCCCGACTTAGGCTCCTGCCCCGCTCGCGCGGCGTTGCCGCCGAGCGGCACCAGCGCGCCGCGGGCTGCATGCCGCTGCAGGATGGTGGAGAACTCCTCGATGAAGGCATCGAAGCGGATCTCGAGGCGCGTCACCTGGTCGGCAAAGCGGTTGTAGGCGACCACCGCGGGAATGGCGGCGAACAGGCCGAACGCGGTCGCGACCAGTGCCTCGGAAATACCCGGCGCCACCTGCGCGAGCGTCGCCTGCTGGACGTTACCGAGCGAGGAGAATGCGCTCATGATGCCCCACACGGTGCCGAACAGCCCTACGTAAGGGCTGGTGCTGCCGACGGTGGCGAGCGTGGCGAGGCTGTGCTCGAGGCGATCGACCTCCTTCAACTGCGCCACGCGCATCGCGCGCCGCGCCCCCTCGAGCTGCTGATCCTGGGCGGCTGCCGCCTGGCGCAGGCGCGCGAACTCGCGGAAACCGAACTCGAAGATGCCCGCCATTCCGTACGCACCGCCCGCCGACTCGATGGCGCGGTAAAGCTGCGCGAGGTCGTCGCCCGACCAGAAGCGGCTCTCGAAGCGGTCGGCCTCGCGGCGCGAGCGGCCGATGATGCGTCGCTTGCGAAAAATGATCGCCCAGGAGCCAAGCGAAGCGAACATCAGGATGGCGATCACGATCTGCACCGGCACGCTCGCCTGCACGATGAGCCGCAGAATCGACAGCTGGTCGTTCATGCTCTAAGGAACCTCCATGCCCCGCATCTCCAGCAGGAACGCCGGCAGGCGCCGCGGACGCAGCGTGCGCGCATCGAGGCACGCCACACGCAGGTGCGCCTCGGCGAGCAGCTCGCGCTCCGCTCCCGGGGTGCGCCGATAGATGCATTGTGCAAAACGCAGCGACGCCTGGCCCTGCGGGCGCGGCTCGCAGCTCACCTCGAGCTCGTCATCGAGGCGCGCGGGCGCGCGGTACTCGATCTCGAGACTCACCACCGTGAAAAGAATCCCCTCCTCGCGCGCCAGTCGCTGCTGGGAGTAGCCCTGCTGCCGCAACCATTCGGTGCGGGCGCGCTCGAGGAAGCGCAGGTAGTTCGCATAGTAGACGATGCCGCCGCCGTCGGTGTCTTCCCAGTAGACGCGCGCCGGCCAGGAGAAGCCGCTCACCGCGAATCCTCGAACAGCGGCAGGTTGGTCGCGCCCCGTTCCGGGGGCTTCAAGCCAAAGTGCAGGTAGGTGGCACGCGTCACCATGCGGCCGCGTGCGGTGCGCAGCAGAAATCCCTGCTGGATCAGGAACGGCTCGATCACATCCTCGAGGGTGCCGCGCTCCTCGCCGAGCGTCGCCGCCAGGCTGTCGATGCCGACCGGCCCGCCGTCGAAGCGCTCGATGATCACGCCGAGGAACTTGCGGTCGAGCGTATCGAAACCCTGCGCATCCACCTCGAGCAGATCGAGCGCCGCGGCGGCGATGCCCTCGTCTATGCGCCCGTCGCAGCGCACCTGCGCGTAGTCGCGCACCCGGCGCAGCAGGCGGTTGGCGATGCGCGGCGTGCCGCGCGCGCGCTGCGCGAGGCGGCGCGCACCGCCCTCGTCGATGGCGACGCCGAGGATCGCGGCCGAGCGCATCACGATACGCTCGAGATCGGCGACGCCATAGAACTCGAGCCGCTGCACGATGCCGAAGCGGTCGCGCAGCGGCGAGGTGAGGAGCCCGGCGCGCGTGGTCGCGCCCACCAGCGTGAAGGGCGGCAGGCTCAGCTTGATCGAGCGCGCCGCCGGCCCCTCGCCGATCATGATGTCGAGCTGATAGTCCTCCATGGCCGGATAGAGGACCTCCTCGACCACGGGAGAGAGCCGGTGGATCTCGTCGACGAACAGCACGTCGCGCGGCTGCAGGTTGGTGAGCAGGGCCGCGAGATCCCCGGGCCGCTCCAGCACCGGCCCGGAGGTCTGGCGCAGGTTGACTTCGAGCTCCGCCGCAATGATGTGCGCGAGGGTGGTCTTGCCCAGGCCCGGGGGCCCGAAGATCAGCACGTGATCGAGGGCTTCGCCGCGCCCACGGGCGGCGCTGATGAAGATCTCGAGCTGGGTTTTGACCGGCGTCTGGCCGACGTACTCGGCGAGCCGCCGCGGGCGGATGGCCCGCTCGGCCGCTTCTTCGTCCGCGCCCGGCGCGGTGCTGATGATGCGCTCGGCTGTCACTGCGTTCGATCTACTCCCGCGCCGCGCTCTGCAACGCGCGCCTGATGAGCTCCTCGGTCGTGTACGTGCCCGGCTCCACGCCCTTCAGCAGCCGCGTGGCCTCGGCGGGACGATAGCCGAGCGCGACCAGCGCGCCAAAAGCCTCGCCCTCGGCGCTATCGGCTGCCGGGGCCGCGCTCCCCGCTGGCGGCGCGTGCGTCTGCAGCCGGTCGCGCATCTCGACGATCAGCCGCTCGGCGGTCTTGCGACCCACTCCGGGGACGCGTGTGAGCGCGGCCACATCCTCACTCTGCACACAGTGCGTGAAGGCTGCAACGCTCATCCCGGAGAGCAGCGCCAGCGCGATCTTCGGCCCCACCCCCGAGACGCGGATCAGGCTGCGGAACAGCCGCCGCTCCTCTTCGGTGGCAAACGCGTAGAGCACGTGCGCATCCTCACGCACTACGAGGTGGGTCAGCAGGCTCACCTCCGCCCCCACGGGAGGCAGGTGGAAGAAGGTCGACATGGGCGCTTCGAGCTCGTAGCCGAGACCGCCGACGTCGACCGTGAGCTGCGGCGGGGTCTTCGAGGCGATCCGGCCGCGCACCGCGCCGATCATCACTGTGCCCGGCGCAGGGGGCCCGCGCCCTGCTGCGCGGCGAGCGCGCCGAGACGCCGCGTGTGCGCGTGGCACACGGCCACCGCCAGCGCGTCCGCCGCATCCGCCGACAGCGGCCCGTGGACACCGAGCAGCATCCGCACCATGTGAGCCACCTGGAACTTCTCGGCCGCCCCGGTGCCGACCAGCGCCAGCTTGATCGCGCGCGGCGCGTACTCGAACACCGGGACGCCGCCCGGCACTGCGCACAGCGCCGCGCCGCGGGCCTGCCCGAGCTTGAGCGCGCTGTCGACATTGCGGCTGACGAACACGCGCTCGACCGCGACCTCGCCCGGGGCGTGCTGGCCGAAGAGCGCCGCGAGGCCCTCGAAGATCAGGCGCAGGCGCGCCGCGGGTGGCGCCGCAATCACGTTCAGGCAGCCGTGCGCCAGCAGCGTGAGCTCTGCGCCGCGGCATTCGAGCACACCGAAGCCGGTGCGGCGCGAGCCGGGGTCGAGACCGAAGATGCGGACGTTGGGGGGCGCGGCAGGTAGCGCGGCCGCGGCGACCGCCGGATCAAACGCGCGCCACGACCTCGTCCGGTATCTCGACATTCAGGCAAGCCTAACTGAAAACAAGGGCTTACGCATTCTGTGAGCGAGTGCGCGCTTCGGGCTCTGCAGCCCGGTGGGGTCATTTTTCTTACCGACGGTCGAGTACTTCCCCGGCGATTTCGACGTTCGAATGGACGTCGCGGACCTCTTCGAGCCCCTGCAGCGCCTCGAGCAGTCTCACCATCAGCGCGGCGGACTCGCCCGACAGGGCGAACGCGCTGGCGGCGCGCTGGGTCACTTCGGCAGTTTCCGGCGGGAAGCCGCGATGCGTGAGTACCGCGCGCACGGTCCCGAGCTCCGCCGGATCGGCCAGCACTTCCAGGGAGTGATCGTCATTCGGGACTACGTCCTCGGCGCCCGCCTCGAGCGCCACCTGCATGAGCTGCTCCTCATCGGTCCCGGGCGGGTAGGTCATGAGTCCCACGGTATTGAAGAGGTAACTCACCGAGCCGCCCGCCCCGAGGTTGCCACCATGCTCGAGGAAGGTGCGGCGTACCTGCGCAGCGACGCGCCCGCGGTCGTCGGTCAGGCACTCGACGAGCACCGCGGCGCCGCCCGGCCCGTAACCCTCGAAACGGACCGGCTGCTGCCCAGTACGGGGCTTGCGGGTGCGTTCCTCCTCGCGCCGGGCAGCGAGCGTGCCGTTGCGACGTCGGATGGCGGCCCAACTTACATGTCCTGTCATGAGCTTATGCAAAGTGGCCGGTTGGCTTGCGGGCGGCACCCGTGGGAAACACCGCGGTATCATAGCCACAATCCCCGCCGACGCCAGCGCGTCGCCGGGCTGACGACCGCCGGCGGAGGAGCGCCGCCGCCGATGGAAACGAGTCAACTCTGTCCGCCTGCAGTTCGCGACGCCATCATCGGCGCGCGCGCCGCCCTCGAGCGCGCCAATCTGCGCGCGCCGGCGGATCTCGGCTTCGCCACGGAGGCCGCCGAGATCATGGGCGGTCTCACCGAGAGCACCGAGCTCGCCAACGCACTCTTGGCGCGCCCGGTGATCTCGCGCGCGGGACTTACGCCCGAACAGACCGCGGGCATCGTCGGGCAGGGCGCGACCGAGATCGCGGTCGCCCTACAGCGTCTCGGCACACTCGGCTTGCCGCGCGACTGGTCGCCGGCGCGCGGTCTCGACGCACGGCAGGCGGAAACGCTGCGCAAGATGCTGCTCGCGGTGGTGAGCGACCCGCGGCTGGTGCTGGCACGCCTGGCAGAAGAGCTGGTGGGGCTGCGCCATGCGCGCGAGCTGCCGGTCGCCGAGCGCGAACGGCTCGCGGTCGAGGCCCGCGTCATCTATGCGCCGCTCGCCAATCGCCTGGGCGTGTGGCAGCTGAAGTGGGAGCTCGAGGACCTCGCTTTCCGGTACCTCGAGCCGGAGGAGTACCGGCACATCGCCGCGGCGCTCAACGAGCGTCGTGCCGACCGCGAGCGTTATATCGACAGCCTGTGCCGGGAGCTGCGCGCGGCCCTGCACGCGGCGGGCATCGCGGCCGGCGTATACGGCCGCCCCAAGCACATGTACAGCATCTACCGCAAGATGCAGCGCAAGCAGCTCGCGTTCCAGCAGCTGTTCGACGTGCGTGCGGTGCGCGTGGTGGTGGCCACCGTGCCCGAGTGTTACGCGGCGCTCGGCATCGTGCACGGCCAATGGCCTTACATCCCCGGAGAATTCGACGACTACATCGCGACCCCCAAGGGCAACGGCTACCGCTCGATCCACACCGCGGTGATCGGCCCGCAGGCGCGGAGCCTCGAGGTGCAGATCCGCACGCACGACATGCACGAGCACGCCGAGCTCGGCGTGGCGGCGCACTGGAGCTACAAGGAAGGCGGTCCGCGCGACGCACAGTACCAGCGCAAGATCGAGTGGGTCCGGCGGCTGCTCGAGCCGCAGGACGGCGCCGCGGGCGAGGATGCCGAGCGCGACTTCGTCGAGGGCATGCGCGCCGAGCTCTTCGAGGACCGCGTCTACGTGCTGACGCCCAAGGGCGAGGTCATCGACCTGCCGCGCGGCGCGACGCCGCTCGACTTTGCCTACAGCGTCCACACCGCGCTCGGCCATCGCTGCCGCGGCGCCAAGGTCAACGGCCGCATGGTGCCGCTCACCCGGGCCCTCGCCAACGGCGAGATCGTCGAGATCGTCACCGGCAAGCACGAAGCGCCGAGCCGCGACTGGCTCGCCCCCGAGCAGGGCTACCTCGCCTCCCCGCGCAATCGCGGCAAGGTGCGCGCCTGGTTCCGCAAGCAGGATGTGGGCGACAACCGCAGCGCCGGACGCGCCATCGCCGAGCGCGAGCTCGCCCGTATCGGTGTGCGCAGCGAGCAGACCGCCACGCTGGTACAGGAGCTCAGGGCGCGCGACCTCGATCACTTCCACCAGCTGCTCGGCGAGGGCGAGATCACCGTCACTCAGCTGATGCGCGCCGCCTCGCGGCTGTTCCAGCCGCCGGAGCCGGCCCCGGTGCTGCGGCCGGCGCGCGCGGCGCCCCGCCGCCGCCGCTCGCCGGTCGAGATCGAGGGCGTCGGCGACCTGCCGATCACGCTGGCGCGCTGCTGCGCGCCGCTGCGGCCGCAGCCGATCACCGGCTACGTGACGCTCGGACGCGGTGTCACCGTGCACCGCAGCCACTGCGTCAGCCTGCAGCGCATGAGCGCGCTCAAGCCCGATCGCGTGCTGAAGGTGGAGTGGGCGGCCGCCGACACCGGCACGCTCGGCGTCGAGATCGCCCTGAGCGCCTACGACCGGCGCGGACTGCTGCGGGACATCACCGACGTCCTGGCGGTCGAGCGCCTCAGCATCGATGCGGTGACTTCGCGCACCGACCACGAGCAGGGGATGGCGCACTTCGCCCTCAGCGTCGCGGTGGGCGACCTCGAGCAGCTGGCGCGCGTGCTGCGGCGCCTGGCCGGAGTTCCCAACGTCATCGAGGCGCGCCGGGTGATCTAGCGGTTGAGCGAGTCGATCGCGCGCTTGTCGGCGTTGAGCGCCGCCTCGTGCACCGCCTCCGACAGCGTCGGGTGGGCGTGGATGGTGCGCTGCAGATCCTCGCTGCTCGCCGAATACTCCATCGCGAGCACTGCCTCAGCGATCAGCTCCCCGGCCAGGGGTCCGATGATGTGTACGCCGAGAATCTCGTCGTCGTCGCGCGCCGCGATGATCTTGGCAAAGCCCACCGCCTGCTCCATTGCGCGTGCGCGGCCGCTGGCCAGGAACGGGAAGACGCCGGTCTTGTACTCGCGCCCGCTCGCCTTGACCTGCTCCTCGGTGAGCCCGACCCAGGCGATCTCGGGCGCGGTGTAGACCACGGCGGGAACCACCTTGTAGTTCACCTCGCCGTAGCGACCCGCGATCAGGTCGGCCACCATGGCGCCTTCCTCCTTGCCCTTGTGTGCCAGCATGGGCCCGCGCACGCAGTCCCCCACCGCCCACACGCCCTCGGCGCCCGTGCGGCAGGAGTGATCGACCTTGATGAAGCCGCGCTCGTCGAACTCGACGCCGCTGTCGGCGGCGAGCAGATCCTGGCTGTAGGGACGGCGCCCGATCGCCACCACCAGCCGGTCGACGGTGACCTTCTGCTCGCCCTTCGCGTCGCTGTAGGCGACCTCGACCGCGCCGCCTGACACCTTGGCGCCGGTGACCTTGGCACCGAGGCGGATGTCGAGGCCCTGCTTCTTGAAATGCCGCAACGCTTCGCGGGCGAGCTGCTGATCGGCGAAGGCGAGGAAATCCGGCAGGGCTTCGAGCACGGTGACCTCCGCACCGAGCCGCCGCCAGACGCTGCCAAGCTCGAGCCCGATGACGCCAGCACCAATGACGCCCAGACGCTTCGGCACCGCGTCCAGATCGAGCGCACCCCAGGAGTCGACCACGTGCGGCGCCTTGAAGGGTGCGGAGCGCAGCTCGATGGGGACGGACCCGGAGGCGAGCACCACGTGGCGCGCGCTGAGCTCGCGGCGCGTGCCGTCGTGAGCGGTGAACTGCACGCGCCGTCCGGACAGGAGCTTGCCGTGCCCCTGAAGCGGCGTCACGCCCGCGGCCTTGAAGAGGGCGAGAATTCCGCTCGTCATTCCCTTGACGATGCCGGCCTTGCGCTTCTGCATCTGCGCGAGATCGAGCGAGACACCAGCGACGCCAATCCCGTGGGTGGCAAACTCCTCGCGCGCGCGATGGTAGAGCTCGGTGGACTCGAGCAGCGCCTTTGAGGGAATGCAGCCCGCGTTCAGGCAGGTACCGCCGAAGGCGGCGCTGCCGTCCTTATTCTTCCATTCGTCGATACACGCCACGCGCAACTGGTTCTGCGCGGCGCGGATGGCGCAGGGGTAACCGGCGGGTCCCCCGCCAATCACGATGACGTCGAAGGAATCGGCCGCTGACTGCGACGGCTTGTCGGTGTTCGCCATGGAAGTCTTTGTAAAGCCCGGGGTTAGTGCTATTTGGGGCCGGGCAAAAGTAACACAAGTCCGCCGCCGGCGGGCCGGTCAGGGGCGCGGGTCCGCGGGCCTCCGCCGCCTGTCATCAGAAAGCAATATCGCCGCCCTAGCGTTGCACGGTTTGCCGCACCACCAGCGCCTCCCATGGAGTACCCATGAGCTCCGCCGCCGACATACTCCCCGCGCCTGCCGCAGCCCGCCCGCTCCTCGATCGCAAGCCGAGCCTCAGCACGCAGCTGCTCTTCCTCGGACTCGTGCTGATCGGGGTCGGCTATGCGGGTTACAGCCTGGTCAACGATATCAGCGGTGTGGGTGTGCGCGCCGCGACGATCCTTCCCTATTTCCTCCTCGGCGTGGCGCTCCTGATCGCGCTTGCATTCGAGTTCGTCAACGGCTTTCACGACACCGCCAACGCGGTCGCCACGGTCATCTATACCCATTCCCTGCCGCCGCACGTCGCGGTGGTGTACTCGGGCACGCTCAACTTCATCGGTGTGCTGCTCTCCAGCGGAGCCGTAGCCTTCGGTGTGATCTCGCTGCTCCCGGTCGAGCTGATCCTGCAGGTGGGCTCGGGCGCGGGCTTCGCGATGGTATTCGCGCTGCTGATCGCCGCCATCCTGTGGAACCTCGGTACCTGGTGGCTGGGGCTCCCGGCCTCCTCTTCTCATACGATGATCGGTTCGATCATCGGCGTCGGTGTCGCCAACGCACTCATGCACGGCCGCGACGGCACCAGCGGCGTCGACTGGGCGCAGGCCACCAAGATCGGTTATTCCCTGCTGCTCTCGCCGCTGGTCGGTTTCGTGTGCGCGGCGCTGCTGTTGCTGCTGCTCAAAGTACTGGTGAAAAATCGCGATCTTTATCGGGAGCCGCGCGGCAGCGCCTCGCCGCCCTGGTGGATCCGCGGCATCCTGGTCCTCACCTGCGGCGGAGTGTCCTTCGCGCACGGTTCGAACGACGGGCAGAAGGGCATGGGCCTCATCATGCTGATCCTCATCGGCACGGTGCCGATGGCCTACGCGTTGAATCGCGCCATGCCGGCACGTGAGATCGCCCCCTTCATCCAGATGGCCGGCGAAACGCAGCAGGCGCTGCAACTCACGGCGCCGGGGCCGGCGCCGGCAGATGCGCGCGCAGTCCTGTCGACCTACGTGCGCACCCACGGCTGGAACGCTGAGCTCCTGCCGGCGCTCGCCGCCATCACGGGCGGCATCGGCGAGCAGGTCAAGGCGAGCGGTACCTACGCGCGGATACCGGGCGAGCGAGTCACCAACGTCCGCAACGACATGTACCTCGCCTCGGAGGCCATCCGCGTCCTCGGCAAGGACGCGCATGCCAGGGCCCTTCCCGCGGCGACGCGCGGCAAGCTGGACGCCTTCAAGAAGCAAATCGACCTCGCCACCAAGTTCATCCCGCTGTGGGTCAAGGTGGCGGTGGCCATCGCTCTGGGACTCGGAACCATGGTCGGCTGGAAGCGCATCGTCGTGACGATCGGCGAGAAAATCGGGAAGACCCATCTCACCTATGCGCAGGGCGCGTGCGCCGAGCTGGTCGCAATGGCGACCATCGGCGCCGCGGACATGTTCGGGCTGCCGGTCTCGACCACCCACGTACTGTCCTCGGGAGTCGCCGGTACGATGGCGGCGAATCGCTCCGGCCTGCAGGTCGCGACGCTGCGCAACTTGGCTGTGGCCTGGGTGCTGACACTCCCGGCGGCGATCCTGCTGTCGGGGACGCTGTACTGGGTGTTTCGCCAGATCTTCTAAGGGCGCGACGCGACGCGCGGCGCACACTCAGATCCCGAGCAGCATTCTCCCGGGATCCTCGAGCGCCTCCTTGACCGTGACCAGGAACTGCACCGCCTCGCGTCCGTCGATGATGCGGTGATCGTAGGTCACAGCCAGATACATCATCGGCCGCACAGCGACCTGCCCGTCGACCACCATGGGGCGGTCCTGAATCTTGTGCATGCCGAGGATCGCGCTCTGCGGCGCGTTGACGATCGGCGTCGACATGAGCGAGCCGAACACTCCGCCGTTGGTGATGGTGAACGTGCCGCCGGTCAGGTCCGCGAGCCCGATAGTGCCGTCACGCGCCTTGCGGGCGTAGTCGGCCACTTCCTTCTCTATCTGGGCGAAGCCCTTCAGGTCCGCGTCGCGCACGATCGGCACGACCAGCCCGCGCTCGGTCGAAACCGCCACCCCGATGTCGTAGTACTCGTGGTAGATGATGTCGTTGCCGTCGACCGAGGCGTTGACGACCGGGAACCTCTTGAGCGCCTCGATGCAGGCCTTCACGAAGAAGGACATGAAGCCGAGCTTGACGCCCTGCTGCTTCTCGAAGCGCTCCTTGTAACGGGCGCGCAGCTCCTGCACCGCGGTGAGATCGACCTCGTTGAAAGAGGTGAGCAGCGCCTGGGTGGACTGCGCCTCGATGAGACGCTGGGCGATGCGCGCGCGCAGCCGCGTCATCGGCACCCGTTGTTCGGCGCGCGCGCCGGCAGGCGCTGGCGGCTGCGGCGCCGCCGGGCGAGTCGCGGGCGCCGCAGCGCGGGCCGCTGCGGGGGCGGGAGCCGGTGCTGCGGCGGCGGCGGCGATTGCCGCGGCCGGCGCCGCACTCGGGGGCTTCTTGTCGAGGAATCCCACGACGTCCCCCTTGGTGAGCCGGCCATCGCGGCCGGACGCGGGTATGGCGGCCGGGTCCAGGCGGTTCTCCTCGACCAGCCGCCGGACCGAAGGACTGAGCCTCCCGCCGTCGCGGCCCGGCTCGGCGGCCGCGGCGGGTTCGGCCCTGACGGCAGCAGCACCGGAGGCGGCGCCGCCCGCAGCGGCCTTGGCCGCGACCGCTTCGCCCTCGTCGATGACCGCCAGTACCTGCCCGCTCGTCACGACGGTGCCGCTCTGCACGCGGATCTCGCGCACCACGCCGTTGGCCGGCGCCGGGACTTCCAGCACGACCTTGTCGGTTTCCAGGTCAGCGAGATTCTCATCGCGCTTGATCGGGTCTCCGGGCTGCTTGTGCCAGGCGACCAGCGTCGCATCGGCGACGGATTCCGGGAGCTGGGGGACACGGATCTCGGTGCTCATGAGCGCTTCCTGATCTGCGCCGCCGGCGGCGGCGCGGCTGGTCCCGCGGCTGTGGCTGCAGGAGTTTGTGTATCCGCACCCGGCACCACCGCTGTCAGGCGCGTGGTCTCGCGCGCCGACTCTTCGGTGGTGGTCGCATGCAGCGCCGCGGCCACCAGCGCCTGCTGCTCGAGCTCGTGGATGCGCGCGATGCCGGTCGCCGGCGCCGCCGCCGGTGGCCGGCCGGCGTACAGCACGGCGCGCCGTCCGCTCACCAGCTCCTGCAGCCGGTGCCGGATCTGATACCACGCGCCCTGGTTCTGCGGCTCCTCCTGGCACCACACCACCTCGCGTGCATTCGGGAAGCCGCCGAGGATCGCCTCGTACTCCTCGCTCGGGAACGGGTAGAGCTGCTCGATGCGCACCAGCGCCACGTCGCGCAGCCCTTCCTTGCGGCGCGCCCTGAGGAGGTCGAAGTACACCTTGCCGCTGCAGAAGACGACGCGGCGCACCTCGGCGACCGGCAGCGGATCGATCTCGCCGATGACGCGCGCAAAACCGCCGCGCGTCAGATCCTCGAGCGGCGAAACCGACAGCTCGTGGCGCAGCAGGCTCTTGGGCGACATGACGATGAGCGGCTTGCGGAACGACTGGCGCATCTGCCGGCGCAGCATGTGGAACATCTGTGCCGGCGTCGACGGCACGCACACCTGCAGATTGTTCTCGGCGCACAGCTGCAGGAAGCGCTCGAGGCGCGCCGAGGAGTGCTCGGGCCCCGCGCCTTCGTAGCCGTGCGGCAACAGCAGCACCAGGCCGCAGAAGCGCTCCCACTTGGCCTCGCCCGAGCTGATGAACTGGTCGATGATCACCTGGGCGCCGTTCACGAAGTCGCCGTACTGCGCTTCCCAGACCGTGAGACTGCCTGGCTCGGTGGTCGCATAGCCGTACTCGAAGCCGAGCACCGCCTCCTCCGACAGCACCGAGTCGATCACCTGCACGCGTGGCTGCCCCTCGGCGAGATGCTGCAGGGGGATCCAGGTGGCGTCGGTGTTCTGGTCGTGCAGGACCGCGTGGCGATGGAAGAAAGTACCTCGGCCGCTGTCCTGGCCGGTGAGGCGCACGGCGAAGCCGTCCGTGACCAGCGCCGCGTACGCCAGCGTCTCGGCACAGCCCCAGTCGAGTGGCAGCTCACCGGCCAGCATCTTCCTGCGGTTGGCGACCACCTGCGCCACGCGCGGATGGAGACTGAAGCCCTCGGGCACGCGGGTGATGAGCTCCCCGAGCGCGCGCAGCCGCGGGAGCTCGACGCCGGTCGCTACGCGCTCGCCCCAGTTCGCCTGCGCGTAGGTGGTCCAGTTGATGGTGTACTTGTTGCCGATCATGCCGAGTGAGGCGCGCGCCTGCGGGCGTCCCTCGTCGAGCCCCTTGCGGTACTCCTCGATCATGCCCTCGGCGTCAGCCTCGCTCAGCACGCTCGCGGCGATCAGCTGATCGGCGTACAGCCGCCGCGCGCTCGGATGCTGGCGGATCGTGCGATACATGCCGGGCTGGGTCGCCGCCGGCTCATCGGCCTCGTTGTGGCCGTGACGACGGTAGCACACGAGGTCGATCACCACGTCCTTGCGGAAGCGCATGCGGTATTCGAGCGCCAGGCGCGACACGAACACCACCGCCTCCGGATCGTCGGCGTTCACGTGGAAGATCGGCACCTCGAGCATCTTGGCGACGTCGCTCGCGTACAGCGTGGAGCGCGCGTCGCGCGGCTCGGAGGTGGTGAAGCCGACCTGGTTGTTGACGATCAGGTGGAAGGTGCCGCCCGTGAAGAAGCCGCGCGCCTGGCTGAGCTGCAGTGTCTCCATCACGACGCCCTGCCCGGCGAAGGCGGCATCGCCGTGGATCAGCACCGGCAGCACGCGCCCGCCGCGCTCGTCGCCGCAGCGTTCCTGGCGCGCGCGCACCGATCCCTCTACCACCGGGTTCACGACCTCGAGGTGCGAGGGATTGAAGGCGAGCACGGTGTGCACGTTGCCCGCCGCCGTGCGCAGGTCCGCCGAGAAGCCCTTGTGATACTTGACGTCCCCCGAGCCCTTCACCTTGCCCGGGTCGTAGCGGCCCTCGAACTCGGTGAACAGGTCCGCGGGCGACTTGCCGAGCAGATTCACCAGCACGTTGAGCCGCCCGCGGTGAGCCATGCCGA
>DATMMK010000060.1:0-35725 GCA_035569755.1 Steroidobacteraceae bacterium
TACAGCCTTCGAGGTAGCTCACGTAGGCGCCTGCCTCGGCGACGATCAAGGTCCTCTCGAACTGGCCGGTGTTTGCGGCGTTGATCCGGAAGTAGGTCGAGAGCTCCATGGGGCAGCGGACGCCCTTGGGAATGAAGCAGAAGGAGCCATCGGAAAAGACGGCGGAGTTCAAGGTCGCGAAGAAGTTGTCCGAATAGGGAACCACCGAGCCCAGGTACTTCTGGACGAGCTCGGGATGCTCCCGAACGGCTTCTGAAAAGGAGCAGAAGATGACCCCCACCCCGGCGAGCTTCTCCCTGAAGGTCGTCGCGACGGAGACCGAGTCGAAGACCGCATCCACCGCGATTCCCGCGAGCTTCTCCCTCTCCCGCAAGGGGATCCCGAGCTTCTCGTAGGTCTCGAGGAGCTTCGGATCGACCTCCGCGAGGCTCTTCGGGCCGTCCTTCTTCGACTTCGGTGCCGAGTAGTAGGAGATCGCCTGGTAGTCGATGGGCGCGAAGCGCACGTGTGCCCAGTGAGGCTCCTTCATCGTGAGCCAGTGGCGCAGCGCCTTGAGCCGCCACTCGGTGAGGAAGGCGGGCTCGCCCTTCTTGCGTGAGATGAGCCGCACCACGTCCTCGTCGAGACCCGGCGCGACCGTGTCGGAGTCGATGTCGGTGACGAAGCCCTGGCTGTAGCCGCGGCCGAGCAGGCTCTCGAGTTGCTTGGCGCTTTCGCTCATGAGCGGGCCTGCGTCCGGCCGGCGGCCGCCTTCATCTCGCGCTCGAGGGCCGGCAGCCGTGCGGGCGCCGCATCGATCCCGGCGAGCTGCGCCAGGCTCACGTCGTAGAGCGCGCGGCGCATGGCGAGATTCAACCGCTGCCACACGCGGCTCACGCGGCAGCTGTCCTCGATCTCGCAGTTGCCGTGTCCGGCAGCGCAGTCGGTGAGGGCCATCGGCCCCTCGAGCGCATCGAGGATCTGGGCGGCGCTGATTTGCGTCGCCGGGCGCGACAGCTGGTAGCCTCCGTGCAACCCGCGGGTCGAGGTGACGAGCCCCGCGCGCTGCAGCTGCTTCAGGAGCTTGCTCACGGTGGGGGCGGCAATGTGCGTGCGCTCGGCGAGCGCGGTCGCGGTCTGCACGCGCCCGGGCTCGCCGGCGAGCGCGGCGAGGAGCACGGTGGCGTAGTCGGTGAGCCGGCTGATACGCAGCATGGAGCATCCTCCGAAAGTAGGACTATTTTAGTACTAATTGGTTCCTGCACCAAGTGGGGCACGGGTTTTTGCTATCCTTGGTAATCCGGTTTTCAAGGGCTTGCGATCACGAGGGCGCCGCACTGAGCCAAGGGCGCGCGTCGGTCGCCTTAAGGAGTGGACGATGAATCTCAGTGAGCTCAATCGCGTCGCGTGCGCGATGGTCGCCAAGGGCAAGGGCATCCTGGCTGCGGACGAGAGCAGCGGTACCATCAAGAAGCGCTTCGACAGCATCAAGCTGGACTCGACCGAGGAGCACCGTCGCACCTACCGGGAGATGCTGTTCACCGCCCCCGGCGCCGCCGAGGCGGTGAGCGGTGTGATCCTCTACGACGAGACCATCCACCAGAAGACCAAGGACGGGGCGCTCTTCACGCAATATCTTGCCAATCACGGGATGATCCCCGGCATCAAGGTCGACCTCGGGGCGAAGCCGCTCGCCGGCTTCCCGGGCGAGACCATCACCGAGGGGCTCGACGGGCTGCGCGAGCGGCTGATCGAGTACCGCGGCCTAGGGGCGCGCTTCGCCAAGTGGCGCGCGGTGATCGACATCGCCGCCGGGATCCCCACTGCCTTCGCGATCCGGGCGAATGCGCACGCACTGGCGCGCTACGCCGCGCTCTGCCAGGAAAACGACATCGTGCCGATCGTCGAGCCCGAGGTGCTGATGGACGGAGCGCACTCGCTCGAGCGCTGCGCGGAGGTGACCGAGCAGGTGCTGGCCGTGACTTTCGATGAGCTGTTCGCGCAGCGCGTGCAGCTCGAGGGCATGGTGCTCAAGCCCAACATGGCGATCTCGGGCAAGAAGGCGACCGAGCGGGCGTCGCCTGAGAAGGTCGCTGAAACCACGGTGCGGGTGCTGAAGCGCCACGTGCCGGCGGCGGTGCCCGGCATTGCGTTCCTGTCCGGCGGGCAGTCGCCGACCGAGGCGACGCTGCACCTGTCTCTCATGAACCGGCTCGGGCCGCTGCCCTGGTCGCTCACCTTCAGCTACGGCCGGGCGCTGCAGGACACCGCGCTCAAGGCCTGGGGCGGGTCGGCCGCCAACTTTGCCGCCGGCCAGAAGGAATTTGCGCGGCGGGCACAGCTCAACGGGGCTGCCACCACCGGGCGCTACGCTCCGGAGATGGAGAGCCGGGCCGCTTGATGACACCGGGCCGCTTGATGACACCGCGCCGCGCCGCGCTCGCGTGACCAGCACCGCCTCCGTGCAGGCCGCGTCCGCCGCGCACACGGGCGACGTGGTGGTCGCCGTGCGCGACGTGCACTACGCCGCGGGTGGGCGGTCGATCTTTGCCGGCCTCGATCTGGAGGTGCGCCGCGGGCGCATCACCGCGATCATGGGTCCGAGCGGCACCGGCAAGACGACGCTGTTGCGGCTGATCACCCGGCAGGTGGCGCCCTCGGGCGGGCAGGTCACGGTCTTCGGCAAGGATCTCGCGGACTGCGGCCGTAGGGAGGTCTACGCGATCCGGCGCCGCATGGGCCTTCTGTTCCAGAACGGCGCGCTGCTCACCGACATGGATGTCTTCGAGAACGTCGCCTTCCCGGTGCGCGAGCACACGGATCTCCCCGAGCCGCTGGTGCGGCTGCTGGTGCTGACCAAGCTTCAGGCCGTGGGCCTGCGCGGCGCCGCCACCCTCATGCCGGGCGAGCTCTCCGGGGGCATGGCGCGGCGCGTCGCGCTGGCGCGCGCCATCGTGATGGATCCCGAGATCCTCCTCTACGATGAGCCGTTCGTCGGCCTCGATCCGATCTCGCTCGGGTTCATCCTGCGTCTCATCAAGCACATGAACCAGGCGCTCGGGATCACGAGCGTCGTGGTCTCGCACGACGTGCAGGAGCTCGCCACCATCGCCGACGACAGCTATCTCATCTCCGAGGGAAGAGTCGCGGCTGCCGGCACGCCGGCACAGCTCAAGGCGAGCGACTCGGCCGCCGTACGCCAGTTCATGACCGGCAGCGCCGAGGGCCCGGTGCCGTTTCACTACCCGGCCCCCGACTATGCGGGGCAGCTGCTCGAGGCGGACGAGCGATGAGCGCGCGGCGCCCCGGCGCTTACCTCCTCGGCGGCGTGAGCCGCCTCGGGTCGGTGAGCATCTTTTTCGTGCGGCTCCTCATCCAGTGCGTGCCGGCCCTCGGCCGGCCGCGGCTGCTAATGCTGCAGATCTACAATGCCGGCGCCCGCTCGCTCATCATCATCATGCTGTCGGGACTGTTCGTCGGCATGGTGCTGGGCCTCCAGGGCTACGACCTGCTGCGGCGCTTCGGCTCCGAGGAGGCGCTCGGCATCGCGGCGGCCCTCGGCCTGTTGCGCGAGCTTGCGCCGGTGATCACGGCGCTGCTGTTCGCGGGGCGTGCCGGTACCGCGCTCGCCTCCGAAATCGGCCTGATGCGCGCCACCGACCAGCTCACGGCGATGGAGATCATGGCGGTCGACCCGCTGCGCTACGTTGCGGCGCCGCGTTTTCTCGGCGGAGTGATCGCGATGCCGTTGCTGACGGCCATCTTCAGCGTGATCGGGCTCTACGGCGCGCAGCTGGTCGGCGTACAGATGATGGGGGTCGACCGCGGCGTCTTCTGGTCGCAGACTCAGGGCGCCGTCTATCTGCACGACGTGAACGAGGGCCTGTTGAAGAGCTTCGTATTCGGCATCGCCTGCAGCCTGATCGCGGTGCACGAGGGCTATCACGCGGAGCCCACCGCCGAGGGGGTGGGGCTCGCGACCACACGCACCGTGGTCGCAGCGTCCGTGATCACGCTGCTCCTCGACTACGTGCTCACCGCCGTCTTTCTTTGAGAGGAACTACGAGCCATGCAAAGCAATCGAACCCTGGAGATCGGCACGGGCCTGTTCGTGCTGCTGGGATTTGCGGCGCTGCTGTTTCTCACGACGCAGCTGCCGGCGAGTGGCGTCAAGTTCGGCGGGCAGAAGGCGGGCTACCACGTGAGCGCGGAATTCGACAACATCGGCGACCTGAAGGTCGGATCGCCCGTCACCATGTCCGGTGTACGCGTGGGCGAGGTGTCCTCCATCCACTTCGATTCCAAGGTCTACAAGGCGGTGGTGCGTATGCGCATCGATCCCCAGTACAACGAGATTCCCGAGGACAGCTTCGCCAGCATCCAGACCGAGGGGCTCCTCGGCGGCAAGTACGTCGGCGTCAGCCCCGGGGGGCTCGACACCTACCTCAAGGACGGCGGCCGCATCGAGCAGACTCAATCGGCACTCGTGCTCGAGACCCTCATCAACAAGTTCTTTGCGAGCTTCGCGAGCAAGGGCGACAGCCACGGTGCTGACAACCCGGAGGCGAAGAAATGAGAAACGTGACAGTCGTGTGGGCTGCGGCGCTGGTCGGCGCTGCCATCGGTGCCGCGGCACAGTCGCCGCCAGCCGCACCGCGCCAGGGCGCCGCGGAAGATCCGGCGGCGCTGGTGCAGGAGGCCGCGCAGAGCATGCTCGGGGACATCGACAAGAACCGCGAGGCCTACCGGCGCGACCCGGCGAAGGTGACCGCCGTCGTGAACAAGTACCTCCTGCCGCACTTCGACACCGAGACCTCGGCGCGCGTGGTGCTCGGGCAGTTCTGGCGCAGCGCCACTCCCGAGCAACGCCAGCGCTTCATCAATGCCTTCTACCATTCCCTGCTCGCCAATTATGGCGAGGCCCTGATCGAATTCACCCCCGACCGGCTCAAGATCTTCCCGTCCCGGGTCGAGCCCGGCGCCACCACCGCCACGGTGCGCACCGAGGTCAGGCGCCGCAACGGCGACCGCGTCGACGTCAATTACTCGCTGCGCATGACGCCGGAGGGCTGGAAGGCCTGGGACGTGGTGATCGACGGCATCAGCTACGTCAAGAGCTATCGCGAGGACTTCGGCGCCCAGATCGAGCAGCAGGGGTTGGAGAAAGTGATCAAACGTCTCGAGTCGGGCGAGAAACCGGGCCAGATCGCCGCGCAGACCAAGGGCTGAGGCGGATGAGCCCGGACCCGCAGGCGCCGCCGCCAGATCTCACCCCGGGCTCGTTCAGGCTCGCGGCGGACGGGAGCGGCCGGCTGCTCGCCGAGGGTCCCCTCACCTTTGCGAGCGCGCGGCGGGCGCGCGAGCTCGGGCTCGAGGCCATCGCTGCGTCCGGCGGCGGCGCGCTGCTCATCGACTGCCAGGGTATCGCCGCATCCGATAGCGCCGGGCTTGCGGTGCTGCTCGACTGGCTGGCCGCCGCGCGGGCGCAGGGGCGCTCGCTGCGCTTGGTGCACCTGCCACAGGGGCTCGCGGCGCTCGGCCGGATCAGCGAGGTGAGCGAGCTGCTCGAGCGCGGCGTATAGGGACGCGCCGGGCACGGCTCACCGCGGCGTACGGGGCTCCTCCGGCGGCTTCTGCGGCTGCTGGGGCGTCGGCTCGACGCCCGACTCCTCCAGCATCTTCTGCTCCTCGTCGGCCTCGCTCTGCGAGTTGCCGCCGCGTACCTTGAACGCTCGGTTCTGCAGGTAGGCGTTGCGCAGGAACGCGTAGGGATCGTAGGCGCTGTCGAGCACCCGGTCGGCGTCGAGCACTCGCGAGCGCCAGTCGACTTTTTCGAGTGCCCAGCTGCCGTAGCTCCAGTAGGAGTTGCTGATGTAGGAGCGCGGCGTGCTGAAGGCGTCGCCCGCGCGGCCGAAGGTGTCGCGTACGTCGCTCGGCCCGAGGAAGGGCAGCACCAGGTACGGTCCCGATCCCACGCCCCATTTACCGAGCGTCTGTCCGAAGTCGCGGTCGCCCTTCTCCAGCCCCATCGCGGTCGCCGGATCGAACAGCCCGCCGATGCCGATCACGGTGTTGACCAGCAGCCGGCTGGTGTCGCGCATGAAGGGAGTCAGCTGCCCCTGCAGGAGATCGTTCAGCATCACGATCGTCGTGTCGACGTTGTCGAAGGCGTTGCGGATCCCGGTCTGCACCACGTGCGGCACGGCAGCGCGGTAGCCGCGCGCCACGGGGCGGAAGATGGCCTTGTCGAACTTGTCGTTGAAGGCGTAGGTGGCGCGGTTCATGCCCTCCCAGGGGTCGCGCGGGTCGCTGCGCGTCGGCGCCGTGGCGCAGGCGCCGAGCTGCAACGCGAGGAGCGCCGCAAGGGAAATGCGGATCGTGGCTTGCATAGCACCGGTGAAGGCAGGACTGGACGGCATTGTAGCAGCGGCGCGCGCCAGCTCGATCTGGCGGAAGAGGGATATGCCCGGTAGTGTCAGCGGGCGCGGCCGCGCCCCTGTCCCTGATCGCCGTTGTCGGTCAGCCGGGGCTTGCGGGTGCTGGCGAGGAATTCGCGCACCTCATCGAGGCGCGCGCGGTAGCGCTGGCGCTGAATGGTGCTGGTGCCCGGGGCCGCCAGCGCGAGTTGGATCTGCTGTACGGCGAGCGGCAGATCGCCGTTGGCGATCTGGTACTCGCCCATGTAGAAGTAGGCGTCCCCCGGGTCGCCGGCGGCGCTCGCCGCGAGCGCCGTGAGGTGGATCTGGTCGGGGGTGGGCGGCACGATGTTGAAGAGATCGAGCAGCATGTTGTGGGCCTCGCCCGCGCGGCCCGCAGCCATGAGCGTCTCCGCGTAGCGCACGGTCACCGGCACGTTGCGCGGGAACAGGCCCGCGGCGCGCCTGAAGGTCGCCAGCGCCTCGTTGACGTGTCCGGCCTTGGCCTGAGCCTGGCCGAGGGCGGCATACAGCACCGTCAGCCCCTCGTGCTGCTGCACGAGCTTCGTCAGGATCCCGACCGCCTCCTCGGCGGCGGCGCGGTTGCCGCTCATGAGGGCGAGCGCCCGGCCGTACTGGTTATCCATGTTGTCGTCGCCGTGCGCGATCTTCTGCGCGTACTGCTGCGCCAGGTCGATGTCGCCGGTCGCCGTGAGCACCCGCACGCGCTCGCGGATGAGCCCGTAGCTGAGTGAGTCGTGACCGCTGCGCCCGGGGAACTGCGCCGCCCGGTCGCGCTGCTCGGCGATGCGCTCCGTGTCCAGTGGGTGATTGAGCAACATCGCCGGGATGTACGTCTGGTAGAGCCCCGTGTGGTGCGCCATTGCCTCGAACATCTCGCCCATGCCGTAGGGATCAAAGCCCGCACCGGCGAGATAGCCGATGCCGACGCGGTCGGCTTCCCATTCGTTGTCACGCGTGAAGTTGATCTGGTGCTGTACCGCGAGTCCCTGCGCGGCCACGATCCCGCCTTCGACGGCCTGCCCGCCGCCGCCGAGCGCGCCGAGCAGGATCGCCCCGATCATCGCGGCGGCGGTGGTCAGGCTCTGGCGCGACTGGTCGGCGAGCATGCGCGCGATGTGATGCTGGGTGATGTGCGCGGTCTCGTGCGCGATCACCCCGGCGAGCTCCGACTCGCTCTCCGAGGCGAGCACCAGACCGGCGTTGAAGAAGACATAGCCGCCGGTCACGGCGAAGGCGTTGATCGTGTCGTCCTTGATCACGAAATAGTGGAAGTACTCACCGCCCATCTCGCTCTGCGACGCGAGCCGCTTGCCGACGTCGTTGATGTACTCGCTGACTTCAGGGTCCTCGATGAGGACGTTCTGATCGCGCAGCTCCTTGGCCACCATCGCGCCGAGGCGAAACTCGTCGCTCTTCGACAGGTAGGTCTCGGCGGGACTGCCGAGATCGGGGAGGTTCGAGCCGGGCGTCGGCCCGTTGAGGACGCGCGTGCCCGGCACCGGCGGCTCGCCGGCGAAGGCGACGGTTGCCGAGGTCAGAATGGCGCTCAGCAGGACGATCAGGAAGGGACGCATATGGCTCGATTTGACCACGGCCGGAGCGACCAGTTTCCAGGGCTTACAGACGCTTACAAAGGCCCAACGCGCGCCCCGCTCCGCGAACACCGCCGCTCGCTCAAGCCTACACCGAATCCTGGACGCCCGCCTTAAAGGATGTCCGAGGCGTAGTCGGCGAGCCGCGAGCGCTCGCCGCGCACCAGCGTCACATGCCCGGAATGGGGCCAGCCGCGGAAGCGGTTCACGGCGTAGGTGAGGCCGGAGGTCATCTCGGAGAGATAGGGGCTGTCGATCTGCGCGATGTTGCCGAGACAGGCGAGCTTGGTACCGGGACCGGCGCGCGTGATCAGCGCCTTCATCTGCTTGGGCGTCAGGTTCTGCGCCTCATCGAGGATCAGGAAGCGGTTGAGGAAGGTGCGGCCGCGCATGAAATTCATGGAGCGGATCTTGATGCGATTGCGCAGCAGGTCGTTGGTCGCGGCGCGGCCCCAGTTGCCGCCCTCCTGCGAGCCGGTGAGCACCTCGAGATTGTCCATGAGCGCGCCCATCCACGGCTCCATCTTCTCCTCCTCGGTTCCGGGCAGGAAGCCGATGTCTTCGCCAAGCGGGATGGTGACGCGCGTCATGATGATCTCGACGAAGCGGTTGGTCTCGAGCGTCTGCATGAGACCGGCGGCGAGCGCGAGCAGCGTCTTGCCGGTACCGGCGGGTCCCAACACCGTGACGAAGTCGATCTCCGGGTCCATGAGCAGGTTGAGCGCGAAGTTCTGCTCGCGGTTGCGCGCCGTGACGCCCCAGACGCTGTGGCGCTCGTTGCGGTAGTCGCGCGTGAGCTCGATGGTGGCGGTGGCGCCGCTGATCTTGCGCGCGATGCCCTCGATCCCCGCCGGTGAGTTCTCGAACACCCCCTGGTTGGGATGCCACTCGCGCACCGCGGGACCTGTGATCTCGTAGAACGTGCGGTCGCCTTCCTTCCAGGAGCGCATGTCTTTGCCGTGCTGTTCCCAGAAGTCCGGCGGCAGCGGCGTCATGCCGG
This sequence comes from Steroidobacteraceae bacterium, assembly GCA_035569755.1. Lineage (GTDB taxonomy): Bacteria > Pseudomonadota > Gammaproteobacteria > Steroidobacterales > Steroidobacteraceae > 13-2-20CM-66-19. Next base: position 9,012 of record DATMMK010000060.1, read on the forward strand.
TGTAGAGGACGTCGGCGTCCTCGAGCGTCTTGTCGCTGTAGTAATCCTCGGCATGCACGCCGAGGACCGCAGCCTTGATGCGCAGATTGATGTCCTTGGAGACCAGGATCACCCGCGCATCCTGGTGCTCGTTCTGCAGCGCCAGCGTCTGCGCGAGGATCGCGTTGTCGCCTCCCTGGCCGGGCAGGCCCTCGGGCAGCGCGCTCGCCACCTGGCGTGTCTGGAAGAAGAGCCGCCCGCTCGAGGGACGCTTGCCGTGATTGCCCGAGTAGCCGCTCGGGAGCTTCAATCCCAGGCCGATCTGCTCCGGGGTGACGTCGCGCATCATGTCGTCGAGGAAGCGGCTCACCTGGCGTACGTTACGTGAGGCCTCCGACAGGCCTTTCTTGTGCGCGTCGAGCTCTTCGAGCACCACCATCGGCAGGTACACGTCATGCTCTTCGAAGCGGAAGATCGCCGTCGGGTCGTGGATCAGCACGTTCGTGTCGAGCACGAACAGCCGCCGGCCGGCGCGTGGCCGGCTCTTCAGCGCGCGCGCCTCGCCGGAGGCGGCGGTGGGACCGGGTTCAGACACTCCGCGCTGCTTCAAGCACTGCCTCCGCGTGACCGGGAACCTTTACCTTGCGCCACTCCTGCCGCAGCCGCCCGCTGCCGTCGAGCAGGAAGGTGCTGCGCTCGATGCCGAGATATTTTCTGCCGTACAGGCTTTTCGGTTTGATGACGTCGAACAGCCGGCAGACGCGCTCATCGGTATCAGCGAGGAGCGGGAAGGGGAGCGATTCGCGCAGCGCGAACTTGTCGTGCGAGGCGGCGCTGTCGCGCGATACGCCCACGACCTCAGCGCCTGCCTTGCGGAAGGCGCCGTGCAGGTCGCGGAAGTCCTGCGCTTCGCGCGTACATCCCGAGGTCATGTCGCGCGGGTAGAAGTAGATCACCAGCTTCCTGCCGGCCGCGTCCTTCAGGCTCCACGTGCCGCCGCCCGTCGTGGGCAGGGAGAATTCCGGCACTCTGCTCCCCGTCTTGATCGCTGGCATTTCTTTCAGGATTTGACCGGCTCGAGAATGGCGTCGAGGTTCAGCGAGTCACAGAACTCCATGAACTCCTCGCGCAGGTGCGCGACGTGAATGCGGCTCGGTACGTTGACGATCATCTGCACGGCGAACATCGGCGCGCCGGTATGGGCGGCCGGGTAGCTGCGGGTCGAGACCTCGCCGATGTCGATGCCGCGGGTCGCGAAGAAGCCCGCCAGCCCCGACACGATACCCGACTGATCGAGGCACACCACGTCGATCGAGTAGGGCAGCATGTCGGTGCGCGGCGCGCGCGGCTCGGTGCGCCGCAGATGAATGCTGAGGTTGCTGGTCTCGGCGAGGCGCTTGAGCTCGGTTTCAAGCTTCGCGAGCGCGTGCCAGTTGCCCGAGACGAGCAGCAGCATCGCGAACTCGGTGCCGAGATTCGCCATGCGGCTCTCACTGATATTCCCGCCGGACTCGCTGATGACGCGGGTCAGCTCGTGGACCATACCCGTTCGGTCGCTGCCGATCGCCGAAACGGCCAGGTGCTGCTTCATCTGTCGGTGGCGGTGTGCTTCTTGCCGGCCTGCGACTTGCGAGTGTACCGGGAGCAGGGTCCGGTTGCGACCATTCCGCGGGGCGCGTTTTCCCGGCCCTTGCCTCTGCGGGAGCCCCGCTCGTAACATCCGCGGCCCCCCTACACGTGGAAGCCGTATGTCCTTCTCCGGCAGCCTGGTTGCCATCGTCACTCCCATGCGCCCCGACGGTGCCGTCGACCTGGAAGCCTGGATGCGGCTGCTCGATTTCCACCTGGCAAACGGCACGAGCGGCGTCGTGGTCGGCGGCACCAGCGGTGAGTCGGCGACACTGCGCGAAGCGGAGCTGCGCGAGCTGACGATGCGAGCCTGCGAGCGGCTGCATGGGCGGCTCGCGGTGATCGTGGGGGCGGGCACCAGCAGCACCGCGACGACGGTAGAGCGCGTCAGGTGGCTCTCGGACCTGGCCATAGACGGATTGCTGCTGGTGACTCCCGCCTACAATCGCCCGACACAGGAGGGTCTGTATCAGCACTTCGCCGCGGCGGCGGCTGCTTCGGCCAAGCCGATCGTGCTCTACAACGTTCCGAGCCGCACGGCCGTCGACATGAAGCCGGCTACGGTGGCGCGCCTGTCGCGCGTCGCGCACATCGTCGGCGTGAAGGAAGCGCTGGCGGAACCCGGCCGGGTGCGCGAGCTGCTCGATGCGGTCACGAGGGGCTTCGTGGTGCTGAGCGGGGATGATGGCACGGCGCGCGAGGCGATCGCCTGCGGAGCCCGCGGGGTGATCTCGGTGACGGCGAACGTCGTCCCGCGGGCGATGTCGGAGATGGTGGCCGCGGCGCTCGCCGGCGATGCCGCGCGGGCGCGCGAGCTCGACGCGCCCCTCGCCGCGTTGCACCGTGATCTGTTCGTCGAGGCGAACCCGATTCCGGTCAAGTGGACGCTGGCGCAGATGGGGCTGATCGGCGATGGGTTAAGATTGCCTCTCACGACGTTGTCCGAGGCTCATCACGCGGTGGTACGGGCTGCGGCCCGCGCCGCGGGTGCCTTGACGTGAGCGGGCGCCACCCAAGGCCTGGTTGCTCAGACAGAGGGCTGGATCGTTGAATAAAGATGAGTTCTTCCGAATGAAAGCGCTGCGATCACTGCTGTGGCTCGCGGCGCTCTCGGCCGTGCTGAGCGGCTGTCATCCCTTCCGGCACTTCACCTACGCCTGCCACAAGCCGCAGGTCTATATGCGCGCGACCAGTATCCCGTCGCTCAAGATCCCCACCGGGCTCGATCCGCCCGATACCACCAACGCGCTGCATCTGCCGCCCCTTACCGAGCCCGCGCCACCGGCGCGCTCCGGCAGGCAGCCCTGTCTCGATGAGCCACCGTCCTTCAAGGTGGCGAAGCCCCCGCAGGCCTGAAGCGCGGCGCGCGGCGCGGCCGGATGCACCTCCGGGCCGACTTGCTTTATGATTCGGCGCCGCCCGCATTCCCCTTGCTGCGCTTCTGAACTGTTTCGAGGAGTTCTCTGTAAGCCATTGATCGGAGAGGTGGCCGAGCGGTCGAAGGCGCTGGACTGGAATTCCAGTAACATCTTCACCGGTGTTCGTGGGTTCGAATCCCACCCTCTCCGCCACCAGCCACTTGAACGTGGTGGCCCGCATCGGTTTCTCCGCGACGACCAGTCGTGAATCCCGTCAGGGCCGGAAGGCAGCAGCGGCAGCGGCGATGTCGGGTGCCGGAGGCTAAGCTGGTGCGGGCCGCCTCCATCTGATGCGGGATATTGCATGAGCTACACCGCGCTCGCGCGCAAATGGCGTCCGAAGAAATTCTCCGAGCTCATCGGGCAGGAGCACGTACGGCGTGCGCTCGTCAATGCGCTCGACACCGGGCGCATCCACCATGCGTTCCTGTTCACGGGCACGCGCGGCGTGGGCAAGACCACGATCGCGCGCATCTTCGCCAAGTGCCTCAACTGCGAGACCGGCGTCACCGCCGAGCCGTGCGGCGTATGTGCCGCCTGCCGTGAGATCGACGCCGGCCGCTTCATCGACCTGATCGAGGTCGATGCGGCCTCGCGCACCAAGGTCGACGATACCCGTGAGCTGCTCGACAACGTGCAGTACACCCCGACGCGCGGCCGCTTCAAGGTGTACCTGGTGGACGAAGTGCATATGCTCTCGACGCACTCCTTCAACGCGCTGCTGAAGACGCTCGAGGAGCCGCCGCCGCACGTCAAATTCCTGCTGGCGACCACCGACCCGCAGAAGCTGCCGTTGACGGTGCTGTCACGCTGTCTGCAGTTCAACCTGAAGCGCCTGCCCGCCGCCGAGATCGCCACGCACATGCGCCACATCCTCGAGCAGGAGGCCATCGCCTGCGACGCGGCGGGCCTCAAGCTCGTGGCGCAGGCCGCCGACGGCAGCATGCGTGATGCCCTCTCGCTCCTCGATCAGCTGATCGCCTTCGGTGGCGGCAAGGCGGGTGAAGCCGAGGCGCGCGCCATGCTCGGCACCGTGGCCCGCGACCACGTAGTGCGCATCGCCGAGCTGCTGGCCGCCCTCAACCCGGCCGAGCTGCTGAAGGGCGCCCAGGCGCTCGAGGAGTTCGCGCCCGATTATGCGCAGCTGCTCGATGAGCTCGCAGGCCTGCTGGTGCGGATAGGGCTGCGCCAGGCGGTGAGCGACTACGAGGGCGACGAGCTGTACGCCCCGGAAGTGATCGAGCGGCTGGCGCGGGCTCTCAGCCCGGAGGACGTCCAGCTCTTCTACCAGACCGCGGTCACGGGCAAGCGCGATCTGCCGCTCGCGCCCGATCCCCGTAGCGGCTTCGAGATGACGCTGCTGCGCATGGTGGCCTTCCGCCCGGCGGGTGCGCCGGCTGCCGCGCACGCGAGCGCGCCCGGCGCGCCGCGCAGCGCCGCACCCGCTGCGCCCGGGCCGCCCGCCACGCACGCGCCGGCCGCGGCGGCGGGCAGCGCCTCCGCCGCCGCCAACTCCGGCGCGGAAGAAGCCGCGCTCGGTTCAGCGCCCCAGTCCTGGGTGTCGATCGTGAATGCGCTCGAGCTCACGGGTGCCGCCCGGCAGCTCGCCGGTCACTGCGTGCTCATCGCGCGCGCGGGCGCGGTGGTGCGCCTCGCGCTCGACCCGCACAACCAGCAGCTGCGCACGCCGGCGCAGGAAGAGAAGCTCGCGCAGGCACTGTCGCGCCACTTCGGCGAGCCGATCCGGCTCGAGTTCCAGCAGGCCGGCGCGGCCGGCGAGACTCCCGCGCTGGCGGCGCAGCGGGCCTCGCAGCAGGAGCTCTCGAGCGCACGGCGCGCCTTCGAGGCGGACCCGGGGGTGCAGGGACTGCGCGAGCGCTTCGGCGCCACCGTGCTGCCGGACACGGTCCGGCCGCTAAAATGACCACCTTCCTTCACGCGGCGCGCGGCGCCTGACGGGCTCTCTGCCATGCGGGGCAACTTCAACAACATGATGAAGCAGGTGCAGGCGATGCAGGCCAACATGCAGAAGGCCCAGGCCGAGATCGCCAGCCTCGAGGTGATCGGCGAAGCCGGTGGCGGAATGGTGAAGATCACCATGAACGGCCGGCACGAGGTGAAGCGGGTGCAGATCGAGGCGGCGGTTGCGGGCGAGGACCGCGAGATGCTCGAGGATCTGATCGCCGCCGCTGCCAACGACGCCGTGCACAAGGTGGAGGCGCGCGTGCAGGAGAAGATGGGCCATCTCACCGCGGGCCTGCAGCTGCCGCCGGGAATGAAACTGCCGTTTTAGCGTGAAGCACTCGCCGCATCTCACACAGCTGATCGAGGCACTGCGCACCCTGCCGGGGGTCGGGCCGAAGACCGCCCAGCGCATGGCGTTCCACCTGCTGCAGGAGGGCAGGCCGGGGGCGCGCGCGCTCGCGGGCGCACTCGAGTCGGCGCTCGACTCCGTGGTCCGCTGCCGGCGCTGCCGCATGCTGACCGAAGCGCAGCTGTGTTCGATCTGCTCCGCTGCGCAGCGCGAGGCGGCGCTGCTGTGCGTGGTCGAGTCTCCGGCGGACGTCGTCGCGATCGAGTCGTCGGGAAGCTACCGAGGGCGCTACTTCGTGCTGATGGGCCACCTTTCGCCGCTCGATGGGATAGGCCCCGAGCAGCTCGGACTGCGCGAGCTCGAGGCGATTCTCGACGAGGGCAGCGTGCGCGAGCTCATTCTCGCCACCAACTCGACGGTCGAGGGCGAGGCAACCGCGCATTTCCTGAGCGAGCTTGCGGCGCGGCGCAAGATACGCGCGAGCCGCATTGCCTACGGGGTGCCGGTCGGCGGCGAGCTCGAGTACGTCGACGGCGGCACGCTCGCGCACGCGCTCGCGGGCCGACAGTCGGTTTAGCGCCGCCGCTTGCGCTGCGGACCCCGGGCGGTGCTCAGCTCTTCACTCAGGCGGCGCAAGCGCCGGTAGCTTTCGTAGCGTCGCGGGTGGAACGTGCCGGCCTCGGCCGCGGCGCGCACCGCGCAACGGGGCTCGCGCATGTGGCGGCAGTCGAGAAAGCGGCAGTTCGCCGCCAGGCCCTCGACCTCGACGAAGCCGAGGGTGCGCGGCTCCAGGCTGTCGATGGCCGGCGCAAAATCGCGCACGCCCGGGGAATCGATGAGCGCACGGCGCTCGGGCAGATCGAAGAGGCACGCGGCGGTCGTTGTGTGGCGTCCTTCCTCCGCGCGCACCAGCTCGCCGATCGCGAGGCGCTCCCCGGGCAGCAGCCGCGCCACCAGCGAGGACTTGCCGACGCCCGACTGCCCGACGAGCGCCGCCGCGGCGCCTGCCGGCAGCGCCGCGAGCAGCGCAGCCGTCCCGTCCCCGGTGCGCGCCGAGCAACGTACCTCGGCGTAGCCGGCGCGGGCGTAGGCCGCGAGCTCGGCGCCGAGCGCAGCATCGACGCCGAGCTCCTCCTTGTTCACCACCAGCGTCGCTGCAAGATGCGCCGAGGCCGCCGCCGCGAGATAGCGGTCCACGACGAAGAGGTCGGGTGCCGGCAGCGGCGCCAGCACCACCAGCAGGTGCGAGAGGTTCGCGACCAGTGGCTCGCAGCGGCCGCGCAGATTCGTCCGGTAGAGGGCGCTGCGCCGTGGCAACACCTCGACGACGTGCAGCTCATCGTGCAGCGGATCGGGACGGCAGCGGACTTCGTCGCCGCACACGACCGCGAGCGAGCGCCCGAACGGGCGGGCGCGCAGCGTCCGGCCGGACGCATCGCGCACCATCATATGACGCCCGTAGGTCGCGATGACGCGCGCCTCGAGAGTCTCGCCCGCCGTGGGTCGTTCAGGGCCGTCTGCTACACTTGCCTTCGATTGAGCGCGCACCGAAGCGACACGCTAGCACCTTCGCAGCCCCCATGCCGAGCGGCGACTACCTGATCTGGATCGATCTCGAGATGACGGGCCTGAAGCCCGACTCCGACTCGATCATCGAGATTGCCACGGTGGTCACCGACAAGGAGCTGACGGTGCCGACCGACGGGCCGGTGCTGGCCATTCATCAGCCCGAGGATGTGCTCGCGCGCATGGATGACTGGAACCAGCGCCAGCACGGCTCCTCGGGTCTGCTGGCGCGGGTGCGCGCCAGCAAGGTGACGGTCGCCGAGGCCGAGCGGCGCACTCTCGAGTTCCTCACCCCGCTGGTCGCCGCCGGCAGCTCGCCCATGTGCGGCAACAGCATCTGCCAGGACCGCCGCTTCCTCGCGCGCTACATGCCCGAGCTCGAGCGCTTCTTCCACTATCGCAATCTCGACGTAAGCACGCTCAAGGAGCTCGCGCGCCGCTGGGCGCCGGCGGTCGCCGACGGCTTCGTCAAGCAGGGCACACACCTGGCGCACGCCGACATCCACGAGTCGATCCGCGAGCTGCGCCACTACCGCGCGCGCTTGTTCGCGCCGGCCTGGCAGGGCACGGCAGGCCCATGAGCCTGGTGACGCACCGGGGCGGCTGCCACTGCAGGGCGGTCGCTTTCGAAGTGGACGCGCCGGCGCGGCTGACGGTGAGCGACTGCAACTGCTCGATCTGTCGCATGAGCGGCTACCAGCACCTCATCGTGCCGCGCACGCGCTTTCGCCTCCTGCAGGGTGCGGACAGCCTCACCGAGTACCGCTTCAACAGCGGCACCGCCCGGCACCTGTTCTGTCGTCACTGCGGCGTGAAGTCGTTCTACGTGCCGCGCTCGAATCCCGACGGCTACAGCATCAACGTGCGCTGCCTCGATCCCGCGACGATCGAGCACATCGAGGTCGAGCTGTTCGACGACCGCGACCGCGCGGCGGCCGAAGCCCGCGTCGGCGAACGCTCGCGCGGTTAGGCAGTCTTGCCTGCGGACGTCGGCTGCGCCAGGAACAGCCAGGTCTCGACCACGGTATCGGGGTTCAGGGACATGCTCTCGATCCCCTGGTCGACCAGCCAGCGCGCGAGATCGGGGTAATCCGAAGGACCCTGACCGCAGATACCGACGTACTTGCCGCGCTTGCGGCAGGCGGTGATCGCCATGGCGAGCATGCGCTTCACGGCCGCGTCGCGCTCGTCGAACAGCTTCGCCACGATCGCGGAGTCGCGGTCGAGCCCGAGGGTGAGCTGCGTCATGTCGTTGGAGCCGATCGACATGCCATCGAAGTGCTCGAGGTACTCCTCGGCGAGCAGCGCGTTGGTCGGCAGCTCGCACATCATGATGACCTGCAGGCCGCCGGCGCCGCGCTGCAGGCCGTTGGCGGCCAGGAGCTCGGTGACCTGGCGCGCCTCGGCGACGGTCCTCACGAAGGGCACCATGACCGCCACGTTGGTGAGGCCCATGGCCTCGCGTACCCGCTTGAGCGCGCGGCACTCGAGCTCGAAGCAGGGGCGGAAGCCCTCGTCCGTGTAGCGCGAGGCGCCGCGGAAACCGAGCATCGGGTTCTCCTCGTGCGGCTCGTAGCGCTCGCCGCCGATGAGATTGGCGTACTCGTTCGACTTGAAGTCGGAGAGCCGCACGATGACCTGCTCGGGCGCGAAGGCGGCGGCGATCTGCGCGATGCCCTCGGCGAGCTTCTCGACGTAGAAGCTGACCGGGTCGGAGTACCCGGCCATCTGCACGCGGATCTGCTGCTGCAGCTCACCGTCGAGGCGCTCGAACTCGAGCAGCGCGCGCGGATGCACGCCGATCATGCGGTTGATGATGAACTCGAGGCGCGCGAGTCCCACACCGTGGTTGGGGATGCCGGCGAAGTCGAAGGCGCGGTCGGGATTGCCGACGTTCATCATGATCTTGACGGGGATCTTCGGCAGCGCGTCGAGCTCGATCTGCTTGCGCTCGAAGTCGAGCAGCCCCTCGTACACCTGGCCGGTGTCTCCCTCGGCGCACGATACCGTGATCGGCTGGCCGTCAGCGATTCGCTGCGTCGCATCGCCGCATCCGACCACCGCCGGGATCCCGAGCTCGCGCGCAATGATGGCCGCATGACATGTGCGCCCGCCGCGGTTGGTGACGATCGCCGCGGCGCGCTTCATGACCGGCTCCCAGTCCGGATCCGTGATGTCCGAGACCAGCACGTCGCCCGGCTGCACGCGTGCAATCTCGCTCACGTCGCGGATCACGCGCGCGGGACCGGCGCCGATGCGCTGGCCGATGCTGCGCCCGCTGGCGAGCACCCGCGAGCGACCCTTGAGCGTGTACCGCTGAATCGTGCGGCCGCCGCGACTCTGCACCGTCTCGGGCCGCGCCTGCAGGATGAAGATCTCGCCCGTGGCCCCATCCTTGCCCCACTCGATGTCCATCGGCCGCTGGTAGTGTTCCTCGATGACGAGCGCCTGACGGGCCAGAGTCTCGAGGTCGGCGTCGCTCAGGCAGAAGCGCCGCCGATCGGCCTCCGGCACCTCGACGGTCGCGACGCGCTCGGTGCTGCCGTCGGGCGCATACACCATCTTCACCGCCTTGCCGCCCAGGTTGCGCCGTACGATCGCGTGCTTGCCGGCGCGCAGCGCCGGCTTGTACACGTAAAACTCGTCCGGATTGACTGCTCCCTGCACCACGGTCTCGCCCAGGCCCCACGCCGCGGTGATGAACACCACCTCTCTGAAGCCCGAATCGGTATCGAGGGTGAACATGACGCCGCTCGCGCCGAGATCGCTGCGCACCATGTGCTGCACGCCGGCGGAGAGCGCCACCGCGCCGTGGTCGAAGCCCTGGTGCACGCGGTACGAGATCGCACGGTCGTTGAATAGCGACGCAAACACGCGGCGCATCGCCTCGAGCACCGCGGCCTCGCCGCGCACGTTGAGGAAGGTCTCCTGCTGCCCGGCGAAGGATGCCTCCGGCAGATCCTCGGCGGTGGCCGAGGAGCGCACCGCGACTCCCACCTCGCGCCCGTCGCTCAGGCGCGCGAGCGCCGCGCGCACCGCCTGGCTGAGGGCAGCACTGAAGGGCGTCGCCAGGATCCACTGCCGGATGCGCGCGCCGCACGCGGCGAGCTTCACCACGTCGTCGACGTCGAGAGCGGTGAGCTCGGCGCGGATGCGCGCCTCGAGCCCGCCCTGGGCGAGGAACTCACGATAGGCGTGGCTCGTGGTGGCGAAGCCGCCCGGCACGCGCACGCCGAGCCTGGCCAGCGCGCCGATCATCTCCCCGAGCGAGGCGTTCTTGCCGCCGACGGTCGCGACGTCGCGCATTCCCAGACGCTCGAAGGGGATCACGTAGTCGTTCAAGTGGGATCCTCCGGGAGGCTTGCTCCGCTCACCGGGCGGTGAAACACTCACCAGGCGTCGCACGCGTCGTGCGCCAGCCGCACCCGAGCCATGAGCCGTCGAACCATATTCTTCGTCTCGGACCAGACGGGCGTTACCGCCGAAACGATGGGTCACAGTCTCATGACCCAGTTCGAGGGGGTGGAATTTCGCGCGGTGACTTTGCCATTTGTGTCGAGCATTGACAAGGCGCAGGAGGTGGTCCGGCGCATCAACCGCGCGGCGCAAGACGAGGGGCTGCGGCCGATCGTGTTCAGCACTCTGGTGCAGGACGATCTGCGCGACATCGTCGCGGGCGCCAACGGACTGTTTCTCGATTTCTTCGCCGCCTTCGTCGGTCCGCTCGAGCGCGAGCTCGAGATGCGCTCCACGCATCGGGCCGGACGCGCGCACGGCATCGCCGATCTCGCCGTCTATACCACGCGTATCAACGCCACCAACTTCGCGCTCGCCAATGACGACGGCACCGGCGGCGACTACGGGCACGCTGACGTGGTGTTGATCGGCGTGTCGCGCGTCGGCAAGACGCCGACCTGCGTGTACCTGGCGCTGCAATATGGGGTATTCGCAGCCAATTATCCGCTCACCGAAGATGACCTCGAGAGCGGCAAGCTGCCCGCGCGGCTCGAGCCCTACCGTGCCAAGCTCTACGCGCTCACCATCACGCCGGACCGGCTGCAGCAGATTCGCGCCGAGCGCCGCCCCGAGAGCCGCTACGCCTCGCGGACGCAGGTGCAGTACGAGCTGCGCGCCGCCGAAGCACTGTTCGCGCGTTATGCGATCCCCTCGCTCGAGACCACCGAGTGCTCGATCGAGGAAATCGCCAGCCGGATTCTCAACACTACCGGAATCGAGCGGCGTCTGCGGCCTTAAGTTGCGCTGAGCGCTCAGGTCGCACGAAATTTGCAAGCGACCCGAGCGGCGTAGCGGCGACAAAACGCGCACTCGTCGGCTTGCGCAGCGAGCCTTAAGCGCTATAGTCGGTGCGTGCTCGCAAACGACACACTGACTTGCGTCTCCTGGCGCGCCCGGCCGCGCAGCTTCGTCGCGCTGATGGGGCTCTATGAGAGCAACTTCATCCGCCTGGGCTGGCTGACGGGGAGCCTCGGCGAGCTCGCCGGCAGCCACTGCTCCCGGGTCCCCGGGGACTGTGATCTCGTTCTCACCGTGACCGAGCGCTCCCCCTATACCAGTACCGTGGCGCTGAGCTATCTGCTGCCCGAGGGGGAGGGCGCCGGCAGCTACCCCGACATGCGGCTGCGCATCTACCACGACGCGCACCTGGTCGAGGCCCAGCAATGGGCTGCGGTTCACACCCAGCCGCTGCTTAAGGCGCTGCGCACCCGCGCGGAGCGTGAACTGGATCAGCGCTGGGCCCGCAACGTGATGTTAAACAAGTGGCTGGAATACTGCGTGGAGCGAGGTCATCGCTTCTCATCCCGCACAAGGCTTACTGCCGGCGCTTGAGAAGGGGCGGTCACCCGCCCAACTTCTCATGAACGCCTTGCGACAACTCGGATTCCTCAAGCTCAACCCGCGCGCCGACGGCGGCGCCGCCGATCCCGAGCATCGGGTGATCGAGCTGTTCCGTAATCGCGCCGAGCTCAAGAAAGCCTACGGCGGGCTGCAGGAAGAAACCTACCGCCTCAAGGACCTGGTCAAGCAGCAGGAAGCGGCCACGCAGCGCGTCCAGGAGATGCTGAACGAGCTCGAGGGACGCCTCGGCACCAACGAAACCGCCTACGCGACACTCGCGTTCTATCAGCTGCGACGCCTGTGGCAGAGCGGGCGCGAGCTCATCCAGCAGCTGGTCGCGGACCTCTCGCGCCAGCAGGATGAACGCGAGCGCAAGGCGCATCTGGCGCTCCACAACCGCCAGCAGTTTGCGCGCCGCCAGGCCGCCGAGGGCCAGGTGGGCGTGGCGCGCGCGCTCAGCGAGGAAGCCTCCGCCCTCCTGAGCCAACTCGAGAGCCAGCACCGCTCGCTCAGGCGCTTCTGGCATTACTTCAGGCGCCGCGCCCTCGAGCGCCGCATCCACGGCGCCCAGGCGGCGGCCACTGCCGCGAGCGCCTCGCTCGCCGACTGTCACGCGCAGCTCGAGGCCATCAATATGGAGCAGCTGCCGGAGTTTCCGGGGCTGTCGCTCGATGCGCGCCGCGCCATCAATCTCGCGGCGATTGCCTACGCCGAGGTGCTGTGCCGGCGCCTCAAGGTGATCGAAAAGCCGTTGCTGCAGATGGCGCGCGAGGCGACCGGGCGGCGCGCGGCCGCCGACGTCTACGGCACCCCGAAGGAATGTGTTCTGCTGATGGCGCAGATCGGCCGCGCCCAGCGGCTGCTCGCGAAGCGCGAAGTGCTCGCCGAGGAGATCCGCGCGCAGACCGAAAGACTTCAGCCCCTGGCGAGCTATCGCGGCCCCGCCGACACCTGCCCGACCAGCGACTCGATCGCCGCGGCGCCGGACAGCGCCGGCCCGCTGCTACCCAACGTGCTCGTCGAGGATACCTGGGATCTGTTCCGCGTTCTGCTGCGGTAGCAGCGCTGCGCGGCAGAGCTAACTGGCGCGCGCGGTCTTCTGCACCGGCGCCGGCCGCACCCCGGTGACCACATCGGTCATGATCTGCGCGGCCTGATCGAGCATGACATCCGGCAGGCTTTCCTTGGTCTTGTCGAGCTCGGCGAGCGTCTTCAGCGGCGGCAGGTTCTTGGCGACGCGGCGGCTGTTCTCGCGCTCGAGCCGCTCCTTTTCCTCGCGGGCGCGCTCTTCGCGCCGCAGCTTGAGATTCAGCGACACGCTGTGCTGCTCGCGCAGGTTGTCGATGGCGGCGATGTCCGACACCAGCCAGCGGTAGTCGGGGTCGTGCTGCGCGCGCACATCCTCCGCGGAGGCGAGCAGCGCCACCGACGGCTCGGTGGCCGCGACGGTGCTGGTCTTGAAGGGCACGCCGGCGATGCGGTCCCAGGGGAGTGAGGACTCGAGGGCGCTCTCGCCGATTTCCTTGGTATCGAGCACCGAGGCGAGCGGAATGTCCGGCTCGACACCCCGATGCTGAGTGCTCTCTCCGGTCACGCGATAGAACTTGCCGATCGTCACGGTCAGCTGGCCGTTTACCGGCTCCTTCGACCAGCGGTCGAGCGGCACGAGATTCTGCACCGTACCCTTGCCGAAGGTGGTCTGGCCGACGATCAGGCCGCGATGGTAGTCCTGGATCGCGCCCGCGAAGATCTCGGAGGCCGAGGCGCTCATGCGATCGACCAGCACGGCGAGCGGGCCGTCGTAAGTGGGAGCGCTCTCCGGGTCGTCGAGCACTTCGAGCCGTCCGGAGGTATCGCGCAGCTGCACCACCGGCCCGTGGTTGATGAAGAGCCCGGTGAGGGCGGTCGCCTCCGGCAGGTAGCCGCCGCCGTCGCCGCGCAGATCGAGCACCAGGCCGTCGATATTCTCGCCCTTGAGCTCGTGCAGCAGTCTCGCGACGTCGCGAGTGGTGCTGCGGTAGTTCTCGTCGCCGGCATTCTGCGCGGCGATGTCCTGATAGAAGCCGGGCACCGTGATGACGCCGATGCGGTAGGTGCGGCCGTTACGTGCCACCGTCTTTACTTCCTTGTGGGCGGCCTGCGCCTCGAGCGTGATCTTGTTGCGCACGAACTCGAGCACCTTCTCGGGGCTGCCGGGAGCGGCGCCGCCGGGCAGGACCTGCAGCCGCACGCTGGTGCCTGCCTTGCCGCGGATCAGCTGCACGACGTCATCGAGCCGCCAGCCGATGACGTCGGTAAACGTGCCCTCGTGGCCCTGACCGACGCCGGTGATGCGATCGTTGGTCTTGAGCGTGCCGGCGACCGCCGCCGGGCCGCCATCGATGATGTTCATGATGGTGACGTAGTCGTCGACGACCTGGAGCGAGGCGCCGATGCCGTCGTAGTTGAGGCTCATCTGGATGCGGTATTCCTCCGAGCTGCGCGGCGAGAAGTAGCTCGAGTGCGGGTCGAAGGCGCGCGCGTAGGCATTCATCAGGTTCTCGAACACGTCCTCGTTCGTCACCTGGTCGATGCGCTTCAGCACGCGCTCGTAGCGCTTGCGGAGGATGTCGGCGGCTTCCGGCCACTGCTTGCCGGTCAGGAGGAGCGACAGCGCGTCGTTCTTGATACGCCGCCTCCACAGGTCATCGATCTGTGCCTGATCGGCCGGCCAGGACGCGTGGGTGCGCTCGAACTCGTACGACTCGTCCGCGTTCCAGTCCGGCTCGCTCTTCAGCAGCGACAGCGCGTACTGCATCCGCTCGCGATTGCGCTGCTGGAAGCGCGCGAACATGAGGTACGCGGGGTCGATGTTCCCGGTGCGGATCATCTCGTCGAACTGATAGCGATAGGCGGAGAAGTCATTGACGTCCGCGGCGAGCAGGTAGCTGCGCTGTGGATCGAGGAACTCCAGATAGCGCTGGAACACGATGTCCGACATCCGGTGGTCGATCGGCGCATGGCTGTAGTGCGCCTCCTCGAGGATGCGGCCGATCTTGCGCGCGGTGGCGCGCTGGGCATCGGTCGGGGCGATCGCTCCGGGCGGCAGGAGCGAGGGGCTGGCCGGGGCCTGCACGGAGCCGGCGAGCGCAAGCGCCGCCAGTGCCAGCAGGCACGCAGTTATCCAGCCGGAGGAACGGCGCAGGGACTCAGTCATCGGGTCGGCTCACAGCTTCGGTACAGTATTGGAGCTAGGCTAGAGCGTACCGTTCGTCTTTAGCAAGTGCGGTGCTCACAAGCATGAAGCCCTTAACAGCGCTGCTTGCGATTCTGGCGGGGTCGGCGGTGGCCCTGGCGACCGGCCTGATCATGACCTGGATCGTCATTCTGCTGCTCCCCGAGGACGAGCAACGCTTCGCCCCCGAGCATAGCCACCTGATACGCGCCATCCTGGTCTTTACCCTGTTCGCGGGGGCCTCGGGCGCGAGCTTCTACGGCCAGCTGCGCGAGCGGCGCTGGCGCGGGGGGGCGCACGGCGCAACCCTGGCGGTCTTTGCCCTCGTGCTGTGGCTCTACTGGCCTCAATAGCGCCGCTGGAAGGGACCCAGGCGCAGCAGCGCGAAAAAGCCCCGGATGAGCAGCAGCAGCGCCAGAGGGCCGAGGGCCACGACCCAGAAGACCGCCGAGCCGTGAGCGAGGCCCACGACATAATCTGCGAACAACGCCCAGGGTCCGGCCTTGGGATTGTCGCCGTGCGTATAAGGGCCGAGGACCCGGTTGCCGCCCATCCAGATGAGGAACGGCATCGCCAGCAGGCCCACCGCGAAGGCCAGGCCGGCGACGATCAGCTCACGGCGCGCCCGGGACAGCCCGGCGAATGACTGCCGGGCGCGGGCGAGCTGCTCGATGGGGGTGGTTACCATGGGCGCGGGCATAATAACGTTCTCATGCTGAAAATCAGAGCCGCCGTCATCGGGGTCGGCTACCTCGGCAGGTTCCACGCCCAGAAGTACGCACAGGCGGAGGGCTGCGAGCTCGTGGCGGTCGTCGATCCGCGGCCCGACGCCCGCGAGCAGGTCGCTCGAGAGCTCAAGACGCGCCCGTTGGCGGACTATCACGAGCTGCTCGGCGCGGTGGATGCCGTGAGCGTCGTGACTCCGACGCCGGCGCATTTCGCCATCGCGCGCGATTTTCTCGAGCGCGGCGCGCACACGCTGGTCGAGAAGCCGATCACCGAGAGCGCGAGCCAGGCGCGCGAGCTGATCGCGGCCGCGGCGCGCGCCCGCCGCATCCTTCAGGTGGGACATCTCGAGCGCTTCAACGCGGCGATTCTCGCCGCCATGCCGTATCTCACGGCGCCGCGTTTCGTCGAGTGTCATCGGCTGGCGCCCTATCGCGAGCGCGGCACGGACGTGAACGTGGTCCTCGACCTCATGATCCACGACATCGACATCGTGCAGACGATCGTGGGTGGGCCGATCAGCGCCATCGACGCGGTCGGCACCCCGGTGTTCTCGGATGAGATCGACATCGCCAACGCCCGCATCCGCTTCGAGAACGGTTGCGTCGCCAATGCCACCGCCTCGCGCGTGAGTCTCAAGACCGAGCGCAAGCTCCGCATCTTCGAGGACGATGCCTATCTCTCACTCGATCTGCAGCAGAAGATCGTCACGCACATCCGCAAGCGCGCGCCGGGCGGCGCGCCGGGGGAGCTGCCGGTCAGCATCGAGGAGCAGAGCCTCGAGCAGGGAGACGCGCTCAAGGCCGAGATCGATTCCTTTCTCGACTGCATCCGCACCGGCCGGCCCCCGGTAGTGCCGGGCGAGGCCGGACTCATCGCACTCGAGACGGCGATGCGCATTACCGCGCAGGTAAACGAATCACTGGCGAGCCGCAAAGCCCGCGCTTGAGCCTGCGGCCGGAGCGAGCTGTGGCGACGGCGACCTGCCCGAGCTTAGACTCGCCTCGCGCCGGTTACATTTAATCAAAACAACCGAACAACAACTGCCCGGGCTGACGGGCGAGGGGGATTCGATGGGCAGGCTGCTGGCGTTCGTCTACGGCATCGTGGTCTACGGCCTCTTCCTGGTCACCTTTCTCTATGCGATCGGATTCGTAGGTAACTGGTATGTGCCGAAATCGATCGACTCCGGGGGCGGCGAGCTCTCGCTCGCGTCCATCGTCATCGACGCGGTGCTGCTCGGCATCTTCGCCATCCAGCACAGTGTCATGGCGCGCCAGTGGTTCAAGCGCGGCTGGACCCGGATCATTCCGCGCCCCATCGAGCGCAGTACCTACGTGCTGCTCGCGAGCGCATGCCTCATCCTGATCTTCTGGCAGTGGCGGCCGATGACGGGAGTCGTGTGGGAGGTGCACAGCGGTGCCGGGCGAACGATCCTGCTCGCGCTGTGCCTGCTCGGCTGGCTGACGGTGCTCGTCTGCACCTTTCTCATCGATCACTTCGATCTCTTCGGGCTGAGACAGGTCACGGGGTACCTGCTCGGGCGCCCGTACCAGCCGCCGCACTTCGTGATGCCGCTGGTCTACCGGATCGTGCGGCACCCGCTCTACCTCGGCTTCCTGTTCGCCTTCTGGGCGGCGCCGAGGATGACGTACGGTCATCTGCTGTTCTCCATCGCGACGACCGGCTACATCCTCATCGCCATCCAGCTCGAGGAGCAGGACCTGATCGGCTTCCACGGCGACTCGTACCGCAAGTACCGCGAGCACACGCCGATGCTGGTGCCGTTCACGAAGAGGTGAGCCCGGCAAACCAGTAGAATCGAGCGATGTCGAAGGATCCCGAGCACTTCCGCAAGCCGCCGCGGCCGGTGAAGGTCGCGGCGCTGCAGATGTCCTGCGGCTGGGACGCGCGCGCCAACATCGCCCGCGCCGAGCAGCTGGTGCGCGCGGCCGCGGCGCAGGGCGCGCAGGTCATCCTGCTGCCGGAGCTGTTCGAGACGCCGTACTTCTGCATCGAGCAGGACGCGCGCCACCTCGGCCTCGCGCACAGCGTCGCGGAGGACCCGGCCGTGCGCCACTTCAGCGATGTGGCGCGCGAGCTGGGCGTCGTGCTGCCGATCAGCTTCTTCGAGCGTGCGGGGCCTGCGTACTTCAATTCCATCGCGATCCTCGACGCCGACGGCACCAATCTCGGCATCTACCGCAAGAGCCACATCCCCAACGGCCCCGGCTACCAGGAGAAGAACTACTTCTCCCCGGGCGACACCGGCTTCAGGGTGTGGAATACGCGCTTTGCGCGCATCGGGGTCGGTATCTGCTGGGACCAGTGGTTTCCGGAGACGGCGCGCGTCATGGCGCTGCTCGGCGCGGAGCTGTTCTTCTTCCCGACCGCGATCGGCACCGAGCCGCCGCCCGCGTTGCCGGTGAACTCCCGCGAGCACTGGCAGCGCACCCAGCAGGGCCATGCTGCTGCGAACCTGACGCCGCTCGTTGCCGCGAACCGCTACGGCCTCGAGCGCTCGCTGCAGGATCCCAAGGGACTGTACATCCGCTTCTACGGCTCCTCGTTCATCGCGGACCCCATGGGCGCGAAAGTCGCCGAGGCGCCGGAGGAGGGCGACGCGGTGCTCGTGCACGAGTTCGATCTCGAGGCGACGCGCGAGCTGCGTGACAACTGGTTCGTGTTCCGCGACCGCCGGCCGGATCTTTACGGATCACTGGCCTCGCTCGATGGCCGCTCGCCTCCCGCGCCGCAGAGCTGAAACGCGCTGCGCCACCGGATCCCGGCCTTTCGGCCAGGATCCGCCAATGGTGGAGGCGGGGGGACAGCACATCCGCAGCTTTCGCCGCGGGCCGGACTATGCCTTCATCCGCGCGTGCCGATGCAGCGCGGATGCGGAGCGTGTTATCCGGCGGTGCAGTCCCGCTGGATCCTAGTGTCCGCCCGGGCAACAAGCCGTCGGCGGATCTATGAGTCTCTACAGGGCAGGCCTGAGGTTGGCCCTCTTCCTACCCCTCGGCGTTGCCATGCCGCCCTGGAAGGGCGCCGTCAGGTTTCACCGATGTGAGCTCCGTTTTCACCCGGTCCTCGCGGACCGGTGCGACCCTCGATCGAACCCCCGTCCGTAAGCCCTAGACTTCAGGATCTACGTACGTAGCTGGTCTTTGTTTCTCGCGCAGCGCTACCCGATCAGCAGGGAAGACGCCACGCCAGCGATCAGTGACTCTTAACGCACCGGCCTGCTCGCAACGCCGGAGCGCGATCCTGTGAACGCGTCCCCTGATTCAGTCGCACAGGCACGAGCCGGTCAGAGGTCAGCTGCGGTTAGGCAGCTAGAGCGTAGTTGTCGTCGTTGGCAACTATGAGTTGCAGCATTATTAACGAGGGCACTGCGCCTCGGTACGCCCCTGAAGGTTCGTAACCCACGTCGAAACCGGTCGCCCCCTTCAAGGTACCTGCGCAGCATACCTGAAGCGCCTCCCGCCTGCCCCGCCGGGGTTCGCGGCAGCGCCTGCTGTCCCCTCATCTGCCGCGCAGCAGCCGCGCCTTGTCGCGCTGCCAGTCGCGGTCCTTCTGCACCGCGCGCTTGTCGTGCTGCTTCTTGCCCTTGGCGAGCCCGACCTGCAGTTTGGCGCGTCCGTCCTTCCAGTAGAGCTCGAGGGGCACCATGGTGTAGCCGCGCCGCTCCACCGCGCCGATCAGGCCCTGCAGCTCGCTGTGATGAAGCAGGAGCTTGCGGGTGCGCACCGGGTCGGGCGTCACGTGCGTCGAGGTGGTGGGGAGCGGTGAGAGATGCGCGCCGATCAGGAAAGCCTCGCCGCCGCGCAGATAGACGTAGGCCTCCTTGAGCTGCGCGCGGCCCGCGCGCATCGCCTTGACCTCCCAGCCCTGCAGCACGAGGCCCGCCTCATAGCGCTCTTCGATGAAGTAATCGAAGCGCGCCTTGCGGTTCTCGGCGATCAGTCGCGGTGCACTTTCGGCTTTGGTCATCGGCTTACGCTAATGGGACAATGAGGCCATGCGGGAGGTCAAGCGCTCGGCGCTCGTCAACCAGTCGCCGGCGAGGCTGTTCGCGCTCATCAATGACATCGCGAGCTATCCGCAGTTTCTCCCCTGGTGCTGCCTCGCGCGGGTCGAGTCGCGCACCCCCGAGGAGATCGTCGCCACGATCGGCGTCCGCCAGGGCGCCCTGCATGGCGAGTTCACCACGCGCAACACCCTGCAAACCGATCGCAGCGTGCAGATGCGGCTCGTGAGCGGGCCGTTCCGGGCGCTCGAGGGCGAGTGGCTGCTGACGCCGGTCGGGGAGGGCTGCCGTGTGGAGCTGACGATGCGCTTCGCATTCAGGAACGCCCTGACGGGACTGCTCTTCGAACAGAAGTTCGCCGAGACCGCCGGTTCGCTGGTCGATGCGTTCGTGGCGCGGGCGCGAGGGGCGACGTGAAGCACTGTGTGGTCGCCTATGCGACCCGTGAGCGGCAGTACCTGTGGCGCGTGCAGCTGCCGGGCGAGGCGACCATCGCCGATGCACTCGCCGCCGCGCGCTGCGCCGCGGAGCGCGAGTGCGCCGGCCTTGAGGCGGCGCTGTGGGAGGCTGCGCCGGTCGGGGTGTTCGGCGAGCCCCGCGCGCGCGAGAACCTCGTGCAGGATGGCGATCGGATCGAGCTCTACCGGCCGCTGCGGGCCGATCCGCGCGCGCGCCGGCGCGAGCGCGTAAAACGCGAGCGCGTGCAACGCGGGCGCGGTAAGCGAGCGAGCGGCGGCTAGATCTTCGGGAACTTCTGCACCGAGATGTCGTTGTCCGGTGCACGCGGCGCGCTGTCGGGAATGTGGTCGTGCTGGAAGCTCGCCACCTTATCGTCCTTGAAGACTACCACGAGGTGTCGCTGCTCGGGCCGCTCGAGGTGGCCGCTCTTGAAGTAGTAGAGATAGTCCCAGCGGTCCTTGTTGAAGATATCGGGGATCATCGGCGAGCCGAGCAGGTAGCGCACCTGGCTGCGTGTCATGCCGACCTGCAGCTGGGCTACGGTCTTGCCCTCGAGGTAGTTTCCCTGCTGGATGTTCATGCGATAGATGCAGCCGCCGAGCGGCAGCACCGCGAGAGCCAGGGCGGTCACGGCGATCGAGGGTAGGCGCATGCGGGTCCGTTGGGGGATAATCAAGCGGAGCGCGATGATACCCGATTAGCCGGAGAAATCTCGTGGAAGGCAAGGACCTGCGCAAAGCCGGCCTGAAGGTGACGCTGCCTCGGCTGAAGATCCTCGAGATCCTCGAAGGCAGCACCGGCAGCACTACCCGGCACCTATCGGCCGAGGACATTTACCGCACGCTGCTCGAGTCCAACGAGGACATCGGGCTGGCCACCGTGTATCGCGTGCTGACACAGTTCGAAGCGGCGGGGCTCGTGACGCGCCACCACTTCGAAGACGGCATGGCGGTGTTCGAGCTCAACCAGGGCACGCACCACGACCACATCGTGTGCATCGACTGCGGGCGCGTCGAGGAGTTCGTCGACTCCGGGATCGAGGCGCGCCAGACCGCCGTCGCGAGTAAGCTCGGCTTCACGATCCGCGATCATTCGCTGATTCTCTACGGGCACTGCCAGCGCCAGGACTGCCCGCACCGCCAGCGCAAGAGAAGCTGACGGGCCCCTAATCAACTAACTTCGCCGTGCAGCCGGCGGGCGCGGCTGAGTCACGGTATCGCCGGAAGCGTCGGACCGGGCCGTGCCGCGTTCGGCGGCGTTCAGCATGTCGCGCGCGTGCGCGCGCGCCTTGTCGGTGACCTCGACGCCACCCAGCATGCGGGCGAGCTCCTCGATGCGCTCGAGGGGGGTGAGCTCGTTGAGGGTCGTGCGTGTGGTGCGGCCGTCGGTCAGCTTGGTGACCCTCAGGTGGTGGTGCGACTGGCAGGCGACCTGCGGCAGGTGCGTCACGCACAGGACCTGGCCGCGCTCACCGAGCCTGCGCAGCTCGCGGCCGACGATCTCCGCGACCGCGCCGCCGATGCCGGCATCGACCTCATCGAACACCATGCAGCGCATCTCCTCAGCCGCGCACGACACCTGCACCGCAAGCGAGAGGCGCGCCAGCTCGCCGCCCGATGCCACCTTGGCGAGCGCACGTGGCGGCTGGCCGGGGTTGGCGCTCACGCGGAACTCGATCTGATCGACGCCGTGCTGAGTGGGATCGGCGTTACCGGCCTGCGTAACGTCCGCCTCGAAGCGCCCGCCCGACATGCCGAGCGTCTGCATGCGCGCCGTGATGTCCCGGGCAAGCGCGCGCGCCGCCTTCTGGCGCTTGCCGGAGAGCTGCTGCGCCTGGGTACGGTAACCCTCGAGCGCCGCGCCGAGCTCCTTGCGCAGCTGCGCGAGATCGAGCTCGGCACGCTCGAGCTGCCCGAGCTCCGCGCGCAGCTGAGCAGCCCGCTCGGGGAGCTGCGCCGGCGCAACCCGGTGCTTGCGCGCGAGCTCCTCGATGGCCGCCAGGCGCCGCTCGACCTCGTCCTGGCGCGTCGCATCCACGTCGAGCGACTCGCCATAGCGCTCGAGCTCGCGTGCCGCCTCGCGGATCTGCACCGAAGCCTCTTCCAGGAGCGGCAGCACCTCGCCGAGCTTGGTATCGAGCGCCACCAGCGGCCGCAGCGCCGTGAGCGCGCGGCTGACCCCCGCATGCGCGCTCGCGCTGTCGTTCTCGTAGAGCTCACTCAGGGCCAGCTGAGCGCCGGCCGCCAGACGGCCGCGGTTGGCGAGACGTGCGCGCTCCTCGCCCAGGGCCGTGAGCTCGCCGTCTTTGAGCTGCAGGCCTTCGAGCTCCTGCACCTGGTAGCGCAGCAGGTCGAGCCTGGCGTCCCGGTCGCGCGCCTTGCTCTCGAGCTCCAGCGTGCGGTTGAGGAGCCCGAGCCAGACACGGTGCGCGATCCCGACCTGGCCGGTGAGGGCGGTGAGCGAGCCGTAGCCGTCGAGCAGCTCGCGTTGCGAGGCGCCGCGCGTCAGGGACTGGAATTCGTGCTGGCCGTGGATATCGATGAGGATATTGCCGGCGTCGCGCAGCGACTGCAGCGGCACTGACTGGCCGTTGAGATAGGCGCGCGAGCGGCCGTCGCTCCCGACCACGCGGCGCAGGATGAGCTCGGTGCCTGCGCCGATCGACTGCTCGTCGAGCCATTGCCGCAGCTCGCGCGGTGCCCGCGCGACATCGAACGTGCCGGAGACCTCGGCGCGCTCGGCGCCATGGCGCACCACTTCGGCGCCGGCGCGCCCGCCGGCGAGCAGCTGCAGCGCGTCGACGATGATCGACTTGCCGGCGCCGGTCTCGCCGGTGAGAACCGTGAGCCCGGGGCGCAGCTCCAGCTCCACTGCATCGATGATGGCGAAGTCGCGGATCTGCAGGTGGGTGAGCACGCCCCGCCTTCAGCGCTCGACGCCGCCGCGGCCCCACTGGAGCTTGGAGCGCAGCAGCTTGTAGTAGTCGTAGCCGGGGGTGCGCAGCAGCGTCACGCGCTCGCGGGCCGTGCTCACCTGGAGCCGGTCGCCTGGCTGGATGCCTCCGAGCCGCATGCCGTCGCACGAGACGTTCGCCTGTGTCTCGGGGCGCTCGAGCAGCTCCACCTCGATGACCGCGTGCGAGGAAACGACGATCGGCCGGTCAGAGAGCGCATGCGGGCAGATCGGCGCGATCAAAATCGCCTCGAGGTGCGGCTCGATGATCGGGCCGCCGCAGGAGAGCGCGTAGGCAGTCGAGCCGGTGCCGGTCGCCACGATGATGCCGTCGCCGCCGTGCGTGTTGACGAATTTCTGATCGATGCGGGTCTCGAAATCGAGGGTGCGCCCGGTGTCGTGCTTCTGCATGACGACGTCGTTGAGCGCCAGGGACTGCGCCAGGCCGCCTCCGGCCATGTGCAGCTGGGCGGCCAGCAACGGGCGCTCGTCCGACTGCAGCTCCCCACGCAGCGCCGCATCGACCGAGGGCAGCAGGTCCTGGGGCATGGTGTCGGTGAGGAAGCCGAGCCGACCGCGGTTCACTCCGAGCAGCGGTACGCCGCGGCGGGCCACGAGGCGCGCCGCATGGAGCAAGGTGCCGTCGCCACCCACGGCGATCACGAGGTCGGCGCGCTCGCCGATTGCCGCGTCAGAGACGCGCACCACACCGGCGGCGCCGGTGTCCGGGGACGTCGTGCTGACGAGCACCTGCACGCCGCGGCTCAGCAGGTGCGGCAGCAGGGTCTTCATGGTCTCAGCCACGCGTGCATCCGTGAATCTGCCGACCACCGCGCAGCTGTTTACGGTTGACGCCATGTGATCCGAGCCCCCAGAGAGACGCCTCGCCACCGGCGAGGCGGCGCCTTTGTAGCACGCTGGTACCGCCCCGGGCCAATGCCGCCGATCACAAGCGCCGGCGACCTTATGACACCCCGCGGGCGGCCCGCGGCGCTCTTCTGGCCTTTCCGCGCCTGCCGCGCATGATGTAAGGTCCGACGCACACTCTATGGCGCACGAAGCCCGTGACGAGGCCTTGGGCGAGCGGGCCCAGCACCTGCTGCGGATCCTCGTCGAGACCTACATCCGTGAGGGCCAGCCGGTCGGCTCGCGCGCCCTGTCGCGCGAATCGGGCCTGCAGCTGTCCTCGGCCACCGTGCGCAACGTCATGGCGGATCTCGAGGAGCTCGGCTTCGTCGCCTCGCCCCATACCTCCGCCGGGCGCGTGCCCACCGACAAGGGCTACCGGTTCTTCGTCGATACGCTGCTGCAGCTGCGCCCGCTCGATGAGGCGGCGACCGCCGAGATCCGCCGCCAGGTCGAGGCGAGCCGCGACAGCTCCACCGACCTGATCACCGCGGTGTCGCAGCTGCTCTCGAGCGCCACCCGGCTCGCCGGCGTCGTCACCCTGCCGCGCACCCGCTCCGCCTCGATCACCCAGGTCGAGTTCGTGGCGCTGTCGGAGAACCGCGTCCTCGTGGTGCTCGTCTTCAACGACCGCGAGGTGCAGAACCGCATCATCCAGCTGGAGCGCCGCTACTCGCCCGACGAGCTCAAACGCGCCTCGAGCTACCTCAACGAGCAGTTCCGCGGCCGCACGTTGCGCGAGGTGCGCCAGGAAATCCTGCGGCAGCTCTCCGAAGCGCACGCGCACCTGAATCAGATCATGCTCGAGGCGATCTCTGTCGCGCAGCAGGTGTTCGAGAGCGGCGGCGAGGACCGGCTCGAGTACGTGATCAAGGGCGAGACCAATCTGATGGGCATGGCCGAGCTGAGCAGCGTCGAGAGGCTGCGCCGCCTCTTCGAGGCCTTCAACGAGAAGCGCGACTTCCTGCACCTGCTCGACCACAGCCTGAAGGCGGAAGGGGTGCAGATCTTCATCGGCCACGAATCGGGCTATCAGATCCTGGATGATTGCAGCGTGGTCACCGCGCCCTACGCGGACGGGGAGTCCGTGGTCGGGGTGCTCGGCGTCATCGGCCCGACCCGGATGGCCTACGAGCGCGTCATCCCGATCGTCGACATGACCGCTAAACTGCTCGGCGCAGCCTTGAATTCGCGCCGCTGAGCCCCACGCTGGCCGGCGTGATGCAGCCGCAGGAGAGCAACGCAAGATGACCGCGAACGAGTCCCGACGCGACGCCCCAGGAGGGTCGGCCGGCGAGCCCACCGCCGTGCTGCCCGAGACGGCCGCCCAGCTGGTGGAGCTCGAGAGGCTCACCCAGGCGCTCGCCGAATCCGAGGAGCGCGCTCGCAGCCACTGGGAGCAGTACCTGCGCGCGGTGGCCGAGCTCGAGAACGTGCGCAGGCGCGCTGCACGCGATGTCGAGGCCGCCAACCGCTATGGGCTCGAGAAATTCGTCGAGGAGCTGCTCCCGGTGCGCGACAGCCTCGAGCTCGCGGTACAGAACGCCGCCCAGGCCGATGCCCGCAGCCTCGCCCAGGGCCAGGAAGCGACGCTCAAGCTCCTGAACAAGGCGCTGGAGAAGCTCGGCGTTACCGTGTTCGACCCCCTCGGCGAGCCCTTTGATCCGGCCCGCCAGGAGGCGATGATGATGCAGGAGTCGGCCACGGCGGAGCCCAACTCGGTGCTCAAGGTCGTGCAGCCGGGCTACGAGCTCAACGGCCGCCTGCTGCGCCCGGCGCGGGTGATCGTCGCCCGGGAGCCGGACTGAGGGCCCCGGGGAGGACTCGTACGCCTTGAAAGCGGGGCCGGTCATCCCTAAGAAGTAGCCCTGGACCATCCCTCTTTATTCAGAGATTTCGCGTCGGAGTGACCCAATGGCAAAGGTAATCGGCATCGACCTCGGCACCACCAATTCGTGCGTGGCCATCATGGAGGGCGGCAAGCCCCGGGTGATCGAGAACAGCGAGGGCGACCGTACCACTCCCTCGATCGTGGCCTTCAGCAAGGATGGCGAGGTCATCGTCGGGCAGCCGGCCAAGCGCCAGGCCGTGACCAATCCGCAGAACACCCTGTTCGCGATCAAGCGTCTCATCGGCCGCAAGTTCGAGGACGAGGTGGTGCAGCGCGACATCAACATGGTGCCCTACAAGATCGTCAGAGCCGACAACGGCGACGCCTGGGTCGAGGTGCAGGGCAAAAAGATGGCCCCTCCCGAGATCTCGGCGCGCGTGCTCATGAAGATGAAGAAGACCGCCGAGGACTACCTCGGCGAGCCGGTGACCGAGGCGGTCATCACGGTGCCTGCCTACTTCAATGATTCCCAGCGCCAGGCCACCAAGGACGCTGGCCGCATCGCCGGCCTCGAGGTGAAGCGCATCATCAACGAGCCGACCGCCGGCGCGCTCGCCTACGGGCTCGACAAGCAGGGGAGCGACCGCAAGATCGCCGTCTATGACCTGGGCGGCGGTACCTTCGACATCTCGATCATCGAGATCGCCGAGGTCGATGGCGAGCGCCAGTTCGAGGTGCTCTCGACCAACGGCGACACCTTCCTCGGTGGCGAGGACTTCGACCTGCGCATCATCAACTTCCTCGCCGAGCAGTTCCAGAAGGAGTCCGGCGTC
>DATMMK010000061.1:0-32468 GCA_035569755.1 Steroidobacteraceae bacterium
AATATCAGCAGCAGATCGCCCGGCTGGCCCATGTTGAGAGCCGCGTCGATCGCCTCCTGCTCGTCGGGAATGATCGAGATGGCGGCGGCCGGCACGCCGGCCTCGCGCAAGGCTTTGGACTGTATGCGCGGCACCTCGTCAGGCGCACGCTCGCGCAGCCCGTCGTCGCGGCGGCAGATGTAGTGATCGAAGCGGCCGGCCGCTGCGCGCGCGATGGCGATGAGGTCCTCGTCGCGCCGGTCGCCGGGCCCGGCCAGCACCACGATGCGCCTGCCCTGCACGTCGAGGCGCTGGGCAAGGTCCGCCATCACGGAGACGGCGTGCGCGTTGTGGCCGTAGTCGAACAGCACCTTAAAGGGGTGCTCGCTGAACACGTTCATGCGTCCGGGCGCCTGGAAGAAGGTCGAGTCGAAGGTGCGCAGGCCCTGGCGGATCGCGTCGAGCTTCATGCCGAGCGAGAAGGCGATCGCCGCCGCGAACATCGCGTTCTGCACATTGTGAATGGCGCGGCCCTCGAGGGTCGCCGGGATCAGGTGGGTCCAGGCCAGCGGGATGTGCCCGCCGCGATCGTAGAGCGTGATCATCTGGCCGTTGACGCCGGCCTCGAGCGCACAGGCGCGCGCTCCGGCGCGGATGTGCTCGCGCACCAGAGTGTGCTGCGGATTCAGGGTGACATAGCAGATGTGCTTCGCTTCCGTGTAGCCCGACATCTTCATCACCAGCGGGTCGTCGGCATTCAACACGGCGCAGTCGGTCGCCACCTCGACCACGATGCGCTTGACCTCGGCCAGCTGCTCGAGTGTGTCGATGCCCTTGAGCCCCAGGTGGTCGGGCTGCACGTTGATGACCGCCCCGACGTTGACCTCGTTGACGCCCATGCCGGCACGCAGCAGCCCGCCGCGCGCGGTCTCGAGCACTGCGATATCGATCTGCGGATCCGCCAGCACCATGCGTGCCGACACCGGGCCGGTCATGTCGCCGGCCACGGTGCGCTGGCCGTCGATGTACACCCCGTCGGTGGTCGTGAGCCCGGCGGTGTAGCCGGCCATCTTGGCGATGTGGGCCAGCATGCGCGCGGTGGTCGTCTTGCCGTTGGTCCCGGTGATCGCGGCGATCGGCACCCGCGACGCCGACCCCTGCGGGAACAGCATGTCGATCACCGGGGCGGCGACGTCGCGCGCCGTACCCTCGCTCGGCGCCACGTGCATGCGAAAGCCCGGCGCGGCGTTCACCTCACAGATGCCGCCGCCGATCTTGCGATAGCTCTCGGTGATGTTTTTGGAGAGAAAATCGACGCCGCCGACGTCGAGGCCGATGGCGCGCACGGCGCGCTCGGCCATCTCGCGGTTGTCGGGATGGATCACGTCGGTGACGTCGGTCGCGGTGCCGCCGGTGGAGAGGTTGGCGGTCGACCGCAAGTAGACCATCTGCTCCTGCGCCGGCACCGACTTCGGCGTCAGTTGCACGCGCTCGAGCATCTTCAGCGCCTGCGCATCGAGCTCGAGCCGCGTCAGGACCTTCTCGTGCCCTACCCCGCGGCGCGGGTCCTGGTTGACGATCTCGATGAGCTCCTCAACGGTGTGCTGCGCATCGCCCACCACGTGTCCGGGCGTGCGGCGCGTCGCCGCCACCAGCTCGCCGTTGACGACCAGCAGCCGATGGTCGTCGCCCTCGAGGAAGGATTCGACGACCACCGAGCGCGAGTGCTCGCGCGCCACGCTAAAGCCGTGCGCCACCTCCTCGTCGGTGGAGAGGCGAATGGATATGCCGCGCCCGTGGTTGCCATTGTAGGGCTTGGTCACCACCGGAAAGCCCATGCGGCGCGCGGCGCGCACCGCCGCGGCCTCGCTCTGCACCAGCTCCTGCTTCGGCACCGGGAGCCCGAGGCCCGCGAGGATCTTGTTGGTCTCCTCCTTGTCGCTGGCAAGCTCGACCGCGATGTGCGGCGTGCGGCTGGTGACGGTCGCCTGGATGCGCTGCTGGAACTTGCCGTGCCCGAGCTGTACCAGCGACTGGTCGTTGAGGCGCAGCCAGGGGATGCCGCGCGCTTCCGCCGCGCGCACCAGCGACATGGTCGAGGGACCGAGTGCACGACGCTGCGCGAAGCGGATGAACTGGTCGCGCGCCTCCGGCCAGCTCCAGCCGGCCGGCACCGAATCCTTAGGTCTGACCGCCTCCGGCAGGAGCGAGGAGAGGAGCCTGAGCCCGAGCTCCCCGGCTGCAATGCCTTCGTCGCGCTGCGCGTACTCGTAGACCACGGTGTAGACGCCGGCGGGGCCGGCGCTGCGAGTCTTGCCGAAGGTCACCGCCTCGCCGGCGATGTTCTGCAGCTCGATTGCCACGTGCTCGAGCACGTGGCCGAGCCAGGTGCCCTCGCCCTCGCGCATGCGGCGGAAGAAGCCGCCCGGCTCGCGGTAGGAGCAGCCGTGTTCGGCAAGGCCCGGGAGCGCCGCTGCGAGCGCCTCGATGAAGCCGCTGCCTAGGCGGCCGGTGGGCCAGGCCTCGAGCTCACCGAGCGCGAGCTCGAGACGGATGACGGGGAAGCGCGCGTATAGCGAGGGGCCGACATAGACGGAGCGATCGAGGATGCGCATGGGTGTTGCTCGGAGTCGTAGTAGTTGTTCAAGGCAACCATCCCTAAGCGGGGTTAGGCGGCTAAGTTTGGGTCACTCCTTCGACTTTCTCAACGCGACCGCGCTGGCGGCGCGGGTATGCAGGTTGAAGGTGGCGCCGGCGACCAGGATGTGAAGCTTCAGCCCCAGTACGCAGGCCGGCTGCCCCTCCTCGACGCCGTCGATCGAGGAATAGCTGACTTCGGACGCATCGACGATGGTCACGCCCCCGCTGCCCTCCACCTCGACGGTCTCGTCCGGGCCGATGACGGCGGCGGTATCCTCGTCGAGGCCGATGCCGACCGCGAACGGGTTGTAGGCGAGTGCCGTCAGCAGCCGCCCGAGGCGGTCGCGCTGGCGAAAATGCTGATCGATGATGAAACGGTTGGTCAGCCCCAGACCGGGTGCCAGGCGCACGCTGCCGGCGACCACCGAGGCCCCGTCGTCGCCGGCGGCGATCATGTGCTCCGAAAGAATGCTGGCGCCGGCGCTGGTACCGCCGACGGTCACCCCGCGGGCATTGGCCGTGCGAATCAGCTTGGCGACCGGCGTGCCGCCGAGCAGCGTCGTGAGGCGCAGCTGATTGCCGCCGGTGAAGAACACCCCGCTCGCCTCGCCGAGACGCGCGAGCCTTCCCGGCTCGCAGGCATCGCGGCGCGTGTCGAAATCCATGACGCTCACGCGAGCGGCGCCGATGTCGCTGAAGATCCGCTCGTAACGCGGTCCGGTCTCGTGCATGCGGCTCGCGGTCGGTATGACGACGATGTCGGCCTGAGCGCCGCCTGCGGCGCCGACGAAGCGCTCGAGGATGCGCCGATCGTTCTCCTTGTTCTCAGCGCCACCGATCGCGATGATCCATCCGCGCTGCTGGCCTTCCGGCACTCTGCTGGGCATTCGCTCGCCGACTCCTTATATAGGCTGTCCTGGCCGGGAAGGTATCACGCCCGCACCCGGGGCCGGGAGGCTTGACTTGCGGGCTGTGATCTCGCGCACTCCCTCGAGCAGCCGTCCGATCTCCTCCGCCGTCGTATAGGCCGCGCAGCCGGCACGCACCAGGCCGTCCTGCTCGTGACCCAGCACCCGCACCGCCGTGGTGGCGTAGAAGTCCCCGTGCGAGACGAACACACCGCGCGCTGCGAGGTGCTGCGCAACCGCGGCGCTCGGGTGTCCCGCCACGGAGAACGACAGGGTGGCGGTACGCGGCGTGCCGGGCGGCGGGCCGTAGACCTCCACCTGCGGCAGCTCCTTCAGGCCGTTCCACAGTTGCCGCAGCAGCACATCGGCGCGCTCGTGCAGCGTCTGCGAGACCAGCGCGAGCCGCTCGCGGCGCGGCGCCCGTCCGCCCGCGAGCGAGGCCAGAAAGTCGACGGCCGCGCCGGCGCCGACGATCCCCTCGTGATTCAGCGTTCCGGTCTCGAGCAGCTCGGGTGGCTCGCCCGAGGCGGGAGCGAGCTTCGGCGGGTCGAGCGCCTTGAGCAACTCACGCCGGCCCCACAGCACGCCCACGTGCGGTCCGTAGAACTTGTAGGCCGAGCAGGCAAAGAAGTCGCAGTTCCACGCCCGCACGTCCGGCAGCTGGTGGCTCGCGTAGTGCACGCCGTCGATGAACACGCGGGCGCCCACCCCGTGGGCGCGCGCGGTGAGCTGCGCCACGTCGTTGATGGTGCCGAGCGCGTTCGAGGCGGCACCGAGCGCGAGCAGGCGCACGCCCGGGGTGAGCTTGGCCGCCGCGTCCGCCGCATCCAGCCGACCGTCCTCGCGCCGCATGCGGATCGTGCGGATCTCGACGCCACGCTCGCGCGCGAGCGCGCGCCAGGTGTCGGAATTGGCGTGATGATCGAGCTCGGTCACCACCACGACGTCACCCGTCTGCCAGCCCCTGCCAAGGGCGCGCCCGAGATGAAAGGTGAGCGTCGTCATGTTGGCGCCGAAGGCGATCTCCTCCGCTGCGCCGCCCAGGTAGTCCGCCAGCGCCGCACGCGCTGCGGCGAGCGCTGAGTCGGTCTCGCGGCTGGAGGGGAAATCCCAGTGGGTGTTGGCGTTGTGGTTGAGGAGGTAAGCGGTCATCGCGCTCGCGACCGCGCGCGGCACCTGGGTGCCTCCCGGGCCGTCGAAATAGGCGACCGGAAAGCCGTTGTGCGTGCGCTCGAGAGCGGGAAAGTGGCTGCGGATCTCTTCGATCCCGGCGACCTGGGTCATGGAAAGCCTCGCGACAGCAGTGCGCCGTCACTATAGCGCGCCAGGCGCCCCGCCTGCCCGATCGGGCTTGACCCGCCGTTATCGATCGGCTCTATTGCTTTCGATCGTTCGCTTCTCGGGGGTCGCGCGGATGCGGAAAGCCTGGCGGCTTGCGGGGTGGACCGCACTCGTGCTGGTGGCGGCGCTCGGCTACGCCTCCTACCGGATCGTCTGGGGCAAGCCCTTCACCATAAACATGCTGGCGAACCGCCAGGCGCTCGAGTTCCTGATGCGCAATCCCGAGATGTTCACCGCCGTCGGGCTCACCGACGGCTCGATCTTCGATCACCATTCCGACCAGCTCGCCCCTTACACGCTGCGCCAGCGCGCTGAGGACTACGCGCAGCTCGAGCGCTTCCTCGGCGAAGTGCGTGCTTTCGAGCGCGCCAGACTGAGCCGCCAGGAGCAGATTACCTACGATATCCTCGTCGACCAGTACGAGACCGGCCTCGCCTTCAGGCGCTTCGCCTGGCTGCAGGGCGAGGAGCTCTATCCGGTGAGCCCGATGTTCGGCCTCGAGGTGGAGCTCTCCACCTTCATGCAAACCACGCACATCGTCAGCAACGACAAGACGGCCCGCAACTACGTGAAGCGTCTCGAGGCCATGGGCGAGAAGCTCGACCAGGTCAGCGCCGCTGTGCAGCGGCAGGCGAGCGCCGGCGTGGTGCTCCCGCCCTCGCTCCTCGAGCGTTCCCTCACCGTCATCCACGATACGGTGAGCGCTAAACCTGCCGACAACGCGCTGGTCACGACGTTCGTGAGAAGGATGAGCGCCGTGAAATCGCTCGACGCAGCGCGCAGGCAGGAGCTCGAGAGCGAGGCGGTGCAGGCGGTCGGGGCGCGGATCTATCCGGCCTACGCCCGCATGAGCGCGGTGCTCGAGGCCCTGAGACCCGCAGCCGCCAGCCAGGGCGCAGGCGTCGACCGGCTGCCCGACGGCGCGGCTTACTATGCGCTCGAGCTCCGGCAGAACACCACCACCGACTACACAGCCGCGCAGGTGCATGCACTCGGGCTCTCCGAGGTCGCGCGCATCACCCGCGAGATGGATCAGCTGCTCGCCGCCGAAGGGCTGACTGCCGGGAGCGTCGGCGAGCGCATGACGGCGCTCGGGAAGGATCCGCGCTTTCTCCTGCCTGGGGACGACGCCGGCCGCAGACAGGCGCTCGAGCGCTATCAGCAGATCCTCGACCAGGTTGCCGCACGCATGCCCGAATACTTCCGTATCCTGCCGGCAAAGCGCCTCACGGTGGAGCGTGTGCCGCCGTCGCAGGAGAACGGCACCTCGGGCGCCTATTACCAGCAGGCCGCGATGAATGGCTCACGTCCCGGCACCTTTTTCGCGAACCTGAGGGACCTGCGCGAGGTGCCGACCTGGAGCATGAAGACCCTCGCCTACCACGAAGGCATCCCCGGCCATCATCTGCAGATCTCGACGGCGCTCGGGCTCAAGGACCTGCCGCTGATACGCCAGCAGACGCTCTACACCGCGTACGCCGAGGGCTGGGCGCTGTATGCCGAGCAGCTCGCCGCAGAGATCGGCATGTACAAGGATGACCCGTGGGGGAACCTCGGGCGGCTGCAGGCGGAGCTGCTGCGCGCGGCGCGCCTGGTCGTCGACACCGGCATCCATGCTGAGGGCTGGACACGCGAGCAGGCGATTTCCTACATGGTCGCCACCACCGGAAAGGCACAGGCTCAGGTCGCATCTGAAGTCGAGCGCTACATGGCCATGCCGGGGCAGGCGTGTGCGTATAAGATCGGCGAGCTCAAGATCCTCGAGCTGCGCGCCAGGGCGCAGGCAGCACTCGGTCCCAACTTCAACCTGAAGGACTTCCACACCGTGATTCTGGAAAACGGCGGCGTGCCACTCACGCTTCTTACGCAACTGGTCGATGAGTGGATCGCGCGCACCCGGGGTGCGCCATGACCTCCCGGCGGCGCGAGTCGCCGCGTGCGGGGGCCGCCGGCCCACCGCGCTCCAGCCGTTATCGCCATCTCGTCAACCCCTTCGAGCCGGTGCGGATCTTCTCCGAAGACCAGGTCGAGAGCCTGCATCTGGCCGCCCTCGGCATCCTCGAGCGCCAGGGCATGCGCGTGCTCTCACCGCGCGGACGAACCCTCCTGGCCGCGGCCGGCGCCGCGGTGGACGAGGCGACGCAGATGGTGCGGCTCGATCCCGGCATGGTAGCCGCGGCGCTCACCACCGTTCCCCGCGAGGTCAACCTGGTGGCGCGCAATCCCGAGCGCACCTGCCGCGTGGGCGGCCGCAACGTCATCTTCGCCCCGGTCGCAGGTCCCCCGAGCGTGAGCGATCTCGAGCGCGGCAAGCGCTCCGGCACCATCGCGGACTATCGCGACCTGGTGCGCCTGGCGCAGACCTTCGACGTCATTCACGTACTCGGACAGATGACCGAGCCTGGGGACGCGCCGGTGCACGAGCGCCACCTCGACACCTCGCTCGCACAGCTCACCCTCGGTGACAAGCCACCCAACTTCTACAGCCGCGGAGCGGGACAGCTCGCAGACTGCTTCGCCATGCTGCGCATCGCGCACGGGATCGACGAGGAGACCTTCCGCCGCGAACCGCGCTGCTACAGCATCTGCAACACCAACTCACCGCTGCAGCTCGACCTGCCGATGACCGACGGCATCATTGAGTTCGCCCTCAACGGGCAGCTGATGATCGTCACCCCGTTCACGCTCGCCGGCGCGATGGCACCGATCACCATCGCGGGCGCCCTGACGCTCGCGCATGCCGAAGCGCTCTTCGGCATCACGCTCTCGCAGCTCGCGCGCGCCGGCGCCCCGGTCATGTACGGCAGCTTCACCTCGAACGTCGACATGAAGTCGGGCTCGCCCGCGTTCGGCACGCCCGAGTACGCCAAGGCGGCTTTCGGCGCCGGGCAGCTCGCGCGCCGCATCGGCGTGCCGTGGCGCTGCTCGAGCGCGACCGCCGGCAACGCTCCCGACGCGCAGGCGGTCTATGAAGCGCAGATGAGCCTGTGGGGGGCGCTGCTCGGCGGCTGCCACTTCGTGCTGCATGCCGCCGGCTGGCTCGAGGGCGGCCTCACCGCCTCTTTCGAGAAATTCATCCTCGACGTGGAGATGCTGCAGATGTTCGCCGAGCTCTTCCAGCCGGTGCCGGCCTCGAGTGACGACATCGGTACCGAAGCGGTCGCGGAAGTCGGCCCGGGCGGACACTTCTTCTCCGCCGCCCACACTATGACGCGCTACCGGGATGCTTTCTACAGCCCGCTGGTCTCCGATTGGCGCAACTATGGCCAGTGGTTCGATGACGGGGCGAAGACCGCCACCCAGCGGGCGAGCAGCGTGGCGCGCAACACGCTCGCCGCCTTTCAGCCGCCCCCCATCGATCCGGCCGTCGCCGCGGCGCTCGATGCGTTCGTCGCACGTCGCCGCGCCGAAGGCGGCGCACCACCCCAGACCTGAGGTTCCGCTTGGGATCAGCGGATCCGCAGGACGATCTTGCCGAGCACGTGCCCGGCCGCCATGCGCTGCTGCGCCGCGGCGGCCTCCGCGAGCGGGAATTCAGCCGCGATCGGCACTTCGGGCTTCGCAGCCTGGATGGCCTCGTTGAGGCGCGCGTACTCCGCAGGTCCGGTGAGCGCGTCGTACCTCACGAGCGCGAGCCCCGCGCGCGCCTTCGGCTCGGGACGCACTCCGCTCGGGAAGGCCACCCGGCCGCCGGGCCTGAGCGCATCGATGCAGGTCTCGAGCGCCTCGCCACCGGCGAGCGCCAGCAGCGCATCGACGCCGCCGGGCGCGAGCTCGCGGGCGGCGGCGCCGATGTCGCCGTGCCGCCCATCCACCGCGGCGCTTGCGCCCAGACGCTTGACGAAGGCGACTCCGTCCTCGCCCGATGCCGTCGCGAGCACCTTCGCGCCGCGCAGTCTCGCAAACTGCAGCGCGAGGCTGCCGACCGCACCCGAGGCGCCGTGAATGATGAGGGTCTCTCCCGGCTTGATGTGCAGGGCGTCGTCGATTCCCTGCAGCGCCGTGAGCGCCGACACCGCCATGGCGCCCGCGTCCCTGAGATGCATGCCCGCCGGGACGTGCGCGACCGCCTTGGCCGGCAGGGCGATGTACTCGGCGTAGAAGCCGCCCTTGGGGTTGTCCCAGGCGTAGGAGTAGACGGGGTCCCCGACCTTGAAGCCGCGCACGTCGGCGCCGACCGCCGCGACGGTGCCTGCGCCGTCGACGCCCAGCACCACGGGGAAATTCCTGTTCTTCCAGTAGTCGAGCTTCTCGCGCACGTCGATATCCCAGGGACCGACCCCCACGGTGTCGAGCGCTACCAGCACCTCATCAGCGCCCGGCTTCGGCGTGGGCAGCTCGCGCAACCTCAGCACCTCGGGGCCGCCCTTGTGATCGATGGCGACGGCCCGCATGGTCGCCGGCACCGCGGCAGAGGCAAGCCCGCCGGCAATCCATGAGAGCAACAACATCCCTGCGACGCGTAACACAGACATGGGGAGCGACTCCTCGAGTGTTGGTAAGAGCCTCAGCCGGCTGCCGCGGGTTTGCGCTGGTACTCGCGGTCGAACATAGCCTCGAGCTCCGGATGCACACCGCGCATGCGATCGACCACGGCCTTGGCCCAGTCGAAGTACTCGCGCTTGCGCTGCTGCGTCCAGTCGGCGGGCGGTGAGACTACGACGTCGTGCAGATTACAGATCTTGTCGGCAAGCTTCACCAGCATCGCGGGGCGACTCAAGTGCGCAGCGTGCTCGATCTGCAGACGCTTGCGCTCGGCCTTGCTCAGAGTCTTGTCGTCGGTCACCTCGCGGACGATGCCCGCCACCTCCGGGCCGAAGGAGCGCTCGATGTCCTCGAAGGTGGTTGCGGTGTCCTCGACCGTGTCGTGCAGCAACGCCGCCATCAGCACCGTTGGGTCGCGCACCCCGCGGTCGGCCAGCAGGCTCGCGAGTGCCAGCGGGTGATTGATGTAGGGCGAGGCGTCCTTGCCCTTGCGTCGCTGATCCCGGTGGCGCTCGGCGGCGAAGGTGGCGGCGCTCAGAACGCTGGAGATGGGGTCCGCTGCCTTTGCTGTCATGGCCCATTATTGTAGACGGGGTCCCCTTGCGCCGCCCGGACCCCGGACGTAGTGTGCCGGTCATGCAGAAACTGAGCGGTGGCTGTCACTGCGGGAACATCCGCGTCGAGCTGGAGCTGACGCGCAGCGCCGGAACCTACAATCCACGCGCGTGCGACTGCGACTTCTGCCGCAAGCACCGAGCGGCGTACGTCTCGGACCCGCAGGGCTCACTCCTCATCATGGTCAGGGACGAGCGCGACTGCGGCCGCTACGCGCAGGGCAGCGGGCAGGCGGAGCTGCTGCTGTGCCGCAATTGCGGTGTGCTGGTGGGTGCCCTCTATCGTGACGCCGGACGGCTGAACGCTGCGGTGAACGCCAACGTCGTGGAAGGAACCGCCTTCGGAGCGCAGCAGCCGGTGTCGCCGCGCACGCTCTCCGCGGACGACAAGGTCAGGCGCTGGAAAGAGCTGTGGTTCTCGAACGTGACCATCCGCTGAGCCCATGAGGCGATTGCGGGTTCGGGTGTTGCCCTGTCAGAAGAGTCTGACGCGAGACGCCAAGCTTCGCAATTCGACTTTGGCCTGCGTGCTCCCGCACACTCGCCACTGGCGCCCCACAGGGAAGGCTGAAAACAGCGGCGGTGTCACATGCCAAACGCCCAACTCACGCACCTCGAGAGCCTGCAGGCCTTTCTGACGGCACGGATCGCGCCGGCGCGCGCCCTGGGCGTCACCGTCGCGGCCACCGAACCGGTGACCATCAGCGCGCCGCTCGAAGGGAACCTCAACGACAAGGGAACCGGATTCGCGGGAAGCCTGTTCTCGGTGGCGGCGCTCGCCGGCTGGGCGCTGGTCACGCGCTGGTGCGCGGTCGAGCCCATCGAGGCCGAGGTCGTGCTGCAGAGCTCGCGGGTGCGCTTCCTCGCGCCGGCGCGCGGGGAGTTTCGCGCCATCGCCCATGAGCTCCCCGAGAAGCAGCGGCAGAAGCTCGCGCGCATGCTGGCTCGCAGCGGCCGTGGCCGGGCGGAGGTGGCCATCGACGTCAAGTGCGACGAGGCGGTCGTGATGAGCTTCAACGGTGTTTACGCCGTCATACTGAGCAAACCCGAGGAGCGGCTCCAACGCCAGGAAGGATGAGATCATGAGCCGTCAGAAGTTCACGTCCGGTGTGCTGCTCGCTCTCGGGATCGCCGCGTGCGTTGCCCTGGCAGCCGCGGCCGAGCCGCAGCAGGAGCGCAAAGAGGGTGAGCCCGAGAAAGCGGAAGGCCACAAGTTCGAGCCTTTCAAGCCGGAGGCTGTGACCAGCAACGGCAGCATCACCATTGGCGGGCGGGCGATGAGCTACCAGGCGATCGCGGGCACGCTGATCGTTCACCCACGGGGCTGGGACGATGTGCCGCGCGACCCCAATGCCAAGGCGACGGCGGGCGAGGAAGGCGGCGAGGCCAATCCGACCGCCGAAGCCTCCATGTTCTACGTCTATTACTCGCGCGCCGGCGAGGGCCCGCGACCCGTGACATTCTTTTACAACGGCGGTCCCGGCTCCTCGACCATGTGGCTGCACATGGGCGCCTTCGGGCCGCACCGCATCGTCACTTCGACGGATGCGCATACCCCGGCGGCGCCCTATTCGCTCGTGAACAATGCTTACAGCCTCCTCGATGCCACGGATCTCGTCTTCGTCGACGCTCCGGGCACCGGGTTCAGCCGCATCGCCGGCAAGGACAAGGAGAAGGCGTTCTTCGGGCTCGATCCGGATGCCTACGCCTTCAGCGAATTCATCACCCAGTTCCTCACCCGCTACGGCCGCTGGAACTCGCCCAAGTATCTCTTCGGCGAGAGCTATGGCACGCCGCGCTCGGCGGTGGTGGTCAACCAGCTGGAGTCGGAGCGCTCGGTCGACCTGAACGGCGTCATTCTGCTTTCGCAGATTCTCAGCTTCGACCTGAGCCCCGATCGCCCGACCGGCAACCCCGGCGTCGATCTTCCCTACGAGACCGTGCTGCCGACCTATGCCGCCACCGCCTGGTACCACAAGAAACTCCCGGGCGAGCATCCGAATCTCGAGGCGCTGCTCACCGAGGTGGAGCAGTTCGCCTTGGGCGATTACGCGCGGGCACTCGCGGCCGGCTCCGAGTTGAGCGCGAGCGAGCGCGCCGCGATCGCCCAGAAGCTGCACGAGTACACCGGGCTTCCGCTCGACTACATCGTGAAGGCCGACCTGCGTATCGATGGCGGCGAGTTCCGCCAGAACCTGCAGGGCGAGGGCGGCCTCACCACCGGCCGGCTCGACAGCCGCTTCTCCGGTCCGGACATCGATCCCCTGAGCCAGCGCGCCGAGTACGATCCGCAGTCTACGGCGTTGAGCTCAGCCTATGTCTCGGCGTTCAACGACTACGCGCGCAAGGAGCTGCACTACGGTGAGGGCAAGATCTTCAAGCCGAGCATCCAGACCTTCCGCACCTGGAACTTCGCGCACCAGCTGCCGGGTCAGCAGGGCCCGGCCCTCTCCCCGCGCCAGGGCGTCAACGTGATGCCGGACCTTGCCAACGCGATGAAGCTCAACCCCAATCTCAAGGTGCAGCTCAACGCCGGCTACTTCGACCTCGCGACCCCGTTCTACCAGGGGGTCTACGAGATGCACCACCTGCCGATCCCGCCGAGCCTGCAATCCAACATCGAGTTCCGCTTCTACGATTCGGGGCACATGGTGTATGCCAAGGACTCATCGCTGAAACAGCTGCACGACAATGTGGCGGACTTCATTCGCCGGACCAGCCACTAGGTTCTGAGGTACGAAGCGCCGTTCACGTCGAGAATCGCGCCCGTCATGCTCGCGGGTGCGTCGAGCACGCAGAACGTGACGGCCTGCGCGACCTCCTCGGGCGTCGCCGCGCGCCCCAGGGGCTGATCGGCGATCACCGCCGGGTCGCGGATCACCGCGGCGACACGCGCCGTCGACACCCAGCCCGGGGCGACCACGTACACGTAGACGCCCTGCGGCGCCAGTGCCTTCGCCATCGACTGACTGAACGCGTTGAGGCCCGCCTTGCTCGCGCCATAGGCCGGGGCCGCGGGCTCGCCGCGAAAGGCGCCGCGCGAGGAGACGCTGACGATCCTCCCAGCGCCGCGCTCCGCCATCGCCCGCGCGGCGCAGTAGGAAAGGAATGCGGGACCGAGGAGATTGAGCGCGAGGGTACGCTGCCAGGCCGCGGTCCACCCCGCGTAGTCGGTCGCGAGCGGCGGATGATCGGGGAAGATGCCGGCATTGTTCACCACTGCATCGATCGGCTGCTGGGCGCTCGCCTCCGTCCAAAGCCGCGCGCAGCCGGCGGCATCGGTGAGATCCGCCTGCACAAGGCTGTGGCCATCGCCCGCGAGCGTGCGGCGCGCAGCCTCGGCGGCCGCGCGGCCCGACTGGTAGTGCAGGACGAGGCTTGCGCCGCGCCGTGCCAGCACGGCGCAGATCGCCGTGCCGATCCCGCCCGAAGCGCCGGTGACGAGTACGCGAGTCATAGAGTGATCTCCTGTCCGACGCCCCGCTGCCGTGCCGCCGCGTACAGCGCCTGCGCGACGTAAAGATCGTAGAGCGCCATGCCTGCTGACTTGAAGGCGGTGGTCCGAGCGACGTCCAGGGTGCGGGTTCCCGAGACGAGCTCGCCGATCGTGAAGAGATCCGCGTCGCTCAGAATTCCCTGCTCGACCGGATGGACCGCCTCGCCCACTTCATGGCGGGCAGACTCCGAATCCAGCACCAGTCGGCCGGCGAGCCGGAACACGGCGTCCGGAAGCTCGCGCATGTGGCGCTCGTAGGAGCCGATGGCGATGAAGTGCCTGCCCGCGAGCAGCGTCGGATCATCGGGCAGCACGGGCTCGGCGGAGGTCGTGGCCGTGACGATGACCTCGGTGCGTGCGAGCAGCTCGCTCGCGCTCTCGCAGGCGACGACGGTCACTCCCGGAGCATGTGCGGCGAGCGTCGCGCGGAATCGCTCAAAGGCAGCCACCGAGCGGCGCACCGCAAACACCGTTCGTATCGGCCTCACCGCACATGCCGTGATCGCCTGCCACGCGCCCTGCACCCCGGCGCCGACGATGCCGACCGAGGCCGCGCCGGCCGGAGATACGTACTTCAGTCCGAGGGCGCCGACGGCGCCGGTGCGTATCGCCGTCACCGCCGCCGCATCCATGATGGCGAGCGGCAGCCCGCTACCGGCGTCGGCGAGGACCAGGAGTCCGTTCGTCACCGGGAGCTTGCGGGCGGCGTTGCCCGGGACCACCGAAATCAGCTTGACGGCCATGACGCCGGCGCCGATCGCCGGCATCGCGAGCAGCGTCCCCTCGGCCCATTTCACGTGCTGGCGCTGCGGCACGACCCAGTCGGCCGGGCCGACGGTCGCGCGGGCCGCGGATTCGACCAGCGTGACCGTCGCGGCGGGAGGGAGCAGGCTCAGGACGTCGGTGGCGCTGAGTGCGATCATGAATATAGAGTAACTCACATGAGCGCGAGATCTGTGCGTCTGATCCTGTCGTTTCTCGCCTTGCTGCGGATGGCGGCCACGGCGGGCGCGGCGCCGACCACGCCGGATGCGCGGCTCGATGCGATCGTGAGCGAGGTGATGCGCGCCGAGCGGATCCCTGCCGTCACGGTCGCGGTGATGACCGGGGACCGGCTCACGTATTCCAGGGCCTTCGGCGCCGCGGATCTCGAGAACTCGGTGCCGGCGACCCCTGAGACGCTGATCCGCAGCGCCTCGATCGCCAAGTCGATCAGCGCGGTGGCCGCCATGACACTGGTCGAGTCGGGCAACCTCGACCTCGATGCCCCGGTACAGCGCTACTGCGCGCCCTACCCGCCGAAGCAATGGCCGATCACGACGCGTGAGCTCCTGTCACACACCTCCGGGATCCGCCACTACAACCCGGGAGAGATGGAAAATACGCGCCATTACCGCTGGATGGCCGACGGCTTCGCGATCTTTGCAGGCGACCCCCTGTTGTTCCGTCCCGGAACCGGCTACCAGTACAGCACCTATGGTTACACGGTCGTCGGCTGCGCGATCGAGGGAGCTTCCAACCAGCGCTTCCAGGACTACGTCGCCGCGCACGTGCTCGCGCCCGCCGCTATGACCCATACCCTGGTCGACGACGCGCTCGAGATCGTCCCGCACCGTGCCCGCGGCTATCAGAAGATCAACGGCGAGGTGAAGAACGCGAGCCTCATGGACTCGAGCTACAAGATCCCGGGCGGCGGCTACGTGACCACGGCCGAGGACCTGGTGCGCTTCGCGCAGGCGCTGCTCGATGGGAAGCTCCTCAAGCCGGCGACGCTCGCGCAGATGTGGACCGCCACGGCGGTGAGCGGCAAGGAAAGCTACGGGCTGGGATTCGAGCTGCGCGAGCAGGGGAAATTCGTGATTCACACCGGCGGCCAGCCGGGCACGAGCACCGAGCTCCTGATCATCCCGCAGGAGCACTTCGCCGTGGCCGTGCTCGCCAACATGGACGGGGTACAGATCAGGGAGCTGGTGCGTGCGCTGCTGCATGAGATGAAGCTCCCGGTGCCTGAGTCCCCCTGAGAATCGCCCGGTCGCGCGGAGGCTAGCCCATGTTCCTGCGAATTCTCGCCGCATCCGCTCCTGCGCTCTGCATGACGATGATGCTGCAGGCCGCGGGCCTGGCCGAAGAGGCTCCGATGGGCCCCCTGCGCGCGGACCAGGTCGCCTTCCGCGCGCTTTATCGGGAGATGGTCGAGACCGACACCAGCTACCCGAAGGGCAGCTGCACGCTCCTCGCCGAGCGCATTGCCGCACACCTGCGTGAGGCCGGATTCACCGACCACGACATCACGTTGTTCGCCGTGCCCGATCACCCGCTCGAAGGCGGCATCGTCGCCGTGCTCCCTGGAGCCTCAAAGACCGCGAAACCGCTGCTGCTCCTCGGACATCTCGACGTAGTCGCGGCGCAGCGCGCCGACTGGACGCGCGACCCGTTCACCCTCATCGAGGAGAACGGCTACTTCTACGGGCGCGGCACGGCGGACATGAAGGGGATGGACGCCACCTGGGTCGACGCGCTGATGCGCTTCAAGCGTGAGGGGTATCACGCCAGGCGCACCATCAAGATGGCACTCACCTGCGGCGAGGAGACCACTGAAGCATTCAACGGCGCCGACTGGCTCGCAAAAAACAGGCCCGAGCTCATCGCGGCGGCCTTCGCGCTCAACGAGGGGGGCGGCGGCCGCACCGACGGACACGGGAAACTGATGGTGGAGTCGATGCAGGTCGGCGAGAAGGCCGCGCAGAACTACACCGTCGAGGCCACCAATCCCGGCGGCCACAGCTCGATCCCGATCCGCGACAACGCGATCTACGAGCTCTCCGACGCGCTCATCAGGGTGCGCGAGCACGAGTTCCCGGTGAAGTTCACCGACACCACGCGCGCGTTCTTTGCCAAGGCCGGCGCGGCGCGCAACGATGAGCTCGGGCAAGCCATGGTGGCGCTCGCCAAAAATCCCGATGACCACGCGGCCGAGGCTGTCGTGTCGCGCGATCGTGGCTATCACAGCATGCTGCGCACCACCTGCGTCGCGACGCTGCTCTCCGGTGGGCATGCCGAGAACGCCCTGCCGCAGCGCGCCGCGGCCAACGTGAACTGCCGCATCTTCCCCGGCGAGACGGCCGAGGGAACCCGCGCGGCGCTCATCACCGCTATCGACGACCCGCGCATCACGGTGACCGCCGAGCATGCGCGCGGACCCATCGCCCAGCCCCCGCCTCTCGATCCGAAGATCATGGGACCGGCCGAGAAGCTGGTGGCGCACCACTTCGCGGGCGTGCCGCTGGTGCCGACCATGTCGACGGGGGCGACCGACGGGATCTACCTCGAAGCGATCGGCATCCCGGTGTACGGGGTGCCGGGATTCTGGGGCGACCCGGACGGCAACGGCGTGCATGGGCTCAACGAGCGCCGCAGCGTACGCGCCCTGTACGCTGGAAGAGACTTCCTCAACGATCTGATCAGGGCCTACGCGGACGCGCCATGACGGCGGCCCCTCGAGCCGTACGGAGCGGTAAGCGGTGCGTCGCGGTGCTGGGCGCGCTCGCCCTGTCCACATGGGCCCCGCTCGCCTGCCTTGCGGACCCGACCAGCGTCTCGGATGGCGTCTTCCACGTCACCCCGGTGCGCCCGGTAGCGGAGCTCCTTCCCGCCGCCCTCGCCGCGACGCCGCCGGCGGAAAGCGGCGACTTCCGCCCCGCCGATCTCGTCGAGCTGATCGCTCTCGACCCGACGATCAGGCTCGACATCCGCTACGCGAGCACGCGCAACTTTCTCGGCACGCCGCTCTACAGCCAGGCGCGCGCCTTTCTGCAGCGGCCGGCGGCGCAGGCACTGGTGCGGGTCGAGCGCTCGCTCGCCGCCGAGGGCTACGGCCTGCTGGTGCACGACGGCTACCGACCCTGGTACGTGACCCGGATTTTCTGGGACGCCACGCCCCCCGAGCTGCACCGGTTCGTCGCCGATCCCGCACAGGGCTCGCGCCACAACCGGGGTTGCGCCGTCGATCTCACGCTGTACAGCCTCAAGAGCGGCCGTGAGGTCGAGATGCCGAGCCTCTACGACGAGACCACCGAGCGGGCCTATCCCACCTACGGCGGCGGCACGGCCGACCAGCGCCGCATGCGCGACCTGCTGCGGCGTCACATGGAGGCTGAAGGCTTCGAGGTGTACGAGTTCGAATGGTGGCACTTCGATTACCGCGACTGGAAATCGTACCGGATCGAGAACGTGCGCTTCGAGGACCTCGGCGCGACGCACTAGTTCTTGAGCTTGTAGCCCGTCTTGAAGATCCAGGCGACCGCCGCGACGCACAGTGCCAGGAAGCAGAGCGTCGCCGCCGCGCTCGCCAGCACGTTCACGTCCGCAGTACCGTAGAAGCTCCAGCGGAAGCCGCTGATCAGGTACACGACCGGATTGAACA
This sequence comes from Steroidobacteraceae bacterium, assembly GCA_035569755.1. Classification (GTDB taxonomy): domain Bacteria; phylum Pseudomonadota; class Gammaproteobacteria; order Steroidobacterales; family Steroidobacteraceae; genus 13-2-20CM-66-19. Next base: position 17,887 of record DATMMK010000061.1, read on the forward strand.
GCGTGATCTTCTGCCACAGCGGCGGCAGCATGCTGATCGAGTAGAAAGCACCGCCGAGGAAGGTGAGCGGCGTCAGGATCATGAGCGGCACCACCTGCAGCTGCTCGAAGTTGCCCGCCCATACGCCGAGGATGAAGCCGAGCAGGCTGAAGCTGACGGCCGTCAGGATGAGGAACGCGACCATCCACACGGGATGCACGATCCCATAAGGGACAAACACGCGCGCGGTCACGAGGATCAGCACTCCGAGCATCACCGACTTGGTGGCCGCGGCTCCCACGTAGCCGATCAGCACTTCGACGTAGGAGACGGGCGCCGACAGCAGCTCGAAGATGGTCCCTGACCACTTGGGCAGGTAGATGCCGAACGAGGCGTTCGAGACGCTCTCGGTCAGGATCGATAGCATGATGAGGCCCGGCACGATGAATGAGCCGTAGCCGACGCCGTCGACCGTTCCCATGCGCGCGCCGATCGCGGCGCCGAACACCACGAAGTAGAGCGCCGTCGACAGCACCGGAGCGGCGATGCTCTGCATCAGGGTGCGGAAGGTGCGCGCCATCTCGAAGCGATAGATCGCCCGGATCGCGTGGACGTTCACGGCCGCTCCCTCACCAGGCCCACGAAGATGTCCTCAAGCGAGCTCTCGCTGGAGTGCAGGTCTTTGAAGTCGATGCCGAGCTCGCCTAGGCGCTTGAGGAAGGCGGCAACGCCGGTCTCGCGCCGGTGGGCATCGAAGGTGAGCACCAGCGTCTCGCCATCGTCGGCGAGCTCGAGCGGATAGCCGGAGAGCCCCGCGGGAAGCGCCGCGAGCGGCTGCTGCAGGTGCAGGATGAGCTGCCGCTTGCCGAGCTTGTCCATGAGCAGCGCCTTGTCCTCTACCACGATCAGCGCTCCCTTGTGGATCACGCCGATGCGGTCGGCCATCTCCTCTGCCTCCTCGATGTAATGGGTGGTGAGGATGATGGTCACGCCGCTGTCACGCAGCCGGCGCACCAGCTGCCACATGTCGCGCCGCAGCTCCACATCGACTCCGGCGCTCGGCTCGTCGAGGAACAGGATGGTCGGCTCGTGTGCGAGCGCCTTGGCGATCAGCACGCGCCGCTTCATGCCCCCCGACAGCGTCATGATCTTAGCGTCGCGGCGGTCCCACAGCGACAGATCGCGGAGGATGCGCTCGCAGTAAGCGGGATCCGGGCCCCGGCCGAACAGGCCGCGGCTGAAGGTGACCGTGGACCAGACGCTCTCGAAGGTGTCGGTGTGCAGCTCCTGCGGCACCAGCCCGATCTTGCTGCGCGCCGCGCGATAGTCGCGCACGATGTCGTGCCCGTCGGCGAGCACAGTGCCCGCGCTCGCCGTGACGATGCCGCAGATGATGTTGATGAGGGTGGTCTTGCCGGCGCCATTCGGGCCGAGCAGCGCGAAGATCTCGCCGCGCCGGATCGTCAGCTCGATGTCGTGCAGCGCGATAAGACCGTTGGCATAGGTCTTGCGCACTCCCGCCACGCTCACGACAGCGGGCGAGCCGGCCGGCCCCGGCTGCGAGTGAAATCCGGGCACTTTTGCCCTAACCTTGCTCATCCAACACTGCCCCGTCACCCATGTCCACCGCCGAGCCCAGCGATCCGCAGCGCCCGCCTCCTTCGGTGTTCCTGAGCTACGCCTCGGAGGACCGCAAGGCGGCGCAGTCCCTCCGGGACGCTCTCGAGACGTACGGACTCGAGGTCTGGTACGACGAGAGCGGACTCGACGGAGGAGACGCGTGGGACCAGAAAATCCGCAGGCAGATACGCGAGTGCGATTTTTTCATGCCGCTCATATCTGCGCAAACCGACGCGCGCCCCGAGGGCTACTTCCGCAGGGAATGGCGCCTGGCGGTCGAGCGCACCCACGACATGGCGGACGATCACCCCTTTCTGCTGCCGATCGTCATCGATGACACCGCGCAGGCGCGCGCCCGCGTCCCGGAGAAGTTCCTCACGGTGCAGTGGACACGGGCCCCGGGCGGGCAGGCCACCCCGGCACTCGAAGCGTTCTGCCGCCGGCTGCTCGGGGGCCCGGCCCCCGGGCCGGACTCCTACGGGGCCTCGCCGGAGCGCCCGGCAGCGGCCGTGTCGCGGCCGGCGGCGCGCGTCTATCCGGAGTTTCCGCGCGAGGAACCCGGGCAGCGGATACGGTTCTGGGCGCACGTCATCGGCTGGCTGCTGCAGGCGGCGTGGATATCCTTCCAATGGCTGCCCCGCTGGATCAGGTTGCTGGTGTGGATCTGGCTGGCGATCGCCATCATGGCGAAAGCCTGCCAGCCCTGGACCCGGGACGAGAGTGAGCCACCCGCCACGCCGAAGTTGCCAAGGGCCGACACGATCTCGCCGGCGGATGCGAAGAAGCTGCACGACATCGCTGACAGCTATCAGGGGAGCTCGAGCGACATCGCCAGGCTCGGCATGCAGATCGCGCAGAGCTTCGCCAACGCGGCCGACAAGGAGGTCGCCGCGACTCAGGCGGCTCCGGTGCTGGCGATCCCCTTCGGCGCACCCGCGGCTGATGCGACTGCCCGCAAGCTCGCCGACTCCACCTTCGCGCAGGTGTATGGCCGCATCGCGATTTCCCATCGCGGGCACGTAGCCCTCACGAACGAGCCGCTCGCCTCGCTCGACGCCGCGGCCGCCGTGGCGCAGGGGCGCGCCCACCAGGCGCAGCACGTTGTCTATGGCGCGGTCGACCCGCAGTCGCGCAGCCTCACGGTGAGGGTCGTGTCGGTAAAGGATGGCTCGCTGCTCTGGTCCGCGTCCTATCCCGTCGCGGGCGCCGACCCCGCCGCAATCGCAGCCCAGGTCGACGCTAAACTGCCCGCAACGGATGAGAACTGAAACCGGCTGCGCAGCCCGAAAGAGGCCACCATGCGTACCCCCGCTCTGCTCGCCACCACTCTTGCCGCGCTCTGTCTCGCCCCCGGCACGCCCGCCGAGACGATCGTCGTCACGGGAGCGCGGCTGGTGGACGTCCTGGCAGGGCGCGAGACCGAGCGGCCGCAGATCGTCATCAGCGACGGTCGCATCAGCGCCGTCGGCCGCCAGGGCGACCCCGCCCCCGCCGATGCCCGCAAGCTCGACCTGGGAAACCGCACGATCCTTCCCGGTCTCATCGACATGCACGTGCACCTGACCTCCGACCCGCGGATCAGCGGCTACCGCCGGCTCGAGTACACGGACAGTTTCTGGATGGCCGTGGGGGTCGCCAACGCCCGCAAGACGCTCGAGGCGGGCTTCACTACCGTGCGCAACGTCGGCTCCGGCGAGTACCAGGACGTCGGACTGATGGAGGGCATCGACCACGGCTATATCGCAGGTCCCCGCATCGTGCCGGCAACCTACGCGCTCGGCTCGACCGGCGGTCATTGCGATGCCACGCAGTTCCCGCCGTCGATCACCACCCCCGGCACCCAGATCGCGAACTCGCCGGACGAGTACCGCGCGCTCGTGCGCAAGGTTCACAAGTACGGCGCCAAGGTCATCAAAGTCTGCATGACCGGTGGCGTGCTGTCGAAGCGCGACAGCGTGGGCGCGCAGCAGGTTTCGCCGGAGGAGATCAAGGCCATCGTCGAGGAGGCGCATCGGCTCGGGCTGCGGGTAGCGGTCCACGCGCACGGCACCGAGGGCATCAACGACGCGCTGCGTGCCGGCGTCGACACGGTCGAGCACGCCAGCCTCGCCGACGCCGAGAGCTTCAAGCTTGCCCGCGAGCATGGCGCCTGGTTCGACATGGATATCTACAACGACGACTACATCCTCGCCGAGGGCGCAAACAACGGCGTGTACCCCGAGAGCCTGGAAAAAGAGAAGATGATCGGCCTCAAGCAACGTCAGACTTTCCGGGCCGCGCACGCCGCCGGAGTGAAGATGCTCTTCGGCACCGATGCCGGCGTCTACCCGCACGGCACGAACGCGCGCCAGTTCGCCAAGATGGTGGAGTGGGGCATGACGCCGATGGAGGCGATCCAAGCCGCGACCAGAAATGCCGCCGAGGCCCTCGATCAGACCGCCAATGTGGGCGCGATCGCGCCGGGGCGCTACGCCGACCTGATCGCGGTGGACGGCGACCCGCTCGCGGACATCCGTACGCTCGAGACCGTCGCCATCGTCATGAAGGGTGGAACGATCGTCAAGGGCACCCTGCCCTGAGGCTCGCGGCAGCGCGCCCCTTCATAACATGGGAAGCGTGATCCTTCTCGACCTGGTGGGCGGCGTCGCGCTGCTGCTGTGGGGCCTGCACATGGTCCACAGCGGCATCGTCCGCGCCTTCGGCTCGGGACTGAGGCGCTTCCTCGGTCGGGCACTGAGCAACCGCTTCCTCGCATTCGTCGCGGGTCTCAGCGTCACCACGCTCCTGCAGAGCAGCACGGCCACGGGCCTGATGACCACGTCCTTCGTCACCGACGGCTCCGTGAACCTGGTGCCGGCGCTCGCCATCATGCTGGGCGCCAATGTCGGCACCACGCTCATCGTCCAGGTGCTGTCGTTCAACGTCGCGGCCGTGGCACCGGTGCTGTTTCTGATCGGCGTAACGGCCTTCAAGCGCGGCGGACAGACGCGCACCCGCGACCTTGGGCGAGTGGCCATCGGCGTCGGACTCATGGTGCTGTCGCTCCACCTGCTGCTCGACACGCTGGCGCCGGCGGAAAATGCCCCGGCGGTACGCACCGTGCTCGGCGTCATCACGGCCGAGCCGCTGCTGTGCCTGCTGATGGCGGCGGCGCTCGCCTGGGTAGCGCACTCAAGCGTGACGGTGGTGCTGCTGGTGATGTCCCTTGCCTACTCGCAATTCATCGCCCCGGAGGCGGCTCTCGCGCTGATTCTCGGCGCCAACCTCGGCAGCGCGATCAACCCGCTGGTGGAGGGGAGCCGCAGCGACAATCCCGCGAGCCGCCGCCTGCCGCTCGGCAATCTGCTGAACCGCGTGGTCGGTTGCGCCGTGGTGCTGCCGTTCGTACACCCGCTAGCCGCTGCGCTCGGCCGCATCGAACCCAACGCCTCGCGCATGGCGGCCGATTTTCACACCGCGTTCAACGTGGCCCTGGCGCTGGTGTTCATTCTGCCGCTGAACGGCGTGGCGGCCCTGCTGATGCGCTTGCTGCCCGAGCGGCCGAGGGCTGGCGACCCGTCGACGCCGCTCTACCTGGACGACACCGCTCTCGCCACACCCTCGGTGGCGCTCGCCTGCGCGGCGCGCGAGACGCTGCACATAGGCGACATCATCGAGACCATGCTGCGCCAGACCATGACCGCGCTCACCACGGACGATCGCAAGCTGGTCGAGGAGATCTGCCGCATGGAAGATGCGGTGGACCGCCTCAACGAGGCGGTGAAGCTCTACCTCACCAAGCTCACCCGCGAAAGCCTCAACGAGCGCGACGGGCTGCGGGCGATGGAGATCATCTCGTTCTCCATCAATCTCGAGCACGTCGGCGACATCATCGACAAGAACCTCATGGAGCTGGCGTCCAAGAAGATCAAGCGTCAGATCGCCTTCTCCGCGGAGGGCGCCGCCGAGCTGGCCGCGTTTCACCAGGAAGTCTATGACAACCTGAAGCTCGCCTTCGGCGTCTTCATGACCGGTGACCTGAAGAGCGCCCGCCAGCTGGTGACCGAGAAGGCCACGCTGCGCGCCACCGAGTTCGCCCGGGCCGAGAATCATCTGGCGCGGCTGCGGGAGGGACGCGCGGAGAGCATCGAATCGAGCTCGCTGCACCTCGACATACTGCGCGACCTGAAGCGCATCCATTCGCACATCTGCTCCGTTGCCTACCCGGTGCTCGAGCGCGCGGGCGAGCTGCAACCGAGCCGGCTGAAGGAGACGACGCGCCGCAGGCGCTGAAGTCCGCGTGCCTACCAGATGCCTCCGAGCGCGACCGTGACGGCCTCGCCGTTCACGCCGCCCGCGGCGTCACTCGCCAGGAACGCGATCACCTCGGCGACCTCGCGCGGCTCGAGCACGCGGTTCTGCGGGTAGATCGCCGCGCGCTCGCGCCACACCTGCTCGACACTGACGCCGCGCCGTTCGGCTTCGGTCTGCGCCGAGCGCTCCGCCATCGCCGTGCGCACCCAGCCCGGCAGCACCGCATTGGAGGTCACACCGAAGGGACCGGCGTCCTGGGCGATGGCGCGCGCGAGCCCGATCAGGCCGTGCTTGGAGGCGCTGTAGGCACTGCCGCAGCGCTCGGCTTTCTCCCCGGCGGTGGAGCTGGTAAACACCAGCCGGCCGAAGCCGCGCTTGCACATCCCGCCGACGGTGAGCCGCGCGAGCTCGAACGGACCGTCCAGGTTGATGCGCATGGTCTCGCGCCACACTTCCGGGTCCTGTTCCCACACGAGCCGCTCGTGGGCCGAGCCGATACCGTGGTTCACGACCAGCACGTCGATGGGTCCGAGCCGCCGCTCGGTCTCGGCGACGGCCAGGGCGCAGCCCGCGGCGGTTCCGAGGTCGGCGACGACGTACTCGAGCCCGACGGAGGCGAGCTCGGTAGCGGTGCGCGCCACGCTCATCACGCGCGCTCCCGCTCGGGCGAGCAGCAACGCCGCCTCGCGCCCAATGCCGCGGCCGCCGCCGGTAACGAGTGCCACTCGTGCGTTCATTCCGGCATCGTCCCACGCTAAACTCGCGCGCACAATCACGCCAACGATCGCGGGAGCTGCCGATGCCGACGACAACACTTCGTTACTGGGTCATCGCGATCGCGGCGCTCGGCAGCGTGACGGCGGCCGTGGCGGCGGCCGCCGACGCCGACAAGGAGGGCACCTTCAAATTCCGCTTCGTCGGCCCGCACGTCGGCAACCGGATCGCCGCGATCGCCGGAGTCCCCGGCGACCCGGCCGTCTACTACGCGGGCGCGGCCTCTGGCGGCGTGTGGAAATCCAGCGACGGCGGCAACCGCTGGGCACCGATCTTCGAGAAGCAGAACGTCGCGGCGATCGGCGCGCTCGCCGTGGCGCCCTCGGAGCCGGGCACGGTATGGGCAGGCACGGGCGAGGCCTGGGTCATCCGCGACAGCGACGTGATGGGCAACGGGATCTACAAGTCCACCGACGCCGGCGAGACCTGGACGCACATGGGACTCGGCGAGTCCGGCCGCATCGGCCGCATCATCGTGCATCCCTCGAACCCCGACATCGTATTCGCGTGCGTCCTCGGGCGCGCCACCGGGCCGCAACAGGAGCGCGGCGTGTATCGCACCGGCGACGGCGGGCAGCATTGGACGCGGGTGCTGTTCGCGGGCGAGAACGTCGGCTGCTCGGGCCTGTCGCTCGATGCGCACGATCCGCGCACCCTGATCGCGGGCCTGTGGCAGGTGGAGATGCACACCTGGGGCGAGTTGAGCGGCGGTCCCGGCAGCGGCATCTACCTCTCGCACGACGGCGGCACCACCTGGAAGCATCTGGAGAAGGACGGGCTGCCCGAGGGATCGCTCGGCAAGATCGACGTCGCCATCGCACCGAGCAACTCGCAGCGTATCTATGCCCTCATACAGACCAGCGATCAGGGTTCGGTGTGGAGATCCGACGACGGCGGCAAGCAGTGGAAGCGCGTCAACTCCCAGCGGGCGCTCATCGGACGCGCGGGCTACTACATCCGCCTCGCGGTATCGCCGGGCACCGACGCCGAGGTGCTGGTCGCCAACAGCTCCTTCCATCAGTCGCTCGATGGGGGTGAGAGCTTTCATGAAGTGCGCTGGGGCGGGGACACGCACGACATCTGGATCGATCCGCGCAATCCCGACCGCTTCGTCATCACGGACGACGGCGGCCTGATCATCACCACGGTGCACGGCCGTGGCTTCCACCGGGTGCAGCTCCCCATCGGCCAGATGTACCACGTGGCGGTGGACGAGCAGGTCCCGTACTACTTCTACAGCAACATGCAGGACGACGGGAACATGCGCGGCCCGAGTGTGCCGCTCGGAGGCGAAGAAGGCTGGGACCGCCACATGGGCGGCTGCGAGTCCGGATTCACCCTGCCCGATATCGGCGATCCGAACGTGGTGTGGGCGACGTGCTACGGCGACACGGTGACGCGCTGGGATGCGCGCTACCGCGAAGCGCATTCGGTGAGCCCCTGGAAGCACACGCTCGATTCGCCGCCCAACGCCCTCAAGTACCGCTGCCACTGGACGCCGCCGCTCGCGATCGATCCCTTCGATCACAACACGGTGTACTACGGTTGCCAGGTGATCTTCAGAACCTCGGATGCCGGCCACAGCTGGGCGGTGGTCAGCCCGGATCTCTCCACCCAGAATCCGGCGCACATCGCTCCCTCGGGCGGCATCGTCGGCGACAACCTCGGACAGTTCTACGGCGAGGTCGTGTTCGCGATCGCGCCCTCCAGCGTGCAGAAGGGGCTCATCTGGGCCGGCACCAACGACGGGCAGATCTGGTACACCAAGGACGCCGCGGCCAACTGGGTGAACGTCACGAGCCACGTGACGGGTCTCCCTCCCGGTGGCACGGTCACCAGCATCGCGCCGTCGAGCTTCGATGCCGCGACTGCCTACCTCAGCGTCGATTTCCATCTGGTCGACAACCGCGATCCCTTCATCTTCAAGACCAGCGATTTCGGCAAGACCTGGAAGCGCATCAACAACGATCTGCCGAAGCACGAGCTGTCGTACGTGCGTACGGTCACCGAGGACCCGAACTGCCAGGGCCTGCTGTTTGCGGGCACGGGCAACGGCCTCTTCTACTCGCTGGATGACGGCGGGCACTGGACCGCCCTGAAGAACGGCCTGCCGCCCTCGCCGGTCACCTGGGCGGTGGTGCAGAGGGAATTCCACGACCTGGTCGTGTCCACCTACGGCCGCGGTCTCTACATCCTCGACGACATCACGCCGCTCGAGCAGATGGCGCGGCAGCGCTCCGCTGCCGCGGTGGTCCTGTTCGCGCCGCGCAAGACCTACCGCTTCGTCGCCGGCGGCGCCGCGCACCTCAATTTCTCGCTGGCCACGAAACCCAAGGACGCCGCGCACCTCGAGATCCTCGACTCCGAGGGCCATGCGGTGCGCAGGCTCGAGGCCAAGGAGCTCGTCGCCGGCATCAACCGCGTGAGCTGGGACCTGCGTTACGAGTCTCCACGGGTCGTCGCGCTGCGGACCCTCGCGCCCGACAATCCCCGCATCTGGCAGGAGCCGCGCTTCCGCGACGAGGACTCACGGCCCATCACCCACTGGGGATCGAAGCCCGCGGAGGTCGGTCCGGTGGCCGCACCGGGCAGCTACTCGGTACGGCTCAAGGCGGCCGGCCAGACCTTGACGGAGCCGCTCACGATCGTCAGAGACCCGCGCGCGCCGGGCTCGGACGCCGACATCCAGCTCTCGGTGAGGACGCTGCTGCGGATCCGCGACGACATCAGTCACGTCTCCGACTCCGTCAACCAGGTGGAGTGGCTGCGCAAGCAGCTCGAGGTCATCGAGGCGATGCTGCGGCCCGCGAAGGGGCACGGCAAGCAGGAGGCGGTGCTCGCCGAGGAGGGAGACGAGCCTGACGAGGAGCCCGCGGCGGCGCCGGAGCGCGAGCTGCACGCCGCCGAGCAGCAGCAGCGCGGCGAGCTGCTGAAAGTGGCCGAGGCGCTGGATCAGAAGCTGCAGGCCGACGAATCGCGGCTGGTGTCGCGCGCACTGCGCGACAGCGATGACAAGTACTTCGTCGAGGCGGATGGCGCCTATCTCGATCTGATCTGGCTCAACGCCGAGGTTGGAACGGGCGGCGGCGACGTTGCCGGCGGCGCCGACTTCGCGCCGACCGAGGCCCAGCTCGAGACTCTCAAAACGCTCGAAGCGGAGATGTCGGGCGTCGAAGCAGATCTCAAGGACCTCACGCAGCGCGATCTGCCGGCGCTCGATGCGGCGCTCGAGCGCGCCAGTCTCGCCCCGCTGGCGCGCTAGCCGTCCTTGATCTCCTGCCACGCGTGCTTCCGGCGGCAGCGCGGGTAAGATCGCCGGGATGGGACCGGACTTGATTGCGCCGCGTCGGGCCGCGGGAGCGCTCTGTGTGCTCCTGGCGCTCGCCGTGCTGCCGGGCGCCACGCCCGCCGCCGACGACCAGCCCCTGACCGGGATCCTCATCACGGCCCGGGCTCAGGTGCGCGATCCTTTTTTCGGCGATTCGGTCGTGCTGGTGCTGAACAATCTTGGCTCCGCCCCGGTCGGGGTCGTCATCAACAGGCCGACAGCGCTCACCGTCGCGCACCTCTTTCCGGATCTGAAGGGACTCGCGCAGCTGCCCGATCGGGTGTACTTCGGCGGGCCCGTGGACTTCGGCTCCGTGTGGTTCGTGTTTCGGGCGCCCAAGGCGCCCGAGCATGCCGTCCGGGCCTGCGAGGGTGTCTACCTGAGCGCCAGCCGGGAGTTGCTGCTGCGGCTGCTCGGGCGCGACAAGCCGCTGGAGGCTCTGCGCATCTTCTCGGGTCACGCGGGGTGGGCGCCGGGCCAGCTCGAGACCGAGATCGGGCGCGGCGACTGGAAGCTCTCGCGCGCCGAACCGGACGCGATCTTCAGCGGCAAGCCCGAGCACCCCTGGCCCCCGCCCCAGTCCCCCAAAGACGGCGCCTGAGGCCTTACGCGGGCTGCGCGACCGCCGGGCGCGACCGCAGGCTCCGATCGAACAGCACCAGGGCGCCGATCAGCAACACCATCGGCACCAGCCCGAGGGTGAATGCCGTGCGGCCGTCGGTGGCGGCGAAGATGCGCCCCGTGATGAATGACCCGGACGTTCCGCCGAGCGCCGAGAACACCACGATCAGTCCGGTCATCGGCGCCTGCCGCTGAAGCGGAAGCGAGCTCAGCATGGTCGAGCAGATGGTCGGGTAAATGGGCGCGAGGAACAGGCCGAGCGCGGCCGGCAGGTACGCGGCGAGCGGCAGGCTTGCCCAGTCGGTGGCGCCGGCACCGCTGGTGCGCACCGACGCGAGCAGCGTGACCGCCGCGGCGATCAGGCACACGATCAGAAGATTGCGCCAGTAGATGTGACGCAGGGCGAGGCTCGCGCTCAGGCGCCCTAAGGCAAGCGCCCCGGAATAAAGGCTCGCCAGCTGCACACTGAGCGTGACCGGCAGCTGCAGCACCTCGCGGTTGAAGGTCGGCAGCCAGGTCTGCACCTGCTGCTCGATCAGCACGTAGAGAAACGCCGCGGCGAGGAACACCAGCACCTCGCGGTGCCGCAGCAGGTTCAGCATGCCGGGGATCGGCGATTCCGTGGGCCCCTCGGTGGCCTGCAGCGCCGACTCGTCGAGCTTCGCGAAGCCGACCAGCAGCGCGGCCGCCGCGGCGATGGCTGCCAGCAGCCAGTAAACGTGCAGCCAGACCGGGTCGCCCGGGGAGTTGCGGTCGATGAACAGGCTGAAGATCCAAGAGGTCGACAGCACCCCGATCATGAAGAGGCCCTCGAGCAGGCTCGTCAGGCTGGCGTGCTGCTTCGGTGCCGGCGACAGCAGCCCGATCGAGGAGTACACCGACACCTTGACGAGCGCAAAGCCGACGCCGACCGCGACGAACATGAGCCGCGTGGTGAGGAATCCCGGCACGAGCGGCATCGCCATGCAGGCGAGCGCCACCAGGGCGAGTCCCAGCATCATCGCACGGCGGTAGCCAAGCCGCGGAATGTAGGCGGCTGCCGCGAGCGAGGTGATCGCGATCGGCAGGTCCTTGCAGGCATCGAGCGTCGAGGTCGCCACCTTGTCGACGCCGAAAGTCAGCATCGACTGCAGGATGACCGGTGCCACGCTGTTGAGCAGCATCGCGAACACGAAGTAAGTGGCCGCGAGCGCGACGATCATGATTGTTCTGTTCACGGGCGGCTTCATACTAGCGTGCCCGCAACTGCCTGAGGAAGGACCTGAGCCAGCTAATGGCAGTTCCCGAACAGAATGCGCTGACCCCGGCGGCCGCGGCGGAGGCGGCGCTGCGGCTGGCCCGCGCGCTCGGGCCTGCGCCGGATTGGGCGGCGCGGGCAAGCTTCGCGAGCTGCGCGGCGCGGGCACAATTCGTCGCCGACGACTCCTTTGTTCGCGCGGCGCTCACGGCTGCACTGAGCGAAGCATGGACGAACCCGCAGGAGCTGTTCGCCCCGGCGCTCAGTCTCATCCGGATCGACGGGCGGATCGCCGGCTGTGTACACCGTGCCAACGAATGCTGGCCGGCGCGGCCCTCGCGCGCGGTGCTCTATGGCGCCGACGGGCTCGCTGCCCTTGAAGCCGACGGCCTGCTCCAGGCGCTGCTCGCGGCGGCGCCCGTGAGCTCGCTGCGCCTCGAGCGCTTCCTGACCTGTGCGCGGCATGCGCTGCTCGAGCTCGCCTCGGGCGCCGAGGCGCCAGACCCGGCGGACGCCGGCGCACTCGGCTTCCATGCCGCACTCGCCCGACAGTGCTTCACCAACGAGTTTGTCTTCGATTGCCCCGAAGAGGAACGGCTCGCCGCCGCACGGTGCCGCAGCAGGCTGCTCGCACTGCTGGACAGTGGCGAAGCGGTACCGCCATTGCTCATGCTGGCGGCAGCTGCCTACTCTCCGCTGCATCTTCTGCCCGGCGCGGGGCGGCTGCTCGCCGCCCCGCAGCCCGCCCCGATCGATGAGGTTCTGCGCCAGCAGATTCGCGAGCCGCTCGAGGAGCGGGCGTCACGCGCGGACATCGAGCGCCTGACGCCGATCACCGATACCGTCTCCCGCATCGTACGCGAGCAGTACGAGGAGAATCCCTACCCGCGCTGGGAAAAGATCCCGGTGCACGGGGAGCCGGCGCCGTTCAATGCGCAGCTGCAGCGGCTCCTGCCATTCGCGCGTTTTGCGCCGCTGCCGGACGAGCGCGCGCCGCAAGTGCTGGTGGCCGGCTGCGGCACGGGCCGCGACGCCATCTTCGTTGCCCGGCAATTCTGCGGCGCCCGTGTGCTTGCCATCGACCTGAGCCTCGGCAGCATCGCCTACGCGAAGCGCAAGACGGCGCAGCTGGCCGTGACCAACATCGAGTACGCGCAAGCCGATATTCTCCGGTTGGGTGAGTGCGCCCGCACATTCGACGTCATCGGGGCGATCGGCGTGTTGCACCATCTGGCCGATCCTTTCGCAGGATGGCGCACCCTTCTCACGCGATTGCGGCCCGGAGGCTTCATGTGCCTCGGTCTCTACAGCCGGATTGCGCGCCGCTCCGTCCTCAGGGCGCGCGAATTCATCGCCGCGCAGGGCTTTACCAGTACCGCGGAGGGCATCCGCCGATTCCGCCAGGACGTGGTCGGCGCAGAGACGAGCGCCGAGGTGCGCTCGCTGACCCGGAGCCTCGGGTTCTATTCGATGAGCGAATGCCGCGACCTGGCATTCAACGTGCAGGAGCGGCAGCTGACCCTGGGCGAGATCGAGGCGTTCCTCGGGGAGCTGCGACTGCGCCTGCTGGGCTTCGAGCTCGACGCGGGGGTGCTCGATCAGTACCGCGCGCGCTTTGCGGACGATCCGCGCTGCACGAGTCTGCGCAACTGGGCGCTCTTCGAGGCCGACAATCCCGACACCTTCACCGCGATGTACAAATTCTGGGTGCAGCGGGAGCAGGGTTAAGGCCGGGCCGCGTACTCCCGCCACTCGCCGGTCCGCTGATTCAGGATGCGGAAGGAGCCGTCCGCCCTGGCTACGAGCTTGATCCAATGGGCGGTGTTTTCATCGAGGTTGGCGACGTAGGGGGCGGCGAAATTGCTGTCGCCCGCCTCCGCGGACAGATGCAGCTGCCAGACGCTCTCGAGTCCCGGCACCTGATGCAGCGCCTGGTAGGTCGAGCGTGCGCCGCCCTTCCTCACTCCGTTGTTCATGATCGCGGCGCGCGGCCTGAGAGCTGCGAAGATCGCCGGATCCGCCGCGTCCGGGCCACCGTGATGGGCGACCAGGTACACATCCACGGGTCCGATGAGACTCTGCGGGCACGCGAGATGAAACAGGGGCTCGCCCGTCAAATCGCCCACGTCGAGAAAGCGGAACGCGCCGTAGCGGACCACCACCCCGGTCGAGCGCGGGTTCTCGTACGGGTCGCCCGGCGCCCTCGCCTGCTCCCCGCACAGCGGGTTGCTCGCGCCGGCGCCGGGCAGCGGCCCTGCGAGCGTTGCCCCCGCGGAGCTCACTACCGTCACCTCCACGTCGGTGAGCGGCAGCCGGTCGCCAGGTCTCGGCTCGATATGCCCGGCCGCGGCGTTACGCACCTTCGCGTAGGCGGCAAAACCGTCGCGGGTCTCGGCGCTGGTCTTCTCGGCCTGCTCGCTCGGCGACCCGTGATCGATGAAGACGTCGATGGGCATCAGCTGCGCGAGCTCGCTGACGCCACCATCGTGGTCCACGTGGAAATGCGTGATGAGGAGGTAATCGATCCGGTCAACTCCGGCGTCACGGGCGGCAGCGACGATACGGTTCGCATCCCGGGCCCGATGCGGGTCGCCGGTCCGGAACCCGGAGCCGTCGCCGGCCCACCCCGTGTCGATCAGGAGCGAATGCCGGTCCGGTGTGACGACGAGCGTCGACTGCCCTCCCTCGACGTCGATGAAGTAGATCTCGAGGTCGGAGTGCACCGCGGCG
>DATMMK010000062.1:0-36619 GCA_035569755.1 Steroidobacteraceae bacterium
GGTGGCGATGAACTGCACCGCCTTCGGTCTGATGACCGCGGTGCCGCTGCTGTTCATTCACGCCTGGCTGCAGACCAAGACCACCGACGTGATCGACAGCCTGGAGATGGCGTCGGTGAAGTTCCTGAACGCGATCACCGAGCGGCAGACGGCGCCCGCGGCCGCCTGAAGCACTGACGCCGAGCGAACCGATGCGCCGCTCTTTTCAGAACCGCAAGCTCGAGCGCCACGCGCGCAAGCCGGCCGAGCTGCTGCTCGTGCCGATGATCGACATCTTCACGGTGTTGGTCACGTTCCTGCTGATGACCGCGGTGTTCTCCCGCACCGTGATCCTGCAGCTGAACCTGCCGCCGCCGAACAGCACCTGGAAGGAGCCGCCGCCCGGACTGCAGCTCGAGGTGATGGTGCGCAAGAACCTGCTGCAGGTCGCCGACCGCAACACCGGTCCGCTCGCCACGATGCCCAATACGGCGAGCGGCTACGACTACGATGGCCTGACGGAGTACCTGAAGCGCGTGAAGGCCAAGTTCCCCGACAAGACCGACGCGAGCATCCTGCTCGAGGCCGATACCCCTTATGACACGCTGGTGCAGGTGATGGACCGCTTGCGCGTGTTCGAGGTGGGGCAGGGCATGAGCACCGTGCAGGCGGAGCTGTTCCCCGATATCTCCATCGGCGACGCGCCTTCGACCACCGAGGCGCCGGTCGCAGCGGCGCCGGTCGCGGGAACGCCCGCGGCCACCGCCCCACGGAGCGGTGCGCGCGGCGGAGGTCACTCATGAGCATGTCGACCCGTGCGCGCCGCATGGCGCAGCATCACCTGCGGCACAAGGCGGACGCACAGCTCAACCTCATCCCGCTCATCGACATCCTGTCGGTGATGGTGGCGTTCCTGCTGGTGTACTCGACCGAGGTCGAGGTGATTCAGAACTCCAAGGGCATCGAGATCCCGCAGTCGATCGCGGTGACGGCGCCGAAACAGTCGGTGGTGGTGATGATCACCCGCGAGGATCTGTTCGTGCAGGGCGAATACATCGCGAAGGTGAAGGACATCGAGGGCGCGACCACTCCCCTGATCGCGCCGCTCAGCGCCGCCCTCAAGCGCCCGATGCTGGTGGGGCAGGCCACGACCGAGCAGGACATCGCGCAGCGCGAGATCACCATCATGGCGGACAAGGCGCTGCCCTACGAGGTGCTGAAGCGCGTCATGCAGACCTGCACCGACGCCGACTACGGCAAGATTTCCCTCGCCGTGATCCAGAAGGAAAAGCCGGTTGCGGCCGGCCAGGTGAAGACGGGTTAGCGCCGGCATGATCCTCGCCCCCTATTACCGCGAATACGAGCTGCCCTGGGAAGGCGACCCGGAGTCCAGCGAGCGCTTTCGCAAGATCCTGCGGGTGCTGCTCATCGTTCTGGTGGTGCTCGGGATCCTGTTCCCACTGCTGCCGACGCCGAAGCGCGAGACGGCGCAGGACATTCCCGAGCGGCTCGCGAAGGTGATGCTCGAGAACAAGCCGAAACCGCCGCCACCGCCGCCACCGAAGCCGCAGGAGCCGCCGAAGGTCGAGCCCAAACTCGCGGTGGTGAAGCCGCCGCCGCAGGTCGATCTCAAGGAGCTCGCGCGCCGCAAGGCCGAGCGGCAGCTCAATCAGGTCAAGGACGAGCTCGCGGACCTGCGCGAGCAGATGGACCTGACGCCGCTGCAGACCAAGAACCTCTCCGGCACGGTCAACGCCGACTCGCACGCCGAGCGCTCGCTCATCACCTCGAGGATAGGCGCGGGTTCGGGCGGCATCACCTCCGCCAACGCCAGCCGCGGCTTCGGCACCGGCGCAGGCTCGCTCAACGGGCACACGGCGACCGCGGTCACCTCCTCGGTGGCGCTCGCGAGCGCCAACAACCGCAACGTCCATTCGGGCGGCGGCGGCAAGCCGGCGCGCTCGCCCGAGGAGATTGCGCTGGTCTTCGACCGCAACAAGGGGCGCATCTACAACCTGTACGCGCGCGCCCTGCGTGACAACGCGGAGCTGCAGGGCAAACTGGTGCTCGAGTTCACCATCGCTCCCAACGGCACGGTGACCATGTGCCGCGTGGTGTCGAGCGACCTGAAGGATGCGGAGCTCGAGAAGAAGATCATCTCGCTGGTGCGCCTGTTCCAGTTCCAGGCCGAGGACGTCGATCCGGTCACCGCCACGAAGCCGATCGACTTTTTCCCGACCTCGGCCTAACCTCGTCCCAGCCGGTCGCATGAGGCAGCCATGAACCTCAACTCCGAGATCGAGTTCTTCGGCGAGCTGCGCACCGTCGACAAGGCGCGGCTGCTGAATCTGTTCCTGCACGAGCTCGCGGAAGAGGCACGCGGCACCTACGGTCCGGGCGCCGAGCAGGTACACGACGGCGCCCAGCTGCGCTTCGTGAACGAGCTCATGTTCCGCCTGACGCGGGTGATCGAGCAGCTGCTCGCCGACGATGCGACCCGGCCGGCGGACGACGTGGTGTTGCGCATGCTGCTCACGCCGCGCGCCGACAAGGTCGCCGAGCGTCTGGTCTTCAACGCCTACGGCCGCGCCATCCAGGGCTTCGAGAGCTACGATACGACCGTGCTGATGGGCCCCGACCGCTAGGATCCCCCGATGCGCACGCCGTCCCGGCGCGCACTCGCCGCCGCGCTGTCCGCCCTGGCCCTGACCGCCGCCGCAAGCGCCGCGGCCGCGGAAACCGCCGGCGCGCGCGCCGTGCTGCTGCTACCTGAGCAGGTGTGGACCGCGGGCGAGCCACTGCACCCGGGCTGGGCGGTGCTCACCGACGGCGCGCACATTGCGGCGGTGGGGCCCGCGGCCGCCGTGCACGCGCCCGCGGGCGCCGAGGTCATCAGGTTGTCCGGCGCGACGCTGCTGCCCGGGCTCATGGACATTCACTCGCACCTGTTCCTCCATCCCTACAACGAGACCTCCTGGAACGACCAGGTGCTGAAGGAGTCGGTGCCCTACCGCACGCTGCGGGCCGGGGTGCAGGCGCGCGCCACGCTCATGGCGGGCTTCACCACGCTGCGCGACCTCGGCACCGAGGGGGCCGATTACGCCGACCTCTCCCTGCGCCAGGCGATCGCCGACGGCCTGATCGACGGCCCGCGGCTGTTCGTCGCCACGCGTGCCATCGTCGCCACGGGCAGCTACGGCCCGGCGCCGCGCGCCCTCAGGCCCGATGTGTGCTGCACGCCGCAGGGTGCCGAGGAGGTGAGCGGCATTCCGGAGGTGATCCGTGCGGTGCGCGAGCAGGCCGGGCGCGGCGCCGACTGGATCAAGGTGTACGCCGACTATCGCTGGGGACCGGGTGGCACGCAGCAGCCGACGTTCAGCGAGGAGGAGCTCAAGGCGCTGGTCGAGGCGGCGCACTCATCCGGACGGCCGGTGGCGGCGCACGCGCATACCGCCGAAGGAATGCGGCGCGCGGTGCTCGCGGGCGTCGACACGATCGAGCACGGCTTCTCCGGCACGCCCGAGGTCTTCAAGCTGATGGCTCAACGCGGCGTGGCGCTGCTGCCGACCCTTACCGCCGCGGAGGCCTACGGCGAGTACTTTGAGCACTACGTGCGCGGCGCGAGCCCGCCGACGGCCACTATGGCCGAGGCAGCCCAGGCCTTTCGCACCGCGCACAAGGCCGGCGTCACGATCGGTTGCGGGAGCGACGTGGGGGTGTTCGCCCACGGCACCAACTACCGCGAGCTCGAGTGGATGGTGCGCTTGGGGCTGACGCCCGTCGAGGCGCTCACCGCCGCCACCGCCACCGACGCCGGCATCCTGCGCCGCGAGGCCGACCTCGGGCGCGTGCGTCCGCAGATGCTGGCCGACCTCGTGGCGGTGAGCGGCGATCCGACCACGGACATCGCCGCGATCGAGCGTGTGGTCCTGGTCATGAAGGACGGCGTGGTCTATCGGCGCCCGTGAGCGCGCTGCGCCGCAGAAACACGTGAGTGGCGCGCTCGCCCGCGAAATGGCTCGCCCATTCATAGCCGAGCGCGCGCAGGTCGAGACCGTCGAACAGAGGCTCGCCCGAGCCGAGCAGCACCGGCCGGACCGCGAGGTGCAGTTCATCGACGAGGCCGGCGCGCAGATACTGCCTGATGGTGGCGACGCCCCCGCCAAGACGCACGTCGCGGCCGCCTGCGGCTGCCCGCGCCTGCTCGAGCGCCGCATCGAGCCCTGCGGTGACGAAGCGGAACTCCGTGCCGCCTGCCATGACGAGCGGCGCGCGCGCATGGTGGGTCAGCACGAAGACGGGAGTGTGATACGGCGGCTCATCGCCCCACCAGCCCCGCCAGCTCTCATCCGGCCACGGCCCGCGCACGGGGCCGAACATGTTGCGCCCGAGGATCCAGGCGCCGATACCCTCGAACCCGCGCGCGGCGACCGCGTCGTCGATCCCGGCTTCGCCGTCTGCCTGACCATGCATCCGCCGCCACGCGCGCGTGTTGAAGAACCACTCCATCAGCTCGGTGCCGCCGACGCCGAGCGGGTTCTCGAGGCTCTGCCCGGGCCCGGCCCCATATCCGTCGAGGGAGATGGCGAAGCTGCGAACCAGGAGTTTCTGCACCGGGTCGACCTCAGTCGCTCTTTCGCACCGGATCCTGGTACAGGCCGACGATGTTGCCGGCGGGATCGCGAAACCTCGCGGTGATCGCCGGCGCGTCGGCACCGATCGGCTGCACGAGCGTACCGCCGAGCGCCGCGAGCGCCTCGCAGGTCGCGGCCACGTCATCGACCATGATGTACACGAGAAGTCCGGGCGCTGCCGCCGCGCCCCTGCCGGCCACGAAACCGCCGCTCACCTGGCCGGTGCTGTCATCGAACGCCAGCGCGCCGTTATCGCGCCTGCGCATGCGCCAGCCGAACAAGCGCGCATAGAAGTCGGCCGATTGGCCGACGTCGAGGGCGGGAAGCTCGAGGTAGCAGATCTTGCCGTTGCTCGCTGAGGGGCTCATGGTCGTTCGCTCTTTGCTAAGGGTAACTCTCGGCCAGGCGCGCGAGTGCCGGGCCGTCCAGCCGGTACGTGGTCCACTCGCTCTGATCGGCGGCTCCGAGGCTGCGGTAGAAGCCTATCGACGGCTCATTCCAGTCGAGCACCGCCCAGTCGAGGCGTGCGCAGCCGCGCTCGAGCGCGGTCTTCGCGAGATAGGCGAACAGGCGCTTGCCGGCGCCGAGGCCGCGGGCCTCGGGCCGCACGAACAGGTCCTCGAGATAGATCCCGGGCTTGCCGACGAAGGTCGAGAAGCTGTGAAAGTACAGCGCAAACCCTACCGGCTCCCGGTCGAGGCAGGCGAGGGCGACCTCCGCATAGGGCCGCGGCCCGAAGAGCGCCGCCTGCAGGTCCGGCTCGGTGGCCACCACTTCGTGCTCGAGGTGCTCGTAGATGGCGAGCTCGCCGATGAAAGTCAGAATGCGGGGCACGTCGGCCACGGTGGCGCGACGGACGCTGATGGCGCGAACGGTGCCTGGCGGGCTCACGTGCGTCAGCCGCTCGCCTGCAGTCCCTGAGCGATGCCGCCGACGCTCGCGAGCAGCGCCTCGAACAGGTCGCGGTCCTCGCGTCCGCGCGCGCGCCAGCGCTTGAGCAGGTCCACCTGCATCAGGTTCATGGGGTCGACGTAGGGGTTGCGCAGCTCGATCGAGCGCTGCATCGTCGGATCGGAGTCGAGCAGCGCACGACTGTCCTTGATGGCGAGGATCCGCTGGCAGGCCGCAAGGTACTCTGCGCGGATGCTGCCGGTGAAGCGACGCAGCGCCTCGGGGGCGAGCGCGTCGTAGTGCTGCGCGATGTCGAGGTCGACGCGCGCCAGCATGGTCTCGATGTCATCGAGCAGGTTGCGCATGAAGAACCACTCGGCGTAGATCGCCCGCAGCCGCGGCAGCCCGAAGCGATCGAGCGCGGCGCCGAGGCCGGCGCCCGCGCCGTACCACTCCGGCAGCATGTAGCGCGTCTGCGACCAGGCGAACACCCAGGGCACCGGCAGCAGGGTGTCGATGCCGGCACCCTCGGCGCGATGGATCGAGCGCGAGCCGATCTGCATGCGCTCGATCACGTCGATCGGCGTGATGGCGCGAAAGTACTCATAGAAGTCGGCATCCTGGTAGACGAGCCGCCGGTAGGCGGCGCGACTCTCGGCGGCGAGCAGCGCGGCGCACTCGAGCTGCCCCGGATCGTCGGGCTTGAGCGTGCCGCGCCGCTGTGCGGCGGTGGCGCGCGCCAGCGCGTTGAAGGCCCGCTCGAGCGTGCGCATCGCAATGGGGCGCAGTCCATAGCCCTGCTTCACCGTCGCGCCCTGCTCGCGGATGCGCAGCACTCCGTCCACGGCGCCGCTCGGCGCTGCCTTCACCAGCGACTCGATGCGTCCGCCGCCACGGGCGATGCTGCTGCCGCGCGCGTGAAACACCACCGTCTGCTCGCCGACCGAGCCGAGTACCCGCGCAAGCTCGCGCTGCGCCTCATGGATGATGACGCGCGAGGCGCAGGCGCCGCCCTGCTTGTTGCTGTCGGAGTAGCCCACGACCACGCACTGGCGCCGGCCGCGCGCCTGCAGGTGCCGCCGGTAGAGCGGATCGGCGAGCAGCTCCTGCATGGTCGCGCCGCAGGCGGCCAGCGCCTCCTCGGATTCGAACTGCGGCGCGATGTCGAGTGCTACTTCGCCGGTGCGCTTGTCGTAGGCCGAGGCCCAGCGCGCGAGCAGCAGTGCCGCGAGCACGTCGTCGGCGCCGCTGGCTCCGCTCACGATGAAATAGCCGATGGCCGCGGCGCCGTAGCGGTGGCGGCCCTGCACGATGGCCTCGAACACCGCGAGTGCGCGCTTGCCGAGCGCGTCGAGCTCGCGCGCCGGGCCGCGGTCCCTGGTGAGCGCCGTGGTCAGCAGCTCGCGACGTTCGCCGCCCGAGCGCGTGCGCCAGGCCGGATCGTCCAGGCCGCGCGCGATCACCTCGTGCAGCACGCTCGCGTGCACGCGCACATCGAGCGCCGCGAGGTGGAAGCCGAAGGTGTCGATGCGCCGCAGCAGCCGCTCGGCGTAGAAGAGGCCGGCGTTCGCCCCCTTGTTGGCCTTGAGGCTGGCAGCGATCAGCGCGATGTCGGCGCGGAACTGCTGCGGGCCCTCGTAGCCCGAGGCGCGTCCGTCGTAGGCGTGGCGCAGGCGCTCGCCGACCTGGGCGAGAAACAGGCGATAGGGCATGCGCTCGTGATGCAGGCGCGGGGTGGCGCTCGCCGCGGGCAGCAGCGCGGTGTAGCGCTCGATGCGCTTGGTCAGCTCGGTGGAGATGCCGATGCGGCTCGCGCTCTGCGACAGGCGCTGCGCCAGGCTCTGGCACTCGGCGAAGTAGCTGTTGGCCAGCACCTGCTGCTGCCGCGCCAGGCTCTCGCGGATGGTCTTGGCGTGCACGTCGGGATTGCCGTCGGTGTCGCCGCCCGCCCAGGTGCCGAAGTGCAGCAGTGCCGGCAGGCGCACCGCGGCCGCTTCCGCGCCGTAGACCTTGGCGAGCGCCTGGGCGACCTCCTCGTAGAAAGCCGGCACCACCGGGTAGAGGACTTCGAGCAGATAAAACAGGATCTGCTCGCGCTCGTCCGCGACCGTGAGCCGCTCGCGCGGCAGCTCCTCGGTCTGCCACGCCGCCGTCATCTCCATGCGGATGCTGTTCCAGAGGTTGCGCTGCTCGCTCGGGGTGAGGGCCGGGTCGAGTCGCTCGAGCAGCCGATCCGCGATGCGCTGCTGCTTGCGTAGCAGGGTACGGCGGTTCGAGTCGGTGGAGTGGGCGGCAAATACTGGCTCGATGGACAGACTCGCGATGAGCTCGAGCGCATCGCTGAGCGCCCAGCCGTCCTGCTTGAGGCCGGCGATCGCATCCTCGACGCCGCCGGGCTGCGGCCGCTGGCTGTCCTTGAGGAAGTAGTCGCGGCGGCGGCGGATGCGATGCACTCTCTCCGCGAGATTGACCGCCTGGAACCAGGTGGAGAAGGCGCGCACCAGGTCGCGAGCGAGTGCCGGCGGCCGGTCACGCACATGGGCGGCCAGCTCGGCGCGCGCCGCGCTCTCGCCGGCGCGGCCGCGGATCGCGGCCACGCGGTCGAGCTCGACCTGCTCAAACAGCTGTTCACCGCCCTGCTCGCGCAGGATCTCGCCGAGCAGGGCGCCGAGCGCATGCACATCGTCGCGCAGCGGCTCATGCCGGGCGGGGAACTGGATGTCGCTGCGGTTCACCCTTCAGTCCCAGGTGTTGGCGCGCTGCGCGAAGTTGGCGCGCTGCGGGCGCACGACGCAGAAACGCTGGCCCGTGGGTGCCTGCATCACGTACCAGGTACGCACCGGTCCGACGCGCTGCGCGCCGAGGCGCTCGAGGCGCGCCACCTCGGCCTCGATATCGTCGGCCTCGATGTCGAGGTGCACGCGGCTCGCATGCTCGACCTGCTGCACCTCGACATGCGGCTGGTCGGGGCCCGTGGCGAGGGTGCGGTACTTCGACTCGCCCGGCCCCGCTGCCGGCCGCAGTTCGAGCCCGAGGGCCTGACGCCAGAAGCTCGCGGCGGCTTCCAGGTCCTCGGTCTGACAGTCAATGATGAATCCGGCGAGGCGGCTTTTGTGCATCGGAGACTCACTGCGGGCGGCCGCTGCCCGCGGCGCCCTTGAGCGTAACGGCGCCGCTCACCGTCTTCGGATCGACGGTGAGCTCGGCGAGCTTGGCTGCGACATCGGGCGGCACGTCGGTCTGGTGGCGGCCGCCGAGGTAACGCGCGTAGAACTCCTCCATCTCAGTCACCATGGCCAGATTGTTGATGGGTCGCGCGAAGCCGTGGCCTTCGTCGGGCGCGACGAGGTATTGCACGGGGCGCCCGTTGTCGCGCACGGCGGCGACGATCTGGTCGCTCTCGCGGATGTTCACGCGCGGGTCGTTCTTGCCCTGCACCACGAGCAGCGGAGTCACGATGGCCTGCGCCCGTGTGAGCGGCGACTCGGCGACCAGGAGCGCCTTCCCCTCGGGAGTCGTCGGGTCGGCCATGCGCGTGTACATCTGCCTGCGGCCCGCTTCCCAGTAGGGCGGGATGGCGTCGAGCAGGGTGATCAGATTCGAGGGGGCCACGATCGCTACCGCTGCCGCATAGATCGTGGGCGTGAATGCAACCCCGGCCAGCGTCGCATATCCGCCGTAAGAGCCGCCGCCGATACCGATCCGCTTCGGGTCCGCCGTGCCGTCACTCACCAGCGTCTTGACGCCCCAGGTCAGGTCGTCCTGCATCTTCCGTCCCCACTCGCCATTGCCGGCGTTGAGGAACCTCTTGCCGTAGCCGGTGGAGCCGCGGAAGTTCGGCTGCAGCACGGCGTACCCGCGGTTGGCGAGGAACTGGGCGAACGCGTGGTAGCCGTAGGCGTCCCGTGCCCACGGTCCGCCGTGCGGCCACACCACGAGCGGCAGACTCTTCGCGGGCAAGCCCTTCGGGATCGTGAGATATCCGCTGATCAGCAGCCCATCCGAAGACCTGAACTCGTACGGCTTGCGCTCCGAGAGCGCCTCGCGTGGCAACTCCTCGCGCAGCAGGTACTGGAGCGTCAGCGACTTCTTCGCGCGATTCCACAGATAAGTGGAGCCCGGGTCGGCGTCGCTGTAGGCGGTGACGATCCACAGGCTCTCGTCGCCCGAGTGCGACTCCAGGTTGACCTGCTTGCCGGGCAGCTGCGCGCTGAGCCAGCGATACTCCTGCTCGAACGCGCGGTCTTTGAAGTACCGCCGCGGCGTGCTGTCCTCGTAGGTCGTGAAGAGGATGCGGTAGTCGACCTCCGAGAGGGCGATGCCGCTCAGGTCGACCCGGTTATCAGGATCGCTTTCGACCCTGGACGTGGCGCCGCTCGAGGGGTCCAGGCGGTCGAGCTCGGCGAGGTCCAGATCTCCCTTGTTGGTCATCATCCAGGCGCTGCGATTGGCGGCGTCGAAGCCGGACACGCCGCACGATTCCAGCACGCTGCAGCTGTAGATCCGCTTGAAACCGTCCGGATCGACCCGGAGGAACTCCGTGTCGCCGACCTCATTGGTACGCTCGGCGAGCCGCAGGCTGCCGGCGTTGTCGAAAACCCAGCCGGCGATCTGCTCGGTGTTCTTCCTCAGCAGCCGCTTCTCACCCGTCGAGATGTGCAGCTCGTAGAGATCGTGCCAGCGCGGATCGCGATCGTTGAGGCCGATGTAGAGTATGTCCGGCTTGGGCTTCGGCGCAGCGTACAGCTCGGTTCTCACGCCCTTGAGGTTGGTGAGCGCCCGCGCCGGCGGCACGCCGGTCTTCGGATCGGCGGGCAGCGTCGGATCGATCGCGTAGACGTTGAAGTTCTCGTCGCCGCCGGCGTCCTGCGCGTAGAGGAGGTATTTCGAGTCGCGGCTCCAGAGGTACAGTCGTACCGGCCGGCTGCTCTCCGCGCTCACGGCTCGGGCGGCGCTGAACGGCTCGTCCGCCTTTTTGACCCAGAGGTTGCGCGTTCCGCGATAGGGCTTGAGGAAGGAGATGTAGCGGCCGTCCGGGGAGATCTGCGCACCGGCGATGCTGATCTCACCGAAGAACAGGTTGCGATCGATGATGGGCGGTTGCTCGGCGCGCGCGAGGAGTGAGGCGGTGAGGGAGCCGAGGGCGAGGAGAATCAGCGCTGGGTATCGCATGTGCGCGATGGTCGCACGCCGGCGCGATCGCCTTCTACCTCTGACGCATTAGCCTGCGTCCCGGTCTCACCCGGCCAGCAGCACCGACTCGGCGCGCTCGAGCTCCTCGGGCTGGCCGTAAATGACGACGATGTCTCCCTCGTGCAGTACGGTGGTCGCCGCCGGCTCGCGCCCGAGAATTCCCTGGCGCCGCACACCCGTGAAAGTTACCTCGACGCCCCGGCCGCGCACTTCATCGAGTGTACGCCCCACCGCCCAGGCGCCCGGCGGCACCACGACGGACTTGAGCTCCTCGCGGTGCTCGCCCAGCTCGTCGACCGGGCGCGGGTCGCCGCGGCGTACGATGTTGCGCAGTACCGCGTAGCGGTTGCTGCGGATGTCGCCGAGGGTGTGGGCGACGCGTGCCACCGGCACGTGCAGCAGCATCAACACGTGCGATACCAGCATCAGGCTCGCCTCGAAGGTCTCGGGCACGACGTCGGTGGCGCCGGCGTCCTGCAGCTCCTTGAGCCGGGAATCGTCGGCGGTGCGCACCAGCACCGGCACGTCGGGGCGCGCGCGCCGCACGCTGCGCAGAATGCCGATCGAAGTCGCCGGATCCGAGAAGCTGATGACCACCGCGCTGGCGGTGGCGAGCCCCGCCTTCACGAGCAGCTCCTCGTCGGAGGAGTCGCCGTACATCACCGGATCACCCGCCTGGCGCGCGGCGCGGATGCGCGCCGGATCGAGGTCGAGCGCGATGTACTCGAAGCCCTGCGACTCGAGCACGCGCGCCACGTTCTGGCCGACGCGCCCGAAGCCGCACAGGATCACGTGCTCGCGCTGGGCAATGCCGCCGGTGGCGGCGTCCTCACGCTCGCTGGCGGTGGCGAGCGGCCCATGCTCATGGAGCAGCGCCCGCGCCACGCGCTTGTTGTTGTTGAGGATGACCGGCGACAGCACCATCGACAGCACCAGCGCGACGACCAGCGGCTCGCCGAGACGCTCGGGTAGGAGTCCCGCCTGGAGCAGGATGGTGCACAACGCAACGCCGAACTCGCCGCCAATCGAGATGACGATGCCGGTACGCAACGCCTTGAAGCGCGAGGTCGTGAAGGGGCGGGCGGTGAGCGCCGCGATCACCGCCTTGAGCGGCACCATGGTCAGGAGCAGCGCCGACACCAGCGGCAGCTCGCGCCCCAGCAGGTGCAGATCGAGCAGCATGCCGACCGAGATGAAGAACAGGCCGAGCAGTATGTCGCGGAACGGGCGGATGACCGCCTCGATCTGGTGGCGGTACTCGGTCTCGGCCAGCATCATGCCCGAGAGGAACGCGCCGAGCGCGAACGACAGTCCCGCGACGTGCGACAGCCAGGCGGAGCCGAGCGCCACCAACAGCACCGTCAGCGTAAACAGCTCGCGCAGCCGGCTGTGTGCGATCTCGTGAAACAGCGGGCGCAGCAGCCAGCGGCCCGCGGCCAGCACCGCCGCGATCGACAGCACGCCGCCGAACACGGCCACGAGGCTCTCGCCGAGGCTGAAATGACCGGCGCCGGCGGCGAGCGCCGCCGCGAGCGCCAGGAACGGCACGAACGCCAGGTCCTGGAACAGCAGCATGCTGAAGGCGAGCCGGCCGTGCGTGCGGTTGAGCTCGGCGCGCTCGGTGAGCTGCTGCAGCAGGATCGCGGTGGAGCTCATCGACAGCGCGCCGCCCAGCACGATCGCCGGCAGCCAGCGGACGCCGAGCCAGTGGGCGATCAGCGCGCATACGGCGGTGGTGGCCCCGACCTGCAGACCGCCGAGGCCGAATACCTCGCCGCGCATTGCCAGCATGCGCGGGAGCGAGAACTCGAGGCCGAGTGTGAACAGCAGGAAGGCGACGCCGAGCTCGGCCAGCAGGCGTGTCGTGCCCGAGTCCGACACCACCCCGAGCGCATGCGGGCCGAGCAGCAGCCCGAGAGCCAGATATGCGAGGGTGGTCGGCAGCCCGAGGCGCCGTGCGAGCGTCACCAGGAAAACCGAGCCGGCGAGGAGCAGCAGGACCTGGGAGAGGGGCGCGACCATCGGCTCCAACTTAGACTGCGCCGCGCCGCACACGCAACGGCCCGCGCGGGCAGGCAGCCTCAGCGCACCAGCGTGGTGCGAAGCGTGGCGGCGATAGGCTCGGTCAGATTCCCGACTGCCAGGTGCTCGGCATGCCCGCCTTGCCGATGGCATCCTCGATCAGGAGGCACGCGTTGCGCGCCTCCGGCTGCGCTCGCAGGCTGCGTGCGATGGAGTTGAGGAAGCGGCACATCATCGCCAGGTTCGGGTGGCTCGTGTGCAGCTGCTCCTCGACACTATCGATGGCTTCGCAGAGGTCCTGCTGATCGCAGATCGGGAACGTCATGCTCGTGACGGCATGTTGTACGGACACCAGCGCCTGATGTATTGCGGCCTGTTGCTCCCCGTCCATGGGGAGAATTTGAACCCGTTTGGGCCGCCCTGCAAGCCCCGGCGCATCGGTCCGCGGCGCGGTCCCCGAAAAGCAAGAAGCCCCGCCGATTTCGCGGCGGGGCTCCTCAAGGTCAGTCGGAAATGTTTACTTCGGCGGAGTCGAGGACTCGCTCTTCTCGCTGCTCTTCTCGGTCTTCTTGTGGTGCTTCTTCTTATGCTCTTTCTTCATGTCCTTCGCGTCCGAGCTGGACGAGGAGGAAGCGGCCGGGGTTGACGCCGGAGCCGGGGTCGACTGGGCGAACGCCGGACCGGCGATCAGGGCGAACGCGATGACTGGAATGAGCTTCTTGAACATCGATGTGGTCTCCAGAAGGATTTGTGAAGGTGCGCAAGCTAGCGCCAAGGCGGCCGTATTATCACAGGATTCCCCGCGCACGAGGGCCAAATGACCGCAACGTAATGTTGTGGAATGATGCTGTGTAACGTATTGATTTATAATATAAATTTAGTCTGAACGGCAGCTGAAGATTGCTCAGTGTCCCGGAAAGGAGACGAGGGCAGCGACCGGCACGCCGAGAGCTTCCAACTTCGCCGCGCCCCCGAGATCGGGAAGATCTACGATGAAGCACGCCGCCAGTACGCGCGCGCCGAGTGAGCGCAGCAGCTGCACCGCGCCGGCCGCAGTGCCGCCGGTGGCGATGAGATCATCGACCAGGATGATGTCCTCACCGGCACCGACCGCATCGCGGTGCATTTCCATCTCGTCGAGACCGTACTCGAGCGAATAGGCCACGCGCACCGTCGCGTGCGGGAGCTTGCCCTTCTTGCGGATCGGCACGAAACCCGCCCCGAGACGCTCGGCGAGCGCGCCGCCGAGAATGAAGCCGCGCGCCTCGATGCCGGCAATGCGGTTGACGCCGGCCGTGAGCCACGGCCGCGCCAGCAGCTCCACCACACTGTGAAAGGCGCGCCCGTCACGCAGCAACGTGGTGATGTCGCGGAACTTGACGCCGGGCTTCGGATAGTCCGCGATCGTGCGGATCGCGGCGCGCAGCTCCTCGGGCGTCAACAGCTCCATGACGCGAACTCTACTCCCCGCTGCGGCGGCGCCATACCAAGGTCTGGTTGTTGGCGGGCATGGCGTGGTCGGCGGCGAGCTCGAGCCCGACGGCTGCAGCGAGGCGCTCGAGCGCCTCGAAATCACGGATGCCGCTCGAGGGATCGCGCCGGCGGAGGAAGCGGTCGAACTCCGCGTTGCTCGCGCTCGTGTACGCACCCCGATAGCGGAACGGGCCGTAGACGCACAGCACCCCCGCAACCGCCAGCACGGTGCCGATGCCGCGGAAGAAATGCTCCACCGCATCCCACGCCATGATGTGGAGGGTATTGGCGCTGAACACCGCCTCGACGCGCCCGACCGGCCAGGGGTGCACACGCACGTCGAGCGCTATGGCGGGGCGCAGGTTTGGCGTGCCCTCGAGGCGAATGCGCTCGGCGAGCGGACCGAGCTCTGCGCCGACCTCGGTCGGCTGCCAGCTGAGATGGGGCAGATGGCGTGCGAAATGCACCGCGTGCTGGCCCGTGCCACTGCCGATCTCGAGCACTGAGCGGCTGGCGGCGAGCTCGCCTTCGAGCACCGCGAGGATCGGGCCCTTGTTGCGCTCACAGGCTTCGGAGACGGCCAGCACCGGGCTTGAGTCTGCGACAATGGCGCCATGCAAGCCATAGACGCCCTGGTGGCGCGCCGCTCGGCCACCACCCTCACCGAACCTGCGCCCGATGCCGGCGCCCTCGAGCTCATGTTCGCGAGCGCGGTGCGCGCTCCCGATCACGGACGGCTGCGCCCGTGGCGCTTCCTCGTGGTGCGCGGCGCGGCGCGCGCGCGCTTCGGAGAGCTGCTCGCGGCGCACCTCGGGCGCGCCCAGCCGGGAGCGAGCGCGGAGGCGTTACAGCGTGAGCGTGACAAGGCGTTCCGGGCGCCGCTGATCATCGTAGTCGCGGCGCACGTGAACGAGGCGGTGAAGATCCCGCCGATCGAGCAGACCCTGTCGGCCGGAGTCGCGGCCGGGAACATCATGCTTGCCGCGCTTGCACTCGGTTACAACGCCATGTGGAAAACCGGCGGCGCGGCCTACGATCCGCAGGTCCGGGAGTCGCTCGGTCTTGGCCCGAGCGATGTGATCGTCGGCTTTCTGTACGTCGGCACCGAAGCCGGTAAGCCGAGCGTTGCGCGCGGCGAATGGCGTGACCTCATGCGCGAATGGGGCGGCGCTGCCGTATGATTTCGGCCTTCCCCCGCTGAAGGCGCGTATCCGATGAGACCGTTGCTGGGGCTGGCGGTGATCGCCACCCTCGCGGCTTGCACAGCCAAACCCGTCAAGGAGAATCCGGTGTCCGTTGCCGCTCCTCCCGCCGCCGCCCCTGCGCAACCGCAGGCTGCGGCCGATCCGCCCGCCGCGACGGCCCTGCTGGCGGCGCGGGCCGCAATCGGCAACTGCGGCCTCGACCTCGCAGCCGGCGATCGCAGCGTGCGTCCGGGCGATGATTTCTTTGCCTACGCGAATGGCGGCTGGTACGGGAGCTTCACGATCCCGGCCGACCACTCCAGCTACGGGCCCTTCAACGCGCTCGAGGAGCTCTCTACGGAGCGCGTGCGCGCGCTCATCGAGGCTGCCGCCGACGCACATCCGGCCGCCGGCACGCCCGGGCAGCAGATCGGCGACTACTACGCGAGCTTCATGGACAACCAGACCATCGAGGCCAACGGGCTCGCGCCCGCGCGGGCCGACCTCGAGCGTATCGCCGCTGCCACGACACGCGAGGAGCTGGCGCGGCTGTTCGCGTTGCCGGGATTCGCCTCGCTGTTCGACATCGACCTGCCCGCGGATCTCCGCAATCCGGATCGCTACGCGGTGGTGATCAGCGAGTCGAGCCTCGGGCTCCCGGACCGTGACTACTATCTGAAGGACGACCCACAGCTGCGCGCGCTGCGCGAGCAGTACCTCGCCTACATCGCCGAGATCCTCACCCTCGGCGGCAGCGCAGACGCCGGCGCCAAGGCCCGCGACATCATGGCCTTCGAGACGGCCGCGGCCAGGGTGCAGTGGCCGATCGAGAAGCGGCGTGACGTCGAGGCCACCTACAACCCGCGCACCCGGCAGCAGCTGCTTGGCCTGGCGCCGGGCTTTCCGTGGGCGGCCTTTCTCGAGTCCGCCCAGCTCGGCTCGCGGCAGGACCTGGTGCTGGCCGAGCTCGGCGCCATCCGCGATCTCGCCCTGCTCTTCAGCCACACGCCGGTGACGACGCTGCAGGCGTGGCTCACCTTCCAGTACCTGAGCGGCCATGCACCCTATCTGCCGCAGCGCTTCGATGCGGCGCACTTCGCTTTCTACGGCCGCGCGCTCCGCGGCCAGCCGCAGCAGCGTGAGCGCTGGAAGCGCGCGGTCGATGACGTCGATGCGGCGCTCGGCGAGCCGGTCGGACGGCTGTACGTGGCGCGTTACTTCCCGCCCGAGTCGAAGGTCAAGATGCTCGCGCTCGTGGGGGACCTGCTGGCCGCGCTCAACGAGCGCATCGACGAGCTCGACTGGATGACCACCGCGACCAAGTCGCGGGCCCACGAGAAGCTCGCGACCTTCACGCTCAAGATCGGCTATCCGGACGAGTGGAAGGATTACTCGGCGCTCGTGATCCGCCGCGACGACCTGCTCGGCAACGTGCGGCGCGCGGCCGAGTGGCACTGGAGCTACCAGCTGGCGCGGCTGGACAGGCCGGTGGACCGCGCCGAATGGCAGATGAACCCGCAGGACATCAATGCCTACTACAACCCTTCCAACAACGAGATCGTATTTCCGGCGGCGATCCTGCAGCCGCCGTTCTTCGATCCCAACGCCGATGCCGCCGTCAACTTCGGCGCCATCGGTGCGGTGATCGGTCACGAGATCGGTCATGGCTTCGACGATCAGGGCCGCAAGTTCGGGCCCGACGGCGGGCTCGAGGACTGGTGGACGGCGCAGGACGCGCGGGTATTCACCGCTCGCACCGCGCGCCTCATCCACGAGTACTCGGCATTCGAGGCGTTGCCGGGATTGAAGGTCAACGGTGCCAACACGGTGGGCGAGAACATCGGCGATCTGGGCGGGCTCAACATGGCCTACGAGGCCTACCGCTTGTCGCTCCGCGGCGCGCCCGCGCCGGTGATCGACGACCTGAGCGGCGCGCAGCGTTTCTTTCTCGCCTACGCGCAGGTGTGGCGCAGCAAATACCGCGACGGTGCGCTGCGCGAGGTGGTGATGTCCGACGTGCACAGCCCGGACCGCTTCCGCGTCAACGGCCCGCTGCCGAACATCGACGCCTGGTACCAGGCGTTCGACGTGCAGCCGGACGACCGGCTCTACATCAAGCCCGAGGATCGCGTGCGTATCTGGTAGGGCGGGCGGGGCGCGCTTCAGGGTTTGACTACGGCGAGTATCACGATCGCAATGAGCAGCAGCCCCGGCACCTCGTTGAAGAGGCGATACCAGCGCTCCGAGCGAGCGCCGCCGGCCGCCAGCTGCCGCATCAGCCTCCGGCACCAGTGGTGATAGCCGATCAGCGCCGCTACCAGCAGCAGCTTCACGCGCAGCCACGCGAGGGCGAGGTACGCGGGCGCCGCGACGATCATCGCGCCGCCGAACAGCACCGTACCCGCAGCACCGATCGTCATGATCGCGAACAGCCGCCGCTCCATGAGCTCGAAGCGCGCGCGGCCTGCGGCGTCCCGGGTCGTGACGTGATAGACGAACAGGCGCGGCAGGTAGAACAGTCCCGCGAACCAGGTGACCATGAACACCACGTGGAAAGCCTTGAGCCACAGCATTTGCCGCGATTGTAGCGAGGCGCCCGCGCCGAATGCGAACGGGCGGTGCGCCTCTGGTAGCATGTCGGGCCCTTAACTCCGCCAAGCCAGTCACCCGCCATGTCCAGCACGCCGGCCGCCGCCACCGTTCCCTTTCCGAGCAACATCGAGATCGCGCAGCGCGCCAGCATGCGCCCCATCGTGGAGCTGGCGCGCGAGCGGCTGGGCATCCCGGCGGAGAGCCTCGAGCCCTACGGACACTACAAGGCCAAGGTGTCGCTCGACTACGTGGCGGAGGTCGCGCCCCGGCCGGAGGGCAAGCTGATCCTGACGACCGCCATCTCGCCGACGCCGGCGGGCGAGGGCAAGACCACGACCACCGTCGGGCTGGGCGATGCGCTCAACCTGCTCGGCAAGCGTGCCATGCTGTGTCTGCGCGAGCCCGCGCTCGGCCCGGTATTCGGCGTCAAGGGCGGCGCCGCCGGCGGCGGCTACTCGCAGGTGGTCCCCATGGAGGACATCAACCTGCACTTCACCGGCGATTTCGCCGCCATCGCCGCCGCCAACAACCTGCTCGCGGCGATGATCGACAACCACATCTACCAGGGCAACACACTCGGCTTCGACGTACGACGCATCGCCTGGCGGCGCGTGGTCGACATGAACGACCGGGCGCTGCGCCAGATCGTGGTGGGGCTTGGCGGCACCGCCAACGGCGTGCCGCGCGAGGACGGCTTCGACATCGTGGTCGCTTCCGAGGTGATGGCGATCTTGTGTCTCGCCACCAGCCTCGCCGACCTCAAGGAGCGCCTCGGCAACATCGTGGTCGGCTACCGCGCCGATCAGCAGCCGATCCGCTCCCGCGACGTCAAGGCGCACGGCGCCATGGCGGCTCTGCTGAAAGCCGCGCTGGCGCCGAATCTGGTGCAGACACTCGCCAACAATCCGGCCTTCATCCACGGTGGCCCGTTCGCCAACATCGCGCATGGCTGCAACTCGGTGATCGCGACCCGCACCGCCCTCAAGCTCGCCGATTACGTGGTGACCGAGGCGGGCTTCGGCGCCGACCTGGGAGCCGAGAAGTTCGTCGACATCAAGTGCCGCAAATCGGGCCTCCGGCCCAGCGCCGCGGTCATCGTCACCACGGTACGCGCCCTCAAGTACCACGGCGGCGTCGAGCTGGCGGATCTCAAGAACGAGAACCTCGCGGCGCTGCAGAAGGGCGCGGTGAACCTCGAGCGCCACATCGACAACGTGGTCAACCACTACGGCCTGCCGTGCGCGGTGGCCATCAACCGCCGGGCGGAGGACACCGATGCGGAGATCGGCCTGCTCACCGAGCGCGGCGCCGCGCACGGCGTGCGCGTCATCCCCGCGACTCATTTCGCCGACGGCGGCAAGGGCGCGCTCGAGCTGGCGCGCGAAGTGGTGCGGCTGTGCGACCAGCCCGGCAAGTTCCACTTCCTCTACGAGGACGGCGCGACCCTGTGGGACAAGATGAAGGCGATCGCCACCAAGATCTATCACGCCAGCGACATCACCGCCGACAGCAAGGTACGCGCGCAGATAAAGCAGCTGCAGGACGCGGGTTACGGCCACTATCCCGTGTGCGTCGCCAAGACCCAGTATTCCTTCTCCACCGACCCGAAGCTGCGCGGTGCGCCCGTGAACCACGTGGTCAACATTCGCGAAGTGCGGCTTGCGGCTGGCGCGGAGTTCGTCGTCATGATCTGCGGCGACGTGATGACCATGCCGGGGCTGCCGAAGGTGCCGGCGGCGAACAATATCGACGTGGACGAGCGCGGCCGCATCACGGGGCTGTTCTGAGGACGGGCCGGGCGCTATGCCGTTCTGCGAGGCAGATCCCTGGCGACTGCAGTACTTCGAAGGCATCGCCTGTCCGCCCGGGGTACGGATTCCCACCGAGGATCCGGATGCCTACCAGTGGTACCCCGCACATCGCTGGATCTACAACAAGCTCTCCGTGGCCGAGTCGCAGGGGCTCGAATCCGCGCCGCACGGGGTGCGTCCGCCGGCCTTTCCGGTGTTCAGCAAGCCGATCATCAACCTGCACGGCATGGGAGTCGGCAGCCGCGTGCTCCCCGACCTCGCGACCTACGAGCGCGAAGAGACCGCGGGGCACTTCTGGATGCCGCTGCTCACCGGCGATCACGTGAGCACCGACGTGGCGGTCGTGCGCGGGCAGGCGCGCTGGTTCCGCCACTGCCACGGTGTCCCGGGGGAGGGCGCTACCTTCGACTACTGGACGATCGAGGCGCAACAGCGCGCGTCCCTCGCCGCGTACCTGGATGCGTGGGTGGTGCGGCATCTTGCCGGCTACACCGGGATGTTCAACGCCGAGACGATCGGCGGCCGCATCATCGAGGCGCATCTGCGCGTCGCCGACCAGTGGCCGGATCTTTACGGCGCCGGCTGGCTGGATGCGGTAGTGGGCCTGTACGCGCGCAGCACCTGGGAGTTTGCCGATGCCGGGCGGCGCGACGGCTACAGCATCGCGTTGTTCGGTCCCCACGGCCGCGAGTATCGTCATCCGCCGGCGTCGCTGGTCGCCGAAGTGCGGCGCATGCCGCACGTGAGCAGCGTGCAGATCACCTTCCACGAAGACCGCCCGGCAGCTGCGCACGCGATGCCGCCGGGAGGCTTTCGGCTCGCGGTCGTCAACTCGACGGACCTCGAAGACGGGCGGGCGGCGCGCGCGCGCCTCGCGAGCGCCTGGAACCTCTAGCGCGGCTTCAAGGCTTCCAACCGGCGGCGCGCGCTGTGCTCTCGCCGGCCGCGTCGAGCGGCTCGCCGAGGATCAGCTCATCGAGCGTGCGCGACACGGCCGGGGGCAGGGCGGACCCCGCCTGGCGGTAGCCGCTGCCGGTGCCCGGCAGCTCGCTCTGAGCGAGCGCCACCACCTGCCATGCCGGACCGGCACGGCATGCCAGCCCGGCGAGCGGCTGCGCCTCGCGCAACAGGAAGGTGCGGCAGTAACCACCACTCCTGGCGCGGAAGCTGACGCCGATCGCGACCGGTGCGCCAGGCGGCTGAGAGCTCGCCAGTTGCTGCGAAAGCGCGCCCGCGAGCGCGCCGCTCGCCAGCACGCGGCCGCCGCTCGTCTCGAGCGGCGCCTGAGGCGCGGACGGCCGCAGCAGCAGGGGTCCGAGCAGCACGCCGACGATGAGGCTCGCGGCCATCGCGCCCCATTGCGGCCACGACCAGCGCGGCCGGGGCCGAGCCTGGAACGCGACGACGTTACCGGCCCGCCCGGGCGCGCCGCGCACGCTCGCGAGCAGCCGCTCCGGCACGGGCTCGGTGAGCACCGGCGCGAACGCCGCGCGCACCTGCGCCCGCAGCGCGCGCTGGCGCGCAATGCGCGGTGCGAGCTGTGGGTCGGTGGTCATCGCGGCTTCGAGCGCCGCGCGCGTCGCGGCATCCAGCTCGCCGTCCACGTACGCGTTGAGGGTCTCGTCGCTGAAGGTCATCCGCTATGCTCCATCGCGCTCACCGAGCATCGCCTGCAGCGCCTCGCGGGCACGAGCCAGGCGGCTCGTCAATGTTCCGATCGGCACTTCCATGATGTGCGCCGCCTCCTTGTACGAGAGTCCTTCCACCAGCACCAGTGCCACCGCCAGGCGCTGCTCCTGAGGCAGGCGTGCCACGGCGTCCTGAACCGCAAGCGTCTCGAGCGGCGCGCCGTGTGCCGGGTCCGCGACCTGCTCGCCCAACTCCGCGGCGGCGAACACGCGCCCGCGCCGGCCACGCGCACGCTGCTCGTCGATCCACGCATTGCGCAGAATGCCGAACATCCAGCCGGCGAGCGGCGCGTCGGCGCGCAGCTGCCCGGCGTGCGCGAGCGCGCGTTCGATCGCGGTCTGCACCAGGTCGTCGGCATCGTGCGCATCCCGGGCGAGCACGCGCGCAAAACGGCGCAGCCGCGGCAACAGCTCGACCAACTCTGCACGCAGCTCTGCCACCGCGCGCCCTCTATGCCGGCAATACGATCATGGGGGCGATTTTCTTCCATTTGTTCCCCGTGCGGCCACATTCAATTAAGGTGCCGCTGTGCGTAACGTGCCGCTCACTGGACTGTTGTTGTGTATGGCTGCGCAGGCCGCCGCGCAGGTCGGGCTGCCTGCGGTGCGCCTTCCCAGCCTGCCGTCCGTCCCAGCGCCGGCATTGCCATCGGTGGGACTGCCGCCGCTCACCGATCAGGCGGCGGCGCTCGGTGAGCTGAGCCCGGGGAGCCTGCGCGAGCTGCGCCAGCAGCGCATCCGCGAGCTGCTGCGGCGGCATCGCGACGTGCTCGAGGCGGACCCGCACGGTGCGCCGATCGTGCGCCGGGAGCTGCTCGCGTTCTCACCGCAGCAAGGCGCCCTCGAGCTGGCGCTCGCCGCGGGCTATACCGTGGTGCGCGAGCGAGTGCTCGAGGAGCTCGGAGCGCGGCTCGTGGTGCTGCGTGCCCC
This sequence comes from Steroidobacteraceae bacterium, assembly GCA_035569755.1. Classification (GTDB taxonomy): domain Bacteria; phylum Pseudomonadota; class Gammaproteobacteria; order Steroidobacterales; family Steroidobacteraceae; genus 13-2-20CM-66-19. The sequence goes on from DATMMK010000062.1 coordinate 22,398, forward strand.
GGACGACACCGCACGCTCCCTCACGCGGCTGCAGGCGCTCGATCCTGGCGGCAGCTACGACTTCAATCACGTGTACCTCCCGAGCGGTGCGCCATCACGCGCCGTGGAGGCGGCGCCGTCGCCGGCCCCCCGCATGACGGCGACCGCCGGCGAGCCGGCGCCGGCCGTGGCGCGGGTGGGACTGATCGACGACGGAGTCGACGCCCACCATGCGGCGCTGCAAGCCGTGACGATCCACGCGCATGGCTGCGCGGGCGTGTTGCTTCCGGCGGTTCACGGCACGGCGGTCGCTTCGCTCATCGCGGGACGCGCAGGCCACTTCAGGGGCGCGGCGCCCGGGGCCGAGCTCTATGCCGCCGACGTCTTCTGCGCTCGCCCCAGCGGCGGCGCGGTCGACGAGGTCGCCGAGGCGTTCGCCTGGCTCGTGCACGAGCAGGTGCCGGTGATCAACGTGAGCCTGGTGGGGCCCGCCAACCGAACGCTCGAGAGCGTCGTCGCCAGTGCGGTCACGCGCGGCTACCTGATCGTCGCCGCGGTCGGCAACGACGGACCGGCGGCACCGCCTCTCTATCCGGCTGCCTGGCCGGGAGTGGTGGGCGTCACCGCGGTCGATGCGCGGCACCGTGTGCTGGCCGAGGCGGAACGCGGTCCGCAGGTCAAGCTCGCCGCCCCCGGAGCCGACATGGCGGCGGCGCGCACGCCGCGGGGTTATGCGCTCGTGCGCGGCACCTCATTCGCCGCGCCGATCGTCGCGGGCCTCCTGGCGCAGGCTCTGCGTGCGCCCGACAAAGCGGCGGCGGAAGAGGCGCTGACGGCTCTCGAGCGGCAGGCACTCCATCCGGGTGCTCCCGGACCCGACCCGGCCTACGGATACGGGGTAGTGGGTGCCGAGCTCGCGCCGCCGCAGGTGCTGGCGCTCCGCCCGTAATAAGTAAAAACACCGCAATGGCCGTGGCGGGAAGAATCCGCCGAGGCCGGTCGTAGTACTCCCTGAAAGGTCGCGGATTGGCCGCGGCCTCGAGAGGAGACGACCATGAGAGCGAATCATCTTTTCGCGAGCGCCGCGGTTCTGCTGCTGTCTGTTGCGGCCCTGCCCGCGCACGCTCAGTTGCTGGGCGGCGGCCTCCGCGGGGGCGCAGCCGGCGGCTTTGGCAGCCCGATCGGCGGCGCGCAGGTGGGTGGATTCGGGCACGCGCGTGCGGCCGCCCGCCCGGGCGAGGCGACCCGCGAGAGCGCTGCGGCCCGCACTTCAGCTACGGGAGCCGCGAAGACGGGCTCGCAGGCGGGTGCGCACGCCGGCTCGCGTATCGCTGCGGATAGCCGCGGTGCCGCCGCCACAACGGTGGGCACGGGCCGCAACGTTGCAGCCGCCGGGGCGGTCGAGGGACGCACCGCGGCCGGCACGGGACTGAACGAGGGATCGACGGTCGCCGGCAAAGCCGCGGGCGCGAGCCAAGTCGGCGCGGGCGCTGCTGGATCTGCAGGCGCCGGCAAGCCCGCGAGCGGCAAGCCCGCGAGCACCAATAAGCCCTCGGGCGATCGGCCGCAGCCGCAGGGGCCGAGCGCCCGCGGCGGGCTCGGCGGATCGTTCGAAGGCGGGGCCCAGGCCGGGTCCACCGGCGCCGAGGCCGGCATGTCGGGTCAGGCGTCCGCGGGCACTTCCGCCCAGACTCACTGATTAACAGAGTACGGACGCTCTGCGAGCGGCGGGAAATTTGCTTCCCGCCGCTCTTTTTTTCGGCGAGTGCATGAGGGTCCTGAGCGATTAGTTAAGCAAATGCCTAACTGTCTGCTGAGCGACCTCGCATGCGTCGGTGGGTCGCAGGCAATCGCTCATCCCGGCGGATGTTCGCCGCTGAACCTGATCGGCGTCGCACCCTCCACCGGTCCGATCGTCGCCCGGTCGCTCACATAGAGCTCCACCGGGCGCTCGAATCTCAGGGCACCTTTCACGACCGAGCCCGGGCCGATGACGATGCGCGGCGGGCTACGCGTCTCGGAGTCGCTCGAGTGCTCCTTGTGGACGATCACGCCGCCGTCGACGTGCGCGTCGGGGCCGATCTCGATGCCACCCGTGACGGTTTCCACGTCGCCCCCGACATGCGCGGCGGTAACGCGGATGGCGCCGTTGACGTTGGCGAGCACGCCGGTGACGCCGGCGCCCTTGCCGAGCGACAGTGCGCCGTTGACCGTACGCACGCCCCCGCCAACCTGGGCCCCCTCCTCGAGGCGCACGGCTCCGTTGACGGTCTTGACGTCCCCGGCGGATGCGCGCGAGTCGAGAGTGATGCTGCCGTTGACGGTGTGCGCGTGGCCGACGACGGCATTCTCGCCGACGTGGATCGAGCCGTTGACCGTGGAGAGATCCCCGCGATGCTCGCCGGCGCCCACCGTGATCGAGCCCATGACCGAGGAGACGGAGTCGCTGTCCCAGGCGCTGGCGCCACCGGCGGCGCCGAGTACGAGCGCAGCCCAGAAAGCGGCGTAGACGTGTTGCCGAGCCATGTGGTCCCCTTCCTTCTTGCGGGCGACGGAGCGCCGCTCCCAGGGTAGATGCACGGCCGCGCGCGGCGGTTTACATGCACGTCGGCTGCACCGCAAAATCGGCCGATGCCAGGGAACCGGAGCCCCCGGGGGCACCGTGCGCCCCGCCGCATCCTCGTGATAGACGTCGGTGGCACCCACATCAAGTTCCGGGTCGATGCCCGCGGCCGGATCTTCAGGTTTTCCTCCGGACCGGGGCTGGGGCCTGAGCGCATGAGCCGCAAGGTGCTGAAGCGCGCCCGCGGGCTTGCCTGGGACGCGGTATCGGTCGGCTACCCGGGGCTGGTGTTTCACGGCCGCATCGCCGCGGAGCCGCACAATCTCGGCGAGGGCTGGATGGGCTTCGACTTCGCGGCGGCTTTCGGCAAACCGGTGCGCATCGTAAACGATGCCGCCATGCAGGCGATCGGCAGCTATCGCGGCGGACGCATGCTGTTTCTCGGGCTCGGGACCGGGCTCGGCGCGACGCTCATCATCGACGGCGTGGTCGAGCCCACCGAGATCGGTCACATGCCCTATCGCCACGGGCGCACCTTCGAGGACTACCTCGGTGAGCGGGGCCGCCGGCGGCTGGGTACGGCCAAGTGGCGCCACGCGGTCGTCGAGGTCATCGCCCACCTCCGCACGGCATTCGAGGCCGACTACGTCGTGCTCGGCGGAGGCAACTGCCGGCGGCTGAAGAAGCTGCCGCCCCATGCGCGGCGCGGCGATAACCGCAACGCCTTCGTCGGCGGCGTGCGTATCTGGCAACAGCGCCACGCACCCGTGCGGCGGCGCGCCGCCCGGGCAGGCCGCGGATGAGCGCCGCTCCGGGCGGTCCCGGGCTCGCTCCCACCTGGTGCAGCAGCGACAAGGAGATGGTCGGCTGCTCGCTCGGTCCGGCACGCCTGTGGTTCACGATCGGCGGCGGCATCATCAACGAGGTCTACTACCCGCGGGTCGACATTCCGCAGATCCGGGATCTCGGCTTCATCGTCGGCGACGGCGCCGGGTTCTGGGTCGAGGTCAAGCGGATGTGGAAGCACGACCTCGAGCTCGCGGACGGGGGAGTGCCGGCCGTGAAGATCGTGCACCATCACGCGCGCTTCGAGCTGATGCTGCGCGTGACGCCGTGCGACGACCGCGACGTGCTGCTCATCGAAGTCCAGCTCACCGGCGACCCGACACTCAAGCCCTACGCGTTGATTGCGCCGCACCTCGGCGGCACGGGCCATGGCAACCGCGCCGCGGTCGTGACTCACCGCGGCCGCAGGGTGCTGTGGGCGGAGCAGGGCCCCTTCGCTCTGGCGCTCGCGGCGGCCACGCCCGCACAGGGGGATGCCTTCGCGCGCGGCGGGGCAGGCTACGTCGGCGAGAACGACGGCTGGCAGGATTTCTTCCGTCACGGTGCGATGACCTGGGAGTACGACGCGGCGGGTCCCGGCAACGTGGCGCTGCTCGGAGAGCTGCCGCGCCAGGCGGTGGTCGCGCTCGGCTTCGGCAGCACCGCCGACTCGGCGGCGACGCTCGCGCTCACCGCGCTCGCTGAGCCCTTCGAGGCGAGCTGGAGTCGCCAGCAGGCGGCGTGGGCGCGCTGGCACACGACCGGCACGCCGGTCGACAGACTGCCGGCGGATCTGCCGGCCGAGCTTCTCACGCAATTCCGCACCTCTACGATGGTGCTGCGCAGCCACCGCGACAAGACCTATCCGGGCGCCATGGTGGCTTCGCTGAGTGTGCCCTGGGGCAACACCCACGAGGAACGCGAGGGTTACCACCTCGTGTGGCCGCGCGACCTGGCCGAGTGCGCCGGCGCCCTGCTCGCGGTCGGCGCCATGACCGAGGCACACAACACGTTGCGTTACCTGCTCGCGACTCAGAATGCCGACGGCCACTGGAATCAGAACCAGTGGCTCGGCGGCCAGGGCTATTGGTCCGGTATTCAGCTCGATGAGGCCGCCTTCCCCGTGCTGCTCGCCGCGGCGCTCGGCGAGCGCGACGCGCTCGCGGGCATCGAGGTCGCCGACATGGTGCGGCGCGCTCTCTCATTCGTAGTGCGCACCGGGCCGGTGAGCGATCAGGACCGCTGGGAAGAGGACGCGGGACTCAACACTTTCACGCTCGCGGTGTGCATCGCTGCGCTGGTCGCGGGAGCCCCGTACCTGCCCGCGGAGGCGCGCGAGCTCGCGCTCGCCTTCGCCGACTACTGGAACGCGCGCCTCGAGGACTGGACCGCGGTGGCCGACACGCCGCTCGCGCAGCGCTATGGCCTGCCCGGTTACTACGTCCGGGTCGCGCCGCCGGAGGCGCTCACCGACCGCTGCTGTCCGCCCGACCTGGTGCTCGCCATCAAGAATCGCGCCACGGACCCGGGGCTGCTGGTGTCGGAGCAGGTCGGCGTCGATTTCCTGCAGCTGGTGCGCTTCGGGCTGCGGCGCGCCGACGATCCGCTGATCCTCGCGAGCGTGCGTCTGGTCGATGCGCTCCTCAAGGCCGACACGCCCTCAGGGCCTGCCTGGCACCGCTACAGCGGGGATGGGTACGGCGAGCACGAGGATGGCACCGCGTACGACGGCACCGGTCGCGGTCGCGCCTGGCCGCTGCTCACCGGTGAGCGCGGTCACTACGAGATAGCGGCGGGGCGTGACCCATTGCCGCTCCTTGCGGCCATGGTGCGCATGGCTTCCGCGGGCGGCATGCTGCCCGAGCAGGTGTGGGATGCCGCGCCGATTCCCGGCCGCGGGCTCGCACCCGGGCGGCCCACCGGCGGCGCGATGCCGCTCGCCTGGACCCACGCCGAGTACATCAAGCTCCTCATTTCGCGCTCCTTGAAACGCCCGTTCGACCGGCCGGAGAGCGTGTGGCAGCGCTATCGCGGCGAGCGGCCGGCGCTCAGGCGCGTGATCTGGTGCGAGCACGCGCCGGCGAGCGAGCTGCCGCAGGGCTGCTCGCTCACGCTCGCGCTGCGCGAGCCGGGCACGTTTCGCTGGGGACTCGACGGCTGGCAGGACGTGCGTGAGCAGGACGCGACCGCTCACCCACTCGGCCTGCATCTGCTCGACATCGACAGCGCGCGGCTCGCGGCCGGGCGCTGCATCGACGTGACCTTCCGGCGCGCCGCGTCCGACTGGGTGGGGCGGGACTTCCGCATCGCCGTGACGGCGCGCGGCGCGTCGCGGGGATAACGCAGCGATGCCCTTCACCCTGGCTCACCCGGCCGCGGTCCTGCCGCTGCGAGGGATCAGATTCCTGCGCATGGCGCCGCTTGTCATCGGCGCCGTGACTCCGGACGTGCCTTACTACCTGCCGCTCGGGCCGAGCGGTCGCCCGATGCGCGTCGGGCTCGACACGCACAGCCTCACCGGCGCCTGCACCGTCGACCTGGCGCTCGGCATGGTGCTGCTCGCCGTGGCGGTGGTGCTGCGCGAGCCGCTCACGGCACTGCTGCCGGCGCGCGCCCGCTGGCTGGGTCTGGAGTCCCTCGAGCCCTTCAGGCGCCGGGCCGCCGAGTGGCTGCTCGCGCCACTCGCCATCCTGATCGGCGTGTGCTCGCATCTGCTGTGGGACTCCTTCACCCATGCCGACGGCTGGGCGGTACGGCACATTCCCGCCCTCAACGCCACCGTGACGCTCGGCTGGTACAGCGGCGAGGTATTTCACATCCTGCAGTACCTGAGCTCCGCCGTCGGGCTGACGGTGCTTGCCTGGTGGTACGCGCGGCAGCGCGTTCCGCCGGGCGCGCTGGCCGGTGACGATAGCCGCCGCGCGCACGCCGGCCCCGCGCTGTTGCTCATCGCCGGCGCAGCGTTGCTCATCGGCGGCGTCGAGGCGCTGCGCTACTACTCCCGCTCGGAGGGCGCGGTCTACCAGACGCTCGATGTGCTCCTCACCCGCGGCCTCGCCTGGTTCGTGCTGCTGCACCTGTTTGCCGGCGCGGTCGTCACGCTCGAGCACCGCGGCGGCGCGGCGCCGCACTAGTGCCGTGGCGATGGCGACGGAACCGGAGGCGCCGGAATCGACCACGGGCTGGCCGTGGCGCGCGGGAAACGACTTCAGGCTGCTCGACGGCGGGGCGGTGTTTTTCGCGCGCATGCTCGCCGCCATCGACGCGGCCCGCAGGTACGTTCTGCTCGAGATGTATCTGGTGAGCTCCGGGCGCGTGGCCGGGCAGTTCATCGAGGCGCTGACGCGGGCGCGCGCGCGCGGCGTGCGCTGCTGCGTGGTGTTCGACGCTTTCGGCGGTCTCGGGCTCGCGGCCGGCGACCACAGGTGGCTCGAGGAGTCGGGGGTGGAGCTGCGCATCTTCAACCCGCTGCGCTTGCGCAATCGGCTGCGCAACTTCCGGCGCGACCACCGCAAGCTCCTCGCGGTCGACGGTGAAGTGGCGTTCGTCGGCGGGGCCGGGCTGACGGATGAGTTTGCCGGACCGGACGCGTGGCGCGAGCTGATGATCGAGATCCGCGGTCCGGTCGTGGCGGATTGGCAGCGCGCTTTTGCACGCACCTGGCAGCGCCTCGGTCCCGAGCTCGCGCTGTCCGACCCGCCGGTGGTGCCGCTCGCCGGCGGCGCGCTCGGCCGCATTGTGTTGAGCGAGGCCCGACAGCACTCGGTACTCGCGAGCGGCGTCGTGGCGCGCATCGACGCGGCGCGCGCCCGCGCCTGGATCGTGAGCGCCTACTTCGTCCCGTCGCGCCGTTTTCGTACCGCCCTGCGCCGCGCCGCGCGCCGCGGCGTGGACGTGCGGCTGCTGGTGCCGAGCGCGCGCACCGACCACCCGTGGGTGCGGCAGGCAGCGCGGCGCTTCTACGGCAAGATGCTGCGTGGCGGCGTGCGCATCTTCGAATACCAGCCGCGGGTGCTGCACGCCAAGATGATCGTCTGCGACGACTGGGTGTCGATCGGCTCGAGCAACTTCGATCGCTGGAGCTTCAAGTGGAACCTCGAGGCTAATCAGGAGGTGGCGGACGCGCGCGTGGCGGATGCCGCGGCGGCACTCGTCGGCGCCGACCTCGCGGTCTCGACGGCGCTCAGCCGCCGCCACTGGCCGCAGCGCGCCTGGCTCGACCGGCTGCGCGAGCGGATCGCGGGCGTGCTGGACCGCTGGCTCGAGGGGTGGCGGCGTCCGCCGTGAGGCGGGCGCCGTGCGCGCTCACGGCGCAGCCGAGAACGATTCGGTGGTGCGCACGAAGGCGAGCAGGAACGGCGCCAGCGTCGTGAGCTGCGTCGCATAGGCGCGTATCGCGGCGAGCTTCAGGTCCTCCTCCGCGGGCGTCAGCCCGAAGGCCGCGAGCGGCACGCCCTGCAGCAGCGGCGCGCGCGTCAGCGGCAGACCGGGGGATAGCTCGCGCGGGCTCGGCCAGCCTTCGCCGCCGTGCACGATCCAGCAGCGCAGCGCGGGCGGCGCGCCGCGGCTCGCCAGCGCACGCAGCGTGAGCAGGGCGGCCGCGCGGTGATCGGGGTGCGAGTCGCGCGGGCTCGGCGCGAGCACCAGCGTCGGACGCACGCGCTCGAGCACGGCGGCGAAATCGCGCTCGAGATCCGCGCCGGTGTAGGCGTGGCCGTAAGAGAGCGCCTCGGGGTAGGGCACGGCGGCGGCGGCCGTGAAGCGCGAGGTGAAGACCGCGTCGTGATGATCGGCGAGGAGCGCGAGCACGCCGCGGTCCGGATAACCGAGGAACAGCTGGCGGTCGGCCCCGACGCCGAGGAGCGCGGTGGCGGCGCGCGCCTCGCGCATGCGGCGCGCGGCCAGATCCCGCTGCCGGGCCGCGCTCCTCACCAGGGTCTTGTCGAGGAGCAGCAGGTCGAGGTACGAAGCATCGCCGCTCGTGATCCACACCACAGTGGCGCGGCCGCCCGCGCGCAGCACCCGCTGGATGACCCCCGCGCAGCACAGAGTCTCATCGTCAGGATGCGGCGCGACGACGAGCAGCGAGGTCGTGGAGTCGAGCGGCGGCAGCGCGGCAGTGCTATCCGGCGGACTCGCCCCCGCCGCCGCGGCATACAACCCGAGTACGGCGGGGATCAGCCACGCAACGCTTCTGCCATCAAGGCGCAACACGACCCGGGTAGCCTAGCGCACTCAGGGCCCGGAGCGGTGCGATGGAGCGCCCGCTCCGGGAGGCGCGGATGACGGCGCCTGCGGGAATTGCCACACTAGCACCCCGCGCGGCGCACGCCGCTTCCCGGAGTCCGACACGCATGGCGCACAGCCCGAAGCTGGCGTACCACGATCCGAAGTTCATCGACTCGGATGAGGGGCGCCCGATACGGATCGTGTCCGAGTACCTGGCGCCGCTGCGCACCTTTTGCGAGGCCGGCGTCAGCGCGACGGTAGTGTTTTTCGGCTCGGCGCGCGCGCGCAGCGGCGGCGTACTGGCCCGCTATGTCGAGGAGGCGACCGAGCTTGCGCGCCTCGTCACCGAATGGAGCCGCGGTCTCCCGGGCGGCGAGCGCCTCATCGTGTGCTCGGGCGGGGGACCCGGGATCATGGAGGCCGCCAACCGCGGTGCAGCGCTCGCCGGCGGGCGCAGCGTAGGACTCAATATCGGCCTGCCGCAGGAGCAGCGCCCCAACCCCTTCATCACGCCGGAGCTGTCCTTCGAATTCCACTACTTCTTCATGCGCAAGCTCTGGTTCGCCCACCTGGCGCACGGTCTGGTGGCGTTCCCCGGCGGCTTCGGCACGCTCGACGAGCTGTTCGAGATCCTGACGCTGGCGCAGACCCGCAAGCTCGACCGCTCCATTCCGGTGCTGCTGTACGGCTCGGCCTACTGGAAGGAAGTGATCAACTTCGACGCGCTGGTGCGTCACGGCACCATCGCCGCCGGCGACCTCGACCTCTTTTCCTTCGTCGACGAGCCGCAGGCGGCGCTCGCGCTACTCAAGCGCGGCATCGTGCTGCCACCGGAGTCGGCGCGGGCGCCGTGCTTCGCCAGGTCGCGCCACTCGGGCTCGACCTAGTCAATTGGAAAAATCGCCCGCGGCGGCCAGCGGCCTCAAGCCACCGGCATCGTCGGATCGACCTCGCCCGCCCAGGCGGTCATCCCTCCCTCGAGGTTCGCAGGCGAGGCGACGCCCGCCTGGAGCGCCAGGAGGCAGGCACGCATGCTGCGGCCGCCGCTGCGGCAGATGAACACCGCGCCGGCGGCGCGCGGGATCTCGGCCATCCGCTGCGGCAGCTCGCCGAGCGGAATGTTGACGGCCTCGGGCAGGTGGCCGGTGTCGTACTCCCAGGGCTCGCGCACGTCTATGAGGGGAGGGGTGGCCCCGGCCCCGGGAGCGAGCAGCGCCTGCAGCGCGCGCGGGGTCAGGCGCCGCACGCCATCCGGCGCCGCCTGCGGGCCCGGTGCCGGCGGGTCGCGCGGCTCGGTGATCGTCGGCGCCTCGCCGCATACGGCGCAGTCGCGCCGCCGCTCGACCCGGAACTCCTGAAAGCGCAGCTCGAGCGCGTCGTAGGTGAGGAGTCTCCCCACGAGCGGGGTGCCGACGCCGGTGATGAGTTTGATGGCCTCGGTGGCCTGGAGCGTCCCCAATACCCCGGGCAGCACGCCGAGCACACCCGCCTCGGCGCAGTTGGCGACCATGCCGTCTGCGGCCTGCGGAAACAGGCACCGGTAGCACGGCCCGCGCCCCGGCACGTAAGTCGCGAGCTGTCCCTCGAAGCGATGAATCGCCGCCGATATCAGCGGCCGCCCGAGCAGCACGCACGCATCGTTCACGAGGTAGCGGGTCGAGAGCCGATCGCTCCCGTCGACGACCAGATCGTAGTCCGCGAGCAGCGCCCGCACGTTGGCCGCCTTGAGCTCGAGCGCGTGGGCGACGACGCGGATCTCGGGGTTGAGGGCTGCAAGTCGCGCGCGGCCGGCCTCGGCCTTCGGCTGCTCGAGCGCGGCCGTGTCGAACAGCACCTGGCGCTGGAGGTTCGAGACATCGACGCGGTCGAAGTCGACGAGCCCGAGCGTGCCGCAGCCCGCGGCGGCGAGATACAGCGCCGCAGGTGAACCGAGGCCACCCGCGCCCACGATCAGCACGCGCGCCGCCTTGAGCTTCTCCTGCCCCTCGGCGCCGATCTCCCTGAGGGACAGGTGGCGCTGATAACGGGCACGTTCGTTCGCCGAGAGCGTCATGCCCCTCATCCTCCGGAGAGCGCGCAGATCACATGCACGGTGTCGCCGCCGCGCACGGGCGTCGTCAGCTCGCGCGCCTCCTGCGAGTTGATGAACAGCCGCATGTGCGGACGGATGCGGTCCTGCTCGTCGATCATGCGGAAGCGGATGCCGGGGAAGCGCTGCTCGAGATCGCCGAGCACTTCCGCGAGCGTGGCGCCACGCCCCTCAACCCGGGATGCGCCCGCGGTGTAGGAGTGCAGGGGGCTCGCGATCCGCACGGTGCAGCTCATCGGCGCCTCAGCTCGCGTGTGTGACGGAGTAGATCTCCGGCAGGTGGCGGGAGATGCAGCGCCAGCTGTCGCCGGCGTTGCTGCTCGCCCAGACGTCGCCGCCGGTCGTGCCGAAGTAAAGGCCGGTGCGCGCCTCGCCGTCGACGCACATGGCCTGGCGCAGCACCGTGAACCAGGCGTGATCGGCGGGCAGCCCACGATCGAGCCGTTGCCAGCTGCGACCCGCGTCGCGGGTGCGGTATACGGCAGGCCGCCCGTCGATCGAAGTGCGCGGCCAGACCGTCTGGCCGTCCATCGGCAGCACCCACGCGGTGTCGGGATCGGTCGGATGCAGCACGATCGGGAAGCCGATATCGCCGATCTTCTTCGGCATGGCGGCACCGATGCGCTGCCAGCGCCGGGCCGGACGGTCCAGCCGGTAGATGCCGCAGTGATTCTGCTGGTACAGGCGCTCGGGCTTGGCGGGGTGCTGGGCGATACAGTGCGGATCGTGGCCGAAGGGCGCGTTCGGCTCGGGGAGAAAGTCGGCCGCGACGCCCTCGTTGAGGGGCACCCAGTCCGCACCGCCGTCGGTGGATTCGAACACGCCGCCGATCGAGATCGCGAGGTACAGATGCCGCGCATCGCTCGGGTCCACCAGGATCGAGTGCAGAAGCTCGCCGTCGGGCGTGCCATTCAGGATCCATTGCGGGCGCATCGGATGGTCGTTGAAGCCGGCGACCGGCTCCCAGCGCTCGCCGTGGTCCTCCGAGCGGAACAGTCCCGCCGGAGAGCTGCCGGCATACCACACGCCGGGCTCGGCTGCGTGCCCCGGCGTCAGCCAGAACACACGCTCGACGGCGCGCGGCTGCTCACCGTCGGCGGCTTTGCGGAACGCCGGCGGCTGCGCGGCCTCGCGCCAGGTGCGCCCGCGATCGTTCGAGCGGAACACCGTGGGACCCAGGTGCCCGGTCTTGGCCGCCATGAGCACGTTGCGCGGCGCGCGCGGGTCCTGCACGACGTGATGAATGACGTGCCCGAGGAACTGCGGGCCGGCGAGCTTCCAGGCGCGCCGCCGTGCGTCCGTGCGCAGCGCAAACAACCCCTTACGCGTTCCCAACCACAACGTGCCCATGCGCGGAGCATCCTCGCCGGGAGACGAGGCTGTCAACGTTGGCGCGCACCGTCGGCGCTGTCGCGGCGGTAAGTTATGCTTCGCCGCAAATCTCACCGCGCCGCGCGCGCCCCGGGAGTGACACACCCCGTGCATCGCATCCGCCTCGCAACCGCGCTCACGCCGCTGCTCGCTGCGGGCATGCTGAGCGGCGGCGCGCTCGCGCAGGCGCCGGCGACGCCGTCGGCTCCGGCGGCCGCCGCGCACGTGGCCGCGCCGCCCGCGGCAACGGTGGCCCGGCCGCGTGCACCCGTGGCGCAGCCCGTGCAGAAGCGCCCCTGGGCGGATGCGCGCTTCGCGCAGGTCGAGCACGAGTACGCGGTGTATTTCCTCGGACGCTTTCCGGTGGTCGCCACCTACCTGGGGGGTGCCGCTTTCGATCCGCAGCTCGCCGGCGTCGACGGCCGGCTGCGCGACGATTCCGCCGAGGCCATCCGCGCCGAGGACGCGCGGCTCACGGAGTTTCGGACGCGCTTCGCGCACCTGGCGCCGGCGGGCCTCTCGCCGCGGCGGCGCATCGACCGCTCGGTCGCGCTCGCCGAGATCGCATTCCTCGAGCACCAGCACACGGTGCGCCGTCAGCAGCAGAAGTCGCTCGATTCCTATGTGGATGAGCCGGTGCGCGGCGTCGACTGGCAGCTTCAGGGCATGACGCCGGAGAGCGGTGCGGCCTACGGCACGGACGCGGAGTGGCAGGCAGTCATCGCGCGCGTGCGGGCGGTACCGGGCTACCTCGCGACCGCGGAGCGGCAGCTCGCCGCGGGTGTCGCCGCGCACAATGCCCCCGACGGCCGCCTGCTGATCGACTTCGGGCTGAAGAGCACCGCGGCCGATGCCGACTACTTCGAGAGCGCGCTACCGCAGCTCGCCTCCGCTGCCGTCGCCTCCTCACAGCGCGCGGCGCTATTGCACGATCTCGCCGACGCTGGCGCCGCCGCCGCCGCCGCTTACCGGCACCTGGCGAGCACGGTCGCCGCCGTGTTCTTCGAGGCGGCCGACGGCGGTGAGCGCGCACTCAAGGCCGAGTTCCGCGCCGACCGCTTCGCGCTCGGCGAGGCTGAGTACGACTGGGCGCTGCGCAACAACCTGCGCCTCAGCAGCACCGCCAGCGAGCTGTTCACGCAATCGTGGCCGGCGGTGGAGGCGACGCGCGCCGAGGTGATCGCGCTCGCACGCGAGATCGCCGCGAGCCACGCGTGGTCGCCCGCAGGCGACGGGGCGGCCATCGTGCGCACGGTGTTCGGTGAGCTCAGCCGCAACGCCCCGCAGAGCGATGCCGAAATGCTCGAGGGCTACCGGCGCACCGGCGCGCGGCTCATCGCCTACGCGCGTGCGACCGGACTCTTCGACGTGCCCGCCGACTATCGCCTCGACGTGCTCGCGACTCCGCCGCCGCTGCGCGCCTCGGTACCGGACGGCGGCTATTACCCGGCGCCCCCGTTCAAGAGCACCGGCGTGGGCCGCTTCTACATAACACCTACCGGAGACAACACGGCGGCGCTGCGCGGGCAGCACGACTACGCCTCGATGCCCGCGATCGCCGCGCACGAAGGCTTCCCCGGCCACGACTGGCACTTCAAGGTGATGACGCAGCACCGCGAGGAGATCTCGCCGGTGCGCTGGTTGTTAGCCGGCGCGGTGGAGGATTCCGCATCGATGTGGCAGGACTCCATGGCCACCGAAGGCTGGGCGTTGTACGCAGAGGCGCTGTTGGCGGAGCCCGCACGCGATGCGCCGCATGGCTTTTATGCTCCCGAGGAGCGTCTCTATCAGCTGCGCGACAAGCTGCTGCGCGAGCTGCGCGTGCGCCTCGACACCGGGCTCCATACCGGGCGGGTGCGCTTCGACGAGGCGGTGACGCTCTACTCCGAGGTAGTGGATTTTCTGCCGGGCTCGTGTCGGGACGCAGCGAGCCTGAAGTACGACCTCAAGCAGGCGAGCTGCAGCGCGGCGCGTGCGGCGATCGCGCGCTACGCGCGCTGGCCGACGCAAGCGATCACCTATCGTGCCGGCAAGGAGCAGATCCTGGCCCTGCGGCGGCGCGCGCAGCTCGAGCTCGGAGCGCGTTACTCGCCGCAGCGCTTCCACCTCGAGCTCATGAAAGAGGGAACTATCCCGGCGGGCTATTTCGGCGAGGAGCTGCTGCGC
>DATMMK010000063.1:0-12503 GCA_035569755.1 Steroidobacteraceae bacterium
TGAAAATTCTGATCCTCGGCGCCGGCCAGGTCGGGCGCACCGCCGCCCAGGCCCTCTCGCGCGAGGAGGCCAACGAGGTCACCGTGGTCGACCTCAACGAGGAGGCGCTGCGCGACCTGCAGGAGCGGCTCGAGGTGCGCACCGTGGTCGGCAACGCCGCGCACCCCACGGTGCTCGAGGCGGCCGGGGCCGGCGAGGCCGACGTGCTGGTGGCCCTCACCTCGAGCGACGAGGTGAACATGATGGCGTGCGAGGTGGCGTTCGTGCTGTTTCGCACCCCGACCAAGATCGCGCGCATCCGTGCCCCCGAGTACACCGAGCGCGCCGAGCTCTTCGGCGTCGACGCGCTCTCGGTAGACGTCTTCATCAGCCCCGAGCGGCTGGTCACCGAGTACGTCGAGCGCCTCATCCACCACCCGGGGACGCTGCAGGTACTCGACTTCGCCGATGGCAAGGTGCGCCTGGTGGCGGTGCGCGCGCGGCGCGGCGGGCCGCTGGTCGGCCACCGCCTGCGCGAGCTCCCGGAGCACCTGCCGAAGATGGAGGTGCGGGTGGTGGCGATCTACCGCGCCGGGCGCAACGTCGTGCCCGAGGGCGACACCGTGATCGCCGAAGACGACGAGGTGTTCTTCCTCGCGGCCAGCGACGACATCAGCCGCGTTACCAGCGAGATGCGCCGCGGGGACGGGGCGGTGCGGCGCATCGTCATCGCCGGCGGCGGCAACATCGGCTTCCGTCTCGCCCGGAGCCTCGAGCACACCAACCAGGTGAAGCTCATCGAGCGCGACGCGCGCCGGGCGCGGCGCATCTCGGAGCTCCTCGACAAGGCCATCGTGCTGCACGGCGACGCCGCCGACGAGGAGCTGCTCATCGAGGAGAACATCGACAGCGTGGACGTGTTCGCCGCCATGACCAACTCCGAGGAGGCCAACATCCTGTCGGCGATGCTGGCGAGAAGGCTCGGCGCCGGCAAGGTGATGGCGCTCATCAACAAGCCCTCCTACACCGAGCTGGTGGAATCGGGCAGCATCGACATCGCCGTGTCGCCGCAGACCATCACCATCGGCTCGCTGCTCGCGCACGTGCGCCGCGGCGACGTGGTGCGCGTGCACGCGCTGCGGCGCGGCGCGGCCGAGGCCATCGAGGCGATCGTGCACGGCGACGAGCGCAGCTCGCGCGTCGCCGGGCGCATGGTGAGCGAGATTCCCCTGCCCGAGGGCGCCTCGATCGGCGCGCTGGTGCGCGGCGATGCCGTCATCATGGCGCATCACGACACGGTGGTGCGGGCCGACGACCACGTGATCCTGTTCCTCGCCGACCGCCGGCATCTGGAAGCGGTCGAGAAACTGTTCCTGCGCGCGCCGCGCTGATAGCCAAGGAGGCGGACGCACCACCGTGCTCGCGGTCGCCTACGCACTCGGTCTGCTGCTCGCGGCCTTCGCGCTGACCTTCGCGCTGCCGATCGCCTGCTCGCTCGTCATGGGCGACGGGCTGTGGCCGCAGTTCCTGCTGGCCGCGGCGCTCGCGGGCGGCTCGGGGTTGGGGCTGGCCGCCTCGACCGTGCGCCTGAAGCGCGAGCTGCGCTCGCGTGACGGCTTCCTGCTGGTGACGCTCGGCTGGCTGGTGCTGTCGGGCGCGGCGGCGGTGCCGCTGCTGCTCGCGCTCCCCTCGCTCAGCTTCACGGGCGCGTACTTCGAGGCCATGTCCGGCCTTACCACCACCGGCTCGACCGTGCTCAGCGGGCTCGACGCGCTGCCGCCCTCGCTCAACTTCTGGCGTGCCTCGCTCCACTGGTTCGGCGGCCTCGCGATCATCGTCATGGCGCTCGCGGTGCTGCCGCTGCTCGGCGTCGGCGGCATGCAGCTCTACAAGGGCCAGGCGCCGGGACCCGCCAAGGAGGAGCGGCTCACGCCGCGCATCACCGAGACGGCACGCTCGCTGTGGACGGTGTACGCGCTCATCACCGCCGCCGGCATCGTCAGCTTAAGGATCTGCGGCATGGGCTGGTTCGACGCGATCTGCCACGCCTTCGCCGCCGTCGGCCTCGGCGGCTTCTCGACCCACGACCGCAGCATCGGCTATTTCGACTCCCCGGCGATCGAGCTGACGCTGGTCGCGCTCATGCTGATCGCCGCGCTCAACTTCGCGCGTCACTTCACCGCGCTGCGCCGGCTGAGCCTCGACACCTATCGGGCGGATCCCGAGTGCCGCGCGATTTTCCTCATCCTCTCGGTGAGCGTGGTCGGGATCGCCGCGCTGCTCGCCTGGCACGGCGTCTACCCGCAGTTCCTCACGGCGCTGCGCCACTCGGCCTTCAACGTGGTCTCGCAGGCGACCACCAGCGGGCTCACCAGCCAGGACTACCAGCAGTGGCCGGCGTTCGCGCCCTACTGGATGCTGTTCCTGTCGTGCATCGTGTGCAGCACCGGCTCGACCGGTGGCGGCATCAAGATGTTCCGCACGCTGCTGCTCTCCCGCCAGGCGGGCCGCGAGCTGAAGCTCCTGGTCCACCCGGCGGCCATGGCGCCGGTACGCATCGGCGGGCGGGCGATCCCGGATAACGTGGGCCACGCGGTGCTCGCGTTCATCTTCCTGTACTTCATGACGGTCGTGTTCTTCACCTTCGCGCTGCTGCTCGCCGGGCTCGGCTTCGAGCCGGCGCTCGCCGCCAGCGTCGCCTCGATCAACAACACCGCCCACGGCTTCGGCCCGCCGGGCGCCGTGCACAACTTCCACGGGCTCACCGTCGTTCAGACCTGGCTGTGCACCGCGGCGATGCTGCTCGGGCGGCTCGAGATCTTCAGCGTGATCGTGCTCGCCACCCCGGCCTACTGGCGCAAGTAAGCCCGTGCCTGCCCCCGCCACGGCAGCGCCGCACTCCGCACGCACACGCGCGCGCGACCTGGCGGCCGTGGTGGTCGGCAACGGCCTCGAGTTCTACGACTTCATCGCCTACGCCTTCTTCGCGCTGCAGATCAGCCGCACCTTCTTCCCGGCGCGCACCCCGGGGACGAGCCTGCTGCTGTCGCTCGGCACCTTCGGCGCCGGCTTCCTGATGCGCCCGATCGGGGCGGCGGTGCTCGGCCGGCTCGCCGACCGGGTCGGGCGCCGCCCGGCGATGCTGGTGTCCTTCAGCCTGATGGGCCTCGGCATGGTGGGACTCGCGCTCACGCCCTCCTACCACTCGATCGGCCTCGCGGCGCCGCTCCTCGTCATCGCCTGGCGGCTGCTGCAGGGCTTCTCGGTCGGCGGCGAGGTGGGGGCGAGCCTCGCCTACCTGATCGAGGCCGCCCCGCCCGGGCGCCGCGGGCTCTACAGCTCGCTGCAGCCGATGACCGCGGACGCCGCCGCGTTCTGCTCCGGGCTCGTCGGTCTCGCGCTCTCGAGCGCACTCACCCCGGCGCAGCTCGATGAGTTCGGCTGGCGCATCGCGTTCCTCCTCGGCGCGGCCATCGTGCCGGTCGGGCTCATGCTGCGGCGTGCGCTGCCCGAGACTTGCGCGGATGCGGAGCCGCCGCCGGGTCCGAGCGGCGGCTATCGGCGTGTAGCGGTGCTCGGCTTCGGCATGCTCGCCGCCGGCACCGTCATCGGCTATGTACAGGACTACTTCACCACCTACGCCGCCGACACCCTCGGCATGAGCGCGCAGCTTGCGTTCACGGCCACCATGGTGAGCGCACTCAGCATGATGTGCTGCGACCCGCTCGGCGGCTGGCTCTCCGACCGCCTCGGCCGCCGCCCGGTCATGATCGTCTCGACCGCGCTGCTCGCCGCCTGCACTTACCCGGCATTCCGCGCCATCGTGCACTTCCACAGCCCGGCCGCCCTCTACGGCGCCTGCGTGCTGCTCGGTCTCCTCACCGGCCTCAACCAGGGGCCGGTGGTGGCCGCACTGGCGGAGTCGTTGCCGCGGCGGGTGCGCGGGCGCGCACTGTCGCTGGTCTATGCGCTCGCCATCGCCGTGTTCGGCGGCTCGACGCAGTTCGCCGTCAAGTGGCTGCTGCGCACCACCGGCAACCCGCTCGCTCCCGGCTGGTACATGCTGGGCGCGGCGCTCCTCGGACTCCTGTCGATGAGCCTGCTGCGCGAGAGCGCCCCCGGCCGCCAGGGAGCCTCGAGGCTGGTGCCGCACGCGCAGGGCGCCGCGCGATGAGGTCTGCGGTGCTTGGCGCGCTCGCGCTGCTCGGCGCCGGCTGCGCGCCGCGCGGTCCGGATCTGCCGGCGCGCGTCGATGCGCTCATGCAGGCCTACCAGGGCGAGGTGCCGGGCGCGGCGGTGCTGGTGCTGCAGGAGGGCGTGCCGCTGGTGCGCCGCGGCTACGGGCTCGCCGATCTCGAGCAGCACGACCGCGTCACACCCGCCACCGATTTCCGCCTGGCCTCCATGACCAAGCAGTTCACCGCGGCGGCGATCCTCGCGCTCTGCGCGGCCGGGCGGCTGAGGCTCGACGACCGTGTGCGGCACTGGCTGCCGGAGCTGCCGGCGGCGGCCGATGGGGTGAGGCTGCGTGAGCTCCTCACCCACACCGCGGGGCTCATCGACTACGAGGACCTGATCCCCGCCGACGCCACGCAGCAGGTGCACGATGCGGACGTGCTGCGGCTGCTAGCGGGCGCGAACCGTACCTACTTCACCCCCGGCAGCGCCTACCGTTACAGCAACTCCGGTTACGCGCTGCTCGCGCTCGTCGTCGAGCGCGCCTCGGGACAGAGCTTCGCGCAGTTCCTGCGCGAGCGCCTCTTCGCGCCGCTCGGCATGAGCGGCACGCTCGCCTACGAGGCGGGCGTCTCCGAGGTGCCGCGGCGCGCCTTCGGCTACAGCGCCGCGGGGGGCGGCTGGCGCCGCACCGACCAGAGCCTGACGAGCGCCGTGCTGGGCGATGGCGGCGTGTACTCCTCCATCGATGACCTGGCGAAGTGGGATGCGGCGCTCTACGACTCGCGGCTGCTGCCGCAGGAGCTGCTGCAGCAGGCTTCCCGGCCCGCGACCGCCACCGACGATCCGCAGGTGGCCTACGGCTTCGGTTGGCGCATCACCGGCGAGACGCTGTGGCACTCCGGCGAGACGCTCGGCTTTCGCAACGTCATCGTGCGCTGGCCGCGGCGGCACTTCACGGTGATCGTCCTCACCAACCGCGACGAGCCCGAGCCCTATCAACTCGCGCTCGCGATCGCCTCGCTCTACCTGCCGGACGCCGCGGCGGTGCGCGCCGCGCCCGGAGCGGCCGGGCCTTCGGCCGAGGCACGGCCGCTGCCGCCGCGCTGAGTGCGGGGGGCCGGCGCGGCCGCCACCGAGCGGCGCGCTATTTCTTCGGCTGCCACTCCGGCACGCCGGCGCGCCAGAAGACGAACGCCGCGATATCTGCATCCTCGGCGTCGCGCGTCGACTTGGTGGTGCCGAGGCCGTGGCCCGCGGCATCCTCGACCCGCAGCAGCACCGGCGCGTGCCGCGGAACTTCCAGCAGGCGGGCCGCCATCTTGGCGGGCTCCCACGGCTCGACGCGCGGATCGTTGAGGCCGGTGGTGAGCAGGAACGCCGGGTAGTGCGCGTCGTTGCGCACGTGCTGGTAGGCGTCCATGGCGTAGAGATTCCTGAAGCCCTGCTCGTCCTTGACGGTGCCGAACTCCGGGATGTTGGCCGGCCCCGAAGGCATGGTCTCCGAGCGCAGCGCATCGAGGTCGCCGACGCGTCCCACCGCTGCCGCAAACAGCTCCGGGCGCTCGGTGGCGGCCCGCCCGACGGTGATGCCGCCGGCCGAGGTGCCCTGGATGGTGAGCAGCGCGCGCGTCGTGTAGCCGTCGCTGATCAGCTGCTCGGCGCAGGCGATGAAGTCGCGCCAGGTGTTGGACTTGTTGGCGTCCTTGCCGCCCAGGCGCCAGGCCTCGCCGAGCTCACCGCCGCCGCGCACGTGGCACTCGGCGTAGCTCGCGCCCGCCCCGGCCAGGGTGACGATGCGCGGCGAGAAGAACGGCAGCGTAGAGATCCCGTAGGCGCCGTAGGCATCGAGCAGCATCGGCCGCGGGCGCCTGGGACCGGCGGGCGTGATCACCGAGAGCGGGATCTGCGTGCCGTCGGCGGCCCGCGCGCTCATCTCGTGCGCCGCGAAGCCGGCCGGGTCGAACGGCGGCCGCGTCTCGAGGCCAAGGTCGGCGAAGGCGCCGCCCGCGGGGTCGTAGCGGTAGTGCGCCGGCGGGTGCACCCAGCCGTCGAGGCCGACGACGACGCCCGGCTGCGCGGGATCGGTCGCCACCTCGCGCACCGTTCCCTCGAAGGGGAGCGCCAGCTCCTTGACGGCACCCTGCGCATCGACCCGCAGCACCTTGCCGGCGAGCCCCTCGCGCGCGACGACGTAGAGCGCATCCGAGGCCGCGTGGATCGACTCGATGACGCGCTCGGGACGCGCCGCGATCACCGTACGGGCATCCTTAAGCGTCCCGTCGACCGGCAGCGAGAGGACCTTGAAGGTCGGCGCATCCTTGTGGGTCAGCACCCAGAGCGTCGTGGCGTTGGCGTCGAACCCCGTGACCTCATCGGCCGTGACGACGAGCGCGCGCCAGTCAGCGCTGCCGTCGCGTGCCCCGGCGACCGGCGCGCTCCAGGCCTGGACCTCGTTCTGCACGCCGTTCACCTCGAGCAGCAGCGCCTTGCCCGAGTCCGCCAGCACGTTGATGCCCGGAAATCGCGTCGGGTCCTTGATCGGCCCGTGGCCGCTCGCGGCGCCGGCGACCTCGACCGGCGGGGCCGCAGTGCTCCAGAACCAGGAACCCGAGTTCAGATACTTGTCGGTGGGCTTCGCGCCCGGCTTGAGCTCCTGCATGCGGATGAAAAACAGCCCCGAGCCGTCGTCGAGCCAGGCGGGTGAGCCGAACTGCGCGCGGTCGATGGGACCTGCGAGGGTCTTGCCGGTGGCCGCGTCCAGCACGCTGAGCTGCGAGTTCTCCGAGCCGCCCGCGGAGATGCCGACGGCGACGCGCGTGCCGTCGCGCGTGGTCTGGAAATAATCGATCGCCTGCGGCGTGCCGCCCGCGGTCTTGATGAGCGCCGCGGTGTCGATCAGGGTGCGCTTGCTGCCGTCGCCGTCGCGCACGATGAGATCGAACGCGTCCGAGCCCGGCTTGCGCTCGAGGTAGAAGATGCGCGCACCGCCGAGCTGCACGCTGTTGACGGGACCGAAGGCCGAGCCCAGGGCGGCCAGCTTCGAAAGATAGCCGGCGCGCGGCCCGATGGAGTCGAACACCGCGCGCGTCCAGGCGCTCTGCGCCTTCATCCAGCCGAGGGTGGCCGGGTCCTTCGACTCGATGAAGCGGAAGCGATCGACGACCCGGGTGCCGAAGTAGGTCTCCTCGACCGGCTGCGCGCCGATGTCCGCGGGCTGGCCGGCCGGGGCCGCCGGCGTGCCGGTCGCCGCCGGCAGCGGCGGCGCACCGAGCGCGGCGAGCAGCAGCAGCGCGACACCGCGGGCGCTGCGGAACAAAGCGGTGAAACGCATCGCGTCATTCATGGGTGAGGCTCAGCTGTGAATGTAGCTCTCGAGCTGCTCGATCTGTTGCTGCTGCTCGGCGATGACCGCCTTCACGAGGTCGCCGATCGAGACCATGCCGACCACCCGGGCGCCCTCGACGACCGGCAGGTGGCGCACGCGCCGATCGGTCACGAGCTGCATGCACTCCTGCACCGAGGTGTCGAGCGAGACCGTGAGGACCGGCGAGGTCATGATGTCGCGCACCACGGTGTCGGTCGGCGAGCGGCCGCGCAGGATCATCTTGAGGGCGTAGTCGCGCTCGGACACGATCCCCTCGAGCGTCGCACCCCGCATCACCAGCAGCGCCCCGACGTGGTGCTCGGCCATGACGCGGATGGCATCGAGGACCGCAGCCTTCGGCTCCACTGAAAAGATCGCCCGACCCTTGCGCTCGAGCAACGTACGCACCGTGATCATGTCATCACCTCCCCGGTCCGACCTCCACCGTCAAAGTGACACTGGCGCTCACCTCGAGCGTCCCCGCCTCGACCGGCGTCGGCGCCTCGGCGGCGCCCGCCGTGGCGCGCGCCATCGCCACGTGGGTCCGCAGCGGAACGATCTGCGGACTCGACTCCTCCACCGTCAGCACGCGCACGATCCGCAGATCGAGCGCGCCGGCGAGCACCTGCGCCTCGGCGCGGGCGCGCGTCGCCGCCTCGCGCAGCGCCTCGGCACGCACCGCGTCCTGATCGCGCAGCGTCCACTGGATGCCCTGCACGCGGTTGGCGCCGGCGCGGGTCGCGGCGTCGAGCACCGCGCCGCTGCGCGCCAGATCATCGAGCGTCACCTGCACGACGTTGAGCGCGGTATAACCCGTGATGGTCGGCTCGCCGCCGCCGCTGTGGTACTGGTAGTTCGGGGTCAGCGAGTAGCTGACCGTCTTCAGCTGCGCGCCGGGGCCGGCGGCCTTGCGCACCGCGGCGAGCGCCGCCTCGAGCGCGCGCGCGTTGGCGCTGGCGGCATCCTGCGACAGGGGCGCCTGGGTCTGCACCCCGAGATCGATCTGCACGCGGTCGGGCTGGGCGCTGACGCGCGCCTCGCCGGTGACGCGAATCGACGACAGTGTCGGGGAGGGAACGGCCGCCGTCTCGGCCCACGCCGGCGCTGCCAGCGCGGCGCTCGCGACCAGCAGCGCCGCACACGCCAGTCGGCCGACACGCGACGGGGCGGAACGCATTCGCATATTCTACGCGCGCCCCGTGCGACAGTTCATACTTTGGCCAGCGAGACGCGCGCCCCGCATGGCCAGGACGGTATACAACAGCGTATGGAAAGGCGCGCCGAAGACCGCAGGGAGATCCACGTCGCCCCGGACCGCTTCGAGGTCACGGCGGAGGACGCGACTCTCATCACCGAGCTTAAGTCCGCCGTCGCGGTCTGCATGTACGATGCAGCCGAGGAGGCCGGCGCGCTGCTGCACCTTCGCTGCATCATCAGGACCGCGAAGCCCCTCGACGTCACCGACACGACGCTCGCGACCGAGCTGCTGCTGCTCGACCGCTGCCTCGAGGCGCTGCGCGAGGCGGCCCCGGCCGCGCGGCAGCTGCAGGCAAAGATCGTGGCGCACCTCTCCGAGAGCGCGCATGCGCGCCCGGTGTGCGAGACCGTGATGAACGTGGTACGCCACTACCTCACCGATGCCGGCGTGCAGATGCTTCCCGAGGACGTCGCCGCGGGACCGGTGCGGACGCTGCGCTTCCGTCCCGGCATGGGCTGGGTGCACACGCGCGCCTGACGCGCATGCCGGCCTGGCGATGGCGGAGCAGCCGGTGAGGAGGCCGCGCGCGGTGCCGCTGCCGTCCGTACTCGCGGCCGCGCTCGAGGAGGTCTTCGGCGAGAGTGTCGACCACGTACGGGTGATCGAGCACTCGCGCTATGCGCGACTGCACGGGCGCGCGCTCGCCACCACCCGCCGCGGCCACGTCTACCTGCGGGGCGAGGCGGCCGCCTTCTTCGCCGATCCCTGGCTCGTGCTGCACGAGTACTGGCACGTCATCGGGCAGTGGCAACGCGGCACCCTCACCGCGCCGCGCTACCTCATCGAGTGCCTCAAGCGCGGCTACTGGAACAACCGCTTCGAGGTCGAGGCGCGGGCGTTCGCCGACGCGCACGCACCGGCCCTGCGCGCGGCCCTTGCCCGCGCACGCTGACGACCTACAATACGCGACCGCACCCCAAGCGATCTCTCCATGACCCGCCCGAAGCACCTTGACTGCGACGTGATCGTCGTCGGCGGCGGACACGCCGGCACCGAGGCGGCCCTCGCCGCGGCGCGCATGGGCGCGCGGACCCTCCTCCTTACACAGAGCATCGAGACGCTCGGGGCCATGAGCTGCAACCCGGCGATCGGCGGGATCGGCAAGGGGCATCTGGTGCGCGAGATCGACGCCCTGGGGGGCGCCATGGCGCGCGCCGCCGACCGCGCCGGCATCCAGTTCCGGACCCTCAATGCGAGTAAGGGCCCGGCGGTGCGCGCCACGCGCGCCCAGGCCGACCGCCAGCTCTACCGGGCCGCGATCCGCACGCTGCTCGAGAAGGAGCCCAGGCTCGCGCTCTTCCAGCAGGAGGCGGCCGACCTCGTGGTCGAGGGCGGCCGGGTGTGCGGTGTGCTCACCCTCACCGGCATCGAGATCCGCGCGCGCGCGGTGGTGCTCACCGTCGGCACCTTCCTCGGCGGCCGCATTCACGTCGGCCTCGACAACTACCAGGGGGGGCGCGCCGGCGACCCCGCCTCGATGCGCCTCGCCGCGAGGCTCCGCGACCTCGGCCTTCGGGTCGGGCGGCTGAAGACCGGCACGCCGCCGCGGATCGATGGCCGCACCCTTGACTGGTCGACCATGACCCGCCAGCCCGGCGACGTGCCCACGCCGGTCTTTTCGTTTCTCGGGAGAGTCGAAGATCATCCCAGACAGGTTGATTGTTTTATTACTCATACAAACGAGCGAACGCACGAGATCATCCGGGCTGCGACCGATCGCTCGCCGATGTTCACCGGGGTGATCGAGGGGGTCGGTCCCCGCTACTGCCCCTCGGTCGAGGACAAGGTGGTGCGCTTCGCGGAGAAGACCTCGCACCAGATCTTCGTCGAGCCCGAGGGGCTCAACACCCACGAGATCTACCCCAACGGGATCTCGACCAGCCTGCCCTTCGACGTGCAGGTCGAGTTCGTGCGCACCATCCGCGGCTTCGGCAACGCGCACCTGACGCGGCCCGGCTACGCGATCGAGTACGACTACTTCGATCCGCGCGACCTCACGGGCGCGCTCGAGACGAAGGCGCTCGGCGGCCTGTACTTCGCGGGGCAGATCAACGGCACGACCGGCTACGAGGAGGCCGCCGCGCAGGGCCTGCTCGCCGGCATCAATGCCGCGCGCGCCGTGCTCGGCCGCGAGCCCTGGGTGCCGAAGCGCAGCGATGCCTATCTCGGCGTGCTCGTCGACGACCTGGTGACGCGCGGCACGCGCGAGCCCTACCGCATGTTCACGAGCCGCGCCGAGCATCGGCTGCTGCTGCGCGAGGACAATGCCGATGCGCGCCTCACGCCCCTCGGGCGTGAGCTCGGGCTCATCGACCCGGAGCGCTGGCGTTTCTTCGAGATCAAGCAGTACCTCACCGACCTCGAGATCGAGCGGCTGACGGAGCTGCGCGTCAAGCCCGGCCAGCTGCCCGCGGACTGGGCCGCCCGGGTGCTCGGCGCGCCCCTCGCGCAGGACGCCTGCGCCTTCGAGCTGCTGAGGCGCCCGGGCGTCACCTACGAGGCGCTGCTCGAGGTGACCGGCCCTCCGGAGTGGCTGGCGGAGAGCGACGACGACGAGCCCGTGCTGCCGATCGATGCGCGCCTCGCGGAGCAGATCCGCACCCAGGTCGAGGTGCGAGCCCGTTACGCCGGCTACCTCGAGCGGCAGCAGGAGGAGATCGAGCGGGCGCGGCGCAACGAGGAGACGCGGCTGCCGGCCGATATCGACTACCGCACGCTCGCCGGGCTCTCCCACGAAGTGCGCCAGCGCCTCGCCGAAGCGCGGCCCGCGACGCTCGGTCAGGCGGGCCGCGTCCCGGGCGTCACCCCCGCGGCCGTGTCCATCCTGCTCGTGCACCTGAAGAAGCGCGCCGCGCACACTACGCCGCGGGTTGCATGAGCGCCTTCTGCCTGGCTCTCGCGCGCGCCTGGGAAAAGAACGACTCGCTCCTGTGCGTGGGGCTCGACCCCGAGATCGAGCGCTTTCCGCCGGGGATCGCGGCCGCACCCTCGCCGATCTTCCAGTTCAACAAGGCGATCATCGACGCGACGCACGACCTGGTGTGCGCCTACAAGCCGCAGTTCGCGCACTACGCCGCCTACGAGGCCGAGGACCAGCTCGAGCGCACCATCGAGTACGTGCACCGCAGCTATCCGGGGATCCCGGTGATCCTCGACGGCAAGCGCGGCGACGTCGGCAACACCGCCGAGCGCTACGCCATCGAGGCCTTCGAGCGCTACGGCGCGGACGCCGTGACCGTCAATCCCTACCTCGGGGGCGACTCGCTCGAGCCGTTCCTGAAGCACGCCGACAAGGGCGTCGTGATCCTCTGCCGCACCTCCAATCCCGGCGCGCGCGATCTGCAGGACCTTGAGGTCGGCGCGCGGCGGCTGTACCACGTGGTCGCAGAGCTCGCCGCCACGCGCTGGAACGGCCGCGGCAACTGCGCGCTGGTCGTGGGCGCTACCTATCCGCGCGAGCTCGCCGAGGTGCGCCGCATCGTGGGCGCCATGCCGCTGCTCCTTCCGGGCGTCGGCGCGCAGGGGGCGGACGTGGCGCAGGCGGTCCAGAACGGCCAGACGGCGGAAGGCACCGGCCTCATGATGAGTTCCTCGCGCGCCATCCTCTACGGCTCGGCGCGCAGCGCGGGTGCAGACTTCGCCGCCGGCGCGCGCGCGGCAGCCGAGGCGCTGCGCGCACAGATCAACTCGAGCCGCGCCGGGCGGGGTGCCTCATGATCCGTC
>DATMMK010000064.1:0-5520 GCA_035569755.1 Steroidobacteraceae bacterium
CGCCTGAATGAGAGTGTTCCGGCGCGTTTCGCAAGTTGCGCAGCGCGCCGCGACGCTCCTAAGATGTTCGCGGGCGCGGGTGTAGTTCAATGGTAGAACTGCAGCTTCCCAAGCTGCTAACGTGGGTTCGATTCCCATCACCCGCTCCACTGCGGCCGTCAGCCCACTGGTGAGATCTGCGAGATGACCGACCGCGGCAGCACCAACGAGGGCGGGCCCACGGCCGGGCTGAGTGCCGATTTGTGCAGCCCGTCTCTGGCGCCGTGACCATTCGATGACATCCCCCGGGAGCCCATGCGGTTAAGCTTCCGGGATGCACCAGATTGGTGTCGTGGGCCTCTCCTATCGCCATGCAGGGGTGGAGGAGGTCGCACGCTTTGCCGTTCCACGGGCAGAACTGCCCGCGCGCCTGCCGGCATTGCGTACTCTGCTCAAGGCCTCGGAAATCCTCTATGTCGGCACCTGCAACCGCGTCGAGGTGTTGTATTCCACCGAAGACGGCACCCCTGCAGGTGACCTGCGCCAGGAGGTGTTCCACATCCTGACCGGCCGCGCGCCCGAGCCTGGTGAAGCCACACGCGTGCTGCGTGCCTGGATCGGCGAAGCGGCAGTTGAGCATGTACTGCTCGTCGCTTGCGGGCTGGATTCGGCACAGACCGGCGAGCACGAGATCGCCGTCCAGTTGCGCGGCGCCTGGGAGGACTCGCGCGCCGTACACACCTGCGGCCCGATTCTCGATCGCCTCGTGGGCGAGGCGCTCGGTCTGGCGCGCCGCATGCGGCGGCTTTCCGCCGGCGTGCATGCGCCATCGCTCGCGGAGCTGGCAGCCGATCGCGTGCGGCAACACCTCGCAGCGGAGCCAGGCCGGGTGGCACTGCTCGGGGTGTCACCCATGACGCGCCGCTGCGCGGCCATACTGCACGCAGCA
The DNA here is from genome assembly GCA_035569755.1 of Steroidobacteraceae bacterium. Classification (GTDB taxonomy): domain Bacteria; phylum Pseudomonadota; class Gammaproteobacteria; order Steroidobacterales; family Steroidobacteraceae; genus 13-2-20CM-66-19. The sequence goes on from DATMMK010000064.1 coordinate 929, forward strand.
CGGGCACCACTCGTCATCGTCAATCGCACACTGGAAGCGGCACAGGAGCTGGCCGCGAGCGTCTCGGGCGAGGCACTATCCCTCGAAGCTTTCCGCCTGCGACCGCCGCCCCTCAGCGCACTCGTGCTGGCGGCGGGCGGTGGCACCGCATTGCTCGATGCGGCGGCGCTGACGCGCCTCAAGGCGACAGCGCCGCACGCACCGCTGCTCGTCGATTTCGGTGTTCCGCCCAACGTCGACTCCGCCGTGGCGCGCAGCGCCGGGCTTACCCGCGTCGGCATGCACGAGCTCATCGAGCTCGCGCAGGGACGGCGCCTCGCCCAGCTCGTGCGCCTCGCACCGGTGCGCGCCGCGATCGATGAGCGGCTCGCGCGTCTGCGCACCGAGCTGGCACTGCGCGCGATCGGGCCACGCCTCGCGCGGTTGCGCGAGACATTCGAGCAGATCGCCGCGGCGGAAGTGGCGCGTGCGCTCAAGAGCGAGTTGCGTACACTCGATGCGCGCGAGCGCGCGCAGCTCGAGCGACTCGCCGGAACACTCGCGCACCGCCTCGCCCACCTGCCACTCGCGGGTTTGCGGGCGGCGGCGGTGCATGCCGGCAGCGATGCGGTGGAGGCGTTCTTCGATGGCGCGCATGCGCCGCGGCGGCATGCCATGGATGTCGCTGATGAGGGGGAGAGATGAGTCGAGAGCCCGCAATGGTCGAAGGCCGGTCGAACCGGCCTCGCTCGGCCGAGCTGTACGACCGCGCCCGCCGCGTCATTCCCGGCGGCGTGAACTCACCGGTACGGGCCTTTCGCGCCGTCGGCGGCACGCCGCTCTTCATCGCGCGTGGAGCCGGCGCGCAGGTGTTCGATGCGGATGGCCGGGCTTATCTCGACTTCGTCGGATCGTGGGGTCCGCTCATCGCCGGTCACGCGCACCCCGCGGTCGTCGCCGCCGTCACCGAGGCGCTCGCGCGCGGCATGACCTACGGCGCGCCGTGTGCCCCCGAAGTGGAGCTCGCCGAGCGCGTCGTGGCCGCTTACTCCCCGGTGGAGCAGGTGCGCTTCGTGTCCTCCGGCACCGAAGCGGTCATGAGCGCGATCCGCGTGGCGCGCGCCTTCACCGGGCGCGAGCTGATCGTCAAGTTCGCCGGCTGCTACCACGGGCACGCCGATCATCTGCTGGTGGCGGCCGGCTCGGGACTCGCCACTTTCGGCCGGCCCTCTTCGGCCGGTGTGCCGGAGGCCTTCGTCGGCTGCACGCGCGTGCTGCCGCTCGATGACGAGGCGGCCGCCGAAGAGCTCTTTGCCCGCGAGGGTGGGCGCATCGCTGCGGTGATCATCGAGCCATTGCCCGCCAACCACGGTCTCCTGCCGCAGCGGCGCGCCTTCCTTCAGGGGTTGCGCGCGCTGACGCTTCGACACGACGCGCTGCTGATCTTCGATGAGGTGATCTCGGGTTTCCGCCTGGGTCGCGGGGGCGCCGCAGAGCGTCTCGCTATCGCACCGGATCTCGCGACCTTCGGCAAGGTGATCGGCGGCGGCATGCCGGTCGGGGCGTTTGGCGGCGCGCGCCGCATCATGGCGCGGCTCGCGCCTGACGGTGACACCTACCAGGCCGGCACCCTCTCGGGCAATCCCGTCGCCATGACGGCCGGCCTCGCAACGCTCGATCTGCTCGTGCGCGAATCGGGCTGGGAGCGGCTCGAGTCGAGCGGCGCAGAGCTCGAGCGACTGCTCACGCCGGTGCTCTCCGCGGCCCCCTTCCCGGTGCACCTCGTCAGGGTGGGGTCACTCTTCTGGCTGTCGTTTCACGCAGCCGGTGCACCGCGCGTGGCCGCGCCGCTCACCGCCGCGGAATCCGCGCGCTTCGCAGCACTGTTCCACGCCATGCTCGATCGTGGCGTCTACCTGCCACCTTCCGCCTATGAGGCGTGCTTCCTGTCACTCGCGCACGGTCACGCCGAGCTCACGCGCCTGGCGGAAGCGCTGCGCGAGTCATTGGCAACGATCGCATGAAGGCGACGCGGGTCTTCCAACTCACTGCGCTCGCGCTGGTGGTGGTGTCCGCCGTGCAGGTGGGATGGTGGTTGTTCGACCAGCATGCCTATACCGTCGAGAAGGTGTCGGCAGCGCGCACGGCCTACACCGAGCAGGTGGCCGCGGCGCAGGCGCTGCTCGATTCGGGTGCTGCGCCTGCGCGGGTGCAGCAGCTGCTGCCCGGCATCGCCATCAGTACCGGGCACGCTTCGCTCGCCCCAGCGCTCGCCGAAGCGCTCACGACCGAGGAACATCGCCGCTATCGACAGTATGCGTGGGAGGGGTCATTCTTCCTGCTGGCACTCGCGGCATGCATAGCCGTGATCGCGCGCGCGCTGCGCGAGGAAGCGCGCGTGCGCGAGCAGCAGGACAGCTTTCTGGCCCTGGTCTCGCATCAGTTCAAAACCCCGCTCGCGAGCCTGCAGCTCTCGCTGGAGACTCTGGCGCTGCGCGCGCCGAGCCCGGAAGCGGCTCGGCCCCTCATCGATCGCATGCTCGCCGACCTCGCGCGCATGGAGCAGATGGTCACTCAGATCCTCGAGAGCGCACGCCTCGAGCGCGGGCGGGTAGACCTCAAGTCAGAGCCGCTGCAGCTCGCAGGCGCCGTGGCGCGCGTCACCGCGCAGCTCGAGGAGCGCGCCCGCCAGGAGCCCATCTCCATTTCTGTCGACATCCCGTCGACGCTCACCGTGGTGAGCGATCCGCTGGCGCTCGATGTGGTGGTGCGCAACGTGCTCGAGAATGCGCTCGCCGCCGTGCGCAGCGCGGGCGGCGGCCGCATCACGCTCAGCGCACGAGCGAGCGAGCGCGAGGTCGAGTTGCTGGTGCGTGACAGCGGCGTCGGTTTTGCGCCGGCCGAGAGCGCGCGGCTGTTCCAGAAATTCAGCCGGCTGCGCAGTGGCGCGAGCGGCTACTACGGCACGGGGCTCGGGCTCTACATCGTACGCAGGCTGATGGAACTGGCGGACGGCCGGGTCAGTGCGCAGAGCGATGGCCCCGGAAAGGGTGCAAGCGTGCGCCTCATCTGGCCGGCGGCGTTGATGAGTGCCGCCGCCCCGCCGCAGCCGGCGGCCGGGCAGGAGACGCGGCCGTGACCGCCGCGCCGCCGACGCACGTGCTCGTGGTCGAGGACGACCCACACCTCGCGGCAGGTGTCATGGAGAACCTGCGCGCGGAAGGTTACGAGGTGACCGTCTCCCCTGACGGAGAGCGGGCGCTCGACTGGCTCGCCCGGCACGGCTGCGCGCTCGTCATCCTCGATGTGATGTTGCCGGGCGCCGACGGGCTGAGCGTCTGCCGTACGCTGCGCGCACGCGGCAACACCACACCGGTGCTGTTCCTGACCGCGCGCGGCGATCCCGCCGACCGGGTGCGCGGACTCGAGGCGGGCGGCGATGACTATCTGGCGAAGCCGTTTCATCTGCAGGAGTTTCTGCTGCGCGTGCGTGCGATCCTGCGCCGCTGGGACTGGTACCGCAGCGCCTCCGCCACCAGCGCCACGGCGGTGCTGCGCTTCGGTGGGAACGAAGTGGACTTCCGCGCCTTCCGCGCCCGCGCCTGGAACGGCGAGCCGCAGGAGCTCACCGAGAAGGAAGCGATGATCCTCAAGGTGCTCGCCGAGCACACCGGTCAGATCGTCTCGCGCGAGGATCTGCTCGAGCGGGTCTGGGGGTACGACGTGTTCCCCTCAACCCGCACGGTGGACAACTTCATCCTGCGCCTGCGCAAGCGCTTCGAGAAGGATCCGGGCAACCCGCGGCACTTCCTCACCGTGTGGGGAGTCGGCTACCGCTTTCTCACCGAAGGCGAGCCATGAGCGGCATGCGCACACTGCGTATCGGGACGCGCGCCTCGGCGCTCGCCCTGTGGCAGGCCCGGGAGGTGGCAGCGCGCGTCGCCGCGCAGCCGGATGCTCCCGCGGTTGAGCTCGTGCACATCCGCACCTCGGGAGACCTGCAGAGCGATGTTCCGCTGTGGCAGACCCGCGGGCGTGCATTTTTCACCCGGGAGATCGATCGGGCGCTGCTCGCCGGGGAAGTCGACGTCGCCGTGCACAGCCTGAAGGACCTGCCGACAGAGCTCGAACCCGGGCTCACACTCGCGGCGCTGCTGCCACGGGCTGATCCCCGCGACGCGCTCGTGAGCCGCAGCGGGGCAGCGCTCGCGGCGCTGCCTATGGGGGCGCGCATCGGCACGAGCAGCCTGCGTCGCAGGGCTTTTCTCGCGCGCCTGCGTCCGGATGCGGCGCTGCTCGAGTTGCGCGGCAACGTGCCGACCCGTATCGAGCGGCTGCAGCACGGAGAGTACGACGCCATTGTGCTCGCTGCGGCCGGTCTCACGCGGCTCGGTCTGGCGCAGCACGTGAGCGAGTTTCTCTCGCCGGAGAGCTTTCCGCCTGCGGTATCGCAGGGTGTGATCGGGGTGTGCGCGCGGAGCGACGATCGGGAGACGCGGCGCTGGCTCGCGGCACTCGATGAGCCCGAGGCGCGCCTGGCTGCGACTGCCGAGCGCGCGCTGCTGCGGCGCCTGGAAGGCGGATGTCAGGTGCCGCTCGGCGCACTCGCCACG
>DATMMK010000065.1:0-24760 GCA_035569755.1 Steroidobacteraceae bacterium
GGGGCGACGGTCCAGGTATCTGAAGCCGCCTTCGGCCACAAGTTCAACGAGTCTCTGGTTCACCAGGTGCTGACCGCCTACCGCAATGCGGGGCGTGCCGGCACCAAGGCGCAGAAGTCGCGCGCCGAGGTGCGTGGCGGCGGCAGGAAGCCGTATGCGCAGAAGGGCACGGGCCAGGCGCGTGCCGGATCCAACCGCTCGCCGATCTGGGTCGGCGGCGGCAAGACCTTCGCCGCCAAGCCGCGCAGCTTCGAGCAGAAGGTGAACCGCAAGATGTATCGCGGTGCGCTGCGCTCGATGCTGTCCGAGCTCGCACGCACCGAGCGGCTGCTCGTGACCGACGGCATTCAGCTCTCCGAGCCGAAGACCAGGCTGCTCGCGACCCAACTCAAGGAGTGGTCGCTCCGCTCGGTGCTGATCGTGGTCGAGGCGACCGACCAGAAGCTCGCGCTCGCCGCGCGGAATCTCCCGCACGTCGAGGTGATCGAGGTGACGGCGCTGAATCCCGTCTCGCTCGCCGCGTACGACAAGGTGCTGATGACGGTCGGCGCCGTGAAGCTGATCGAGGAGCGCCTGCAGTGAATCGTGAGCAGCTGATGAGCGTGCTGATCGCGCCGCACGTGACCGAGAAGACCTCGCTCGCGATGCAGAACCACAACCAGTACACGTTCCGCGTGCGCCGCGAGGCGACCAAGACCGACATCAGGAAGGCGGTCGAGCTGATGTTCGACGTCAAGGTCGCGGGCGTCCAGGTGGTCAACGAGCCGGGCAAGCAGCGGCGCTTCGGCCGCATCGCCGGGCGTACCCAGGACTGGAAGAAGGCCTACGTGAGCCTCACGCCCGGGCAGTCCATCGACTACGAAGCGCGCGCCAAGGCCTGACAGGACTCACCGTTATGCCTCTCATCAAGTACAAGCCCCGCACTCCCGGCACGCGCGCGGTCGTCAAGGTCGACCGCTCGCACCTCTATAAGGGCGGGCCGCGCATGGAGCTCACCGCCCACCAGCACAAGACCGGCGGGCGCAATCACTTTGGCCGCATCACCACGCGCCACAAGGGCGGCGGCTCGGGACAGAAGTACCGCATCATCGACTTCAAGCGCGACAAGGACGGGATCACCGGCGTCATCGAGCGGCTCGAGTACGACCCGAACCGCACCAGCCACATCGCGCTCATCAAGTATCCGGACGGCGAGTGGCGCTACATCCTCGCTCCCAAGGGCGCGAAGCCCGGTGACGAAGTGCGCTCGGGCGCGGATGCGCCGATCAAGCCGGGCAACGCCATGTCGCTGCGCCACGTGCCGGTCGGCTCGATCATCCACAACGTGGAGTTGAAGCCCGGCCGCGGCGGCCAGCTCGCGCGCAGCGCCGGCAGCTCGGTGTCGTTCACGGCCCGCGAGGGGATCTACGCCTACGTGCGCCTCAAGTCCGGCGAGACCCGCAAGGTGCACATCGACTGCCGCGCGACGATCGGCGAGGTGGGGAACGATGAGCACAACCTGCGCAGCTACGGCAAGGCTGGCGCCAAGCGCTGGCGCGGCATCCGCCCGACGGTGCGCGGACTCGCCATGAACCCGGTCGATCATCCGCACGGCGGCGGCGAGGGCAAGTCCGGCCAGGGCAACCCGCACCCGGTGTCGCCGTGGGGCTGGAACACCAAGGGACTCAAGACCCGTCACAACAAGCGCACGGACAACATGATCGTCCAGCGCCGCAAGAACCGCATTCGCTGATCGGAGCGACAAAGCACATGCCACGCTCATTGAAGAAGGGACCGTTCGTCGACCTGCACCTCGCGAAGAAGGTGCAGGTCGCGTCCGCCAGGAACGATCGCAAGCCGATCAAGACCTGGTCGCGCCGCTCGATGATCATCCCGGAGATGGTGGGACTCACCATCGCCGTGCATAACGGCCGCCAGCACGTGCCGGTGCTGGTCACCGAGAACATGGTGGGCCACAAGCTCGGCGAGTTTTCTCCGACCCGTACCTTCAAGGCGCACTCGGGCGACCGCAAGGTCGAGGCCTCCCCGGCGCCGACGACCTGAAGCCATGCAAGTCACCTCCAAGCTCCGCTACGCGCGCATCTCGCCGCAGAAGTGCCGGCTGGTCGCCGACGTGGTACGCGGCCAGCCGGTCGGCAATGCGATCGCGACGCTCAAGTTCATGCCGAAGAAGGGTGCCAAGCTGGTGCGCAAGGTGCTCGAGTCCGCGGTCGCCAACGCCGAGCACAACCACGGCGCCGACATCGACCTGCTCAAGGTGTCGCTCATCCACGTGGATGCGGCCCCGCAGTTCAAGCGCTTCGCGGCCCGCGCCAAGGGACGCGGCGCGCGCATCATCAAGCGCAACAGCCACATCACCGTCGGCGTGAGCGACGGCAGGAAGGATTAAGGGCCATGGGTCAGAAGGTCAATCCGTTAGGGATACGACTCGGGATCACCCGCGACTGGACCAGCCGCTGGTACGCCGCCAAGAAGCAGTTCCCGGCGCAGGTGCACACCGACTTCCGCGTGCGTGAGTTTCTCCACGAGAAGCTGAAGGAAGCATCCGTCAGCCGCATCCAGATCGAGCGCGCCGCCAAGAAGGTCAACATCACCATCCAGACCGCGCGTCCCGGCATCGTGATCGGCAAGAAGGGCGAGGACATCGAGAAGCTGCGCCAGGAGACGGCGGCGCTGCTCGGCATGGCGGTCATCGACGTGCGGCTCAACATCGCCGAGATCAGAAAGCCCGAGCTCGACTCGAAGCTGGTCGCCGACTCCATCGCGCAGCAGATCGAGAAGCGCGTGATGTTCCGCCGCGCGATGAAGCGCGCGGTGATGAGCACCATGAGATCGGGCGCGCTCGGCGTGAAGGTGCGCGTCTCAGGACGGCTGAACGGCTCCGAGATCGCCCGCACCGAGTGGTACCGCGAGGGGCGCATTCCGCTCCATACCTTCCGCGCCGACATCGACTACGGCCTGTCGGAGGCGCACACCACCTACGGCGTCATCGGCGTCAAGGTGTGGATCTTCAAGGGCGAGGTATTCGACAAGAGCGAGCTCGCCGCGCAGGAGCCGGCCGAGGAGGCCGCCCCGGCCGCTGCGGCAGCGCCCGCGGTCACTCCGGCGGTAGCGCCGCCCGGCGCGCCGCCGCCGGCCGCGCCCAGCGAGCCGCCCCCGGCCCAGGCCTGAAGTGAAGGCCTAACGAGATGCTGCAGCCCAAACGCACCAAGTACCGCAAGCAGTTCAAAGGCCGCAACGCCGGCTTTGCGACGCGCGGCGCCCACGTGTCCTTCGGCGAGTTCGGCCTCAAGGCGACCAGCCGTGCGCGCATGACGGCCCGCGAGATCGAGGCCGCGCGCCGTGCCATGGCGCGCTACGTGAAGCGCGGCGGACAGATCTGGATCCGGGTGTTTCCGGACGTGCCGATCTCGAAGAAGCCGCTCGAGGTCCGCATGGGCTCGGGCAAGGGGAACGTCGAGTACTACGTGGCGCGCGTGCAGCCCGGCAAGGTGCTGTTCGAGATGGAAGGGGTGGACGAGCCCACCGCGCGCGAGGCGTTCCGCCTCGCCGGGTCGAAGCTCTCGGTGTCCACCACGTTCGTGAAACGGCAGGTGCGCTGATGAAACTCGCCCAGGTACGTCAGTTTCGCGAGAAGCTGAAGAGCCACTCGGAGGCCGAGCTCGCCGACGAGCTGCTGGCGCTGCGCAAGGAGCAGTTCGCGCTGCGCATGCAGCGCGCCACGGGCCAGCAGCCCAAGCCCGATCAGTTCAGTGCCGCGCGCCGCAACATCGCGCGCGTGAAGACGGCGTTGCGGGCGAAGCAGCGCGCCGGCGGCGGAGGTAAAGGGAAATGAGCGCGAGCAAGACGAAGACCACCAAGGCGGCCCCGAAGGCGAAGACGGCCAAGGCGAAGTCGCACGCCAAGGCGAAGCCGGCGGCTGCGGCGCCCGCGCGCGCGACGGTTGCCCCCGCGCCGACGGCCGCGGCTGTTGCTGCCGAGGCGGCCGCGGTGCCGGCGGAGTCGGTGACAGCAGGGGCGGACGCGGCTGCGCAGACGGCGGCGTTGCCTGCGGCCGAGGCGCGTGGCGCGCGTACCCTCACCGGGCGCGTGGTGAGCAACAAGATGCAGAAGACCATCGCGGTCGAGATCGAGCGGCTGGTGCGGCACCCGACCTACGGCAAGTACATCCGCCGCACCACCAAGCTCCTGGCCCACGACGAGGACGGCAGCTCGCGCGAGGGCGACCTGGTCGTCATCATCCCGTGCCGACCCATGTCGCGGCACAAGTCGTGGCGGCTGCTCGAGATCGTGCAGAAAGCGGCCCGGTCATGATCCAGATGCGCACCATGCTGAACGCCGCCGACAACAGCGGCGCGCGCACCCTGATGTGCATCAAGGTGCTGGGCGGCACGCGGCGTCGTTACGCGACCGTGGGCGATGTCATCAAGGTGAGCGTCAAGGACGCCATCCCGCGCGGCAAGGTGAAGAAGGGCGAGGTCTACGACGCGGTCGTGGTTCGTACCACGCGCGGCGTGCGCCGTCCCGACGGCTCGCTCATCCGCTTCGACGGCAACGCGGCCGTGCTGCTCACCAACAAGCTCGAGCCCATCGGCACGCGCATCTTCGGGCCCGTGACGCGTGAGCTGCGCAACGTGCAGTTCATGAAGATCATTTCGCTGGCCCCCGAGGTCCTCTGAAGCCATGAACAAGATCCGCAAGGGCGACCAGGTGGTGGTGCTTTCCGGGCGCGACAAGGGCCGCAAGGGCGCGGTGCTGCAGGTGCTGGCGGGTGGCCGCGTCCTGATCGAGAGCATCAACCGCGTCAAGAAGCACCAGAAGCCGAACCCGCAGGTCAACAAGCAGGGCGGCATCATCGAGAAGGAGATGCCGTTGCCGGCCTCCAAGGTCGCGATCTGGAACCCGTCCGCCAAGAAGGGCGATCGCGTCGGGATCCGCAAGCTCGCCGACGGCAAGCGCGTGCGCTTCTTCAAGTCAAATGGAGAGATGCTCGATGTCTGAACCCGATGCAGGCAAAGACGCCGGCAAACCCGGCAAGCAGAAGCAGGCGGGTAAGCCTGAGAAGCAGGCCGGGGGCGGCAAGCACGCCGGGGGCGGCAAGCAGGCCGAGGGCGGCAAGCAAGCCGAGGCCGGTAAGCAGGCCGAGGCCCACGGCCACCGCGCGGCCGACCAGCGCTCAGCTCCGCCGCGGCTGCAACAGTTCTACCGCGAGAAGGTCATCCCGAAGCTGCGTTCCGATCTCAAGATCGACAACGTCATGCAGGTGCCGCGCATCGCCAAGATCACGGTCAACATGGGCGTCGGCGAGGCGGTCGCCGACAAGAAGATCATGGACGCCGCGGTTGCCGATCTCGTCAAGATCACCGGCCAGAAACCGCTGGTGACCAAGTCGCGCAAGGCGATCGCCTCCTTCAAGATCCGCGCCGGGCTCGCGGTCGGCGCCAAGGTGACGTTGCGGGGAATGCGCATGTACGAGTTCCTCGACCGTCTCATCAGCATCGCGATGCCGCGCATCCGCGACTTCCGCGGTGTGTCGCCGCGTTCCTTCGACGGCCAGGGCAATTTCTCGCTCGGCGTCAAGGAGCAGATCATCTTCCCCGAGATCCAGTACGACCAGATCGACCAGGTGCGGGGTATGGATATCACCATCACTACGACGGCGAAGGACGACCGTCACGGCCGAGCGTTGCTCGAGGCATTCAACTTCCCATTCCGCAAGTAATCTATGGCAAAGACGAGCATGGTCGAGCGCGAGAAGCGTCGCGCACGAGTCGTGAAGAAGCACGCGACAAAACGCGCGAAGCTCAAGGAGCTGATCCGCAGCCCCAGGAGCTCGCCCGAGGAGCGCGTAGCGGCGCAGGCGGCATTGCAGTCGATGCCGCGGGACGCGAGCCCCTCGCGCCAGCGCAACCGCTGCGCTATCACGGGCCGCTCGCGCGGCGTGTACCGCAAGTTTGGCCTCGCGCGGGTGAAGATCCGCGAAGTGGCCGCGCGCGGCGAGATTCCGGGCCTGGCGAAGGCGAGCTGGTGAGGGACGCAGCATGAGCATGACCGATCCAGTCGCCGATCTTCTCACCCGCATCCGCAACGGCCAGACCGCCGGCAAGGCGGAGGTGCAGCTCGCCTCCTCGCGGTTGAAGACCGCCATCGTCAAGGTGCTGAAGGACGAGGGCTACATCGCCGACTTCCGCCTGGACGCCGACGGCGGCAAGCCGCGCCTCACCATAGGCCTCAAGTACTTCGAGGGCCGGCCGGTAATCGACCGCCTGGAGCGCATCAGCCGTCCGGGACTGCGCATCTATCGCGGCAAGGACCACCTGCCGAAGGTGCTCGGGGGCATGGGGACAGCGATCGTCTCGACCCCGAAGGGCGTCATGACCGACAAGCAGGCGCGCTCGATCGGACAGGGCGGCGAAGTCCTGTGCATCGTCGCCTGAGGTAGCGAGCCATCATGTCGAGAATTGCCAAAGCACCGGTCGAGCTGCCGCAGGGCGTAACCGCGACCATCGCCGCGGAGGCGGTCACCATCAAGGGCGCCAAGGGCTCGCTCAGCCTGCCGCTCACCCCCGGCGTCAGCGTGGCGCAGGAGGAAAAGAAGCTGCAGGTGAGCTTCGCGGATCCGGACCTGGCGCGCACGCGCGCCGGCGCCACGCGCGCGCACCTGGCCAACATGGTGCGCGGCGTCACCAAGGGCTACGAGAAGAAGCTCGAGCTGGTCGGCGTCGGCTTCCGCGCACAGCTGCAGGGCAAGACCCTCAACCTCACGCTCGGCTTCTCGCACCCGGTGAATTTCCCGATCCCGGAGGGCATCAGCATCGAGACGCCGAGCCTGACCGAGATCATCGTCAAGGGCATCGACCGGCAGAAGGTCGGGCAGGTGGCAGCGGAGATCCGCGGCGTGCGTCCCCCCGAACCCTACAAGGGCAAAGGGGTGCGCTATGCCGGCGAGCAGATCACCCTGAAGGAAGGGAAGAAGAAATGAGCACCACCAAGAAGGAGCGGCGGCTGCGCCGCGCGGTCAAGACGCGCGCGCACATTCGCGACCTGGGGCTGGCGCGTCTCACCGTGCACCGCACGCCGAACCACATCTACGCCCAGGTGACCACCGAGGCGGGCGCCAAGGTGATTGCGGCCGCCTCCACGGTGCAGGAGAAGGTGCGCGAGGGCCTGAAGGGCACCGGCAACGTCGCCGCCGCCAAGGCCGTCGGGCGTGCCATCGCCGAGCAGGCCAAGGCCGCGGGGGTCAACAAGGTGGCCTTCGACCGGTCTGGTTTCCAGTTCCACGGGCGCGTCAAGGCGCTCGCGGATGCAGCCCGCGAAGCGGGTCTTGAATTCTGAGCAGGTAACACCATATGGCAAGAGCGGAAAAGGGCCAGCCGGCGGACGAGTTCGTAGAGAAGCTCGTCGCAGTGAATCGCACCGCCAAGGTCGTCAAGGGCGGCCGGCAGTTCGGTTTCACGGCGCTGACCGTGGTCGGCGACACGGCCGGGCGCGTCGGCTATGGCTTCGGCAAGGCGCGTGAGGTGCCGGTGGCGATCTCCAAGGCCATGACCCAGGCGCGCAAGAACCTGATCAACGTAGCGCTGCGCAACGATTCGCTGCACTACGCGATCACCGGCACCCACGGGGCCACGCGCGTCTACATGCAACCGGCCTCGGATGGTACCGGCGTCATCGCCGGCGGCGGCATGCGTGCGGTGCTCGAGTGCGCGGGCGTGCGCAACGTGCTCGCCAAGAGCTACGGCTCACGCAACCCGATCAACGTGGTGCGCGCGACCATCAATGCGCTCGCCAGGATCCGCTCGCCCGAGGAGATCGCGGCGAAGCGCGGCAAGAGCCTCGAAGAGATCACGGGCTGAAGATCATGGCGGACAAGCAACTGAAGGTGACGCTGGTGAGGAGCCTGGCCGGGCAGCTGGGGAACATCCGGGCGTCCGCGCGCGGCCTCGGGCTGCGCCGCATCCGTCAGACCGTGACGGTCAGCGATACGCCGCAGAACCGCGGCATGATCCGTGCTGCCGTGCATCTGCTCAAGGTAGAGAGTGACGGCGCCGTGAACCGCGCCGCCGGGAAAGGCGTCTGAAGCTCATGCGACTCAATACACTGAAACCCGCTCGCGGCGCCCGCCGTCCGCGGCTGCGCGTCGGCCGCGGGGCCTCCGCCGGCCAGGGCAAGACCTGCGGCCGCGGCACCAAGGGACAGCGCGCCCGCAAGGGCGGCTACCACAAGGTCGGCTTCGAGGGCGGCCAGATGCCGCTGCAGCGCCGCATGCCGAAGGTCGGCTTCCGCTCCGACATCAAGCGCACGCGCGCCGAAGTGCGCCTGCACGAGCTCGCCAAGGTCGCGGGCGAGGTGGTCGATCTCGAGGCCCTGAAGCGGGCCGGTGTGGTAGCGCCGTCGGCCGAGCGCGCCAAGGTGGTGCTGTCCGGGGAGCTCAAGAAGGCGGTGACGCTCAAGGGCGTGGCGGTCACCAAGGGCGCGCGCGCGGCGATCGAGGCCGCCGGCGGCAGGATCGAGGAGAGCACGCCGGAGAAGGCGGGCTAAGGACGCATCCAAGGCAATGGCCAATACTACATTCAGCAATCCGGCCGCGGCGCTAGGCGACGCTGCCCGTTTCGGGGAAATCCGCAGCCGCATCTTCTTCCTGATCGGCGCGCTGGTGGTGTACCGCATCGGTACCTTCATCCCGGTGCCGGGCATCAACCCGGCGGAAGTCGCGCGCTTCTTCGGCGACAAGTCCAACACCATCCTCGGGATCGTCAACCTGTTCTCGGGCGGCGCGCTGTCGCGCCTGTCGATCTTCGCCATGGGCGTCATGCCCTACATCTCCGCCTCGATCATCATCCAGATGATGTCGATGGTGGTGCCGACGCTCATGGAGCTGCGCAAGGAAGGCGAGTCGGGGCGCCGCAAGATCACCGAGTACACGCGCTACGCCACCGTGATTCTCGCCGCCTTCCAGTCGTTCGCCGCGGCCGGCGCGCTCGTCAAGGGTGGCCTGACGACGATCACCGGCCTGCCGTTCATGGCCATCGCCACCGTCACCATGACCACCGGAACGATGTTCCTCATGTGGCTCGGCGAGCAGATCACCGAGCGAGGCATCGGCAACGGCATCTCGATGATCATCCTCTCCGGCATCGTCGCCGGGCTCCCGGGAGCCGTCGGCAACACCATGGAGGCGGTGAGCAACGGCGAGATGCCGGGTCCGGTGGCGCTCGCGCTGCTGTTCCTGGTGGTGGGCGTGACCGCTTTCGTGGTCTTCATGGAGCGCGCGCAGCGGCGCATCCCGGTCGATTACGCCAAGCGCCAGGTGGGCCGGCGCATGTACGCAGGCCAGAGCACCCACCTGCCGTTCAAGATCAACATGTCGGGCGTGATCCCGCCGATCTTTGCGTCCAGCCTGCTGCTGTTCCCGGCGACGCTCGCCAGCTTCTTCGGCGCCAACGCCGAGGGGCCGATCTCGAGCTTCATGCAGGACGTGGCGGCCGCGCTCGGCTACGGGCAGCCCCTGCACCTGGTGATCTACGCGGTGCTCATCATCTTCTTCTGCTTCTTCTACACCGCGCTGGTGTTCAATGCGCGCGACACTGCCGAGAACCTCAAGAAATCCGGCGCCTTCGTGCGCGGCATCCGCCCGGGACAGCAGACCGCCGAGTACATCGACCAGGTGCTCACGCGCCTGACGCTGTGGGGCGCGCTGTACGTGACCGCCGTGTGCCTGGTGCCCGAGATCCTCATTTCCCGGTACGGCGTGCCGTTCCGTTTCGGCGGCACCTCGCTCCTCATCGTCGTGGTGGTGGTGATGGATTTCATGTCGCAGCTGAATGCGCACATGATGTCGCACCACTATCCCGGACTTCTCAAGAAGGCCAACCTGCTCGGCTACGGGCGCACGGGGCCGGGTGGTTAATCAATGAAAGTGCGTCCGTCGGTCAAGAAGATCTGCAAGAACTGCAAGGTCGTGCGCCGCCGGCGCGTGGTCTACGTCATCTGCTCGGACCCGCGCCACAAGCAGCGCCAGGGTTGAGGTAAGGAACACATGGCACGCATAGCCGGTATCAACATCCCGATGAACAAGCACGTGTGGGTCGGGCTGACCCACATCTTCGGCGTGGGCCGCGCGCGGGCGCACGTCGCCTGCGAGGCCGCGGGCGTCAACCCCGCCACCCGCGTGAAGGACCTCACCGAGGCGGAGGTCAACGCGCTGCGCTCAGCCGTCGCCAAGTTCGCGGTCGAGGGCGACCTGCGGCGCGAAGTGTCGATGAACATCAAGCGCCTCATGGATCTGGGTTCGTGGCGCGGCATACGTCATCGCCGCGGACTCCCGGTGCGCGGCCAGCGCACCCGCACCAACGCGCGCACCCGCAAGGGACCGCGCAAGCAGGCGGTGAAGCTCAACGCCCCGCCGGGAAAGGCATAAAGCATGGCTGAAGAGCAGAAACCCGAAGGCAAGGCCGCAGCGGCTGCAGCGCCGGCGGCAGGCGCAACGCCGGCAGCGGCGGCAACGCCGAAAAAGCCGAAGAAGGCTCGCAAGAACGTGCTCGATGCGATCGCGCACGTGCATGCGTCCTTCAACAACACGATCATCACGATCACCGACCGGCAGGGCAACACGCTCTCGTGGGCGACCTCCGGCGGCTGCGGCTTTCGCGGCTCGCGCAAGTCGACGCCGTTTGCCGCGCAGGTGGCGGCCGAGAAGGCCGGCAACGCGGCGCAGGAGCACGGCGTGAAGAACGTCGAGGTGCGTGTCGGGGGACCTGGCCCGGGGCGCGAATCCGCCGTGCGGGCGCTCAATAACTGCGGGCTCAAGATCACCAGCATCTCGGACGTGACACCCATTCCGCACAACGGATGCCGTCCGCCCAAGAAGCGGCGCGTGTAGAGGCAACGAGGAAACTATGGCGCGTTACATCGGACCTACCTGCAAGCTCGCCCGCCGCGAGGGCACGGACCTGTTTCTGAAGTCGGGCGTCAAGCCGCTCGAGAACAAGTGCAAGTTCACCGTGCCGCCCGGCGGCTTGAAGAGCGAGCGCCGCCAGCGGCTCTCCGACTACGGCCTGCAGCTGCGCGAGAAGCAGAAGCTGCGGCGCATGTACGGGGTGCTCGAGCGGCAGTTCAGTAATTACTACAAGGCGGCGGCGCGCAAGACCGGCGCCACGGGCGAGACCCTGCTGCGCCTGCTCGAGTGCCGGCTCGACAACGTGGTGTACCGCATGGGCTTCGCGGCGACGCGCGCCGAGGCGCGCCAGCTGGTGAGTCACAAGGCGATCGCCGTGAACGAGAAGCCCGTGACCATCGCCTCCTACCAGGTGAAGGCGGGCGACATCGTGCAGGTGCGCGAGAAGTCGCGCAAGCAGCTGCGCATCCAGAGCGCGCTCAACGTCGCCCAGCAGGTCGGGCTGCCCGACTGGGTCGAGGTCAACGACAAGGAGTTTCGCGGCGTGTTCAAGTCGGCGCCGGGCCGGGACGACGTCCTGCCCGACATCAACGAGAACCTGGTGGTCGAGCTGTATTCGAAGTAAGCGAATTTCTCTTTTTTGCGCCGGCCGTGTTGCCGGCAAGGTGAAACTGCAATGCAGGGTTCTGTAAGCGAGTTCCTGAGACCCCGGGTGGTGAAAGTACAGCCGCTCACCGCGCGCCAGGCGCGCGTGGTGATCGAGCCATTCGAGCGCGGCTTCGGCCATACGCTCGGCAACGCGCTGCGGCGCGTGCTGCTTTCGTCCATGCCGGGCGCCGCCATCACCGAAGTCGAGATCGACGGCGTGCTGCACGAGTACACGAGCATCGAGGGCGTGCAGGAGGACGTAGTCGACATTCTCCTCAACCTGAAGTCGGTCGCGCTCAAGATGCACTCGCGCGAGAGCGCCGAGCTGCGCTTGCACAAGAAGGGCCCGGGCCCGGTGACCGCCGGCGACATCCAGGTCGATCACGACATCGAGGTCGTGAACCCGGAGCTGGTGATCGCCAACCTCACCAAGGCGGGCGAGCTCACCATGACGCTGCGCGTCGAGCGCGGCCGTGGCTACCGCCCGGCAGCCGCGCGCGTCGCCTTCGAGGAGCAGACGCGCCCGATCGGCCGGCTGCAGCTCGATGCGTCCTTCTCGCCGGTGCGGCGCGTCACCTACTCGGTGGACGCGGCGCGCGTCGAGCAGCGCACCGACCTCGACAAGCTGGTGATCGACATCGAGACCAACGGCACCATCGACGCGGAGGAGGCCATCCGCCGCGCCGGCGCCATCCTCAAGGACCAGCTGTCGGTGTTCATCGACCTGCAGGGCGAGGAAGAGGCGGCCACCAAGGTCTCCGAGATGCAGTTCGATCCGATCCTGATGCGCCCGGTCGACGAGCTCGAGCTCACGGTGCGCAGCGCCAACTGCCTCAAGGCCGAGAACATCCATTACATCGGCGATCTGGTGCAGCGCACCGAGGTCGAGCTGCTGCGCACGCCGAACCTCGGCAAGAAGTCGCTCACCGAGATCAAGGAAGTGCTGCAGAGTCACGGCCTGATGCTCGGCATGCGCCTCGACGGCTGGCCACCGGCCGGCCTGAAGCAGCACGAGGAAAGCAGCCGGGAAGTCATTTAACTATGCGTCACCAACTCTCCGGCCGCCAGCTGTCGCGTAACAGCTCGCACCGCCACGCGCTGATGCGCAACATGTCGGTCTCGCTGCTGCGGCACGAGACCATTCGCACCACGCTGCCGAAGGCGAAGGAGCTGCGCCGCGTGGTCGAGCCGCTCATCACGCTCGCCAAGAGCGATGCGGAGGCCAACCGCCGCCTGGCGTTCGCGCGGCTGCGCGACGCCGAGGTGGTAGAGAAGCTGTTCGCCGACCTGGGTCCCCGCTTCAAGGCGCGCCCGGGCGGCTACACACGCATCCTGCGCATGATGCCGCGGCCGGGCGACTCGGCGCCCATGGCACTGATGCAGCTCGTCGAGGGTCCGGCGGCCGTTGCGGCCGAGCAGCCGACCGAGCCACAAGCGAAGCAGGCTGCGCGGCGCGCAAAGGCCAAGGCGAAATCGAAGACCGCGAAGGCGGCGAAGGCGGAGGCCCCGCCTGCAGAGGAAGCCGCCCCGAAGAAGCGTACGCGCAAGAAGAAGACCGCCGCCGCCTGAGCGCGGTGAGGGTCGTACCAGGGGGAGTCTCGTCATGAGCTTAGCTTCGGAATTCAAAGAATTTGCGATGAAGGGGAGTGTCATCGACCTCGCCGTCGGGGTCGTGATCGGTGGAGCGTTCGGGAAGATCGTCTCCTCGCTAGTCGGCGATGTGATCATGCCGGCGCTGTCTCCCATCCTCGGGAGCGTGAACTTCAGCGAGCTCGCGGTTCAGATCGCGACGAACGCGGCGGGCAAGCCCGTGTTGCTCAAGTACGGCGCCTTCATGCAGACCATCTTCGAGTTCATCGTGATCGCGCTGTCCATCTTCATCGTCATCAAGGGCATCAACAGGCTCAAGCGTGCTCCGGCGGCCGCGCCCAACGCGCCCCCGCCAGCGCCCTCCCGCAGCGAAGTATTGCTGCAGGAGATAAGGGACCTGCTGGCAAAGCGCTAAGCAGATCCCGCCGCGGCGGCCTCGAAGGCATCGCGCGTCAGGTTCTCCGAGCCTGACGCCGTGATGGCGAGGTCGTCCTCGATGCGGATGCCCCCGAATTTCATCAGTCCCGCAACGCGCGGCCAGTTGATGCGGGCCGCCTGAGCTGCGTCGGCCCGCGCCGCCTCGAGCAGCTGCGGGATGAAATAGATCCCGGGCTCCATGGTGACGACGAAGCCGGCCTCGAGCACGCGCGTCAGGCGCAGGTGCGGATGCCCCTCCGGCCGGGGGATCTCCCCATCGCCGCGGCCCTTCATGAATCCGCCGACGTCGTGGACCTCGATTCCGAGCAGGTGCCCGATGCCGTGCGGCAGGAATACCCGGGTGACGCCCGTCGCCACGGCCTCCTCGGCGGCGCAACTCACCAGGTCCGCTTCCCGCAGCAGCCGCGCGGTCTGCTCGTGCGCCTTGAGTTGTACGTCGCGCCAGTCCACCCCGGCACGCACCCCCGAGCACAACCCCTGCTGCAGCTCGTCCATGCGCGCGATCAGGGCGCGAAAGTCCGGATCCCGGTAGGCGTGAGTGCGGGTGATGTCGCTCGCGTAGCCGCCGAACTGCGCGCCGGCATCGATCAGCAGCGAGTGGCGCTCGTGCGGCGGGTGTCTGTTCAGCACCTGGTAGTGCAGCACCGCGCCGCCTTCGTTGAGCGCGATGATCGGGTTGTAGGGCAGCTCCTGCTCGCGCAACCCGCAGGCGGCGATGAATTCGAGCTCGATCTCGAACTCGGACGCCCCGGCCTCGAAGGCGCGCGTCGCGGCGAGATGGCCGCGCGCGCCGAGCCGGTTTGCCGCCCGCAGGCAGGCGAGCTCGTAGGGGCTCTTGACTGCACGGTCGTAGTCGAGCGTGCGCATGAGCGCGCGCGGGTTCACCGCTGCCGGCCCCCAGGCGGCAATCTCCGGCGTGCTATCGCCGATGTAGGCCGCGCGGGACAGATCCCGCGGGAGTGCGGCGCGCGCGGCGGCGCTGTCCGCCACGGGCAGGACGTCGAAATGGCGCACCCAGTAGCCGCGCGGCAGATCCGCGGGCTTGTGCCAGTAGTCCCGGGGCTGGTGCAGGAGCAGCTTCGGGCGCGATCCGGGCTCGAACCAGATATATGAGTCGGGCGCATCGTGGAGCGGAGCCCAGACTTTGAAGGGGGCGTGTGCCACGAAGGGGTAGGTGCGATCGTCCTCGAACACCGTAAGCGCCGAGCCCGAATGCACCAGCAGGCTCGTGAAGCCACAGGCGCTCAGTGCCTGGGCGGTGCGGTCGCGGAGCGCCGCCAGATGCGGTCCGAAGGACTCTTCCAGTTCTCGTGCGAGTTCGGGTTCGATGTCTGACATTCGCTTGTCTCCCGTGAGCCACAGCCGCTTCGGCGCCTGTCGCGCTAACCCGACACCCAGGCGCGCGCCGCGCGGCCCTGGGGCCGGTTTCCAATCGTACCGGGACTTCTATAGAATTTGCGTCCTCCGCGGCTCGATTGAGAGGCGCGGAACGGTCGCACGCGGCCGTGGTCTTCTCAACACAACTCTTGCTTCCTTCGGGGAAATATCGATGAACACCAAACTTGCTCTTAGCGCAATCGTTGCGGCGCTGATGCTGACGGCCTGCGCGAAGCAGGAAGCCGCAGGCACCGACACCGCTGCTACTCCTCCTGCTCCGGCTGCCGCGCCGGCCGCTGCTCCCGCTGACCAGGCCGCTCCGGCCGCGGGCATGGCGGCTGCTCCTGCTGACGCCGCTGCTGCACCTGCTGCAGGCTCCGCTGCTCCGGCTGCCGCTCCGGCCGATCAGAAAGAGCCGCCGAAGCAGTAAGCCTCGAGTCTTACGGCTGAACAACGCGGCCCGGACGGAGCGCACGCGCGAGCCGTCCGGGCCGTGTCTTTCTGAAGCCGCCACGATGCCCGCCGTGACCGTCAGCGTGCGCGATGCACGTGCCCAGCCTGCCGACCGGCTCTGGATCCAGAGCGTCTATCGCGACTACCTCGATGATCTGAATCCCGGCACCGGCCTGTTCCCCGCGCTGGGGGAGATCGGGCACCGCGAGCCCGACCAGATCGCGCACTGGTTCGGCGATCCGAATACCTTTCCGCTGGTGATCCTGAAGGGCAGCGAGCCGGTGGGCTTCGCCCGCGTGCTGCGCGCGAGTCCCGCGGCGCCGCCGCGGCCGCGCACCGACTATCGCATGGCGGAGTTCTTCATCACGCGCTCGCGGCGCCGGCTCGGCGTGGGGCGCATGGCCGTCGAGCTCATCCTGAATCGCTTCGCCGGACGCTGGCAGATCAGCGAGTACCTGCGCAACGGGGACGCGGTGCGGTTCTGGCGCCGCGTGGTCGGCGGCTACACGCGCGGCAATTACCAGGAGCGCGTCATCAACGGCGAAGTGCACCAGGTGTTTGATTCGGGCGCGCCGCCGCGTCCCGCGTAGGCGCGCCGCCCGCGGCGCAACCGGCGCAGCCGCCGGAAAGCTGCGCGAGCGTGCGGCTTCTGAGCGCCGCGAGCCACGGCGCGGTGAGCGCCGTCGGCAGCGCGCTGAGCCCCTCGATCACCCGCATCCGCAGCTTGAGCGAGGCGAGCCGCCAGGCGCTGTAGAGCGCGCCCGCGGCGACCGCGAGGCCCACCAGCGCGCCCTGCAGCAGCAGGCTCACTCCGGCACCCGGCTCATGTGAGCACCGCCCCACCGCCGAGCGCGAGCGCCACGCGGTAGGTGATGAACGCTCCGAGATAGGCGAGGGCGAACAGATACGCCGCCATCGCGAGCGGATAGGTCCAGGAGTTGGTCTCGCGCTTCACCACCGCGAGAGTGGAGAGGCACTGCGGCGCGAACACGTACCAGGCGAGCAGTGAGAGTCCCGTGGCGAGGCTCCAGGTGTGGCTGATGATGGGGGCGAGCGCCCCGGCGACGTCGGTAGCGCCCGACATCGCGTAGACCGTGCCGAGGGCGCTTACCGCGACCTCGCGCGCGGCGAGTCCCGGCACCAGCGCGATCGAGATCTGCCAGTTGAAGCCGATCGGCGCGAAC
This sequence comes from Steroidobacteraceae bacterium, assembly GCA_035569755.1. Classification (GTDB taxonomy): domain Bacteria; phylum Pseudomonadota; class Gammaproteobacteria; order Steroidobacterales; family Steroidobacteraceae; genus 13-2-20CM-66-19. The sequence goes on from DATMMK010000065.1 coordinate 16,591, forward strand.
AGATACTCGAGCCCGCGGCCGAGGAGTCCGGCGATGCTGTACTGGATGGCGGGACCCGTGGCGCCGGGCGGCGGCGCCGGAAAGCTCGCGAGGAACCACAGCACCACCATCAGCGAGAGGATGATGGTGCCGACGCGCGTCAGGAAGATGCGCGTGCGCTCCCACAATCCCAACGCCAGGTTCGAGAGATGCGGCCAGCGGTACTCGGGCAGCTCGAGCAGCAGCGGCCGGTACTCGCCGCGCATCATGGTGCGCTTCAGCACGAAGGCGACGGCGAGCGCGCTCGCGACGCCGGCGATGTAGAGGGCGAACAGCACGAGCCCGCGCAGATTGAGCGGACCGAGCGAGCGTTGCGGAATGAAGGCGCCGATCAGCAGCGCGTACACCGGCAGCCGCGCCGAGCACGTCATGAGCGGCGCGATCATGATGGTCGCGATCCGATCGCGCGAGGAGGGGATGGTGCGCGCCGCCATGATCCCCGGGATGGCGCACGCGAAGCTCGAGAGCAGCGGGATGAAGGCGCGCCCCGAGAGTCCCACCCGGCCCATGAGCCGATCGAGCATGAAGGCCGCGCGCGGCAGGTAGCCGGAGTCCTCGAGCGCGAGGATGAAGAGGAAGAGAATCAGGATCTGCGGCAGGAACACCAGCACGCTTCCGGTACCAGCGATGACGCCGTCGAGCAGCAGTCCGCGCAGCGGACCCGCGGGCAGAAGCGCCGTGAGCGCGCTGCTCAGGGAGGCGATGCCGGAATTGATCCAGGCCTGCGGGGCCCTGGCCCAGCTGAACACCGCCTGGAACATGAGGAACAGCACCACCGCGAGCAGCAGCGGGCCGGCGACGGGATTGAGCACGACGGCATCGATCCGCGCCAGCACCGCGGCGCGTGCCGGCACGCGATAGCCGATCTCATCGAGTACCCGGCGCACCTCGCGTTGAGTGGCCTCGATTTCCGCGGCCGTAGCGGGGGGCGGCGCCTCGCGGCCGACGCGCGCGCGCGCGGCGTCGGCGTATCCGTAATTGTCGATGGCCTCGACCAGCTCGCGCTCGCCGCCGGCGCGAATCGCGACCGTGGGCACCACCGGCACACCGAGTGCGCGCTCGAGCGCGGCGCGATCGAAGCGGTAGCCGCGCTGCGCCGCGACGTCGCTCATGTTGAGCGCGACGATCATCGGCCGGTTGAGGCGCCGGAGCTCGAGCACGAGGCGCAGGTTGAGACGCAGGTTGGTGGCATCGACGACGCACACCAGCAGATCGGGCGCGGGCTCGACCGCATGGCGGCCGAGGACCACGTCGCGCGCGATGGCCTCATCGAGCGTCGTCGGCTCCAGGCTGTAGGCGCCCGGAAGGTCCACCACCCGATAGCTGCGGCCGGTGCGCGGACCGACGAGCCGTCCTTCCTTGCGCTCGACGGTGACGCCCGGATAGTTGGCGACTTTCTGCCGGCTGCCGGTGAGGCGGTTGAAGAGCGCCGTCTTGCCGCAGTTCGGCACGCCGACGAGGGAGAGACTGAGCTGCGGCGCGGCGACTGCCGCGGCCGCCGGGCCGTTCATGGCGCGGAGGCTGCGCCCGGGGTAGCGGCTCGGTGCAGTTCGACGTAGATGCTCTCGACCTCGCGACGTCGCAGGGCGAGCGTCGTGTGGCCGATGCGCACGACGAAGGGATCACGGCCGGGGCGCGCCTCGGCGAGAATCTCGACGTGTTCCCCGCTCACGAAGCCGAATTCGAGCAGCCGTCGCTCGAGCGGGGAGAGGGCGCCCGCGGGTGAGCCGACGCTGACGACCCGCCCGGCTGTCCCGGGGGGAAGCGCGGCGAGGCTCACGAAGCCGGGATCAAGCGCAAGCCCGGCACGAGTGGCGACGGCGTCCATGGATGCGATTATGGATGAGAACCGTTCGCATTTGCAATCGCGTTATGGCGACCTGTGTCACACAATTAAATCAATGACTTACGAAACAGCACGTCTGGGAGCCGGGGACCGAGAGGTTCCTCGAGACGATAGTTAACCATTCGGTTAACCATCGCGAAATGGACCTATCGACGCCCGGCCGTCTCAGGTCCCGGCCGTCTCAGGCCTCGGCCATCTCAGGTCCCCACGGCGGCGCGGCGCTGATCGTCGCGCGCCAGCAGCGGTCTCAGGTACGCGCCCGTGTAAGAGCGCTCGCTCGCCGCGATCGTCTCGGGCGGGCCGGTCGCGATGATCTCGCCCCCGCCTTCGCCCCCTTCGGGACCGAGGTCGATCACCCAGTCAGCGGTCTTGATGACGTCGAGGTTGTGCTCGATCACGACGACGGTATTGCCCTCGTCGCGCAGCCGGTGCAGCACGTGCAGCAGCTGCTCGACGTCGTGGAAGTGCAGGCCCGTGGTCGGCTCGTCGAGGATGTAGAGAGTGCGCCCGGTCGCCCGTTTGGCGAGCTCGCGCGAAAGCTTGACCCGCTGCGCCTCGCCTCCCGAGAGCGTCGTCGCGTTCTGCCCGAGTCGCACGTAGGAGAGCCCCACGTCGGTGAGTGTCTGCAGCTTGCCTGCGGCCGCGGGCACGTTCTGGAAGAACCGCAGTGCCTCCTCGACCGTGAGCTCGAGCACCTCGTGAATGTTCTTGCCGCGGTAGCGGATCTCGAGCGTCTCGCGGTTGTAGCGCTGTCCCCTGCAGACGTCACACGGCACGTACACGTCGGGCAGAAAGTGCATCTCGACGCGGATGACGCCGTCGCCCTGGCACGCCTCGCACCTGCCGCCCTTGACGTTGAAGCTGAAGCGTCCGGCGTCGTAGCCACGCGCGCGTGCCTCGGGCACGGCCGCAAACAGCTCGCGCAGCGGCGCGAACAGGCCCGTATAGGTCGCCGGGTTCGAGCGCGGCGTGCGCCCGATAGGGCTCTGGTCGATGTCGATCACGCGGTCGATCTGCTCGAGCCCTTCGAGCGCGTCGCAGGGTGCCGCCTCGGTGCGCGCACCGTTGAGACGCGCCGCGGTGTGGCCGAAGAGCGTATCGACGATGAGCGTCGACTTGCCCGAGCCCGAGACGCCTGTGACGCAGGTGAAGAGCCCGAGCGGGATCTCCGCCGTCACGTTGCGCAGGTTATTGCCGCGCGCGCCCACGATGCGGATCTGGCGGTCGGGCGCGGGGCGGATGCGCAAGCCCGGCACCTCGATGCGGCGCCGGCCCGAGAGATACTGGCCGGTGATGGAGGCGGGCGCCGCCTCGATGTCGCGCGGCGAGCCTTCGGCGACCAGCTGGCCGCCGTGGGCGCCGGCGCCGGGACCGAGGTCCACGACGTGGTCGGCCTCGCGGATCGCTTCCTCGTCGTGCTCGACTACGATCACCGTGTTGCCGAGGTCGCGCAGCTGCTTGAGCGTCGCGAGGAGCCGCCGATTGTCGCGCTGATGCAGCCCGATCGAGGGCTCATCCAGGATGTACATGACGCCGGTGAGCCCCGAGCCCACCTGGCTCGCGAGGCGGATGCGCTGCGATTCCCCGCCCGAAAGCGTCTCGGCCCTGCGGTCGAGCGTCAGGTATTCGAGCCCGACGTCGACGAGGAACGCGAGCCGCTGGACCATGCCTTTGACGATCCGGGCCGCCACCTCGCCGCGCCAGCCGGCGAGGTCGAGACCCCGCAGGAACTCGAGCGCCCGGCCGACGGTGAGGTGGGCCACCTCCGGGAGGCTGCGCTCGGCGACGAACACGAAGCGGGCCGCGCGATTCAACCGCGTGCCCTGGCAGTCGGGGCAGGGGCGCAGGCTCAAGTACCGCGCCAGCTCCTCACGCACCATCGGCGAGGAAGTCTCGCGGTAGCGCCGCGTGAGGTTCGGCAGAATCCCCTCGAAGGGGTGCCGGCGGCGCGCGCGCCGGCCGGATTCCGCGCGATCGCTGAACTCGATGGCCTCCGTGCCGCTGCCGTAAAGCAGCACCTGCCGCACTTGCTCCGGGAGCTCCGTCCACGCCATCTCGATGTCGAAAGCGTAGTGCCGGGCCAGCGACTGGATGAGATGGAAGTAGTGATCGTTGCGCCGGTCCCAGCCGCGCACCGCACCGCCCGCGAGCGAAAGGTGCGGATGCAACACCACGCGCTGCGGATCGAAGAATTCCTCGACACCGAGCCCGTCGCAGCCAGGACAGGCGCCGGAAGGATTGTTGAAGGAGAACAGCTTCGGCTCGAGCGGCGGCACGCTGTAGCCGCACACCGGGCAGGCATGGCGGCTCGAGAAGGTGAGCGGTTCGCGCTCGGGCTCGTCGAGAAAGATGAGCTGCGCGAGCCCGCCCGAGAGCCTGAGCGCCGTCTCGAACGACTCCGCCAGGCGCTGCGCCGCATCGGGCCGTACGCGCATGCGGTCGACTACCGCCTCGATGTCGTGCTTCTTCCTGGCATCGAGCGCGGGCAGCGCGTCGAGCTCGTAGATGCGTCCGTCGATGCGTACCCGCACGAACCCCTGGGCTCCGAGGTCCTCGAGGAGCTCGAGATGCTCGCCCTTGCGCTGCGCGACCACCGGCGCGAGCAGCGCCGCTGCGATGCCCTCGGGGAGCTTGAGCACCTGATCGACCATCTGACTGACGGTCTGTGCGGCGAGATCGGTGCCGTGATCGGGGCAGCGTGGCGTGCCCGCGCGCGCGTACAGCAGGCGCAGGTAGTCGTAGATCTCAGTAACCGTGCCCACCGTCGAGCGCGGGTTGTGCGAGCTTGCTTTCTGTTCGATGGCGATCGCCGGCGACAGGCCCTCGATGCTGTCGACGTCGGGCTTGTCCATCGTCGCGAGGAACTGCCGCGCGTAAGCCGACAGCGACTCGACATAGCGCCGCTGGCCTTCGGCGTACAGGGTGTCGAAGGTGAGTGAGGACTTCCCCGACCCAGACAAGCCCGTGACCACGATCAGCCGCTCGCGCGGCAGGTCGAGGCTGAGGTTCTTCAGGTTGTGAGTGCGCGCACCGCGCACGCGAATTTGCTGCATCGAACCAGAAATTCTACGCGCCAGCGCCACCGAGACCCAAACTCGAGGGCCGGCGCGGGCAAAACCGGGGGTAAAGACCCAATTTGGGGGCTGCGCCCCGCGCCTCAAGGGTTCGCGCGGCTTGCGCCGCTCCTCTAGAATGCGGCGACCATCGGCGGGCGCTGCCGGCGACCACGCCCCACACATACAAGCGGAAATCCCCGAGGGCCCTCACCATGGCGCGCGGAGTGAATAAAGTCATCCTCATCGGCAACCTGGGCGCGGATCCCGAGACCCGTGCCATGCCGTCCGGTACCACGGTCGCGAACCTGCGCGTGGCGACCAGCGAGAGCTGGCGCGACAAGCAGACCGGCGAGCAGCAGGAGCGCACCGAGTGGCATCGCGTCGCGCTCTTCGGGCGGCTGGCGGAAGTGGCCGGCGAATACCTGCGCAAGGGCTCGCAGGTCTACATCGAGGGGAGCCTGCGCACGCGCAAGTGGCAGGACAAGGAGGGCAAAGACCGCTACTCGACCGAGATCGTCGGCAACGACCTGCAGATGCTCGGCGGCCGCGGCGGCGCGTCGGGTGGCGGAGCGGGCGGCGGCGGGATGGCGCCGGGCGGATCGGGCGCAGGCGGCGGCGGGCGGGAGCCGCACGGCGGCGAAGACACCGGCGGTGGCGGCGGCGGAGCGGGCCGCGGCTCAGGCGGCGGATCGGGCGAGGAGTTCGACGACGATATTCCCTTCTAGCGCCCGTGGCCTTACAGGTGCTGCTTGAGGAAACCCTCGAGTGCCTGGAGGAGCTGCGTTCGGGTCTCGGCCCGTGACAGCCAGTGGTCTTCGTCCGGGGGCCCTGGTTCATATAAGTAGCTGAATTTATATGAATTTTTGTCAGGGGCCCCGTCACTGGCCCCGACACCGTAAAATCCACGCGCTTACCTTCTATGCCCCGCCGCTACTTCATCAAGACCTTCGGCTGCCAGATGAACGAGTACGACTCCGCACGCATGGCGGACGTGCTCCATGCCGGCATTGGCCTCGTCGCGACCGAGGACCCGCAAGAGGCGGACGTACTCCTTATGAACACCTGCTCGGTGCGTGAGAAGGCGCAGGAGAAGGTGTTCTCGCTCCTCGGCGAATGGCGGCTCCTGAAGAGTCGCCGCCCCGAGGTGATCATCGGTGTGGGCGGCTGCGTCGCGAGCCAGGAGGGGGAGGCGATCACCGAGCGCGCGCCGTTCGTCGATCTCGTGTTCGGGCCGCAGACGCTGCATCGCCTGCCGCAGATGATCGCGGAGCTCGAGCACACCGGCCGCGCGCAGGTCGACGTCAGCTTCCCGGAGATCGAGAAATTCGACTCGCTGCCGCAGCCGCGCGCCGAAGGAGCACGCGCCTTCGTGTCCGTCATGGAAGGCTGCAGCAAATACTGCAGCTTCTGCATCGTGCCGTACACGCGCGGCGAGGAGATGAGCCGCGGCTTCGATTCGGTGCTCGAGGAGGTGCGCGCGCTCGCCGCCCAGGGAGTGGCCGAGGTGACGCTGCTCGGCCAGAACGTCAACGCCTACTCAGGCCCGATGGCCGACGGCGCGCGCGTCGATCTCGCCACTCTCATCCATCACGTCGCGCGCGTGCCCGGCATCGAGCGCATCCGCTTCACCACCTCGCATCCGCTCGAGTTCAACGACAGCCTGATCGAGGCCTTCGCGCGCGTGCCGCAGCTCGCCAATCACCTGCACCTGCCGGTGCAGAGCGGCTCGGACCGGGTGCTGGCGCTCATGAAGCGCGGCTACACGAGCCTCGAGTTCAAGGACAAGGTGCGGCGGCTGCGCGCCGTGCGTCCCGACATCGCCCTCTCTTCGGACTTCATCGTGGGCTTTCCCGGGGAGAGCGAGCGCGACTTCGAGGCGACGCTGGCGCTCGCGCGCGAGGTGGGCTTCGACCAGTCGTTCAGCTTCCTCTACAGCCGCCGCCCCGGCACACCCGCGGCGTCGCTCCCCGACGAGGCGAGCCACGAGGTCAAGCAGCAGCGGCTCGCGCGGCTGCAGGCGCAGCTCGAAGCCCAGGCGCAGGCCATCAGCGCGGCGATGGTCGGCACGCGGCAGCGCGTGCTGATCGAGCGGCCGGCAAAGCGCAATGCGCGCGAGCTCGCCGGCCGCACCGCCAACAACCGCTGGGTGAATTTCGCCGGCCCCGCCGCGCTCATCAACCGCTTCGCCGACGTCGAAGTGACCGCAGCGCTCGCGCACAGTCTGCGCGGCCGGCTTAGCCACGCGGCGCCGCTCGCCGCCTGCGGCTGAATGGCCGTGGCTGCATCTTCAGCGCACGAGCAGCGGGAATTCGATCTCGGCGGCGGTGACAACACCCGCCTCGCCAACCTGTGCGGCCCGCTGGATGAGAACCTGCGGCTGCTCGAGCAGCGGCTCGAGGTGCGCATCCGCCGCCGCGGCGACAGCTTTCGTGTGAGCGGCGCGCTCGCCGCCAGTGCCGAGGACACGCTGCGCGAGCTCTTCGAGCTCACGCGCACCGAGGAGGTGACGCCGGAGCGCGTGCATCTCGCGTTGCACGAGCGCGAGGCCGGCGCCCCACCCGCGGACGCAGACCCGCGCGAGCAGGGAGTGCACGTGCCGCGCGGCGGCATCCGCGCGCGGGGCAAGCATCAGCGTGACTACCTCGCGCACATCCGCGGTGGCGATCTCACCCTCGGCATCGGGCCGGCCGGCACGGGCAAGACCTATCTCGCGGTTGCGTGCGCGGTCGAGGCGCTGCAGGCGGACCGGGTGCGGCGCATCGTGCTGGTGCGCCCCGCGGTCGAGGCGGGCGAGCGCCTCGGGTTCCTGCCGGGAGACCTGACGCAGAAGGTCGATCCGTACCTGCGGCCGATGTACGACGCGCTCTACGAGATGATGGGGTTCGACCGCGTGGCGCGCTTCATCGAGCGCAACGTCATCGAGGTCGCGCCGCTCGCCTTCATGCGCGGCCGCTCGCTCAACGACTCCTTCATCATCCTCGATGAGGCGCAGAACACCACCATCGAGCAGATGAAGATGTTCCTCACGCGCATCGGCTTTGGCTCCAAGGCGGTCGTCACCGGGGACGTCACGCAGACGGACCTGCCGCCCGGGCGCCAGTCGGGCCTGAGCCACGTGGTCGACGTGCTGCGCGCGGTCGAGGGCGTCGCCTTCACCTTCTTCGATGCCAAGGACGTGGTGCGCCACCCGCTCGTGCAGCGCATCGTGCAGGCCTACGAGTCGCGCGAG
>DATMMK010000066.1:0-22422 GCA_035569755.1 Steroidobacteraceae bacterium
GTGGTCGGTGGCGACTGCTCCACGTCCAGCCCTGCCGGTGCAAACTGCAACGGCAATACCTTCCCGGGCGTCTACGACTCGATGGGGCGGTACTGGTTCATGGAGCTCACCGCGAAGTTCTGAAGCATCTGAGCTCGAGTCAAGACGGCGGACCCGCGCGGGTCCGCCGTTTTTTTGCCTGAGGACGTCTCAGCGGATGCGGCGCACGTGGTGCAGCCGCTTGCCCGGCGTCTCGAGCAGGAAGGAGCCGAGCACCCCGCGGCTGACGGTCACCGTATCGCCGACCGCGAGCAGCGGATCGACCTCATCGAGGAGCCAGAGCGCCCCACCCTCGAACGTCACCGTCGGCCGGCCATCGATGGTCTTGCCCATCGCCGTGACGCGGGTGGTCAGGGTTCGGGCGGCCTGCGGGGCGGCCGGGTGCTCCTCCTGGTACGAGCCGAAGGAAGCCGCGGCAGGGGCCGCCGCCGCAGGCCTGGCGGTCGCGCCAGCCTGCCCCGCTGCCCGAGCCGCGGGTGATGCCGGCACGACGGCCGCAGGTGCTGCTGAGGCGGCCGGCGACGGCGGCGCTGCGGGCAGCGCTGTGGACGAAGGTGCCGACGGCTGCCCTGCGGCGGGAGGCTTTGTGGGAGCCGGCGCGGGCGCGGCGGTGCGCCCGGCCAGCCGGTCGTAGCAGGCGAGGCGTTCCGCTGGATCGGTGAGGGCCCGGCAGGCGCTCAGGTCATCCTCCGGTCCCGCGAAGGCCTGTGAAGCCGGGAGCGCAGCAAGTATCGCGGCGACGGCGCGCGCGAGCGCACAGCACCTCATGCGGGCCCCTGATCCGGCAGGTTGTAGTAGCCCACGACGACCTCGGTGGCGGCCTTGACCATATCGCGCTCCGCAGCAGTCAGAAAAGGGTTCCAGACGTCGAAGATCAGTATCGCCCGCGGGCTGTCTGAGAGATTCCAGGCCTCGTGCTCGATGGTGTCGTCGAACACCCACGCCTTGCCCGCAACCCACTCGCGTGTCCGGCTGCCGACGCGGAAGCCGCACTTCTCGGGCACGATGAGCGGCAGGTGCACGATCGCGCGCGTATTGGTGACGCCGGTGTGCGGGGGAATGCGGGTGCCGGGCTCGAGGATCGAGAAGTACGCGGTCGGCGCGCGCCTCTCGACCTCGACCTGCGGCACCTTCCTCAGCACTTCGACGGTGCGCGGGCAGCGCGCCATGCGCGACGGCTGCGGCACACCCTGGTTGCAGAGAAAGTAGGCGCTCCAGCGCCGCGACTTGTTGAGCTCCTTCCACTGATCGAGCGGAATGCCCTCGGGGTAGGCCACGTAGGGCTCGAGTCCCTCGCGATCCGAGATGAGCACCGAGAGGAGCTCCGCACGGATGTCGTCGGTCGCAGCCTCGACCGCATCGAGCCAGGGGAAATCGCTGCGCTCGAAGAACTCCACATCGGGAATTTCCGGGAAGTACATGAAGGTCGGCTGCGAGCTGAAGCGGTTGCGCTTGCCGGTCATGAGCTCGACGCAGCGGTCGACGCGCCGGTAGCTGCCGCCCCCATGGGCGGCGCGCAGGCCCGCGAGCTTCTCCTCGATGGCCGCGCCGAGCGCGGCGTCGTCTCGGGCGACGACCTCGCGTGCGTGCCGCACGACCTCGCCGGCGGTCTCCGGCGGTGTCTCGCCGGGCCGGATCGTGGCGAGCGCATTGCGGTAGACGCGCGCGGCGCTGCGCGGGTCGCCCCGCTGCTCGATGTAAGTGGCCTTCTGCAGGAGTGAGGCGAGATGGCGTGGCTCGAGCGCCAGCGCCTTCTCGATCGCCTCGAGCTCCTCCGGCGCATTCAGGGCATGCAGGCTCGCGGCGAGGTTCGACCACAGGGACGGGTGGCCCGGGTCGGCCCGGGTCGCACGCTCGAACAGCTCGCGCGCGCGCGCCGGCTCGCCCCGCTGCATCATCGTGAGCCCGAGCTCGTTCAGCACCGCCGGGTGCGCGGGGGCAAGCTGCGCGACCCGCGTCAGCAGCTGCTCCGCCTCACCGCGCCGGCCCGCCGCACCTGCCGCGCGGGAAGCCTGGATCATCCCGAGCACGGTGGCATTGTCAGCGGGCGTAGCATTGGCGTTGGTCAAGAGCATCCCCTGTGCGTTAATGCGCGCACCTTGAATTCTAGCGTGGCAGGTCCGCGCACGGAGAGATCATTGCCTGAGAGCGGTGCACTGGACATAGCGCTCATCCGGGTTGCCGCGCTCCTCGAGAGCGACCCGGCCGCCGCCGTGCGCGCGGCGCAGGAGCTCCACGGCAAGCATCCGGAACATCCCGCCGCCGCGCTGCTCCTGGCCGAGGCCCGGCGCCGCAGCGGAGACGCGCAGGCCGCCGCGGCCGAGTTCGGCAAGCTCGCCGCGGCCCAACCTCACTCGGCGGCCCTGCATCTGGAGCTCGGGCGAGCGCTGCTGGCCGAGAGCAAGCTCGCAGAGAGCTTCGCCGCCCTCACCCGCGCGCTCGAGCTCGAGCCCGATCTCGCGGAGGCCTGGCGCGAGCTCTCGGGCCTGCACGCTGCGCGGGGAGAGTGGCGCGAGTGCGATGTCGCCTACGCGCGCTTCGCCGCCCTCACGAACCAGGATGGCCGCTTCGGCGAGGCCGCCGCGGCAATTGCTCAGAACCGCCTCGATCACGCCGAGACGCTGCTGCGGCAGGAGCTCTCTCGCCACCCGGGCGATGTCGCGGCGCTGCGCCTGCTGGCGCAGGTGGCCGCGAAGCGCGAAGACTTCGCCGAGGGAGAGCGTCTCTTCACTGACTGCCTGCGACTCGCGCCCGGGTGCAGCCGTGCGCGCTTCGATCTCGCCGAGATGCTGCACACTCAGCAGAGAGCCGAGCCGATGCTGCCGCTGCTCGAGCGACTGCTCGCGCTCGAGCCGGGCAATCTCGCCTACCGCGCGCTCCAGGCCGCCGCCTACAGCCTGCTCGGGCGGAGCGAGCAGGCGCTCTCGATCCTCGCCGACCTGGTAGTCGAGTACCCGGAAAACCAGCTGGTATGGATGTACTACGGGCACGCACTGCGCTCGGCGCGGCGTACCGAGGAGGCGATCGATGCCTACCGGCGCAGTGCGCAGCTCAACCCCCAATTCGGCGAAGTCTGGTTCAGTCTCGCCAACCTCAAGACCTTTCGCTTCACATCGGCCGACATCGATACGATGCGGGCGCAGCTCGCGCGTGCCGACATCCCCGATGAGGACCGCTGGCACTTCGAATTCTCGCTTGGCAATGCGCTCGAGCAGGCGGGCGACTTCGCCGCTTCCTTCGAGCACTACGCCCGGGGCAACGCGCTGCGGCGCGCCGCCGTCGCCTACGACCCCGGGCGCAATACCCGCCTGGTGGAGCGTACGCGCGCACTCTTCACGCGGGAGTTCTTCGCGGCCCGGGCCGGCGCCGGCTGCCCTTCGCGCGAGCCGATCTTCATCGTCGGGCTGCCGCGCGCGGGGTCGACCCTGCTCGAGCAGATCCTCGCCAGCCACTCCCAGGTCGAGGGTACGCGCGAGCTGCCGGACATCCCGGCCTTCGCGCGCGAGCTCGGCGCCTGGGACGCGGCGCCTGTCTACCCTGAGTCCGTTGCGCGTCTCAGTCGCGCCGAGCTCACCGCGCTGGGGGAGCGGTACCTGCGGCAGACGCGCCCGCATCGCCTGCTCGGGCGCCCGTACTTCATCGACAAGATGGGTAACAACTTCCTCGACGTCGGGCTGATTCACCTGATCCTCCCCAACGCCCGCATCATCGACGCCCGGCGCGCACCGCTCGCCTGCTGCTTCTCCAACTTCAAGCAGCATTTCATATCGGGGGTGTGGTTCTCCTACGGCCTGGAGGACCTCGGTCGCTACTACCGTGAGTACGTCGAGCTGATGGCGCACTTCGATGCGGTGCTGCCGGGCCGCATCCACCGCGTCCACTACGAGGACGTGGTCGCCGACCTCGAAGGCGAGGTGCGCAGGCTCCTCGATTACTGCGGGCTGCCCTTCGAGGAGCAGTGTCTGCGCTTCCACGAGACGCGCCGCGTGGTGCAGACGGCGAGCTCCGAGCAGGTGCGCCGGCCGCTCTACTCCGACAGCGTGGACGAGTGGCGCAACTTCGAGCCGTGGCTCGGCCCGCTCAAGGACGCTCTGGGTGATCTGGCTAGGCCGCCGGAGCCTTGAGGAGCATTTCGATGGCGCCGCGCACCCTGGCGGCGCGCTCCTCGCCCTGGTCCATCTCGCCCGGCACGCACGCGTACAGCAGTCCGTCGCGCCCGATGAGGCAGAATGTCGGCCAGTACTGGGCGTGTAACGCCTTCCAGTAGGAGGAGTCGGTGTCGATCATCACCGGATGATGGATGCCGAGCCGCTCGACCGCCTTGCGCACGGCGCTCGCGGATCTCTCCGCCTCGAGCTCCGGCGTGTGCACCCCGACCACCACCAGCCCCTCGGCGCCCTTCTCGTGCTCGAGTGAATCGATCCAGGCGCGGGACTTGAGGCAGTTGTCGCATTCGAACGCCCAGAATTCGACCACCACGACCTTGCCTTTGAGCGCGGCGAGCGTGAGCGGCGGCGAGTTGATCCAATCCTCAGCGCGAGCGTGCGTGAACGCGGGGGGCGTCGTCGGCGCCGCAGCAACCGCCGACCCGCAGCTGAGCAGGATCAGCAGAATCAGCCTCGGTCCTTTCATGAGACGGGACTATAGGCGGGTGGGTGCCCGGACGAAAGTTTCGGGCTATCTGCCGCAGGATCGCTGCCAGTCCTGCGCCTTCGCCCCGGGGTTGTGCCAGCCGCACGGCCCCTGCAGCAGCGCTTCCGCCTGCGGCGGTCCCCAGCTCGCCGGTGGATACTCGATCGGCAGCGTCGCCCCGCGCAGCAGCGGATCCACGATCGCCCACGCCGCCTCCACCTCATCCTCGCGCGCGAAGTGCGAGGTATCGCCGATCAGCGCGGAGCTGATCAGCGCGGCATAGGGATCGAGGTCCTCGCTCTGCTGCTGCGCGACGAAGAGCTCGACGTCGCGGCCGGTCATCACCGGGCCTGGCATCTTGGTGTGCGCCCCGAGGGCGATGGCTACGTCGGGTCCGACGCGGAAGCGCAGGTGATTCGGCTGCTCGGGACCCAGGTTGCCGAACACCCGTGCGGGCGGTGCCCGCAGCTCCACCACCACCTCGGTGGCAGTCACCGGCAGCCGCTTGCCGGCGCGCATGTAGAACGGCACGCCGCTCCAGCGCCACGAGTCGATGTGCAGCACCAGAGCCGCGTAAGTCTCGACGCGCGAGTCGGCGGCGACGCCGGGCTCGTCGCGGTAGCCGACGAACTGGCCGCGCACCAGCTCGGCGGCACTCGCCGCACGGATCGCCTTGAGCACCTTGACCTTCTCGTCGCGCATCGACTCGCCTTCGGTGTTGACCGGCGGCTCCATGGCGAGCAGCGCCACGATCTGCATCAGGTGGTTCTGCATCACATCGCGGATCGCGCCGGCCTCCTCGTAGAAGCGGCCGCGGCCGGCGACGCCGAGCGTCTCGGCCATGGTGATCTGCACGCTGGCGACGAAGTTGCGATTCAGCACCGGCTCGAGAAAGGAGTTGGCGAAGCGGAAGTACAGGATGTTCTGCACCGCCTCCTTGCCGAGATAGTGATCGATGCGGAAGATGCTCGGCTCCGGAAAGTGCGCGTGCAGCGTCGCATTCAGCTCGCGCGCCGAGGCCAGGTCGCGTCCGAAGGGCTTCTCCACCACGATGCGCGCGCCCTGGGCGCAGGTCGAGGCGCTCAGGTGCTCGGCGACCACCGCGAACATGCTGGGCGGGATCGCCAGGTAGTGCAGTGGGCGCTGCGCGGCACCGAGCGCGGCGCGCAGCGCATCGAAGGTCGCACGCGTGTTGTAGTCGCCGTCGACGTAGCGCAGCAGGCCCATGAGGCGCGCCTGCGCCGCTGCGTCGATCGCCGGCACGAAGGCCGCGAGACTCTCGCGCACCCGCGCGGCGAACTGCTCGAGCTTCCAGCCCTGGCGCGCCACGCCGATCACCGGTACCGCGAGCACACCGCGGCGTGCCAGCTGGTAGAGCGCCGGGTAGATCTTCCGATAACACAGGTCGCCGGTCGCACCGAACAGCACGACGGCATCGCAGTCACGACGTTCCATGGCTACTCCGCTCGGCGGCCTGCTCAGCCGCTCTTCTCGACGTGACCCCCGAATCCGAGGCGCATCGCCGACAGCACCTTGTCGGCGAATCCGCCGCGGCCGCGCGACTCGAAGCGCGAGTAGAGCGCCGCGCTCAGCACGTTAGCGGGCACGCCCACGTCGATGGCGGCCTGCACCGTCCAGCGGCCCTCGCCCGAATCGGCGACGCGCCCGGCGAATCCCTCGAGCCGCGCATCGCGCGACAGTGCCGCGGCGGTGAGATCGAGGAGCCGCGAGGCGACGATGCTGCCGTGGCGCCAGACCTCGGTGATGGCCGCGAGATCGAGCCGGTACTGATAGAGACGCGGATTGGCGAGCGGCGCGGTCTCGGCGTCAGCCTGCGCCGCCCCGGTGTTGAGTCCCGCGTCGGCGTGCGCCAGGAGGTTCAGCCCCTCGGCGTACGCGGCCATCAGGCCGTATTCGATGCCGTTGTGCACCATCTTGACGAAATGCCCGGCCCCGTGCGGCCCGCAGTGGAGGTAGCCGAGCGCCGCAGCCCCGAGGCCGGCCGCGCGGCCGGCGGCAGCGCCAGCGGGCAGCCGCCCGCCGGGCGAGAGCGTCGCGAGCACGGGCTCGAGCCGCGCGACGGTCGCGGTCTCACCGCCGATCATCAGGCAGTAGCCCTGCTCGAGCCCGAGCACGCCGCCGCTCGTGCCGACGTCGAGATAATGGATCCCGGCGGCGCTGAGCTCGGCGGCGCGCCGGATGTCGTCCTGGTAGTTGGAATTCCCGCCGTCGATCAGGACGTCTCCCGACGCGAGCAGCGGACGCAGCTGCGCGATCACGCCATCGACCGCCGCCGCAGGCAACATGATCCAGATGGCGCGCGGGCTCTCGAGCGAGCGCACCAGCTCCGCGAGCGAATTGACACCGCGCGCGCCCGATCCCGTGACGGCCTTGACGCTGTCGGCGCCGCGGTCGTAGGCGACGCACTCGTGACCGCCCTGGGCGAGGCGACGCACCATGTTGGCGCCCATGCGCCCGAGCCCGATCATCCCGATCTGCATCGAAGCCTCCTAATTCGGTACTCGCCGGATCTGCGCTCCGAGCTGGGCCAGCTTCTCCTCGATCGCCTCGTAGCCGCGATCGATGTGATAGATGCGCTCGACGTCGGTGCGACCCTCCGCGACCAGCCCGGCGAGCACCAGGCTGGCCGAGGCGCGGAGGTCTGTAGCCATCACCGGCGCGGCGGTCAGTTTCTCCACGCCGTGAATGATGGCGGTATTGCCCTCGAGGCGGATCTCCGCTCCCATGCGGCGCATCTCCAGCATGTGCATGAAGCGGTTCTCGAAGATGGTCTCGGTGATGGTGCCGACCCCGTTAGCCACGGTGTTGAGCGCGGCGAACTGCGCCTGCATGTCGGTGGGAAACGCCGGGTACGGGGCTGTGCGGACATCGACCGACTGGAGCTCGCGGCCGCGCATGTCGACCTCGATCCAGTTCTCGCCCACGCCGAGCTTCGCGCCCGCCTCCTGGAGCTTGGCGAGCACGGCGTCCAGGTGGTCGGGGCGCGTGTTCTTGACGCGCACCCGGCCGCCCGTGATGGCGCCGGCGACCAGGTAAGTGCCGCTCTCGATGCGGTCCGGCAGCACTTCGTAGGTCGTGCCGCGCAGCCGCTCGACCCCATGGATCACGATCTTGTCGGTGCCGGCGCCGTGAATGCTCGCCCCCATGGCGATGAGGAAGTTGGCGAGATCGACGACCTCGGGCTCGCGCGCCGCGTTCTCGATGACGGTCTCGCCGTCGGCGAGCGTCGCCGCCATCATCAGGTTCTCGGTACCGGTCACCGTCACGGTGTCGAGCACCAGCCGTGCGCCCTTCAGCCGCGCCGCACGCGCGCGGATGTAACCGCCTTCGATGGTGATATCGGCGCCCATCGCCTGTAATCCGGCCACGTGGATGTTCACCGGGCGCGCGCCGATCGCGCAGCCTCCCGGAAGCGAGACGTCGGCGCGCCCGTGGCGCGCCACGAGCGGGCCGAGCACCAGGATCGAGGCACGCATGGTCTTCACCAGGTCGTACGGCGCGAAGCACTCGCGTACCGTCGAGCCGTCCACCTCGATGCGCATGCGCTCATCGATGGTGACGGTGGCGCCCATCCTCCCGAGGAGCTCCACCGTGGTCGTGACGTCCTTCAGGTGCGGGACGTTGGCGACCACCACCGGATCATCCGCGAGCAATGCCCCGGCGAGGATCGGTAGCGTCGCGTTCTTGGCGCCGGAAATGCGCACTTCGCCTTCGAGGGCCGTGCCGCCCTGGATCTGCAGCTTGTCCATATTTATTGGCTGAAAGGCGCCTGCGCTTCGTCCGGGGTCAGGGCCTCGATCGACAGTGCATGGATCTCGCGCCCCATGAGCTCACCCAGCGCGCGGTAGACGAGCTGGTGCCGGGCGAGACTGCGCTTCCCGGCGAACTCACGCGCGATCACGCGTGCGGCGAAATGTGTGTGGTCGTCGGATTGCACCTCGACCTGTGCGTCGGGGAGCCCGGCGCGGATCAGCCGCGCGACCTCTTCGGGGTTCATGGGTGGGATATTACATGGGGGCAGCGCGCCCGCGCCTATAATGAGTCGCATGAAGGCGCAACCTGCCGGGCCGAAGGCCGCGGGAGACCCGCACGACGAGCAACTCATCGCTTCCGCACACCGTGCTCTCGCCATCGAGGCACGGGCGCTCGGAGCGCTCGGTGGCCGCGTCGGCGCCGCGTTCGCGCAGGCCTGCCGCCTGTGCCTCGCCTGTCAGGGCCGGGTGGTCGTGACCGGCATGGGAAAATCCGGACACGTCGGCGGCAAGATCGCCGCGACGCTCGCCAGCACCGGCACCCCGGCGTTCTTCCTGCACCCCGCTGAGGCCGGCCACGGCGACCTCGGCATGATCACCCGCACGGACGTGGTGCTCGCGCTCTCCAACTCCGGCGAGACTCCCGAAGTCGTGGCACTGCTGCCGGCGCTCAAGCGCCTCGGCGTGCCGCTCATCGTGATGACCGGCAGCTGCGACTCGACGCTCGCTCGGGTGGCGACCGTCATGCTCGATGTCGCGGTCGACGAGGAGGCCTGCCCGCTTAATCTCACGCCGACGGCCAGCACCACCGCCACCCTCGCGATGGGGGACGCGCTCGCGGTCGCGATGCTCGAGGCGCGCGGCTTCACGGCCCAGGACTTCGCGCGCTCGCATCCGGGCGGAAGCCTCGGCCGCCAGCTCCTGTTGCACGTCGAGGATCTGATGCGCACCGGCGAAGCGCTGCCACGCGTCCTGCCCTCGGCGCCGCTCAGCGCGGGGCTTTTGGAAATGTCCGCCAAGGGTCTCGGCATGACCGTCGTGGTCGATGCGGGCGAGCGCATCCTCGGGGTGTTCACCGACGGCGACCTGCGCCGCACGCTCGAGGCGCAGGTCGACGTGCATGCCACGACCATGGGCACGGTCATGACACCGCACCCTAAGACCATCGGACCGCGTGAGCTCGCCGCCGAGGCCGTGCATCTCATGGAGCTGCACCGGATCACGGCTCTGCCGGTTGCGGACGCGGCCGGCCGTCTGGTCGGAGCGCTCAACGTGCACGACCTGTTCCGTGCCCGCGTGATGTGAGGCGCGTGCCGGGTGCGCGGGGCGGGGGCCATTCGCTTGCTGGTGCTCGACGTGGACGGGGTGCTGACGGACGGGCGCCTGTACTTCGGCCCGCGCGGCGAGGCTCTTAAGGTGTTCGACGTGCGCGACGGCTGCGGGCTGGTGGCCCTGCAGCGTGCCGGCGTCGCGGTCGCGGTGATTTCCGGGCGGCGCTCGAGCGCCGTGAGTGCCCGTTGCCGAGAGCTCGGGGTGCGCCACGTGCACCAGGGTGTGGCCAACAAGCTCGCCGTATTCGAGCGGCTGCGGGTGCGGTTGAGGCTTGCACGCAGCGCCTGTGCGTGCGTGGGAGACGATCTGCCCGACGTGCCGCTCATGAATGCCGTCGCACTGGCCTTCGCGGTCGCGGATGCGCATCCGGCTGCGCGGCGCGCCGCCGCCGTCGTGACCCGCCAGCGTGGGGGGCGCGGTGCGGTGCGCGAGGTGTGCGACCTCCTGCTCGCCGCCGCCGGCAGCACCCGTCCAGCCGCAGCGAGGCGCTGACTGATGATCTACCGCCTGGTCGTACTGCTCGCTGGGCTCTCACTGGTGGTGGGCCTGGTCCTGCTCTCTGGGCCGCAGCGCGGGGTCGTCGCGACGGGTGCCGCCGGAGCCGCCGCAACCGATCCGGGTTATGCGGCGCTCGGCGCCCATCTGGTGCAGACCGGGGCGGACGGCCAACCGCTCTACAGCCTCGATGCGGCGCGCATCAATCAGCAGCCGGATGAGGACACCGTGCGGCTGACGCAGGTGCAGATGGGCTTCCGCGCAGAGAGCGGGGAGCAGTGGAGGGCGCGCGCCGACCACGGTGAGCTCGGTCAGGACACCGGCGTGGTGCAGCTCGACGGCGATGTGCACGTGGCCGGGCTCCTCCCCGGCACCCAGGATCAGGCCGAGATCACCACCGACCACCTCTCCTTCGACACGCACACACAGGTAGTCACGACGCCCGATCCGGTGACGCTCACCATGTCGGGGCGTGAGTTGCACGCCACGGGGCTGGTCGCGCGCTTGAAGGAGGGTCACGTGGAGCTAGAATCGGCCGTCCATGGCTCGTATCTGCCGCAATAGCGCTGTCTTGCTCCTCGCCGGGGCGCTCGTGCCCTGGCTCTCGGCCCAGGCGGCGGACGCCGGCCCCGAATTCAGCGGTCTGCCCGTGTCGCTCGATGCAGCCTCCTCGGAGATCGACGCCAAGACGAACGCGCTGGTGTTCAGGAACGTGGTCATCTCCCAGGGTGATATGCGCGTGCAGGCCGAGCACGCGCGCGCGACGGGACTCAATTTTGCCAACAGCCGCTGGAACTTCGAGGGCAACGTGCGCATCGAAGCCGAGCAGCGCGGGAGCCTGCGTTCCGATCAGGCGGTGGTGGAATTCAAGGACAATCACATCGCGCGCGCCACGATCACCGGCAAGCCGGCCGAGTTCGAGCAGCGGCGCGCGGGCTCCGACCAGCTCGCCCGCGGTCATGCGGACGAGATCTTCTACGACGTGAACGACGGCACCGTGCGGCTCACGGATGAGGCGTGGCTCTCGGATGGGCAGGCCGAGATCTCCGGCCCGCTCCTCGTCTATAACATCCGCGAGCAGAAGATACAGGCGGTCGCGGCACCGAATGCCGCCCCCGGAAGCGATCAGAGCGTGCACATCAACATCGCGCCGCACGCTGCCGGGACCGGCAAGCCCGAGCCCGCCAGGCCCGAGCCCGCCAGGCCCGAAGCCGCGAAGCCCGACGCGGCCAGACCTCAGCCCACTCAGCCCGCGGCAGCCGGCGACGTCACCCCGAAATCATGACGGTGCTCCGGGCCACGGGCCTCGCCAAGAGCTACAGGTCCCGCCCGGTGGTAGTCGATCTGTCGCTCGAGCTCGCGAGCGGCGAGGTGGTGGGCCTGCTGGGACCGAACGGCGCCGGCAAGACCACGGCCTTCTACATGATCGTGGGGCTCATTCCCTGCGATGCCGGCCGCATCTACCTGGGCGAGCAAGACGTGACGCTGCTGCCCGTGCACCGCCGGGCACAGCTCGGGCTCGGGTACCTGCCTCAGGAAGCGTCGGTGTTCCGCAAGCTCTCGGTCGAGGACAACGTGCTCGCCATCCTCGAGATGCGCGCCGACCTCGAGCGGGCGGCGCGCCAGGAGCGGCTGGAGCAGCTGCTCGAGGAGCTGCGCATCGGACACGTGCGCCGCACCCTCGGCATCTCTCTTTCCGGCGGCGAACGGCGCCGCGTGGAGATCGCCCGGGCGCTGGCAGCCGAACCGCGCTTCATGCTGCTGGATGAGCCCTTCGCCGGGGTCGATCCGCTGTCGGTGCTCGACATCCAGCGCATCATTCGCGAGCTGACCCACCGTGGAATTGGTGTCCTGATCACTGACCATAACGTGCGCGAGACCCTCGGCGTCTGCGGCCGGGCTTACATCGTCAATCAGGGTACGGTCATCGCGTCGGGAACTGCCGAAGAAGTCCTTGCCAACAGCCAAGTCCGTGAGGTGTACTTGGGTGAGACGTTCCGGCTGTGAGGCTCACTGCAACCGGACGGTCAGACGGACTTTAGTTTTCAGTTATTTACGAAATTGTATTGCGGGGCCAGGACGCCCCAGCCCTCCGACAAGGCACCATGCTGAAACCCTCACTGCAGCTGAAGCTTGGTCAGCAACTGACCATGACTCCACAGCTGCAGCAGGCGATCCGACTCCTGCAGCTGCCGGCGCTCGAGCTCCAGGCTCACATCCGCGAGCTCCTCGAGAAGAATGTGATGCTCGAGGCCGTCGAAGAGACCGAGGGTACGGGTACCTTCGAGGTCACCGCGAGCGCCGAGCCGCCGCGCCCGGCCGAAAGCCGCCGCGAGAGCACCGTCGAGGTGCTGGACGAGCCCTGGAGCCAGCAGAACACCGGTCCTGCGGATACGCCCTGGAGCGGGGACGAGGACGAGCGGCAACAAGACTACGCCGACGATGCGGGCCAGTCGCTGCAGGATCATCTGCTGTGGCAGCTCGAGCTCGCCAGGCTCGCGCCGCGCGAGCTCGCGATCGCGCGCGCGATCGTGGACGCGATCAGCGACGACGGCTACCTCACCGATTCTCTCGAGGAAATTGCCCGCACGCTCCGCCCCGAGGTCGAGGCCACGGCCGAGGAAGTTGAGGCGGCGCTCGAGGGCGTGCAGGCTCTCGATCCGGCCGGCGTCGGCGCCCGCTCGGTCGGCGAGTGCATCGAGCTGCAACTGCGGCAGCTCGATCCCGCCACCTTAGGGCTTGCCACCGCGCTCAAGATCGCCCGTCACCATCTGGAGCTGGTCGCCGAGCGTGAGCTGTCGGCGCTGAAGCGCGAGCTGCGCGCGACCGAGGAGGAGATCGCCAGCGCCCTCGTGCTGGTGCGCTCCTGCCATCCCCGGCCGGGCGCCACCGTGAGCACCGGCAACGCGCAGTACGTCGTGCCCGACGTATTCGTGCGCCGCACCGAGCACGGCTGGGGCGTCGAGATCAACCCGGCGACGCTGCCGCGCGTGCGCCTCAACCAGAGTTATGCCGGGCTCATCGGCCGCACCGCCAGCCACGCCACCATGCGCACGCAGCTGCAGGAAGCGCGCTGGCTGCTGAAGAGCCTGGAGATCCGCCACGAGACGCTCATGAAGGTGGCGCGCTCGATTGTCGAGCGTCAGACCGCCTTCCTCGAGCACGGCGACGAGCACATGCGGCCGATGATCCTGCGGGACATCGCCGAGGCGGTGGAAATGCACGAGTCGACCATTTCGCGGGTGACCTCGGGCAAGTACATGCACACGCCGCGCGGGGTCTTCGAGCTGCGCTACTTCTTCTCGAGCCAGGTCGAAGGCGCGGACGGCTCCGGCACCTCATCGACCGCGATTCGCGCCAAGATCCGCAAGCTCGTCAGGGACGAGGATCCGGAAAGCCCCCTGAACGACGGGCGCATTGCCCAGCTGCTCTCACGTGAAGGCATCTCGGTGGCACGCCGCACCGTCGCCAAGTACCGCGAAGCCATGGGGATCCCCGCTTCGAGCGAGCGCCGGCGCGCCGCGACGCACCAGCTCTGAGGTACGGCGAAACCCTTACAACTGGAAGAAACCACCAATAGGAGACGGACCATGCAGCTCAACGTCACCGGGCACCACGTCGAAGTCACCCCAGCGCTGCGCGGCTATGTTATGAAGAAGCTCGAGCGCATCGGCCGGCATTTTGACCGTGTCATCGACGTACACTGCGTGCTGACGGTGGAGAAGCTGCGACAGAAGGCCGAGGCGACGCTGCACGTGAGCGGCAATGCCATCCACGCCCACGCGACCGAGGAGGACATGTACGCCGCCATCGACCTCCTGGCCGACAAGCTCGACCGCTCCATAAAGAAGCACAAGGAAAAGCGCGCCCACACCCGCGCCGCGCCAGCACGGCGGGCACCAGCGCGCGGATGAACATACCCCGGTGCGCATCGTCATCCTGAGCGGCTTGTCCGGGGCCGGCAAAAGCATCGCGCTGCACATGCTCGAGGACCTCGGCTTCTACTGCATCGACAACATCCCGGCGGCGCTGCTCAAGCCGTTCATCTCCTACACGGTCCGCAGCCCCGAGCCCACCTACGAGCGCACCGCCATCGGGCTCGACGCCCGCAACACGGCGGCCGAGGTCGCCAGCGTTCCGCAGCTCATCGACGAGCTCAAGCGCAGTGGCCTGCAGCTCGAGGTGGTGTTCCTCATCGCCGGTGAGGACGAGCTGCTGAGGCGCTTCGCCGAGACACGCCGGCGGCACCCCCTGAGCAGCGCCACCGTCGGGTTGCGCGAGGCCATGGCGCTCGAGCGCCGGCTCCTCGAGCCGGTGGTGTCGGCGGCCGACCTCGTCATCGACACCTCGCGCATGGGCGTGCACGCGCTGCGCGAGATCATGCACCAGCGCATCGAGCAGCGCGCTGCCGACCGCCTGTCCATCACTTTCGAGTCCTTTGGCTTCAAAGACGGCATTCCCGGGGATGCCGACTTCGTCTTCGACGCGCGCGCGCTGCCGAATCCATACTGGGAGCCGGGCCTGCGCAACCTCACCGGGCGCGACCCCGAGGTGCAGCGCTTTCTGGAGACGCACTCCGACGTCGGCAAGCTGATCGCGGACATCGCTCGCTTCGTGCGCGCCCGCGTGCCCGAGCATCAGGCGAGTAACCGCGGTTATCTCACGGTCGCGGTAGGCTGCACCGGCGGACAGCACCGCTCGGTCTACATCGTCGAGCGGCTAACCGAGGATTTCGGCGCCGAATTCCCGAACGTGACGGCGCGGCACAGCGGCCTGCCGGACGCCGCCATGTTCCGCGCCCGGCCGCGGGTGGTTGGTTAGATCAGGCGCGCTCAGGCCGGCCTCAGAAACCCGATCGCCACCAGCTTCGCGGCGAGTGACAGCCGTACCTCGTCGGCGAGGTCCCCCGGGACGTCCCGTACACGGAAGCGCGGGGTATTCACCATGTAGAGCAGCCCCTGCTCCGCGCCGCGGTGAATGTACACGTGCCCGCCCGGATGGCTGAGATCGATCGTTTCCGGGTTCGCCGTCAGATGACAGAACGCAACCTCGATGTGGACGAGCTCGCTGTCGAGGCTGAGCGCCGGCGGCGCGGCCGGCACCGGCAGGGCCGCGAGCGTCGCCACCGCTCGCGAGGACCGCCGCTGCAGGGCCGCGGCCAGGAATCCCGGTGTCCGGCACGCCGCCCGCAAGCGCTCGAGCCCGTCGAGCACCGGCCCCGCGAGCCGCTCCACCCCCACGCCGCGCAGCTGATAGGCGAGCCGTCCGCCCACCGTGGTGCGCAGCGTCTGGTCGACGTCCGAGAGCTGATCGAGAGCGGCGATGAGCGCCTCGCGCAGCGTGAGGGGCGTGAAGCCGATCGACAGGTGGAGCGACTCAGCCTCCGAAGTGACGCTGTGCAAAGTGCCGCGCGGCAAGTACACGACATCTCCCGGGTGCACGTCGAAGCTCGTATGCGGCCCGAGTTCAGCCGTGGCGGGAGCGCTTACCCAGGTATTGGGGAGCTGCGAGGAGTTGGCGACATACCAGTGCTTGCCGCCGAGCAGCTGCACGACGAGCAGGTCATGGTCGTCGTAGTGGACCGGTGCGCGCATGCCGCCCATGCTCCAGAAGGCCGAGGTGGTCACCGGCTGATGCAGGATGAGCTCCAGCGCGCGCGCGACGCGGTCGAGCTGCGCCGAGAGCGGCCGCAGCTCCGGGAACCGCACCGAGTAGTTGCGCGCGTGGAACTGCTCGATTCGTGTGCGGAAGTCGCGGGCATCCGCCACTCCCTCGAGCGAGGGCGGAGGGCCCGAAGGGTTGGCGGAGTGGAAGGTGAGCTTCGGTGCCAGATGAAAGGCCTGGCAGAGCACGGCACGCGGGTCCGGTCCCAGCAAGGCGCTGCGCTCAGGCGAGCCCGCGCCCTCGATTCGGTGGCAGCCGCCGCTGAGGGTCCGATCGAGGAACTCATCGAGCGTGAGCGGCGCGAGGAGTTGCTGCAGCGTGCGCTGGGCCTCTGGAAACAGCATGCGCGCCGATTGTCGAGGGCTCAGGTCGCCTGTGCAACTCCGGGTGCGGTCAGCACCGCCGGCAGCCGCGCGCCGCTCATGAAGGCGAGGAGGGCCGAGCGCGCCTCCATGGCGTCGCGATAGCCGAGCTCGATGAGTGCCCGCGTATAGCCGGCCTCGAACATCAGGTAGCTCGCGAGCTGCGACCCTGAGGCATCGCGTCCGCCGATCACCCGCAGCAGCGAACGCAGTCCGCGCGGAATCTCGCCGATGTGCCGCGCGGCGATCTCGCGCGGGTCGACGCTCGGGGCGAGCATCAATGTCTCGACCTGGCGCTCGCCACGGGTGGCATCGGGGGCGCTCTCGACCAGCGTGTTGATGCGCTCGAGCTGCTCGAGGTCGCCGTAGATCTGGTCGGTGAACAGGGTGTCGAGCATGTAGCCGAAGATCTCACCCGGCGTCGGCATGCTGGGCTCGAGGCGGTCGACGGCGACCCCGGCGGCGCGGCGCGCGCGTACACCGATGATCAGCAGCCGGTCCGCGCCCAGGTGAATCGCGGGGCTCAATGGGTTCAGCTGACGCATGGCGCCGTCGCCGAAGTACTCGCCGTCGATCCCCATGGGCGGGAACAGCAGCGGAATCGCCACGCTCGCCATCAGGTGATCGAGGTTGAACTCGCAGCGGCGGCCGACGCGCTGCGCGCGCGACCAGTCGCGGATCGATTCGACGCCGTCGAAGAACGCCACCGACTGACCGCTCACGTAGCTGGTCGCGCACAGCGCGAAGGCTTTCAGGTGCCCGCGGGCGATGCTGCGGCGTACGCCGGCACAATCGACGTGCCCCTTGAGGAGCTCGCGCAGCGGCGTGTTGTCGAGTATCGACCTGGGCGGCGCGAGCACCAGCCCGCCGGAGAGCAGCGCGAGCACCCAGTGCGCGCCCGCGCGCAGCATGTGCGGCGCGTCGACGTGAAACACCTGCCCGGAGCGGAAGTTGGCCCACACCCGCTCGAGTCCCGCGACCGCGCGGCGCCAGCGATGCGCCTCGGCCGCGAGCACACTGGCCGCGACCGCGCCCGCCGAGGTGCCGACGATGACCTGAAACGGATTGCGGGCGCGCGGCAACAGCTCGGCGAGCGCGAGCAGCACGCCGACCTGATACGCCGAGCGCGCCCCGCCGCCCGTCAGTACCAGCCCGACGCTCGGCCGATCGGTCGGCCAGAGCCCGCTTTCGCCGATGCCGTCCATTGGTGTTCCTATCCGCCTCCTATTATGGAACCTGGGCAGCTGAACCCCGTGTGACGGGCGTCGCGCGTCATAGCATGTCGGGCGCCGACGCCGTCACCGCCGCAGCACTCAGTTGGGCTTGAGGGTGAAGGTGTGCCGCGCCGGACCGGGGAGGAACGGCTGCGGCTCGCCGTGCGCCCACGCAAGGAACCCCGATCGGTAAAAGGGCGACAGCGGATGGCCGCTCTGCCCGCCGGGCAGCAGGAAATAGCCCTGGCTCTCGTGGCCCGGAGAGACGGCAAAGCGCTCGGACGCTCCGAAAGCGACCTGCTGCACGCGCGGCATGTGCGTGTCGCCCGGCAGCCCGAGAGGCGGCATGTCGAGGAGCCACCCGAGCGCCGGCAGGCTCGGCGAGAGCGGATGGCGGATGCGCACGACGTTGTGCCTCCCCCAGGTGCAGCGGGCAAGATCGGCACACTCCGCGCCGAGATCGGCGATGGTGGCATCGAGCGCGGCGCTGAGAAACGCCGGCCAGTCGGCGTACTGCCGGGCGAGCAGGTACTGCGGCTGACGGGTCACCAACTGCCACAGCGGGGTCTCAAACTGCGACGGTGGCCCGACGTTGTAATCCGGCGGTACACCTAAGGCGCTGACGACCATGTCCCAGACTGCGTCCCGGGTGTGGTCGCGGAAGCTGCGCACCAGCCGATAGCCCACCGAATCGACGCCGGCGCGCCCATCCCATGCCTCGACCAGCCGGCGGAACTCGGAGCGCCCGGGCTGATCGCGTGCGCCCGCGGCGTCGATCAGCTTAAGCAGCAGCTCCCGCCAGCGCGCCAGGAACAGCGCGCGATCGTCGAGCTGCACGCGCAGCATGTCGGCGGGCTTCGCCCCCCCGGGGAGCGCCTGCAGATCGTCGCGGATCTGGCGGGCGCGCGCGCCGAGCACATAGTTCGCCCCGTAGCCTGCGTCCGACCCGCCGATGAGCGCGAGCTCCTTCCGATCGACGCTGACGCGCGCGTTGGCGGTCCAGATGAGCCCGCCCGGCGGATCGACGATACGTGGATGATCCGCCGCGGTGGTCCACTCGATGCTGCCGAGGGTGCGCGCCGCCGCGGTGCCCTCCGGGATGCGCCCGAAGATGCTCCAGCCGATGTGGCCGTCGCGATCCCCGACCACGAGATTCTCATGCGGAATGCCGATCCCCGGGGCAAGTGCCAGCGCCTCGGCGACGCTGGCCGCGCGCTCGAGACCTATGAGACTTAAGTTGGTCGCCTCGGGCTGCTGCGCCAGCCAGCCGACGAACCAGCAGCTGCGCCGCCCGGGGTCCGCCTGCCACAGCACGCCCGCGGGACCGGACTTCACGTCGAGCTCGAGGTCCGCGGCACCCTTTACGTGGATGCGCTCGCGCGTCACGGTGAGCGCAAGGGTGCCGGAGGCGGTGCTGAGCTCCTCGGCGCCGACGGCGGTGCAGGGCACGCGTGTCAGGCTCGCCCAGTTACCGGCGCTGTTGGTGAATCCCCAGGCGATATGAGTGTTGGAACCCACCACCAGCAGCGGGGCGCCGGGCAGCGTCGCGCCGATCAGATCGAGAGGGGTGCCGCCGGCGCCCTCCCCCGCGATGCGCAGCCGCGCCCGATACCACACGGCCGGCACGCGCAGGCTGAGGTGCATGTCGTTGGCGACCAGCGCTGCGCCGCTCGCCGTCAGCCGCCCGCTCACCGCCCAGTTGTTGCTCCCTGCCCTGTTGCCGGACTCGGCAGACATGGTCGCTCCCGCCGCCGGGTGCGCGGCCTCAACCGGGCGTGCCTCGCGGATGTTGAGCGCCTCGGGCGGTGGAAGCTCGGCCGGCACCGCCGGCGGCTCCGCCCCGACGGGCGCGTCCCATTCGGTAAGCGACGGGTAGAGGAAGCTGAGTGCGCACTTCCAGCCGTCGCCGCACTCGCTGCCGCCGAGGCGCGCGTTTACTTCCTGGCGCAGCCGCTCATAGGCGAAATCCTCCGACTGCAGGTCCCACCACATGGCGTAGGTGACGAGCACCGCATCCTCGGATCGCCAGGACCCCGGTGGCGTGCCGAGCACCCAGTACTCCCAGGGGCGCGACCGGAGGCTCGTGAGCCCGGCGTTGACGCCGCGCGCATAGGCCTCGAGCAGCGCCCGCTGCGGCACACTCGCCTCGGCGAGCACCTGGCGCGCGACGCTGCGCAGCCTGAAGAGGCGCGTCTTGCGATCGACGGCGAGCGCACGGGCGCCGAAGAGCTCGGCCAGCTCTCCGGCCGCGAGGCGCCGCGACAGGTCCATCTGGAAGAAGCGGTCCTGACCGTGCACGAAACCGGTGCCGTAGGCGAGGTCGAAGCGATTGGCGGCGTCGATCGTCGGTACGCCGAGGTCATCGCGCGTGATGTGCAGCGTCGCCTTCAGTCCTACGGCGCGCAGCTCGCCATCGAGTGGCGGGAGCGATGCCCGCAGCATCCCGTAGAGCACGAGGAGCGCGAGACCGACGAGCAGCGCGGCCGCCGCGCCCGCCAGGCGGAGCCCGCGCAGCAGGCGGCGGCGGTCGAAAGCCGTCAGTCGAGCACCACTTTCAGGATCTGCATGGAGTTGGTGCCGCCCTGCACCCCGGAAGCCTCACCCTTGGTGAGAATCACCAGGTCGTGCAGGTCGACGAGCTTCAGCTCGAGGAGGCGCGTGAACAGTGCCCGGTAGAGCTCCTCGGTCGAGCGCGCGCCGGTCACGTCGAAGATCACGGGGTACACGCCCCGGTAGAGCGTCACGCGGCGGCGCGTCGCCTCGCGGCGCGTGAAGGCGTACACCGGAATGTCGGAGCGGATGCGCGACATCCAAAGCGGCGTCGCTCCCGACTCGGTCAGCGCCACGATGGCGCGTACCTTCATGTGATTGGCCGTGTACATCACGGCCATCGCGATCGCTTCTTCGGTACTTTCGAACACTCCCTCGAGCGAGCGCTGCCGGCCGCGCGGGTGGGTGAGCTGGTATTTCTCGGCACCCTCGATCACCTCGGCCATGGCCTCGACGGCCTTGACCGGATAGCGGCCAGTGGCGCTCTCCGCCGAGAGCATCACCGCATCGGTGCCGTCCATGACCGCGTTCGCGACGTCGCTCACCTCGGCGCGCGTCGGCACCGGATTCTGGATCATCGACTCCATCATCTGCGTGGCGGTGATCACCACACGGTTGGCGTGGCGGGTGTCGTGGATGATGGTCTTCTGCAGTCCCGTGAGCTCGGCGTAGCCCATCTCCACGCCGAGGTCGCCGCGCGCCACCATGACGACGTCGGAGGCCTCGATGATCCCGGCGAGGTTGTCGACCGCCTCGTGGCGCTCGACCTTGGCGACTATGCGCGCCTCGCCGCCGGCGGCGCGCACCAGCGCGCGCGCCTCCTCAATGTCGGCGGCGTCGCGCGCGAAGGACACGGCCATGTAGTCAATGTCCTCCTCGGCGACGAAGCGGATATCCTCACGGTCGCGCTCGGAGATCGCGGGCGCCGAGATGCCGCCGCCCTGGCGGTTGAGTCCCTTGCGGTCCGAGAGCGTGCCGCCGACGCGCACACACGTCTCGATGGCCGTCTTCCCGACCTTGCGGACGTCGAGCACGATCTGTCCGTCGGCCAGCAGCAGCGTGTCGCCGGCGGCTACATCGCGCGGCAGCTCCTTGTAGGCGACCCCGACCCGCTCGACGGTTCCGGCCGCCGCCTCGAACGCGGTATCGAGCGTGAAGGCCTGGCCTTCGACGAGCTCGACGCGCCCTTCACGGAAGCAATCGATGCGGATCTTCGGGCCGGCGAGATCGAGCAGCACGCCTATACAGCGATCGGCGCGCTGTGCGGCCTGGCGCGCCGCGGCGAGGCGCCGCCTGCGGTCCTCGACCGTGCCGTGCGAGGCGTTGAGGCGCACGACGTCGAGACCCGCGCGCATCATCTCGGTGAGCACCCCGAGGTCGTCGGTCGCTGGCCCGAGTGTCGCTACGATCTTGGTGCGTCTCAGCATGGCGCCTCCGTCAAGTCATGGAGCCCGCGGCCCGCTGCTCGAGCACAGCGACCGCCGGCAGCGTCTTGCCCTCCACGAACTCGAGGAAGGCGCCGCCGCCGGTCGAGATGTAGGAGATGCCGTCCTCAACCCCGTACTTTTCTATAGCCGCGAGCGTATCGCCGCCGCCGGCGAGCGAAAAGGCTTTGCTGCTGGCGATCGCCTGCGCAACGGCGCGCGTGCCCTCGCCGAACTGCTCGAACTCGAACACGCCCACCGGCCCGTTCCAGATGACGGTGCCCGCCGCCTTGATGAGAGCGCTGCAACCGTCGGCGCTGTCGGGCCCGATGTCGAGGATCATCTCGTCGGGGCGCACCTCGGCCACCGGACGCACGTCGGCGTGCGCCGTGGCGGCGAACTCTCTCCCCACCACCACGTCGCTCGGCAGCGGAATCTCCGCGCCGCGCGCGCGCGCGCGGTCCATGAGCCGGCGGGCGACGTCGAGCATCTCGGCTTCCTGCAGCGATTTGCCGACCGCAACCCCGGTGGCGGCGAGAAAGGTGTTGGCGATGCCGCCGCCGACGATGAGCTGATCGACCCTCTCGAGCAGCGCTTCGAGCACCATGAGCTTGGTCGAGACCTTCGAGCCGCCGACGACGGCGACCAGCGGACGCGCCGGCTGCTTGAGCGCGCGCTCGAGCGCTTCGAGCTCCCCGACCAGCAGCGGCCCGGCGCAGGCCACCGGCGCAAAGCGCGCGACGCCATGCGTGCTGGTCTCGGCGCGGTGCGCGGTGCCGAAGGCGTCCATGACGAACACGTCGCAGAGCGCTGCCATGCGGCGCGCCAGCTGCTCGTCGTCGGCCTTCTCGCCCTTGAGGAAGCGCACGTTCTCGCACAGCACCGCGGTGCCGGGCGGGCAGTCGACGCCGGCGAGCCAGTCCTTGCGCAGCGGCAC
>DATMMK010000067.1:0-18659 GCA_035569755.1 Steroidobacteraceae bacterium
CCCGAGCAGTTGGCGAGCTCTCCGACGGTGTAGAAGAGCTGACCCGGACCTTTGACCGTCTTCGGATGTTTCGGGGCCACATAGTCCTTGGCATGACACCCGCCACAGGTCCCGGCATAGGCGGGGGCTGCATACGGGACCTTCTCGGCGTTGGTCGTGTGGCAGCTCTGGCACGTCAGGGCCACGCGGTGATCGCTCGGGTAGTCGGCGCTCGCCGTGTGGTGGAAGCGGACCACGCTCCAGTCCGGATAGCTGTGGCAGCTCGCGCAGTCGAGGTGCGTCGCGAAGTGATTCGGCGGCAGGCCGGTCGCGGCCATGTTGTTGTGGCAGCGCGCACAGTTGCCGACGAAGGTCGCGTGATCGATGAGCGCCGGCTTCCAGCCGAGCGTGCCGTGACAGGTGTCGCAGGCAGCCGTGGTGACGATGTGCGTGCGCGGCATCCCCAACGCCTGCACCCCGTTGTGACAGGTGCTGCAGGTGTGCGGTGCCACCCCCTTGTGGTCAAAGCGCGCCGGCAGCCAACCGTTGGTCGTGTGGCAGGTGTCACACCCGGCCGTGGTCGCGATGTGGTTCGAGGGCCTGCCCGTTGCCGTCGTGCCGTTGTGACAGCTCACGCAGGTGCCGGTCACCTGGCTGTGATCGACGGTCTTCACCGGGAGCCAGGTGAAGGTCGTGTGGCAGCTCTGGCAGCTGTTGCTGGTCGCGATGTGGCTCGCGGGCTTGCCCGTCGCCGCGGTGCCGTTGTGGCAGCTGAGGCAGGCCTGTCCCGCGACGGGCGCGTGGTTGAACGGCCCTGAGGTTGCGCTTGGCACACTCGCCGCCGCCGCGCCGGGACGCGGCGCCGGTCCGGTCGCGGTGGCAGCAGTGCCCGTGGCCGCAGTGCCGCTCGCCGTAGCGGGCGTCCTCACGATCGCCGCCCCCGGGCGCAGCGCCGTCTTGTCGCGCGAGTTATGGCAGCCCGAGCCGCCGCAATCCTGGCCGGCGTGGTGACCGTTCGGGCGCACCCACAGCCTCACCCCGGTGTTGGTCTTCCAGGTCATGCCGCTCTCATGGCAGCTCTCGCACTTCATCGTCGTCACGGTTGCATGCTTCATGACCGTGCCCGAGAAGGTCGTGAACACCGACGGCGAGTGACACAGCTCGCACGCCATCGCGGTCGTGCCGTTCGGTGGATTCGACGGGATGTGCCCCGTGGCCCCCGAGGGCGGCTCGACCAGCGTCGGTGGCGCCATGTTGTAGAAGGAGAGGCCGTAGGCATGGCACTGGGCGCAGTTGTTGGTGATGCCGGCGTGGCCGGTCGCGCCCATCACGTAGGCGGCAAAGTTGCCGGCCGTGGTATGGCAAATGGCGCACGCCGCGTTCGTCGGAATGTGGTTGGTCGGCTTCGAGCCCGAGGTCACGTTGCTCGTGAAGGTGGGCGTCGTCGAATGGCAGCCGTTGCAGTCACCGGTCGTCGGGTGGGCCGCGTCGAAGGCCGTCGGGCGCGAGTCGCCGGCGGCCGTGGCGGTGCTCGCGATCATGCCGACGTAGGGTGCACTCTCGTGACAGCTCTGGCAGCCGGAGACCGCCGCTGCGATGGTCGTATGGCCGGCGACCGTGAGCGTCGGAGCGGAGACGCTGGCCGTGCCGACCTTGAAGCCGCCCGGGTTCACATTCGTCGTGGTGTGGCAGCCCGAGCCGTTGCAGTCGAGGCTGCCGATCGGGAAGTGATTGCTCGGCGTCGTGACGATGGTGACGTTGACGAAGGTGGTCGCCACCGACGGGCCGTGACAGGTGAGGCATCCCGTGACGCCCGTGTGTGTGCCGGTGACGGAGTAGAGCGCGTTGTTTCCGGCCGTCGTATGGCACTGAGCGCAGGCGGCGGTCGTCGGAATGTGGTTAGCGGGCTTGGCGTTGCCGGTCTGGTCGGTATTGAAGGTCGGCGCGGTCGTGTGACAGCCGTTGCAGTCGCCGGTCGTCGGGTGGCTCTTGTCGTAAGCCGTCGGACGCGAGTCTCCCCACGTCGTTGCGGTGCCCACGAGCATGCCGGTGTAGGGCGCGGTCTCGTGACAGGTCTGGCAGCCCGCGACTCCGGCCGAGGCAATCGTGCTGTGGCCGGTGACGTTGAGCGTCGGGCTCGAGACGTTCGCGGCGCCGATCTTGAAGCCGCCCGGATTGACGTTGCTGGTCGAGTGGCACCCCGAACCGTTGCAGTCCGACGTACCGATCGGGAAGTGGCTGGCGCCCGGCCACCCGACGATCGTCATTGAGTTGCTGGGCGGCGGCCCGGCAAAGGGCCCGGTGCCCGGGCCGTGGCAGGTGAGACACCCCGTCGTGCCCTGGTGGACGCCGGTGACGTCGTAGACGGCGAAGTTGCCTATGGTCGTGTGGCACTGCGCGCACGGAGCGCTGGTCGGCATGTGATTGGCCGGCTTCGGCGCCGTGGGCAGCAGGTTGGAGGCGAAGGTGGGGGTCGTGACGTGGCAGTTGCCGCACTCACCGGTGGCCGGGTGCTGCGCGTCGAGCGTGGCTGACGGACGGGAGTCTCCCGGGGTGGCGCCGCTCGGCGTCATGCCCATGTAGGGCGCGGTCTCGTGACAGCTGACGCAGCCGAGCACACCCGCCGCGGCAATCGTCGAGTGTCCGGCGACCGTGAGCGTCGGACTCGAGATGTTTGGGTTGCCGATCTTGAAGCCGCCCCCGCCCGGAGCGACGTTGGCCGTCGAGTGGCAGCCCGAGCCGTTACAGTCGGCGCTGCCGAAGGCGATGTGTGTGGCCGGCGTCGTGAGGACCGAGAATGCGGGGGTCGTGAGAGTGAACGTCCCGGCGACGGTGGAGCCGTGGCAGGTGAGACACCCGCTCACCCCCTGGTGCGTCCCGGTCGAAGAGTACATTCCGTAGTTGTTGGCTGTCGTATGACACTGCGTGCACGCCGCATTCGTCGGAATGTGGTTGCTGGGCTTAGCCGACGCCGTCACATCGGTGACGAAGGTCGGCGTAGTGGTGTGGCAGCTACCGCAGTCGCCGGTCGTCGGATGCAGCGAGTCGTAGGCCGTCGGGCGCGAGTCCCCCCACGCGGCGGCACTGCCGGCGATCATGCCCACGAACGCGGCGGCCTCGTGGCAGGTCTGGCAGGCCGGAACCGCGGTCGCGACCGTAGCGTGGCCGGCGACCGTGAGCGTCGGGCTCGAAAGGCTCGCCGGGCCGATGACGAAGCCACCCGGGTTCACGTTGGCCGTCGAGTGACAGCCGGAGCCGTTGCAGTCGAGGCTGCCGATCGGCATGTGATTGGCGGGCGTCGTGACGATCGTAATGTTGGCGAAGGTGTTCGCGACCGTCGGTCCGTGGCAGGTCAGACAGCCGGTCACGCCCTGGTGGGTGCCGACGACGTCGTACTGGGCATCGTTCGCCGTCGTGTGGCACTGGCTGCACTGGCCGGTGGTCGGAATATGGTTGGCCGGCCGGGACACGCTCGCGGCGAAGGAGGCCGTCGTGTGGCAAATCCCGCAGTCACCGGTCGCCGGGTGCTTGGAGTCGAGGGTCGTGTTCGGGCGCGAGTCGCCCGCCGTCGTATTGGTGCTCGGCACCATCCCCTGGAAGGCCGCCGTCTCGTGGCAGCTCGCGCAGGTCAGCGCGGTGACGGCCGTGTGGTTGATGACGCCCGGTTTCCAGGTGATGTAGTTGGTGGGCGAGTGGCAGCTCTCGCACGCTGTCACCGGCGTCCCGATCGGGACATGGGTCGCCGTCACGCCGGTTGCGTGCACGTTGTCGTGACAGGAGGCGCAGCCGCTGGTCACGCCCGCGTGACTGAACACGGCGCCGCCCCAGCTGAGCGTCGTGTGGCACACGTTGCACTCGAGGTCGGTCTGGATGTGGGTGGCCGGGTTCATGAACCCGACGCCCGGTCCGCCCTGGTAGTGGCAGGTCGAGCAGCTGCCGAGCGCCTGGGTATGGTCGAAATCGACCGCCGGGTTCCAGGACCAGGGCGTATGGCAGGCCTGGCACTGGTCGGTTGAAAGAATGTGGGTGGCGGGCTTGGCGCTCGCGCGCACCGCGGTTCCGATCCCATGACAGGCGCCGCACGCCATCGGCGTGCCCTTGAAGATTGCGTTGGCGTGACAGGCTTCGCACGGCACGTAGCGGTGCTGCCCGAGGAGCTCGAAGCCGGTCGTCATGTGATCGAAGTTGCGGGTCTCGACCGCCGTGGCGATTGACACCGGCGCGAGCAGCAGCAGGAGCGTGGCCAGCACACGCGCCGCCCCCCGGAAGCTCCGGGTGGCTCGGTCGCGCGTCAGGTTGGGGAGGCTATCCACGTATATCTCCTCAATGCACCTGGGCCCCGCGCCAGGTGACGGTAGAGTGGCAGCGGTCGCACTGGCGACCGTACTGGCCGAGATGCACGTCGTCTTTTTCGTGGCAGGAGAGGCAGTCCCGCTTGAGTTTTACCTCGTCAGGGGGTCTGCGGTGGCAGGCTTCGCAGGCCAGCTTGCCGTGCGCCCCGCTCAGGTTGAAGCCGGTCTCCTTGCCGTGGTCGAACTCCCACTGCTTCCAGCCGTTCGCGTTGTGGCAGCGCGCACAGTCCTTGCCGAATTTGCCCTTGTGGACATCGTCCGGCCCGTGACAGTCGCTGCACTGCTTGCCGACGTCGCGGTACTGCTTGGTCAGGTGGCACTGCTCGCAGGGCACGGCCACGTGCAGGCCGACCAGCGGGAAGCTGGTGAGATCGTGATCGAAGCTCACGCTGCTGCGCCAGCCCGCGGGCGTGTGGCACTGGTCGCACTTCTTCCCGAGCTTGCCCTCGTGGACGTCGTTCGGACGGTGGCAGGAGAGGCACTCGTGCGAGAGCTTCTGGGTGGCAACGGGCGCCGTGTGGCAGGCCTCGCAGGCGATCTTCTCGTGACGTCCCTCGAGCGGCCAGTGCCCGTCGCGCACGTGATCGAAGCCTCCGGCCGGCTTCCACTTCTCGCTCCCGTGACACTTGCCGCACTCCTTGCCCATGCGTCCGGCGTGCGAATCCTCGCCCTGGTGACAGCCGAAGCAGTCCTTCGGGATCTTGTCCTTCATATTGCCGCTGCGGTGGCAGTCGTTGCAGTTGATGCGCCCGTGTACCCCGAGCAGCGGAAAGCCCGTCTCCTTCTCGTGGTCGAACTTCTGGGTCTTCCACGACTTGGTCGTGTGGCATTCCTGGCATTTCACGCCGCGCTTGCCGTTATGCACGTCGTCGGGCTCATGGCAGGAGACGCAGTCCTTCGGCGTGTCCTTGTAGCGGTTGCCGAAGTGGCAGGCGGCGCAGGCGATCTCGGTGTGCTTGTCACGCAACGGGAAAGCCGTCTTGTCGTGGTCGTAACGCACGTGCCGCCAGGCGCTGTCGTCGTGACAGGAGCCGCAATCCTTGCCGAGGCGGCCCTGATGCGGCTCGTCTTTCTTGTGGCAGCCTAAGCAGTCCCGGGGCGCGTCGCGGTACTTCTTACCGGCGGCGTGGCAGCTCGCGCAGGGGACGCCGGCATGCGCGCCGCGCAGCTTGTAGTCGGTGAGGTCGTGGTGGAACTGCTCGGGGACCAGCTTGACGATGTCGCCGTCGCGGCCGAGGTGCTCGGTGTGGCAGGCGGAGCATTGCGTGGTGGCGATCTCCGGTACGTGGCCGTGGTAGCCCCGCTGCCGCTGGATGTCGGCGGTGATCTCCTTGTGACAGGCGAGACACAGCTGCGTCTGGCGGGCGCCCGGGTTGGCGGCGCCGCGGTCGTGACACTGGGTGCACTGCTCCTCCCACTTGGCGTGCGCCGTGGTCACCTTCCCAGGCATGAGGAGAATCTCCGGGTTCACGGCGTCAGCGCGCCTGTGTGGCAGCAACCCGATCAGTACTCCGATTACGAGCAACGTTCGCCATCGCCTCTCCGGCATGCGTGTGAGTGAGAAGTCAGTAGACGTTGACAGCAATTACGTGAATCACTGCAGCGATGGCCAGCATGAAGATAAGCGGAATATGTAAAGAATGCCAGAGCGAGAATAACCTCTCGTAGCCGGCAAACTCCGCTACACCCTTGGTGGCGTCGAGCCGACGGTCGATGTAACTGCGTGCGGCGCGCATGAGTCGCGCGTGCTGCCCCGCGAGCACCGGGGACGAGCGCGCCGCCGTGCGCAGTGCCTGCCGCAGGTAACGGTGCAGCTGCCAGCGCTCCCGCGCCGTCGCCCACGCGACGGCCGGGGGCTTGAGAAAGCCGAGCAGCAAGGCGTTTGGACCCGTGCCGAGGATGCGCTTCTCGCAGGCCTCGAGCCGGTCGATGAGCTCCGGCAGGACGTTCATCCCGCTGGCGACGTTGTGGAGCTTCTCGGCGCCGGCGCGCACGTCGGTCAGCTCGAGCTTGCGCCCGTAGAGGCCATAGTGAACGTGCGAGTAGAAGTAGCGGCCGATGAAGCCGCTCCCGGCCACGGTCAGCATCGCGAACAGGGCTACGTTGCTGTTGGTGGCCCCGGTGCTGAAATTCGCGTGATAGAGAACACACAGGGGTCCGAGCACGCCGAGGATCATGTGGAAGTTGAACCATGAGGGCGTCGAGCCGAGGAAGTTGAGCCAGCTGACGCGCTTGCGCACCGAGTACACGAGCAAGAGCAGCATCAGGCTCCCGCCGATGATCCCGAGTGCGTACCCGAGGCCGCGGGTCGGGCTGACGTAGCGCTGGGTCGGCGTCGTCAGGCCGACCCACATGAGCACCGCGGCCGCGGTGAAGAAAACCCGATCGAATGTGATGAGGCGCTTGGCTTGCGGCTCGGGCTTGCGCGCCATTCCTATTGCGCCTACGGCGGGCGCGGGCATCGTCTCTGCGGGGGACGGACGCGACGGCGGGGCGGCAGGCCCACGCGCCTGCGGCCGGGCAGGCTCGGGTAGCGGCACGGACGCCCGCGCCGGTGCCGGAGCAGCCGGGCGCGGCGGCGGCAGCGGAGCTCGCGCCGGCGCGGCGGCAACCGGGCGCGGCGGTGCAGACGCCCCCAGTCTCAACGCCGCGGCAGTGCGCGCTCGCGCCTCTGCGCCGGCAAGCGCGTGCGGCGGCGCCGCGCCGGGCGCGCGCACCCGTGCCGGAGCAGCCGGGCGCGTCGCGTTCGCGACGGGTGCCCGATGCACGACGTGAACCGTCAGGTCTTCGAGCTCTTCTGCCTGTGGAACACTTTGTGCCATGTGGCCGCGGGCTCCTTATCAGTTGATCTCGTGGTTGATGACCAGCGCCAGTCGCTGGCCGGAGCTCGGGTTCATAGCCGGGCTGGTGACGAACAGATCGCCGCTCCCCGGGGTCGCCTGGCCGCTGCGGGAGATGCGTGCCTCGACCACCACCTTGTCGAACTGCGACAGGCGGCGGGACGGCAGCATCGCCATGGAATCATCGAGCCGAAAACGCACCGGCCAGCTGCTGGCCGTGGTGCGCAGCACCGCGAGCGGCGGCCCGGGCGAGTCGGCGGCCTTGGCATAGATAAAGAGCGTCGCGTCGGGCTGCACCCGGGGGGCGAGCCGGCTTTCGATGGCGACCGTACCGGAGACCTCCGCTCCCGTGGGCGTCGCGGGCGTGCTGGCGGCGAGCTTGCCCGTCGCGGAGCTCGCGGCGACGGTAACAGGGGTGAGTCCCCCGAGCCGCGTGTCCTCGGCGATGTTGTCGTCGATGATGCGCGCGTCGGGCGAATCCGCCGGCAGTACGGCGCGAAGCTTGTGCCACCAGGTGAGCGCATCGGCGAAGCGGCGTTGCTCATGAGCCTGGCTCGCCTTGAGCCACAGCGCCTTCGCGTTGGCGGGGTCGAGGGCGAGCGACTGATCGATGGCGTTGCCCGCGGCACCGACCAGCGAGCCGCTCGCGAGCGAGCCGAGTATGTCGGCGTAGTCCGCCCAGGACTGCGCCGTCATGCCATGCAGCGCCACCACCTTGGCCATGGCATCGCGCGCCGCAGCGTCGTCGTGCTGCCCGCGATAGAGGTCGGCGAGGGCGAGCCACGCGGACACATCGCTCGGATGATCGTGGACTCGCTGCCGCAACTTCTCGAGCGAGGCCGCCGGCGAGGCGGAGGAGGGGGCCGCTGCCGAAGAGCTCGCAGCGGGCGAGGCACTCGCGTTGCCGGCCGCGGCCGCCTCGGCGATGAGGGTCTCCATGCTCATCGGGCCCTCACTCCCGTCGGCGACGCCGGTGGAAGGGCTCGCGACGTGCGCGCGCGCCCGCTTCGCGTCGTCGGCGCGCCCGAGGAAATCGTAGGCCTTGGCGAGCAGCTCCCAGTCGGCGTCGCTCCCGCCCCGGCGCGCGAGGCGCGCCTCGAGGGATGCGACCGCGGCCGCCATGGACTGCGCCGGAGCCGGCGCCGCAGCAGTACTGGCAGGCGCCGCGGCCGCTGCCATGTGCGGGCTGCCGCTCTGCGTGCGACGCGAGGAGATCGCGAAATGAATGATCGCCGCGGCTACGGCAAAGGCGACGATGAGACCGCCCGCGACGACATACGGCTGCCGGGCGCTCATCAGCGCGCGGGCGCGCGGCCACAGGCGTGGCGCGAACCAACACCCGACGATGCCCAGCATCAGGCCGGCGATGAACCAGATCGTAGCTATGACGGATCTCCCGGAGGTCCGACGTCCCCAGATGCGGCGAACATAACACCCTCACATGGGTGGGGGCATGCTGTCTTACCCCACCGACAGCGTCGCAAGTTGCCGACAACTCTCGGAATTCGCGCCCTGGCCGCGGGCGGGCAGTGCAGCAAAGAATTGGTTACCGCCGACATCGCCTATTGTTAGAGTGACCGCCAGATCCCGCACAGGAAACCGCGGCGATCTTGTGAGTGAAGTCACAGAGCTGGCCGGTTATTTGTGTGCTCAATGACCCGCCTGTCCCGATAATGCTTCGGAGGTACGGTTCCCACCGTGCCGGGGCGTAAGTGCGATGGATGTTCTGACCTGGGTTTTTTACCTCATTCCCTGTGCGCTGCTGCTCATATGGCATGCCCGGCGTCGGCGTCGCCTCGAGCTGGTGAGTGTCGCGGCGCAGGAGAAGACCGGTGCCGCCGAGCCGGCCTCGATCCATCCGGCGATCAACCCGACGCGCTGCATCGGCTGCAAGTCCTGCATCAAGGCCTGCCCGGAGCAGGCACACCACGACGTGCTCGGCCTGATCGGTGGTCGGGCCGTGCTCGTCAGTCCCGGCGACTGCATCGGCCACGGCGCCTGCAAGACCGCCTGTCCCGTCAATGCCATCACGCTGGTGTTCGGCAGCGAGCGCCGTGGCGTCGACATTCCGGTCGTGACGCCGAACTTCGAGTCCTCGGTCCCTGGCATGTTCATCGCGGGCGAGCTCGGCGGCATGGGACTGATCCGCAACGCCCTCGAGCAGGGCCGCCAGGCGATGGAGTCGATCGCAGCGCGCCGCTCGGGGGGCGCCGCCAAGGCCAACGGTACGCTCGACGTGCTGATCGTGGGCGCCGGGCCCGCCGGGTTCGCGGCCACCCTGACCGCCAAGGCCAAGGGCATGCGCTACGTGACCGTCGAGCAGGAGTCCCTCGGCGGCGCCGTATTCCAGTATCCGCGCGGCAAGCTGGTGATGACCGCTCCCGCGACCGTGCCGCTCCTCGGCAAGGTGAATTTCCGCCAGACCAGCAAGGAGGCGCTGCTCCAGTTCTGGACCGACGCCGAGAAAAAGACCGACATCAAGATCAATTACCGCGAGCGCGTCGAGGAGATCGCGCGCAACGGCGACAGCTTCACCGTCAAGACGAGCAAGGCCACGTACGAGACGCGCAGCGTGCTGCTCGCGATCGGCCGGCGCGGCACGCCGCGCAAGCTCGGCGTGCCGGGCGAGGAGCTGCCGAAGGTGGTGTACCGCCTGATCGACCCGGAGCAATATGCCGGCCAGCAGGTGCTGGTCGTCGGCGGAGGCGACAGCGCGCTCGAGGCTGCGGCCAGCATCGCCGAGGCCGGCAGCGGCGGGGTGGTGCTATCGTATCGCGGGGCGGAGTTCGATCGCGCCAAGGCACGCAATAAGGAGCGTATTCAGAGCGCGGCGAGCTGCGGCAAGATGAAGGTGTTTATGAAATCCGCCATCAAGCAGATCGATGCCAAGGCAGTCGCGATCGAGCACGAGGGGTCGACGGTTGCCGTAGACAACGACGCGGTGATCGTGAGCGCCGGCGGCGTGCTGCCCTCGGAGTTTCTCAAGCGCATCGGCATCAATGTCGAGACCAAGCGTGGCCAGGAATAAGTATGCGCTGGCGCTGCTCGGGCTCCTGGCCGCGGGCGCGGCCCTGGCCGTGTCGCGGCCGGCCGATCCGCTCGATGGCGTAAAGACCTCGATCCGCCTCAAGGACTTCACGGCTGCGGCGAGCGAGCTGCAGCGTCTCGCCGAAGCCGGCAATGCCGAGGCGCAGTACATGCTCGCGGTCTTCTATCTCAATGGCCTGCGCGGCCCGCCCGATCCAGCCACGGCGCGCTCCTGGCTCGAGAAGTCGGCGGCGAAGGGCAACGCGCGCGCCGCCTACAGCCTCGCGAGCCTGTGCACCGATGCCACTCCACCCGAGCCGGCCTGTGCCGCCCGCTGGCTCGCACGGGCAAAGGAGCTCGGTTTTCGGGCCCCGGCGCCGCCGGCGGGTGCCACCGGGCCTCATCAGGAGCTGCCTTCGAGCCTGCTGCCCGCGGCGCAGCTCAAGGATCCCGCCGTGCGGCGCGAAGCGCTGTGGCTGGCGGCTGCGGATGCGGACATGACCGAGCTCGGGGCGCTGGCGGACCCCGCGCTCGTGAGCGCGCGCGACGAATTCGGCCGCGGCGCACTCGCGCGCGCGGCGCAGGCCGGCTCGGCACCGGCGGTCGAGCTGCTCGTAAAGAAGGGCGCAGCGGTCGATACCGCGGATGCGCACGGCGTGACACCGCTCATGCTGGCGGCACGGGCCGGCGATCCGGCCACCGTGGCGGCGCTGCTGGCGGCGCATGCAAACGTCGCCCCCGCCGACCAGGTGGGCAACACCGCGCTCATGTACGCCGCGATCAGTGGCCGCATCGATGTGATCGATCGACTGCTGGCGGCGGGCGCGAGCGCGACGGCGCGCAATGCCCAGGACTGGTCGGCGCTCGACTTTGCACAGCAGCGCGGCGCCGCGGACGTGGTCGCACGGCTGCAGGCGAAAGGCGCGACCGCCCTGACGCGCCATGCGGTCGAGGCAGAGAGCCCGCCGACCAGCGTCCAGCGTGCGCAACGCGACCTCTACGCGGGCTGGCCGGATCTGGCCGTCGCGGCCGCGCGTCCGGCGCCCGAGCTCCTGAAGACGGTGCTGACAAAAGGCGCCGATCCCAATGCCACTACCCACGAGGGGCTCGCGATGCTCGACGTGGCCGTGGTGAGCGGCACGCCGGCGGCCGTCGAGACGCTCATCGCCGCCGGTGCCCGCACGACGCACTCCGATCCCCACGGCACCTCGCCGCTGCTGCTCGCGACGCGCGAAGGCCGCACGGACGTCGTCACGGCGCTGCTCGCGCACGGCGCATCAGCCGACGGCGCCGCCCAGGACCCGGAACCTCCGGTGGTGGCGGCCGCCAAGGGCGGACACGGGGCGATTGAGCGGGCCCTGGTTGCCGGTCACGCCCATCTCGAGGCACGCGACGCCTACGGCACCACGGCCCTCATGATCGTCTCGCAGTCGAACGACGGCGAGAGCGTGCAGGCCCTCCTCGATGCGGGTGCGGCGGCCGAGGGTGTCGACAAGGCGGGCCGCACTGCCTTGTGGTATGCGGCCCGGGCCGGCCGCGCGGACAGCGTGAAGGTGTTGCTCGAGCACAACGCGAGCGCCGACCACGCCGACGCGGATGGCATGACTCCTCTCGCCGCGGCCTGCGCCGCGGGCGCGGTGCCCGTGGTGGAGCTGCTCCTCGCCAAGGGCGCGAACAGCAGTGCCCGGACCGCGCGCGGTGATACCACGCTGATGCTGGCAGCCAATGCCGGCAGCGCCGACGCCGTCGAACGCCTGCTCGCCCGTCACGCCGAGATTGACGCCCAGAACAACTTCGGCGACACGGCGCTCATCATCGCCAGCCGCAACGGCGACAGCGCACTGGTGCGCAAGCTCCTGCAGGCGGGCGCGAGCACGCGCCTGCGCAACAAGGATCACAAGACCGCGGCGGATGTCGCTTCCGCGCGCTCCTTTGCGGCACTCGCCAAACTCCTGAGCGGCGCCTGAGGGCTCATCTGCCCGCGGCCGGGGCGCGCGGGTCAGCCGGGATGCACTTCGGCGGTGCGGCGTGCCGTATCGATGACTCTGACCGCCTGTCCGGGTGTCAGCCGCTCCCCGCCCCGGACCACCAGCCGATCGCCGGGCGAGAGCGCCCCGCGCACCTCGATGCTGCCGTCGATGCCGGCGCCGGGGGTGACGTCGAGCTCCTCGACGGTGTCGGAGCGGGTGACCCGCAGTACGTACGAGCGGTTCTGGCGGATGACGAGCGCATCGCGCGGCACCATGACCGCGGTGCGCGCCGCGCTCGATGGCAGGCTGACCTCGACCGGAGTGCCCACCAGCCATTCGGCGCCAGGGATCGTCACGCGCACCTCGAACTGGCGCGAGCGGTCATCACCCACCGGGACCACGGTGCGGACCGTGCCGGACTTCTCGATCCCGTGATCGCGCACGCTGACGGCCTGGCCGACGTGGACGTTGGCGGCCAGGTCGAGCGAGGCGGTGGCGCGCGCCTCGACGTCGGCGGTGTTGACGAGCCGCACCGTGGCGGCCCCCGTCTGCAGGTACTCGCCCCGCTGGATGAAGCGCTCGCTCACCACACCGGAGAAGGGTGCGCGGATCACCGACTGGTCGATCTCGTATTGTGCCTGCCGCAGCTGCGCAGTGGCGCGCGTCACGTCGTCACCGGAGACCTCGCGCTGCGCGCGCGCGTCTTCGAGCTGACTCGCGCTCAGGACCTGCGTGGCCGCGAGGCGGTTGAAGCGCTCGAGCTGGGAGCTCGCGACGTCGTGCTGGGCACTGGCCCGCGCCACCTGTGCGCGCAGGTCCTCGACCCGCAGCCGCGGCAGCGTATCGTCGAGGCGGGCGAGCGGGTCGCCCTGGCGCACACGGGTGCCGACCTCCGCGATCCAGGTGACCCGCCCGGGGATCACCGTGGCGATGCGCGCGTCCGAGCGGCTGACGACCGACCCCGGAATCCAGCTCACGACCGACACCGGCTTGAGGCTGACCGTGCCGACCTCGACCACCGCGCGCTTCGCCTCGCTCGAATCGGCCGCCGCCGCGGTCAGGGCCACACAGGTCGCGGCCGCTGCGGCCAGGGCGCGGATCGCGAGGGGAGCGTGTTGCGAGCGAATCATGTTTGACCTCAGGGAGCGAGGGCCGGCGCTGCGGCCGGCGCCGCCCGGTGCGCGCGCGCAGTGAGGCGCATCAGCGCCGGGATGAGGACCAGGCTGAAGGCCAGGCTGATCACCACGCCGCCGATGTTGACAGCGGCGAGGCCGCGGTAGATGACGCTGCCCGGCCCGGGATTGACCGCCATCGGCAAGGCTCCGAGCGCGCCGGTGAGTGTGCTCGCGAGGATGGCGCGCAGGCGCTGCTTGAGGCCGGCGCGGATGCTTTCCTCGAGCGATGCCCCCTCGCGCTCGACGCTGCGCACCGCCGCCACCAGCAGGATCGCATGATTGATGATCACCCCGATCATCATGACGAAGCCGATCATCGACAGCAGATCGAGCGCCTGGAACTTGACGAGGTCGAGGAGGCGCAAACCCACCACGCCGCCGACCAGCGCGAGGGGTACGGTGAGCAGCACGATG
Source organism: Steroidobacteraceae bacterium (assembly GCA_035569755.1). Taxonomy (GTDB): domain Bacteria; phylum Pseudomonadota; class Gammaproteobacteria; order Steroidobacterales; family Steroidobacteraceae; genus 13-2-20CM-66-19. Next base: position 13,758 of record DATMMK010000067.1, read on the forward strand.
ACGCTGTCGCGCAGCGAGCGGAACAGCACCGTCATCAGCAGCAGCAGCACCACGATCGCCAGCGCGAACACGCGGCTCATGGTGCCGAGGGTCTCGCTCAGGCTGTCGGCGCTGCCGGCGAGGCGCATCGAGCCGTCGGCCGGCAGGTGCGTCTTGAGCTGCGGCAGGACCTGCGTGTCGATCGTGTGTAGCACCTTCTCGAGCGACAGCGTCGCCGGCGGATCGATGGTGAGCGTCACGACGCGGCGGTGATTGAGGCGGCGGATCGCCGGCGGCCCGAGCGCGGTCGACAGCCGCACTAGGTCACCGAGGCGCACCACGAGGCCCGCGGGCGTCATGAGCGGTGCGTTCGCCAGCTCCTCGGGCGTCGTTCCTTCGCTCGAGCGCAGGATGATCGGCAAACGCGACTTGCCGTCGAAATACTCCCCGAGCCAGGCGCCTTCGCCGACCGAGCGCACGACGGTGCCGAGCGTGGCGCGGTCCCAGCCGACCTCTGCGATGCGCCGGTCGTCCGGCTCGGCGTGCAGCTCGAGCGCCACGTCCTCGGGGTTGGGGAAGCTCTGGATCGGGGCGCCGGGGAACAGCTTCTCGAGGAGCGTGCGTCCCTCGAGCGCCACGCGATTCAAGGCGGCCGTGTCCTCGCTCTGCAGGTGTATCCCGACGGATCGTGCCGAGCCGCCGATGCCGCCGAACAGATCTCCCTCGACGGTGAACACCCGGGTGTCGGGGAGCCCCACGGTGATCTTGTCGCGCACCAGTGCCTCGAGCTCGCCGATGCGCCGCTCGTCGATGACGCGCGCGCCGATGGTGCCGCCCCCCGGCCAGGTCAGGATGTACCAGTTCTTGAGATGTGGCTCGAGCCGACCGTCCATGTAGGGGCGCATGCGCTCGAGGATGGTCGGCAGCAGCTCCCGGTTGACTGCCTCCGGGCTCATGCCGGGCGGGAAGTCGAAGAAGGAATCGATCGCGGCGCGCTTGACCGGCGGCAGATAGTCGAGCGGCGGCAGCATCCACCAGGCGGCGGCGAACGGTGCCACCAGCAGCGCCGCGATCCAGCCGAGTTGCCTCGGGCGGCTGTCGGTGACCCGCAGCACCCATTCGGTGAGCCGCGGCCATCCCTGTCCGTAACCGCTCGGGCGCAGCGGCCGGTTGAGGGCGAAGCTCAGCGCCACCGGCAGCAGCGTCAGAGCCGCCACGATCGAGATAGCGACGGCAATCGAGATGGTGAGCGCGAGGTCGCCGAACAGCTGCCCCTCGACATCCTTCAGAAACAACACCGGGACGAACACCGCGATCGTGGTCGCGGTCGAGGCGATCAGCGCCCCTGCGACCTGCTGCGCTCCCTTGCGGCACGCCTCATCGAGCGGCATGCCGCTCTCGCGCAGGCGCACCACGTTGCCGGAGACGACGATCGCACCCTCGACCACCATGCCGACGGCGAACGCCAGGCCGGCGAGGGAAATGACGTTGAGGCTGCGGCCGAAGAGATCGAGCGTGACGAACGTGGCGCACAGGCACACGGGAATGGTGGCGGCGATCAGCAGCGTCACCCGCCACTCACGCATGAACCACCACACCACGATCAGGGCGAGCAGCGCGCCGATCACCAGGTTCTCGCTGAGCAGGTGCACCGCCCGGCGGATGAACAGGGATGCGTCGAAGGACTGCTCGATGCCGAGCCCGTGGGCCTTGAGCGGTCCGGCGCGCAGCTCCGCCACCGCCGCCTTCACCGCATCGAGCGTCGCGAGGACGTTGGCCCCGTTGGCGCGAAACACCTGGATGCCGACCGCCTGGTTGCCGTTCTGGTAGCCGAAGAACTGCCGCACCGGCGGGCCGACGTTGATGGTCGCAACGTCCGCGAGCCGCACCGGGCGGCCGTCGCGCCAGGCGAGCACCAGGGCCCCGAGTTGCTCGGGCGTGAAGCGTCCGGTGAAGCGCAGTGTGTATTGCCGGCGCCCGACGTCGAGCAGTCCGCCGGAGACGTTGTTGGCGCTGGCCGCGCGACTGGCGATATCGGGAATGCTGACTCCGAGCGCGGCCGCCCGCGCCAGGTCGAGGGTGATGTGCACCTCATCCGGCGGGCCGGCGTTGACGTCGACCGCCGCGACGCCGGGGATCGACTCGAGCCTGGCTCGAACCGTGTCCTCGATGAAGCGGCGCTGCGCCTCGATGGGTCCCGGGGTTCCCGGCAACAGCTGCACGAAGAACCACGAGAGCGTCTCGTTCGTGTTGCCTTGTCCGCCGAGCGAGACGCTCGGGCGATCGGCGTCGATCGGCAGGGGTCGCGTGCGGTTCAGCCGCCCGATGACCTCGACCAGCGCGTTCTTCATGTCCGTGCCGAGGGCGAACTTCAGGTTGATGTTCGCGAAGCCGGGAAAGGCGTTGCCCTCGATCTCCTCGACGCCGGGCATGCCCTGCAGGACGTTCTCGAGCGGCTCGAGAATCTCCGACTCGACCTCCTCGGGAGAGGCGGTGCGCCAGCCCGCGCCGATGGACAGCACCGGCTTGTTGACGTCGGGAAAGAGTTGCAGCGGCAGGCGGCTGAGGCTGAGGAGCCCCACGAGAACGACGAACGCCGCGATGACGATGAGCCCGATGGGGCTGCGGCTCGACCAGTGCAGGCTTTCCATGTTGTGCGCCCACGCTGCAGCAGGGGACCCCTCCCCAACCATTCGATGCTACTGCCGGGCAGGGGGTTTGAAGCGCGAAGAGCGACAGGCCGTTGGCTGGGTGCGCTCAGCGGCGGCGCAGCGCGGGGACAGCCAGCGCAGGGCGAGGCCAACGCGAGCCGGCCCGAGACTCGTCATTTCGCTAATATGGCCGCCGCAACCCATGCCTGGGTGGCGAAATTGGTAGACGCAAGGGACTTGAAAGAGTTGAGCACCCGGCGCGGAAACGGCCGGTGTGAATGGGGTCAAAGTCGGTGGAACAGCAGCACGTGAGGGTGGCTGCAATACCGAGCTAAGCCCTGGTGCGCCTTGTTGGTTTACCAGGGAAAGTGTAGAGACTTGACGGCCCCTGCCTAATCCGTGCGCACGTCCGACGTGCGCCGGGATGGCAAAGGTAAAGTCCAGACCACAAATGCGCGGCTGGTGCGTGCAGCAGTGAAAGCTGTAGTTGGTACGAAAATCCCTTGGGGGAAACCCCGTGCCGGTTCGAGTCCGGCCCCAGGCAGTCTTCGCTTCACGACAGAACCTGCGCCACCTGACGCTGTTCACAGACAGCGGCGCATGTGGCGCCAACTCCATGAATTTGCGAGACTCGCGCGCCGGATCCGTATCGGGTCCGCTGGATCGCGAGGGCATGTCGGGCGAGAGGCTCCAAGTCGAGAATCTGCACCTGTGGCGCGGTGATCGGCACGTGCTCAAGGGCGTGTGCTTCTCGCTCGAGGCCGGCGGCTGCCTCGAAGTCACCGGCCCGAATGGCTCGGGCAAGACGAGCCTGCTGCGTACGCTCTGCGGGCTGATGTATCCGGAGGAGGGGCGCGTGCTGTGGGGCGGGCAGGACGTGCGCAGCGACCTGCGGTCTTTCCACGCCTCCCTTGCCTACCTCGGCCACGAGGCGCCCCTCAAGGCGGATCTTAGCGCGCGCGAGAACCTCCATTTCTGGATCGGCGTGCGGCGGCGCGTCTCGGATGCCGAGCTCGATGAGGTTCTGGCACGCGTCGGCGCGCGCAGCTGGTGTGAGCGCCTGGTACGCACGCTCTCGGCCGGGCAGAAGCGGCGCGTCGCGCTCGCGGGACTCGCGCTGCTCGCGGTGCCGCTGTGGCTGCTCGATGAGCCGACGACCAATCTCGATAGCGAAGGGCGCCGGCTGGTCGGCGGGTTGATCGCCGAGCAGCGCGCGCGCGGGGGCACGGTCGTCGCGGCGGTGCATCACGACCTGCCGGTCGAGGTTGGCGGCGCGCAACGCCTGGAGCTGGCCGCGTGAGCGCGCGCGTGACGTCGGCGGCGCGAGTGCTCGCCCCCGAGCCCGCGGTGGGGCAGGGCGGTGCCGCAGCGGCGAGTCTCCGCGCCGATGCAGCCGCGGCGCTGCGTGCCGCACGGCTGGCGCTGCTGCGCGACCTGACGCTCGCGTTTCGCCAGCGCAGCCAGCTGATTCAGCCGCTGGCGTTCTTCGCCATGGTCACCCTGCTGTTTCCGCTCGCGATCTCGCCCGAGCTCTCGCGCCTGCGCGCCGTCGCGCCGGGGGTACTGTGGGTGGCGGCGCTGCTCGCCTCGCTCCTCGCGCTAGAGTTTTTGTTCCGTGACGACGCCCACGACGGAACTCTCGAGCAGTACGCGCTGTCAGGGCAGTCGCTGACATGGCTGATGTTCGCCAAGACCGCAGCGCATTGGCTGTTGACCGGATTGCCGCTCGCACTCATGGCGCCGCTCGCCGGGCTGTCGCTGGGCGTCCCGGTGGCGGCGCTCCCCGGCATCGTGGCCTCGGTGGCGGTGGGGAGCGTCACGCTGAGTCTCATCGGCTCGATCGGCGCCGCCCTCACGCTCGGCATCAAGCGCAGCGGCACGCTGCTGTCGCTGCTGACGCTGCCGCTGTCGCTGCCGGTGCTGATCTTCGGGGCGCGCGCCACCGAGCTCGCGATCAACGGCGCGCCGCTCGCCGCGCCACTCGAGCTGCTGGCGGCGCTGGCGGTGCTCGGAATCACACTGGCGCCGCTGGCCGCGGCGGCCGCGGTACGCATCAGTCTGGAATAGCGACGGACGCTGACATGACCTGGACCTGGTTTCACCGCCTCGGCTCACCGCCCTATGTGTACGCGCTCGCGGCGCGGCTCACGCCCTGGTTCGCGTGGCCGGCGGCGCTCCTGATCGCGGGCGGCCTCGTGGGCGGGCTGGTGCTCGCGCCCCCCGACTATCAGCAGGGCGACGGCTTTCGGATCGTTTATGTGCACGCCCCTAG
>DATMMK010000068.1:0-3356 GCA_035569755.1 Steroidobacteraceae bacterium
AAGCTCGGTCACGACCTGAAGATGGTCGAGCCCGGCTGGCGGCCGCTGTGGGTATTTGACTTTCCGATGTTCGAGTGGGACACGGAGGCCAAGCGCTGGGTGGCCATGCACCACCCGTTCACGGCGCCGAAGAACCCTGACCCTGCGGCGCTGCGCGCCGATCCCGCGGCGGCGCTCGCCAAGGCCTATGACATGGTGCTGAACGGCTCCGAGATCGGCGGTGGCTCGGTGCGTATTCACCGCCAGGAGATGCAGTCGACGGTCTTCGAGCTGCTCGGCATCGCGGCCGACGAGGCGCAGAAGAAGTTCGGCTTCCTGCTCGATGCGCTCAAGTTCGGCGCCCCGCCGCACGGGGGCATCGCCTTCGGCCTCGACCGGCTCGCGATGCTGATGACAGGCGCCGACAGCATCCGCGAGGTCATCGCTTTCCCCAAAACGCAGACCGCCGCGGATCCGCTCACCGATGCGCCGACCGAGGTGAGCGAGGCGCAGCTGCGCGAGCTGCACGTGCGGGTACGCGTACCCCCGCCTTCGGTTTAAGTGTCCAAGCCCATCGCGCACGTCGTCTACGTGCACGGCCTGTGGCTCCCGGGCGAGGAGTCGCTGGTCCTCAAGCACCACCTGGCTCACGAGTTCGCCCTCGAGCTCCACTGGTTCCGTTACCTCGGGGCGTCCGAGTCCATGAGCGACATCACCTCGAGGCTCGCGGCCTTCGTGAGCGAGCTCGCGGTGCCCGAAGTACATTTCGTCGGACACAGCCTCGGGGGGCTCGTGCTCTATCGATTTCTCGAGCGCTTTCCCGGGCAGCCTCCGGGCCGCGTGGTGTTCCTCGGGGTCCCGTGCGTGGCGAGTCGTGCGGCGCAGCGTGCCGGAATGTTCGGGCCACTCGCGCAACTCATGGGACCTACGGTGGCCGAGGAACTGCTGACACCGCAGGAGCGGCGCTGGCCGCCGGGGCGAGCGCTCGGCGTCGTGGCCGGGAACCAGCCGCTCGGCCTCGGGCAGTTCCTCGCGCACTTCGACGAGGAGAACGACGGCACGGTGGCCGTGAGCGAGACGCGCTTGCCGGGAGCCACGGATCACATCGTGCTGCCGGTGAGTCACCTCGGCATGCTGATATCGGCGCGCGTGGCGCACGAGACCGGCCTGTTCCTCACGCAGGGGCGCTTTTCGCTGCGCTGAGGCGGCCCCGCGCGTCGTCGAGGGGCCTCAGCTGTCGGCCAGCAGCTGGCGCAGGCGGTAGAGCTCTTCCAGAGCGGCGCGCGGCGTCAGCTCGTCCGGGTCGATCTCGCTCAGCGCCGCGCGCAGGCGGTCCTCCGCGTTGGCGCGCGCGGTGAACAGCGGCAACTCGCTCTGGGAGGCGGCGGCGCCGTTGCCGGCCGTGCGCAGCCGATCGCGTTCGGACTCGAGCGCCTCGAGGTAGCCGCGCGCCGCTGCGATTACCGGCAGCGGCACGCCGGCGAGCTGTGCCACCTGCAGGCCGTAGCTGCGATTGGCGGGCCCGTCCTTCACGGCATGCAGGAACACGATCCCGTCGCCGTGCTCGGTCGCATCCAGATGCACGTTGACGCAGCCCTCCACCTCGAGCGCGAGAGTGGTGAGCTCGAAGTAGTGGGTGGCAAACAGCGTGAAGGCGCGCACCCGTGTGGCGATGTCGCGCGCCATCGCCCAGGCGAGCGACAGGCCGTCGAAGGTGCTGGTGCCGCGCCCGATCTCATCGAGCAGGATGAGGCTGCGCGCGGTGGCGTTGTTGAGGATGTTGGCCGCCTCCGTCATCTCCACCATGAAAGTCGAGCGCCCGCCGGCGAGATCGTCGGCGGCGCCGATGCGGGTGAAGATGCGGTCGACGGGGCCGACCACCAGGGCGTCGGCGGGCACGTAGCTGCCGATGTGCGCGAGCAGCACGATGAGCGCGGCCTGGCGCATGTAGGTTGATTTGCCGCCCATATTGGGGCCGGTGATGATGAGCATGCGGCGCGCCGCATCGAGCCGCAGATCGTTGGGGACGAAGGGCGTGTCTGCGAAGCGCTCGACCACCGGGTGGCGCCCGGCCTCGATCGCAAGGCGCGGCTCGGTGACCAGCCTGGGTGCGCTCCATTCGAGCGCGGCGGCGCGCTCGGCCAGTGCGGCGAGCGTATCGAGCTCGGCGAGGGCGGCGGCGGTCCGCTGCAGGGAGCTAAGCGTGTCGATGAGCCGCGTCAGCACCGCCTCGTACAGCTCGCGCTCGCGCGCCAACGCCTTGTCGCGCGCGCCGAGCACCCGGTCCTCGAAGCTCTTGAGCTCGGCGGTGATGAAGCGCTCGGCGGAGCGGACGGTCTGGCGGCGGATGTAGTCGCGCGGCACGCGCTCGGCGTCACGGCGCGCGACCTCGATGAAGAATCCCTGCACGCGGTTGTAGCCGAGCTTCAGACCCTGGAGGCCCGAGCGCTCGCGCTCACGCCGCTCGAGGTCGAGGAGGAATTCGTCCGTGTGAGTCGCAATCCGGCGCAGCTCGTCGAGCTCGCGGTCGTAGCCCGCCGCGATCACGTCGCCCTCGCGCACGATCGTGGCAGGCTCCTCGGCGATCGCCGCCGTGAGCAGCGCCACCTCGTCGGGATGCTCGTGGATGCGCGCGTGGATCCCGCGCAGCAGCGGCGAATCGATCGGGGCGAGCGCGGCGCGCAGCGCCGGCAGCGCCTTGAGGGAGCTTCGCAGTTGCGTGAGGTCACGGGGCCGCGCCGAGCGCAACGCAACCCGGGCGAGGATGCGCTCGATGTCGCCGACTCCGGCGAGCAGCTCGCGCAGCTCCCCGAAGCGCCGCGCGTCAATCAGCGCGGCGAGCGCCTGATAGCGGGCCCGCAGCAGCGGCTGGCCGGTGAGCGGCCGATTCAGCCAGCGGCGCAGCTCCCGTGAGCCCATCGCAGTAACGCAGCTGTCGATCACGGCGAGGAGCGTGGCTTCCTCGTTCCCGGACAGGCTCGCGTCGAGCTCGAGGTTACGCCGCGTGGCGGCATCGAGAGTGAGTGCGTCGCCGCGCTCCTCGACCGTCAGGGCGCGCACGTGCGGCAGGGCGGAGCGCTGAGTGTCGCGCACGTACTGCAGCAGGGCGCCGGCCGCGCGGATGGCGAGCGGCAGCTCGTCGGCCCCGAAGCCCTTGAGATCGAGCGTGCCGAGCTGATCGGTCAGCAGGCGCGAGGCACTCGAGAGCTCGAAGTGCCAGGGTGGTCGGGCGCGCAGCACGGCGCCCCCGGCGGCAAAGTCGCTCGCGGCGCCTTCCGCGACCAGGAGCTCGGCCGGCTTCAGCCGCTCGAGCTCGGCGGCCAGCGCGCTGTTGCCCCGGCTCTCGAGCACCGTGAAGCGCCCGGCGGCGAGGTCGA
>DATMMK010000069.1:0-62238 GCA_035569755.1 Steroidobacteraceae bacterium
CGAGGAGGCGCGCACGGCACGCGAAGGCGCGCGCGCCGAGCTCACCTCGCTCGCGGCGCTGCAGAGCGCCGCGCTGTCGGACCGCGCCGGCGAGCCGGTGTGGCGCGCGGGCGCGGGTCTCGGCGGGCGGCCGCGCCTCGCGGCGGGCCTGGAGGTCGAATCCGGATGGGAGCGCGCCATCGAGACCGCGCTCGGGGACTATCTCGAGGCCGTGTGCGTGCCGCAGCTCGAGGAAATCGAGGTGGCGGTCGCGGACCTCACCTCTGGGCGCATCACCGTCGTGGAGAGCGGCGCCGCGGCGCGCGGCACGGCAGGCACGCTGGCCGCGCACTTGCAGGGACCGCCCGCAGTCCTCGCTCAGCTCGCGGGCGTGCGCACCGCGGAGTCGCTCGGCGCTGCGCTGCGCAAGCGCGGCTCGCTCGCAGCGGGTGAGTCGCTCATGACGCGCTCAGGCGAATGGGTTGGCCGCGAGTGGCTGCGGATCGGGCGCGGTCCCGACCCGCGCGCCGGCGTCATCGCGCGCGAGCGCCGGCTCGCGGAGCTGCAGGCGGCGGCCGCGGCCGCCGAGCAGCGCGCCGCGGGCGCGGAGACGGCGCTCGCCGAGGCGCGCGCGGCGCTCGGCGCGTCCGAGGCCGAGCGCGACCGCGCGCAGGGCGAGATCCAGCAGGGCCAGGCGCAGTACGCCGAGCTCAAGGCAGCCCTCGAGGCTGGCCGCGTGCGCGCCGAGGAGACGAGCCTGCGGGCCGGACACCTCGAGCGTGAGGCAACGGAGCTCGGGCGCGAGCGCTCGGGCGCCGCGGCAGCTCTGGCGCGCGCGCAGCACGAGCTCGCGCAGGCCACCGCGGCAGCCGGGAAGCTGGCCGGCGAGCGTGCGGCGCTCGATGCCGCGCGCGAGACGTGCCGCGTGGCGCTCGGTGAGGCGCGCGTGGCGGCGCAGGCGGCGCAGCTCGCCGCGCGCGACCTGCACGTGCAGGTCGAGACGCGCCGCTCCACCGAGAGCTCGGTGGGAGTCGGTGTGAATCGCATGCTCGAGCAGCGCGAGCAGCTGAGGCGGCGGCGCGCGGCGCTCGAGGAGGAGCTGGCCTCTGGAGATGAGCCGATCATCCAGGCGCAGGCGCGGCTCGGTCAGGCGCTCGAGCTGCGTCTCAAGGTGGAGGCGGAGCTCGCCGTTGCGCGCACGGCGCTCGAGGAGGCCGATACGGCGCTGCGGGGACTCGATGAGCAGCGTGCCGCGGCCGAGCTGCGCGTGAGCGCGGCACGCGAAGCCATGGACGCTGCGCGGCTCGCGGCCCAGGAGACCCACGTGCGCCGCGCCGCGCTCGCGGAGCAGTTTGCGGAAACCCGCTGCGACCTCGCGCAGGTCCTGGGCGGGCTCGCCGCCGAGGCGAATGCCGCCACCTGGGAACAGACCCTCGCCGAGACGCGTGCCGAGATCGAGAGACTCGGTCAGGTGAACCTGGCGGCGATCGACGAACTGAAGGATCACACGCAGCGCAAGGAGTACCTGGACCGGCAGTTTGCCGACCTGACCGCCGCCCTGGATACGCTGGCGGAGGCCATGCGGCGCATCGACCGCGAGACGCGCACCCGCTTCGAGGACACCTTCGAGCGCATCAACGCCGGGCTGCGCGACAAGTTCCCGCGCCTGTTCGGCGGCGGCCACGCCTATCTGGAGCTGGTGGGCGAAGACAAGCTGACCGCGGGCGTGGCGGTCATGGCGCGACCGCCCGGCAAGAAGAACAGCACCATTCACCTGCTGTCGGGAGGCGAGAAGGCGCTCACCGCGGTGGCCCTGGTGTTCGCCATCTTCGATCTCAACCCGGCGCCCTTCTGTCTGCTCGACGAGGTAGACGCGCCGCTCGATGAGCACAACGTCGGCCGCTTCTGCGACATCGTGCGCGACATGTCGGCGCGGGTGCAGTTCGTGTTCATCACCCACAACAAGAGCACCATGGAGCTCGCCTCGCAGCTGATCGGCGTGACCATGCTCGAGCCGGGCGTCTCGCGCCTGGTGACGGTGGACGTCGACGAAGCGGTGCGCCTCGCGGCGGTGTGAACGATGTCTGAGTTGCGCTGGTCGCTGCTGATCCTGGGTGTCGTGTTCTTCGCGGCGCTGACGGCGTGGGAGCTGCGCCGCCCGCGCCAGGCGCGCGAGCCCCGGGGCCCCCCCGAGCCGACCCGCCCGCCCGAGCCGACCCGCCCGCCCGAGCCGCCGCTGCAGCTTCCCGAGATTCATGCGCTCGGGCCGCTGATGGGCGACAGCCTGCCGGTGGTCGAGCTGCTGGAGGAGATTGAGACGCTGCCGGTGCTGGAGCCAGCGGCGCCGGCGGCGCCAGCGGCGGACGCGGCGCCCGCCGGAGCGCAGGACATGGAGTACGAGTTCGCGGAGCAGACGACGCCGGCAGGGGACGATGAGCCGTCCGAGGCGGGCGCCGCGCCGCTGCCGGCCGCTCCGCCCGTCGTGCTGCCGGAGCTCCCGGAGCTGCCCGCGGTGCCCACGCCGCGCGTCGAGTGGCCGCCGGATGAGGAGCGGCGCATCGTGGCACTGCGCCTCGTGGCGCCGCAGCCGGAGCGCTTCGCCGGCCGCTCGCTGCGCCAGGCGCTCGCGGCCGAGGGCTTCGTGCTCGGCCGCTTCGCCATCTTCCACAAGGCCGACGAGACGCAGCGCGCGATCCTGTCCGCCGCCAGCCTGACGCGCCCCGGAACCTTCGACCTGCACACCATGGACTCGCAGCACTTCGGCGGCCTGTCACTGTTCGCCGTGCTGCCGGGACCCCTGCCGCCTCCGCAGGTGTTCGAGGAGCTGGTGGCCACCGCGCGCAGCCTCAACGACCGGCTGTGCGGCGTGCTGCAGGACGAATGCGGCATGCCGCTCACCCCGGCGCGGATCGCGAGCCTGCGCGAGCACCTCGCGACCGAGGCGCTCTCGTGACAGCCGGCCCGGCGGCACGTGCCGCCGAGTTGCGCGAGCAGCTCAAGCGGCACGACTACCGCTATTACGTACTCGACGACCCGCAGGTTCCCGACGCCGAGTACGACCGGCTGATGGGCGAGCTGCGCGCGCTCGAGGCCGCGCATCCCGAGCTCGTCACCCCCGACTCGCCGACTCAGCGGGTGTCCGGCACTCCGAGCGCCGCCTTCGGCGAGGTGGTGCATCGCGTCCCCATGCTCTCGCTCGACAACGCCTTCAGCGACGAGGACGTCGCGGCCTTCGACCGCCGCCTGCACGAGCGCCTCGGGGTGGAGGGCGAGCTCGACTACGTTGCCGAGCCGAAGCTCGACGGACTCGCGATCACGTTGATCTACGCCCAGGGCCGGCTCGAGCAGGCCGCGACCCGCGGCGACGGCGTGACGGGCGAGGACGTGACCGCCAACGTGCGTACGGTGCGCAGCGTCCCCCACACGCTGCGTCCGCCGGCACCGCCGCTGATCGAGGTACGCGGCGAAGTGTTCATGCCGCTGAAGGGCTTCGAGCGCATGAACGCGCGCGCGCGCGAGCGCGGCGAGAAGGTATTCGTCAACCCGCGCAACGCCGCCGCGGGGAGCCTCCGCCAGCTCGATCCGCGTGTCAGCGCGGCGCGTCCGCTCGATGCGTTTTTCTACGGGCTCGGTGCGCTCGAGGGCGCTGCGCTTCCCGCGAGTCAGAGGCAGCTGCTCGCCTGGCTGGGGGCACTGGGGCTGCCGGTCTCGCCGGAGGCGCGCGCAGTGCGCGGCGTCGCCGGGTGCCTCAGTTACTACCGCGAGATGGGTGCGCGGCGCGGGGCGCTCCCTTACCAGATCGACGGTGTCGTCTACAAGCTCGAGTCGCGCGCCGACCAGGAGCGTGTCGGCTTCCTGTCACGGGCGCCACGCTGGGCGGTCGCGCACAAGTTTCCGGCTGAGGAAGCGCTCACCGTCGTCAGGGACATCGAATTCAACGTCGGCCGCACCGGTGCGCTCACGCCCATCGCGCGCCTCGAGCCGGTGTTCGTCGGCGGCGTGACGGTGAGCAACGTCACGCTGCACAACATCGATGAGGTGCACCGCAAGGACGTACGGGTCGGCGATACCGTCGTGGTGCGCCGCGCGGGCGACGTGATCCCCGAGCTCGTCAACGTCGTTCTCGAGAAGCGCCCCGAGCCGCTGGCGCCGCAGGTGGTGCTGCCCGAGCGCTGTCCGGTGTGCAACTCGCAGGTGCTGCGGGTCGAGGGCGAGGCGGTGGCGCGCTGCACCGGGGGCTTCACCTGCCGCGCGCAGCGCCAGGAGGCGCTGCGGCACTTCGCCAGCCGGCGCGCGCTCGACATCGAGGGGCTCGGCGACAAGGTGGTCGAGCAGCTCGTCGAGCGCGAGCTGGTGCGCTCACCGGCAGATCTCTACGAGCTCACGGTGGCGCAGCTCGCCGGGCTCGAGCGCATGGGCGAGAAGTCCGCCGCCAATCTGGTGGCGGCGATCGGCAAGAGCAAACAGACGACGCTACCGCGCCTCCTGTATGCGCTCGGCATCCGCGAGGTGGGTGAGGCCACGGCGCTCGCGCTCGCGCGTCACTTCGGCACGCTCGAGGCGCTGATGGATGCGGGCGCGGAGCAGATCCAGCAGGTCGAGGACGTCGGCCCCATCGTGGCTGCACACGTCGCGACCTTCTTTTCCTCCGATGATCACATAAATGTTATCAAGGCGTTACGCAATAAAGGTGTGACGTGGCCTGAGGTTGTACAAGCGCGCGCTGGCGCGAGTGCGACGCTCGCGGGCCGCACGGTCGTCCTCACCGGGACGCTGAGATCCATGACACGCGAGGAAGCCGAGGAGGCGCTCACGGCACGCGGCGCGAAGGTTACCGGCAGCGTCTCGAAGAAGACGAGCTTTGTCGTCGCCGGCGCGGAGGCCGGCAGCAAGCTCGCGCGGGCGCGCGAGCTCGGGGTCAGGGTGCTCGACGAGGAGCAGCTGCGCGCATTGCTCGCGGGGCGCCCCGCCGCGAACTAGACTGATGCGCCCCCCACGCACAGGACGGTTGCCGATGTCGCGGCCCATCACGTTGAGTTGGTTTACGGCGGTGCTCGCAGCGGCCCTGCTCGGCGGAGCCGCGCGCGCCGCCACCTCGTGGGCAGAGACACTCGCCGCGCAGGCGCTCAAGCAGGGACCGACTTCCCAGCTGCCGCCGCATCTCGCGGGGGTGCTCGGACTCTCGAGCAACGGCCAGGGATTCGCGGTGCGCCAGCTCGTCTCGCGGGACGGCTTCTCCGTACGCACGTTCAATGTGGGTGCGCAGGCCCCCCACCGTGTCGTACTGATGGTGGCGGACGAAGCGGCGCGGTCGACCGTGGCCTACCTGCTGGCGCCGCACGGCCATCTGGGCCGGGCGCTGCAGTATCACGCCGGCGAGGCGCCGCAGGAGCTGCCGCTCGCGCAGGCGCAGCCGGGCTTTGCGGTCGAAGTGCGCTTCTGGTCGCGCGTGGCCGCGGCGCCCGCCACGGCGCACTGAACGGCTGCCCCGGATGCCCAGTTAGTTCTTCGGCGCGGCGGGCGCGGCTGCCGGCGCCGCTCCCGCTGCAGGTGCCGGAGCTGCCGCGGGTGCCGGTGCTGGCGCGGGTGCAGCGGCCGGCGCGGCCGGCGCAGGTGTCTTATTGACCTGCGCGGTGCGCATCAGCTCATCGATGTAGTCCTTGAATTTCTTTCTCTCGAGCTCCTGCTCGATGCGCGGCTTGCGCTGCTCGAAGGACTGCGCGGTGAGCGGCCGCGTCTCGACCAGCTGCACGATGTGCCAGCCGAAGGAGGTCTGCACTGGCGCCTTGGTGTACTCGCCGGGCTTGAGGGTCTCGAGTGCCTTCATGAACTCGGGCGGCACCGACTCGGGCCGGATCCAGCTCAGGTCGCCGCCGTTGCTCTTGGAGGGATCCATCGACTCCACCCGCGCGAGATCCTCGAACTTCTCGCCACGCCCAAGGCGCTGGATGATCTTCTCGGCGAACGGCTCGGTGGCGACCAGGATGTGGCGGGCGTGGTACTCGGTCTTGGGAGCCGCTGCGACGTAGGCATCGTACTCGGCGCGCAGCTCCGCATCGGTTGGCTTCTTGTCCTTGAGATAGTGCTCGCCCACAGCCTGCCCGAGCACGTTGAGGCGCGAGAGCTCGAGGATGTAGGCGGTGTCGCCGCTCTTGTCGAGACCCTGCTTGACCGCCTCCTGCGCCATCACCTCACCGCGCACCATGTTCTCGAGCAGCTTGTCGCGGATGTCGGGGGTGAGCTCCGCGGAGGCTTTGCCGGTGACGTTCTTGGCGTAGAACTCGTACAGATCGCGCGTGATGGGCTTGCCGTTCACGGTCGCGACCGGCGGGGAGCTGTCGACCGGAGCGCTCGACTTGGGCTGGCAGGCGCTGAGCGTCAGCCCGAGGGCGGCGGCGAACAGGAGCGGGCGCGAGAGGTTCATGGTCATGGAAAGCATCCCGGTTGTTGCAACAGGTCAGTCGTTCTCATCGGCGGTACGCGCCGTGATGTTGAGCGCGTGCACCGAGCTCTCGAGCAGTGGTGCCAGCGCAGCGTACACCATGCGGTGACGCTCGAGGCGCGAACGCCCGCGGAACGCCTCCGATACCAGGCGCACGCGGAAGTGGCCGCGGCCGGCTTCCTTGTGGCCGGCGTGCCGCGCGCCGTCGTCGACGATCTCGAGGGCGCTCGGCGCGAAGGCGCGCTCCAGCGTGGCGCGCATGGTGGCCGTCAGCGGCTCACTCGCCGTGCCCATCGCCGCTCCGAACAGCCGTCGTGCCGGCGGGCGCCGCGCGCGCGGCCAGCCACATGACCTGCGCTGCGACGAAGATCAGCATCAACACCACATCGACCAGCTTCAGTACCGCCCACGCCCGCTCGCTCAGGTACTCGAGCACCACGACGTTGAGCGCGCCGAGCAGCCCGTAGAACACCACCCACAGCAGGTTCAACCGCCGCCACAGCGCGCCGCTCATACGCAAGCGCTCTCCAAAGGCCTCCGCGAGCGTGGCGCCGAGCAACCGCTCGGCGAGCGTGCGCTCGCCGATCCAGGCACTGCCGAGAAAGGCGAGGCTCACCAGCCAGAAGAACACCGTGGGCTTCCACTGAATGAAGAGGGGGTTGTGCAGCACGAGCGTCGCGCTGCCGAAGATCAGTACCAGCACCGCGGACACCGAGTGCATCGGCGGGATGCGCTTCAGTCGCAGCCAGTCGAGCGCCAGCAGTGCCAGCATGGCGGCCATCAGCACCGCGGTGGCGACATACAGGCCGCCGAGCATATAGGCCACGAAAAACGCCACCAGCGGCGCGAACTCTGTCAGGGCCTGCATGGGAGGATGGAGTGCGGCACGCAAGGGTGTACGGGGCAAACGGCCGCGTATATTGTCATGCGCGACCCGCGGCGAACAGCCCTGCGACACGACCTGCGATGGCCGAGTTCTTCGAACTGCACCCCCTGACTCCACAACCGCGCCTCATCCGCCGCGCGGCCGAGATCGTCCGCGGCGGCGGACTCATCGCCTACCCGACCGACTCCTGCTATGCATTCGGCTGGCACCTCGGCGACAAGGGACCGCTGGAACGCGTGCGGCGCATCCGCCAGGCCGACCGCCATCATCATTTCACGTTCGTGTGTGCGAGCCTCGCCGAGGTCGGGCGCTTTGCGCTCATCGAGACCTGGCAGTTCCGCATCCTCAAGGCCTGCCTGCCGGGACCCTATACATTCCTGCTGCGGGCCACGCGCGCGGCGCCGCGCCGCCTGCAGCACGAGCGGCGGCGCACCATCGGCGTACGGATCCCCGAACATCCGGTGCCGCGGTTGCTGGTGAAGGAGCTCGGCGAGCCGCTCATGAGCTCGACGCTCATCGTCGCCTCGGACCCACAGCCGCTCACCGGGGCGCGCGAGATCGAGCAGCGCCTCGCACACGAGGTCGACGCCATCCTCGACGGCGGGGACTGCGGCGTGGAGCCGACCACCGTGGTCGATCTTTCGGTCTCGCCGCCTGCGATCGTGCGCGCCGGCAAGGGCGCTCTCGGCCCGATCACCGGGCGTGCGCTATAATTCGTGCCCGTGAGCCGCGGCCCCATCGACACCATGCCCGCAGTCCCGCTGCGGCGAGGCACGTGAGCTCGCCCGCGCCCGCACGGCGCGTCCTGTCCGGCATGCGGCCCACGGGCCGGCTGCACCTCGGCAACTACCACGGCGCACTGCGCAGCTGGGTCGAGCTCCAGTACCAGTACGAGTGCTTCTTCTTCGTCGCCGACTGGCACATGCTCACGACCGGCTACGAGGACACCGGGCAACTGCAGGAGCACGTGCGCGAAGTACTGATCGACTGGCTGGCGGCCGGCCTGAATCCCGGCGTGGCGACGCTCTTCATCCAGTCGCACGTGGTCGAGCATGCCGAGCTCCACCTGCTGCTCTCGATGATCATGCCGCTCGGCTGGCTCGAGCGCGTACCGAGCTACAAGGATCAACAGGAGCAGCTCAAGGAGAAGGACCTCGCCACCTATGGCTTCCTCGGCTACCCGCTGCTGCAGGCCGCGGACATTCTGCTGTACCGCGCGGCCTACGTGCCGGTGGGCGAGGATCAGGTGGCGCACGTGGAGCTCACGCGCGAGACCGCGCGGCGCTTCAACCACCTCTACGGGCGCGAGCCGGACTTTGAGTCGCTGGCCGAGAAGGCCGTGAAGAACCTCGGCTCGCGCAACGCCACCAACTACCGCGCGCTGCGCCGCAAGTTTCAGGAGGGCGGCGACACCGAGGCGCTCGAGCGCGCCCGTGCCCTGGTCCACGGCAACAACCGCATCACGGTCGCCGACCGCGAGCGGCTGCTCGGATTTCTCGAAGGCACCGGCGTCGCGATCCTGCCCGAGCCGCAGGCGCTGCTGACCGCGACGCCCAGGGTACCGGGGCTCGACGGCCGCAAGATGTCGAAGTCCTACGGCAACACCATCGGCCTGCGCGAGGATCCCGACACGGTGGTGCAGAAGCTGAAGGCCATGAAGACCGATCCGGCGCGCGTGCGGCGCACCGACCCGGGCGACCCCGACAAGTGCCCGGTGTGGGACCTGCACCAGATCTACTCCGATGAGGCGACGCGCCAGTGGGCGGCAGCGGGCTGCCGCAGCGCCGGCATCGGTTGCCTGGAGTGCAAACAGCCGGTCATCGACAAGATCGTCGAGGAGATCTCCGGCATGCGCCGCCGCGCGCAGGAGTTCGAGGACAATCCCGAGCTGCTGCGCACCATCGTCGCCGAGGGCGCGGACAAGGCGCGCGCCGCGGCGCGTGAGACGCTCGACGAAGTACGCCGCGCCATGCACCTGCGCGAGTCGTGAAGCCCAACCTCACCATCGTCGTGTCCAACGCCCCCGCGCAGCCGGGACCGCCGCAGGGCGCCCCGGAGCAGGTCGAGTTGCCGTTCGCGGTTGTGAACGGCGAGCCGTTCTCGCAGCTGCCGCGCGACCTGTACATCCCGCCGCAGGCGCTCGAGGTGTTCCTCGAGGCCTTCGAGGGGCCGCTCGACCTGCTGCTCTATCTCATCCGCCGCCATAACCTCGACATCCTCGACATTCCGCTCGCCGAGATCACCCGCCAGTACATGCAGTACATCGAGCTGATGCAGGAGCTGCAGCTCGAGCTCGCGGGCGAGTACCTGGTGATGGCTGCGACGCTCGCCGAGATCAAGTCGCGGATGCTCCTGCCGCGGCCGCCGAGCGGGCCCGACGAGGGCGAGGATCCGCGCGCCGAGCTGGTGCGGCGCCTGCAGGAGTACGAGCGTTTCAAGCGCGCCGCGCAGGAGCTCGACGGGCTGACGCGCCTCGAGCGCGACGTGTGGCCGACCGTGGTCGAGCTCAAGGAGCGGCGTGTGGTGCGCGCGCTGCCGCAGATCACGTTGCAGGAGATGCTGGTGGCGTTCAAGGAGGTGGTGGCGCGCGCCGAGATGTTCGCGCACCATCACATCGCGCGCGAGCGGCTGTCGGTAGGCGAGCGCATGAGCGACATACTCGCCATGCTGGGCTCTGCCGGCTTCGTCGAGTTCACGCGCCTGTTCCGTCCCGAGGAGGGCCGCATGGGCGTGACGGTCACCTTCGTGGCGATTCTCGAGCTGATGCGCGAGGGTCTCATCGACATCGTGCAGGCGGAGCCCTACGCGCCGCTGCACGTGCGCGCCGCGCCCGCCGGACGCACCCTGCACCTGGTTGAGGATCCCTCATGAGCGACTCGCACATCCGCAACGTCGTCGAAGCCGCACTGCTGGCCGCCGGGCTGCCGCTGCCGGTGGCCGAGCTCGCGCGGCTGTTCGACGAGGGCACCCGCCCGAGCACGCAGCAGCTGCAGGCGGCGCTCGAGGCGCTCGCCAGGGAATACGCCGGCCGCGGCATCGAGCTCAAGCACACTGCCGGCGGCTACCGCATCCAGGTGCGGCGCGAGCTGGCCGCGGAGATCTCGCGCCTGTGGCCGGAGCGCGCCGTGCGCTATTCGCGCGCGCTGCTCGAGACGCTCGCGCTGATCGCCTACCGCCAGCCGATCACCCGCGCGGAGATCGAGGCGGTGCGCGGCGTCGCGGTCAATCCCAACATCATCCGTACCATGATCGAGCGCAACTGGGTGCGGGTGGTCGGGCACCGCGACGTGCCGGGACATCCGGAACTGCTCGGCACGACGCGCGAGTTCCTCGACTACTTCGGCCTGAAGAGTCTCGACGAGCTGCCGCCACTCGCCGAGCTCAAGGCACTGGGCGACATCAACCTGCAGCTCGCGCTCGCGGGCGAGGAGACGCCGGGCGCCGCGGCCGCGAGCGGGGCGGCCGCGAGCGGGGCGGCCGCCGGTGACTCCGCCGACGGCGAGACGGAAGCGGAGGATGACGAGCTCAGCGCCGGCAGCGACGGCTCGCACGAGCTGGTGGCCGCGCCGCGCGAGCTCGACTACTGATGCGCCGGCGCCCGGCGGCTGCGCGGCCGCGCGGCGCGCGCGGCGCGCGCGCGCCGACGACCGCGGGCGCCACTCCCGAGCGGCTGCAGAAAGTGCTCGCGCGCGCCGGCGTTGCCTCGCGCCGCGAGGTCGAGGGCTGGATCCGTGCCGGCCGCCTTACCGTGAACGGCGCGCAGGCGACGCTCGGGACCCGCGCCTCTGCCGGCGATCAGGTGCGCCTCGACGGACGGCTGGTGCGCCTGCAGGCGGCGAGCTCCACCGCCCGCATCTTTCTCTGTCACCGCTCGCCGGGAGAGGACCTCGCGGCCGCGCTCGCACGGCTGCCGCGCCGCGCCGGCCGGCGCTTCATCGCCGTGAGCCCCATGCCGCGCGTCGACGGAGGGCTCGAGCTGGTCACCTCCGATGGCGCACTGGCCGAGAGCCTGCAGCGCCGTGTGCACGCGCTCACCAGTGAGTTCGGCGTGCGGGTGCGGGGCGAGCTCGGCGCGACGCAGCTCGAGGGAGTGCTGGGGGGGCAGCTCGACAGCGGCGCGCGGCTCGCCGTCGGTCGCTGCGAGGCGGCCGGCGGTGAAGGCGCCAACCGCTGGTACAGCGTGAGCGTGCGCGGCGCCAGCGGCAAGGAAGTACGCCAGCTGTTCGAGCGGCAGGGGGCGCTCGTCAGCCGCGTACTGCGCACGCACCTCGGTCCCGTCGCACTCGAGCGCACGCTCGGACGCGGTCAGGCGCGCGAGCTCGGCTCTGAGGAGCTGCGCGAGCTGCTCTCGGCCGAAGCCGCCGCGGACACCGCGGCAGGCGCCGGGGCCTGAGCGTCGAACGCGCGCCCCGTGACGCCGCGGCTCGCGGGCCCGAGAAGCGCGACATACGGGCCAGTAAGCGTTGCCGGCAGGGGCACGCTCGCCGCGTCTTCAGCCGGATACGCCTGCCGGCGCATCGCGGTGCGGGCGCGTCCCGGGTTGAGAGTATTCACGCGGATGGCGCTCGTACCCTCGAGCTCGTCGGCGAGCACCTGCGAGAATCCCTCGAGAGCGAACTTCGCGACAGCGTACGCGCCCCAGTAGGCCCGGCCGCGGCGCCCGACGCTGCTCGAGGTGAAGACCACCGAGGCATCGGGGGACTTCTTCAGCAGGGGCAGCAGCACCTGGGTGAGCGCAAAGGCCGCGGTGAGATTCACGTGCAGCACGCGGCACCAGGTCGGCACGTCGTAGTGCTCGATGGGCGAGAGCGTTCCGAGGAGACCGGCGTTGTGCAGCAGCCCGTCGAGCCGCCCGTAGCGCTCGGCGAGTGCGGATGCGAGGCGGTCGTAGTCGGCGGCCAGGGCACGCTCGAGGTCCAGCACGCCGATCGCGGCCTCAGGACCACCGCCGGCGGCGATCTGCGCATGCACGGCTTCGAGCTTCTTCTCGTTCCGCCCCACCAGGACCACGCTCGCGCGGTGCTGCGCGCAGGCGAGCGCGACGGCGCGCCCGAGTCCGTCGCTCGCTCCCGTGATGGCGATCACGCGCCCGGCGAGCTCATCGGCCCGGGCGAGATGCACGCGGGGATCGAAGGAGTCGGTCACGTGATCGAGCTCTTTATTCATGGTTTGAAGCGCGCCTGCTGGCGACAGGGACGGCGCCGCGCACCACCCCTTTTACGATACTGAACCAAATGGTTCACCATCGCGAAAAGGACCTGTACCTGCTCCCTGTCCGCTGAAGCGCGGGCGCCCCCCTTCAAAGCTCAAATCGCCCGGCGCCGGCCCGCCGTGCGGCGCGCCAGGCGCGCCAGCCGTCGAGCGCGCCGTGATCGGCGCGCGCCGCGAGCGCCGCCCAGACGAGGAGCGGGCGCAGAGCCGGCTGCGCGGTACTCGGCACACTCGCCACGGCGGCGGCGAGCTGGGAGAGCAACGCCGAGTGCCGGGCCCGTAACACGGCCGCCAGGGCGGGGGGCCAGGGCGGGCGGGCGAGGCACGCCGGATCCACGCCCGCTGCGGCGAGCTCATCGAGCGGCAGCCGCAGCCGTCCGGCGCGCGCGTCGTGCGCCAGGTGTGCCAGCAGCTCCTCCTCGCGCAGCGCCGCGCCGAGCGCGCGGCCCGCGGCGCGGTCGAGCTCGGGCGCGGCGAACCAGGCGAGCGGAACGACGATCGCCTCCGCCCAGCGCTCGCAGTAGCCGGTAAGCTCGCGCCGGGTCTCGAAGGTGCCCGTTGCGAGATCCCACACCGCCGTGTCCACCAGACCCGTGAGGCCGGCCAGTGGGGCCGGGTCGCGGCCGGCGAAGCCGTCGGCGAGTGCACGGGTCAGGGGATGCGCGGGGCGGCCTTGCGCGGTGCGCTCGCACTCCGCGCGCCACCACTCGAGGCGCAGGTGCGCGACCTGGTGATCGAGACCCGCCTTCAGGCTCGCGGCGATCTCTTCCTCGATAGCGCACAACGCCGCGAGCAGCGGCCGCTGGGTCCCGGCGGCGTAGAGCCAGGCGAGGGCGCGTGTCGCGGAGGCGTCCGGCCTCGCCGGGCTCATTCAGTCGAGGCCGGCGGATCGGCGAGCGCCGGCGCGTCCGTCTTGCGCGTGAGCTGAGTCACCTGCTCGAGTACCGGGAGCGGCGCGTCAGCGGTCACGCCGAGCTCGGTGAAGCGCCGCGCCTGCGGCAGCACCTGCCGCTCGAGCGAGCCGACCGCGGAGTTGTAGGCCTCGACGGCGGAGGCGAGGCGCTGCCCCATGCGGGCCAGGTGGCCGTCGAAGGTCGCCAGGCGCCGGTACAGCTCCTGCCCGAGATCGCGGATGATCGCGGCGTTGTGCGCCACCTCTGACTGGCGCCAGCCGTAGGCCACGGTCTTCAGCAGCGCGATCAGGGTCGAGGGAGTGGTGATGATGACGCCCTGGCTGAGCGCATTCTCGAGCAGCTCGGGGCGCTCGGCGAGCGCGGCGGAGAGGAACTGGTCTCCCGGCAGGAACAGCACCGCGAACTCGGGGCTGCGCTCGAACTGGGTCCAGTAGCTCTTGGCGGCGAGGTCGCGCACGCGCGATTCGACCTGCTGCGCGTGGCGCTTCAGGGCCTGTGTCCGCTCCTCGTCGTTCCCCGCCTCGAGCGCGGCGAGATAGCCATCGAGCGGCGTCTTCGCGTCGATCACCAGATCGCGCGCGTCGGGCATGTGCACCACGAGATCGGGGCGCAGCGCGCCTTCCGCGCCCGTGACGCGCAGCTGCTCGGTGAAGTCGCAGTGCTCGGTGAGGCCGGCGAGCTCCACCAGGCGGCGCAGCGTCAGCTCGCCCCAGCGCCCGCGCACCTCCGGCCGGCGCAGCGCCGTCACCAGGTTGCGCGTCTCGCGCGAGAGCTGTGCCTGGCCGCCGCTCAGACTCTCGATCTGCGTGCGCAGCGTGGCAAACGCCTCGCGGCGGTCGCGCTCGAGTGCCTGCACCTGGGCCTCGGTGCGTTCGAGGGCCACGCGCAGCGGCAACACCAGCTGGGCGACCGCGGCCTCGCGCTCCTTGAGCGCGCCCTCGGCGACCGCCTGGTTGCGCCCGAGAGTCTCGCGCGCCAGCTGCAGGAACAGCTCGTTGTTGGCGCGCAGCGCCTCGCCGGCGAGGGAGTCGAAGGAGGCGCGCAGCCGGTGCTCGGACTGCTCGAGCAGCTGCGCACGGTCCGCATCCTGGAGCGTGCTCGACTCGAGCCGCACCCGGACGGCGGTCAGCTCGACGTGCAGCGCCTCGATGCGGCGTGCGGCGCGGATGTGCGTGATCATGCCGCCCAGCGCCGCACCGGCGACCAGCCCCGCGGCGGCGACCAGCAGCAGGGCGGCGAGCATGCTCACGGCTCTTGGGTCTCGCGCGTGAAGTGCGCGAGGTAGTTGACCGCCACGCTGCCGCTGAGTGCGGCGCGTCCGCTGAAGGGATTGAGCTCGATGCCACGCAGGTCGAGCAGCTCGAGGCCGGCGGCACGCGCCCAGCGCGCAAGCTCGGAGGGACGGATCAGCCGCTCGTACTCGTGAGTGCCGCGCGGCAGCAGCCGCAGCAGGTACTCTCCGGCGACGATCGCCTGGAGGAAGGAGCGCAGATTCCGGTTCAGCGTCGAGACGAAGAGCGCGCCGCCCGGGCGGGTGAGCGCGGCGAGCGTCGCGACCATGGCGGCGGGCTCGGGCACGTGCTCGAGCATCTCCATGCAGGTGACGACATCGAACGCGCCCGGCGTGGCGGCCGCCAGCTCCTCGGTACCGGCGAGGCGGTAGTCGATGGGCAGCTTAGCTTCCGCGGCATGCAGACGCGCGACCTCGATCATTCCGGGTGCGAGATCGATGCCGGTGACGCTGGCGCCCGCGGCGGCGAGCGCCTCGGCGAGCAGTCCCCCGCCGCAGCCCACATCCAGCACCCGCTTTCCCGCGAGCGGGGCGCGCGCGGCGATGTACCCCTCGCGCACCGGGTTCAGCAGATGCAGCGGGCGGAATTCCCCGTGGGGGTCCCAGAAGCGCGCTGCCAGCCGGTCGAATTTGTCGAGCTCGCCGGGATCGGCATTGGCGGTGCGCGTGGCTTCGGAGGTGAGCATGAGGGGCGTGGTCCGACTTGGCGAGCGCAGTATATCGGCGTGCCGCGCGGCCTGCGCGCACGCAAAATCCTCGCGTCGGTGTGATTTCGCCGGCTGCTTGACAAGCGCGGCGGAACGGGCCCGGATGGCAGCCGCGAGCGCGAGGCCGGGGGATGCTTCGTGCTAGAATTTCTCCTTTATTTCATGGCCCGAGCGGCCCCCCTGCCCCGATAGCGAATGGCTGAAATCGCCCGCGAAGTTCTGCCGGTCAGTCTCGAAAGCGAGATGCGGCAGTCCTACCTCGACTATGCCATGAGCGTGATCGTCGGGCGTGCGCTGCCCGACGTGCGCGATGGACTCAAGCCCGTGCACCGGCGCGTGCTGCACGCCATGCGCGAGCTCGGCAACGACTTCAACAAGGCCTACAAGAAGTCGGCGCGCGTCGTCGGGGACGTGATCGGCAAGTACCACCCGCACGGCGAGAGCGCGGTCTACGACACCATCGTGCGCATGGCGCAGCCGTTCTCGATGCGCTACCTGCTGGTCGACGGGCAGGGCAACTTCGGCTCGGTGGACGGCGATCCGCCCGCGGCCATGCGCTACACCGAGGTGCGCATGACGCGCATCGCGCACGAGTTGCTCGCCGACATCGCCAAGGAGACCGTCGACTTCGTCCCGAACTACGACGAGAGCGAGTCCGAGCCCTCGGTGCTGCCGACGCGCATCCCGAACCTGCTGGTCAACGGCCAGACCGGCATAGCGGTCGGCATGGCGACCAATATCCCGCCCCACAACCTCACCGAGACCGTGAACGCGTGTCTGGCCCTGCTCGATGATCCGGCGTTGCCGCTCGCGGCCATCATGCAGCACATGCCGGGGCCCGACTTTCCCACCGCCGGCATCATCAACGGCGCACAGGAGATCGCCACCGCCTACCGCACCGGGCGCGGGCGGCTGTCGGTGCGCGCGCGCGTGGCGATCGAGGACATCGGGCGCGGTGACCGCCAGGCCATTGTGATCACCGAGCTCCCGTTTCAGGTCAACAAGGCCCGGCTCATCGAGCGCATCGCCGAGCTGGTGCGCGAGAAGATCATCGACGGCATCGCCGGCGATGGCCTGCGGGATGAGTCCGATAAGGATGGGATGCGCGTGGTCATCGAGTTGAAGCGCGGCGAGGTGACCGAAGTCGTCCTCAACAACCTCTACGCACAGACGCCGATGGAGACGGTGTTCGGCATCAACATGGTGGCGCTGCAGGACGGGCAGCCGAAACTCATGTCACTCAAGGAGATGCTGGAGGCCTTCATCCGGCACCGGCGCGAGGTCGTCACCCGCCGCACGATCTTCGACCTCGGCAAGGCACGAGAGCGCGCCCATATCCTCGAGGGCCTGGCCGTCGCGCTCGCGAACATCGACGCCGTGATCGCGCTCATCAAGGCGGCGGCGAATCCGGCCGAGGCGCGCAGCGCGCTGCTCGCGAGCCCCTGGCCGCCGGGGCTCGTGACGGAGCTGCTCGAGCGGGCCGGCGCGATCTCGACCCGCCCCGCGGGCCTCGCCGCCGACTTCGGGCTGAACGGCGGCGGCTACCGCCTGTCGGAGGCCCAGGCCCAGGCAATTCTCGACATGCGGCTGCACCGGCTCACGGGCCTCGAGCGCGAGAAGATCATAGAGGAGTACCGGGGACTGCTCGACAGTATCCGCGATCTCACCGACATCCTGGCGCGCCCGGAGCGGCTCACGCAGGTAGTGCGCGCCGAGCTGCTCGAGGTGCGCGACGCCTACGGCGATACGCGCCGCACCGAGATCAGCCGTGATCACCTGAATCTCACCACCGAGGACCTGATCGAGCCCCAGGACGTGGTGGTGACGCTGTCGCACGCGGGCTATGCCAAGGCACAGCCGCTCACCGAGTACCAGACGCAGCGGCGCGGAGGCCGCGGCAAGACCGCCACCGCGGTCAAGGACGAAGACTTCGTCGAGAAGCTGTTCGTCGCCCACACCCATGACACGGTGCTGTGCTTCTCCAACCGCGGCAAGGTCTACTGGCTCAAGGTGTACGAGCTGCCGCAGGCCGGGCGCGGCGCGCGCGGCAAGCCGATGGTGAACCTGCTCCCCTTGAGCGAGGGCGAGAAGATCAACGCGCTGCTGCCGGTGAAGCAGTACGACGAGCAGCACTTCGTGTTCATGGCGACCCGCGCCGGCACCGTGAAGAAGACACCCCTCGCGGCCTTCTCGCGCCCGCGCTCGACCGGCATCATCGCGGTGGATCTCGCCGACAACGACCAGCTGGTCGGGGTCGCGATCACCGACGGCGACCGCCAGATCATTCTGGTGTCGAGCGGCGGCAAGGCAATCCGCTTCCACGAGCAGGAGGTGCGCTACATGGGGCGCGAGGCGGCCGGCGTGCGCGGCCTGCGCCTCGGGAGCGGGCAGGAGGTCATCGCGCTCATCGTGGTGGGCGAGGGCGAGGTACTCACCGCTTCCGCCGCCGGCTACGGCAAGCGCACGCCGCTCGAGGAGTTCCCGGTGCACGGCCGCGGCGGGCAGGGGGTCATTGCGCTGCAGACCGGCGGCCGCAATGGCGACACGGTGGCGGCGCTGCAGGTGCTGCCGGGCCAGGAGATCATGCTGATCAGCTCTACCGGCACGCTGGTGCGCACCACGGTCGATGAGATCTCGGTTCAGGGCCGCAACACCCAGGGAGTGCGGCTCATCCGCCTCGATGAAGGCGAGCGGCTGGTCGGCATCGAGCGCGTCGAGAGTCTCGAGTCCGGTGAGGACGAGGCCGAGGCGGCCGCCGGCGACAGCGCCGCGCCGGACACGCCGCATTAGACCCGGCATCAGACCCACCGTGCGCGCATTCAACTTCGCTGCCGGGCCGGCTACGCTGCCCGTAGAGGTCCTCGAACAGGCCCGTGAGGAGCTGACCGACTGGCAGGGGCTCGGCGCCTCGGTGATGGAGGTGAGTCACCGCGGCAAGCCCTTTCTCGCCATGGCGCGCGAGGCGGAGAGCGACCTGCGGGAGCTCCTCGGCGTGCCGCCGAGCTACCGCGTGCTCTTCATGCAGGGCGGCGGCGCGTCGCAGTTCTCCGTGGTGCCGCTCAACCTGGCGGCAGCAGATGCGAGCGTCGACCAGGTGGTCACCGGGCACTGGTCGCAGCGCGCGCTCATCGAGGCGCGGCGCCTCGTCGCGCACGTCAACGTGGCGGCTGACGAGGCCGGCTCGAAGTACACGACGGCGCCGCGGCAGGAGAGCCTGAGGCTCGACGCCCGCGCCGCCTACGTCCACTACTGCCCCAACGAGACGATCGGCGGAGTGGAGTTCCCCTACGTACCCGTGACCGGCGCCGTACCGCTGGTCGCCGACATGTCCTCGACCATTCTCTCGCGCCCGATCGACGTGAGCCGTTTCGGCCTCATCTATGCCGGCGCGCAGAAGAACATCGGCCCCTCCGGGCTGGTGGTCGTGATCGTGCGCGAGGACCTGCTGGGACGCGCGCGCGCGGACATCCCGGCGGTCTGGAACTACCAGTCGGTGGCGGCCGAGGGCTCCATGTTCAATACCCCGCCCACCTTCTCGTGGTACCTCGCGGGGCTGGTGTTCAAGTGGCTCAAGGCCCGCGGGGGACTCAGCGCCATGGGCGAGCGCAACCGCGTGAAGGCCGAACGGCTCTACGCCGCCATCGACGGCTCCGCGTTCTACCGCAATCCGGTGGCGCGCGAGTGCCGCTCGTGGATGAACGTGCCGTTCACGCTCGCCGATGCCGCGCTCGAGGGCGCCTTCGCCACCGAGGCGCGCGCCGCGGGTCTCATCAACCTCGAAGGCCACCGCTCGGTCGGCGGCATGCGCGCCAGCATCTATAACGCCATGCCGCTCGAGGGGGTCGAGGCGCTCATCGCCTTCATGCAGGACTTCGAGCGCCGCAAGGGCTGAAGCCTCGCCATGAGCTACCGCATCCTGACTCTCAACAATATCAGTCCGCGCGGGCTCGAGCGGCTGCCGGGTGAGCTCTACCAGGTCGGGCCCGCCGTCACGGAACCGGATGCGATCCTGGTGCGCTCCGCCGAGCTCGCCGCCGCGGCGATTCCGGCCAGCGTACGTGCCATCGCCCGCGCCGGCGCGGGTGTCAACAACATCCCGGTGGAGGAGATGAGCCGGCGTGGTGTTGCCGTATTCAACTCCCCGGGCGCCAACGCCAACGCCGTCAAGGAGCTGGTGCTCGCGGGCCTGCTGCTCGCAGCGCGCAACCTGGGTCCGGCGTGGCTCTTTACGCGCGCTCTGCAGGGCGACGACGAGGCGATCGACCGGGAAGTCGAGCGCGGCAAGAAGCAGTTCGTCGGCTTCGAGCTCCCCGGCCGCATGCTCGGCGTGGTAGGTCTCGGGGCGATCGGCGTCGAGGTCGCGAACTCCGCGCTGGCCCTCGGCATGACGGTTCTCGGCTACGACCCGCAGATCACCGTGCAGCGTGCCTGGCAGCTGTCGGCGAGCGTCGTGCAGGCGCGTTCGCTCGAGGACCTGTTCGCGCGCGCCGATGCCATCACGGTGCACGTGCCGCTCAACAAGGCCACCACCGGGCTGGTGAACGCCAGGCGCCTCGCGCTCATGAAGCCGGGTGGGACGCTGCTCAACTTCGCACGCGCCGGCATCGTCGACGATGCGGCGGTGATTGCCGCGCTCGACGCCGGGCAGCTGCACGGCTACGTGTGTGACTTCCCCAACAATGCCCTCAAGAACCACCCCCGCGTGGTTACCCTGCCGCACCTCGGCGCCTCGACCGGGGAGGCGGAGGACAACTGCGCCATCATGGCCGCGGACCAGTTGCGCGAGTTCCTCGAAAACGGCAACGTGAGGAACAGCGTCAATTATCCGGAGGCGGTGCTGCCGCGGCTGCCCGGTACGACGCGCCTGAGCATAGCCAACCGCAACGTGCCTAACATGGTGGGCCAGATCTCCACCGCCCTCGCGATGCACCGCATCAACATCGCCGACCTCCTCAACAAGTCGCGCGGCGAGTACGCCTATACGCTCATCGACGCCGACGGCGCTATCGGCGCGGAGGTTCTCGCCGAGATCGGCGCCATCGAGGGCGTGCTGGCGGCGCGCATAGTATGAGCAAGCGGCGCGCGAAGCCCGCGACACGCGAGGCGGTATCCGCGCCGGTCCCGCCGGCGCCGCGCCCCGATCTCGGGGAGGTGCGCGCGCGGATCGATGCCGTCGACGTCGAGATCCACCGCCTGATCAGCGAGCGGGCGAAGCTTGCACAGCAGGTCGGCATCTCCAAGAGCGGCGCCACGGGACGCACCGTGGACTTCTACCGCCCGGAGCGCGAGGCGCAGGTGCTGCGCGCGGCGCGCGAGCGCAATCAGGGGCCGCTGCGCGACGAGGAGGTGCTGCGCCTGTTCCGCGAGATCATGTCGGCCTGCCTCGCGCAGCAGGAGCCGCTCAAGGTGGCGTTCCTCGGTCCCGAGGGCACCTTCACCCAGACGGCGGTGCTCACCCATTTCGGGCATTCGGTGCGCGCCCTGCCGCTCGGCTCGATCGATGAGGTATTCCACGAGGTCGAGGCCGCGAACGCCGACTTCGGCGTGGTGCCGATCGAGAATTCCACCGAGGGCACGATCAACCATACCCTCGACCGCTTTCTCACCTCGCCGCTCAGGATCTGCGGCGAGGTGGAGCTGCGCATCCGCCATCACCTGATGGGCGCCATGAGCGAGATGGCGCGCATCGAGCGCATCTGCTCGCACCCGCAGTCGTTGGCCCAATGCCGCGTCTGGCTCGAGGAGCATCTGCCGGGGGTCGAGCAGGTGCCGGTGGCGAGCAACGCCGAAGGCGCGCGCCGGGCGCGCGATGAGAAGGGCAGCGCCGCCATCGCCGGGGAGACTGCGGCAGAAGTCTACGGGCTCAGGATCCTGGCGGCCGAGATCGAGGACCGGGCCGATAATACGACGCGCTTCCTGGTGCTCGGGCGCAAGCTCTTCGAGCCGAGCGGCGCGGATCGCACCACGTTGCTCGTCTCGGTCGGCCACACCGATGCGCCGGGGGCGCTCTATCGGCTGCTCGAGCCGCTGGCCCGGCACCGGGTGAGTCTGACGCGCATCGAGTCGCGCCCCTCGCACCGGCGCAAGTGGGACTACGTCTTCTTCATCGACTTCGAGGGCCACGCCGGGGAGCGGCACGTGAAGAAGGCGCTGGCGGCGCTGAAGAAGCGGGCCTCGCTGTTCCGCGTGCTCGGCTCCTACCCGCGAGCGGTGCAATGAGCGCTGACGCCGCGGCCGCCGCGCCGGCGCGCTATCGGGTGCAGCCCGGGGGCCGCATCACAGGTACCCTGAGCGTGCCCGGCGACAAGTCGATCTCACACCGGGCGCTGATGCTCGGCGCGATCGCGGAGGGCGACACCCACATCAGCGGCTTTCTCGCCGGCGAGGACTGTCTCTCGACCGCGCGTGCCCTCGGTGCGCTCGGGGTGCGCATCGAACGGCCCCGGGAGACCGAAGCTCTGGTGCACGGCGTGGGCGCGGCGGGACTCGCGGGCTCGGCCACCGCGCTCGACATGGGGAATGCCGGCACGGCGATGCGCCTCTTTACCGGGCTGCTCGCGCCGCAGAGATTCAACTCCACGCTCATCGGCGATGCCTCGCTCATGCGCCGGCCGATGCAGCGCGTCGTGCTGCCGCTCGCGTTGATGGGCGCGCAGATCCGTACACACGAGGGGCGGCCGCCGGTCGAGATCCGGGGCACGCCGCACCTGCGCGCGATCGATTACAGCCTGCCGGTGGCGAGCGCGCAGGTGAAGTCCGCGGTGCTGCTGGCCGGGCTCGCCGCTGCGGGTCGCACCAGCGTCACCGAGCCGGCCCCGTCGCGCGATCACACCGAGCGCATGCTCAGCGCCTTCGGCGTGCGGCTCGAGCGCGAGGGCCGCCGCGTCGCGCTCGAGGGCGGCCAGACCCTCCGGGGCACCGCGATCGCCGTGCCGGCCGACTTCTCCTCGGCGGCATTTTTCATCGTAGCCGCCTGTCTCGCCGCTTCCCCGAGCCTCACGCTCACCAACGTCGGAGTGAACCCGACGCGCACCGGACTGATCGAGCTGCTGCGGCGCATGGGCGCGGACATCCGCGTGCAGGCACGGAGCGCCGCGGGCTCCCCGGGCGGCGAGCCGGTCGCGGACCTCGAGATCCGTCCGAGCCGGCTCCGCGGCATCACGGTGTCCGAGACCGAGGTGCCGCTCGCCATCGACGAGTTCCCCGTGTTCTTCGTCGCCGCGGCCTGTGCCACCGGCGAGACGCTGGTGCGTGGGGCACTCGAGCTGCGCGTGAAGGAGAGCGATCGGCTCGCGGCCATGGCGGCGGGCCTGACCACCCTCGGCGTCGAGAACCAGTTGCTCCCCGACGGGCTCTGGGTCCGTGGCGCCGAAGGCCTGGGCGGCGGGACGATCGACAGCCGCGGTGATCACCGCATCGCCATGGCGTTCGCGGTCGCCTCGCTCAGAGCCTCGGCGCCGGTCGAGATCCTCGACGTCGCCAACGTTGCGACCTCGTTTCCCGGCTTCGTGGACACCGCCCGCGCTGCCGGCTTGGGCGTCGAGGCGCTCTGACGTACGCTCGGTGAGCGGATGCCCGACTCCTCCTGTCCCGTCGTCACCATCGATGGCCCGAGCGGCTCGGGCAAGGGCACCGTCAGCCGCGCGGTCGCGCGCCATGCCGGCTGGCACCTGCTCGACAGCGGCGCGCTCTACCGGCTGGTGGCGCTGGCGGGCGCGGCCGCGGGAACGCCGCGCGAGGATGCCGCGCGCCACGCCGACCTGGCCCGGGCGATGCATGTGGAATTCGGCTGGGGGCCTGGCGGGGAGGAGCGGGTGCGGCTCGACGGGCGCGATGTCAGCCACGAGATCCGTTCCGAGACCGCCGGCGCCGGAGCCTCCCGCGTGGCGGCCTGGCCACAGGTGCGGGCGGCACTCCTCGAGCGGCAAAGGGCGTTCGCGCAACCCCCCGGACTGGTCGCGGACGGGCGCGATATGGGCACCGTGGTCTTTCCCCAGGCCGACCTCAAGGTGTTCCTCACGGCTACCCCCGAGGAAAGAGCCCTGCGGCGCTATAAGCAGTTGAAAGACAAGGGGTCCGATGTTAGCCTTCCCGCCCTTTCGCGCGAGATAGCCGAGCGGGACTTGAGGGATCAGACCCGCCAGGTCGCCCCTTTGCGGCCGGCAGCCGATGCTCTGCAGATCGACTCGACCGGTCTCGACATTGAGGCGGTCGTAGCAAGGGTGCTGGAACTGGGGGTCGTTCGTCGTCTGTGGCCTCGAGGCCGCTCGTCCTGAGTCACGCGCCGGGAAAGGTTGTGTGAGGTTGGTGCCTGCGGGATGCGGGCGCCTGTCACGTTTTCCTGGGCATCCACGGATGGGGTCCAGAGTCGGCACGCAAGGCGTGCAAAGTGAAGGTATGTCAGAAAGTTTTGCCCAGCTCTTCGAGCAAAGTCTAGCTAACCAGCGCATCCGCCCCGGCATGATCCTGACCGGGCTCGTGGTGGACGTAACCCCCGACGTCGTCATCGTCAACGTAGGCCTCAAGTCCGAGGCCGTCATCCCGCTCGAGCAGTTCAAGAACGAGCGCGGCGAGGTCGAGGTCAAGGCCGGCGACAACGTCGAGGTCGCCCTCGACTCGGTCGAGGACGGCACCGGCGAGACGCGCCTGTCGCGCGAGAAGGCCAAGCGCGCCCGCACCTGGACGCGCCTCGAGGAGGCGTTCAACAAGTCCGAGATCGTCACCGGCGTCATCACCGGCCGCGTCAAGGGCGGCTTCACGGTCGAGATCGACAACGTGCGCGCGTTCCTGCCGGGCTCGCTCGTCGACGTCCGCCCGGTGCGCGACACCTCATATCTCGAAGGCAAGCCGCTCGAGTTCAAGGTGATCAAGCTCGATCAGAAGCGCAATAACGTGGTGGTATCGCGGCGCGCGGTCGTCGAGCAGGAGTTCTCCGCCGAGCGCTCCGCGCTCCTCGATAACCTGCAGGAAGGCGCGGTGGTGCGCGGCGCGGTCAAGAACCTCACCGACTACGGCGCGTTCGTGGACCTCGGCGGCATCGACGGCCTGCTGCACATCACCGACATGGCGTGGAAGCGCGTCAAGCATCCTTCCGAGGTGGTGAAGGTGGGCGATGAAGTCGAGGTGCGGATTCTCAAATTCGACCGCGAGCGCTCGCGCGTCAGCCTCGGGCTCAAGCAGCTCGGCGCCGATCCCTGGGAGAATATCGCGCGCCGCTATCCGCCGGGCACGCGCGTGTTCGGCAAGGTCACCAACATCGCCGACTACGGCGCGTTTGTCGAGATCGAGGACGGCGTCGAAGGCCTGGTGCACGTCTCGGAGATGGACTGGACCAACAAGAACGTCAACCCGGCCAAGGTGGTGCACAGCGGCCAGGAAGTCGAGGTCATGGTGCTCGACGTCGACGAGGAGCGCCGCCGCATCTCCCTCGGCCTGAAGCAGTGCCAGGCCAACCCGTGGAAGGAGTTCGCCGAGAACTACAACCGCGGCGACAAGGTGGCCGGGCAGATCAAATCGATCACCGACTTCGGCATCTTCATAGGCCTCCCGGGCAACATCGACGGCCTGGTGCACCTCTCGGACATCTCCTGGGATCAGCCGGGCGAGGAGGCGGTGCGCAACTACCAGAAGGCCCAGCAGATCGAGGCCATGGTGCTGTCGATCGATCCCGAGCGCGAGCGCATCTCGCTCGGCATCAAGCAGCTCGCCAAGGATCCGTTCTCGGCCTACATCGCCGACAACCCCAAGGGCACGATCGTCAAGGGCGTGGTGAAGGAAGTCGACGCGCGCGGGGCGGTCATCGACTTAGGCAACGGCATCGAGGGACAGCTGCGGGCCTCCGAGCTCGGCCGCGACCGCGTCGAGGACGCGCGCGCGGTGCTCAAGGTGGGCGACGAGGTCGAGGCCAAATTCACCGGCGTCGACCGCAAGTCGCGCACCATTTCGCTGTCGATCAAGGCGAAGGAGGCGCACGACGAGGCCGAGGCGGTGCAGAGCTACCGCTCCGAGACGGCGCCGAGCGGCACCAGTCTCGGCGACCTGCTCAAGGAGCACATTGGCTCAGGCGGCGAGCGCGGCGGCTGAAGCGCCATGACGAAGTCCGAGCTCATCGAGATCATCACCGCCAAGCAGAAGCACCTGCCGGCCAAGGACGTCGAGCTGGCGCTGAAGCAGATCCTGGAGATCATGAGCGATGCGCTCTCGCAGGGAGAGCGCATCGAGATCCGGGGCTTCGGCAGCTTCTCGCTGCACTTCCGCCCGCCGCGCCAGGGGCGCAATCCCAAGACCGGCGAGGCGGTGGCACTCTCGGGCAAGCATGTACCGCACTTCAAGCCGGGCAAGGATCTGCGCGAGCGGGTCAACGACGGCGCCGACCGCCCGATCCGCGACTGAGCGCGCGCGGCGCGGGGAGCGCGGTTACACCACCGCCCCGCGGACCTGATATCGTCGGCGCCGTGTTTGAGCTCCCCCCGGTCTTCCTGGCGCTGGCATTCGTCCTGGTGGGTCTCGCCGCCTACTTTCTCGGACGCCGCAACGGCGCGGCGCGCACGGTGCGGCTGCCGCGCGACTACTACGAGGGCCTCGATCACCTGATCAACGACCGCTTCGACCATGCCGCCGAGATCTTCGCGCGCATGGCCGAAGCCGACGGCGATGCCGCGGAAATCCAGTTCGCGCTCGGGAGCCTGTTCCGCCGACGCGGCGAGGTCGACCGGGCGATCGCAATCCACTCGCGGCTGCGCGAGTTCGGCGGCGGCAACGTCACCGACAAGGCGGCCTTTGCGCTCGCGCTCGACTACCTCTCCGCCGGCCTCATGGACCGCGCCGAGCAGGTGCTCGAGGAGCTCAGCGCTTCGCGCGAGTATCGCAACGCCGCGCTCGATCACCTGGTGCGCATCTACGAGTCCCAGGGGGACTGGGCCAAGGCACTCAAGATCTTCCACGCTCTGCCGCCCGCCGTGCAGCAGGAACGCCGTCGCGTCGCCGCACATTACCTGTGTGAGCTCGCCGAGCACGCCCTGCTGCAGGGCGACCCGGAGCGGGCCCGCACTCTGCTGCGCCAGGCGCGCACTCACCAGAGCGAGCTGCCGCGGGCCGACATCCTCACCGCGCGCCTTGCTGAGGGCGAAGGCGATGCCGCCGGCGCCTTGCTCCTTTATCTGCAGGCGCTGGAGATGTCGCCGGGACTCGCGCTCGAGATCATCCCGGCGGTGCTGCGCATCGCAGCGGTGAGCGGCAGCACCGACGTCATGCACGAGCTCCCCCGGCGCCTGCGGCAAAGCGGGCGCGTCACGCCGCGGCAGCTCGCGTGGCTGCTCGCGACCGCCGTGCCGGCGAGCGAGGTCGCGCGCCTGCCGGGAATCGCCGCGGAGCTCGGACCGGGCGTGCAGTCGGTCGCCGACGCCACTTCGCTCAGTGCGCTGCTGACACGCATCGGCGATGCCGGCGGGCGCTATCAGTGCGAGGACTGCGGGCTCAACAGCGTCGGCTGGTACTGGCACTGTCCGAAATGCCGCTCGTGGGACAGTCTGCGGCCGGCAGTCTTCAAGTGGGCGGAGCGCGCCGATCAGAGCGCGCGCCTTACCTAAGGAGAGATCCTTAATGACCGTTTCGAGGCCGGCGATCCGCACGGCGGTATTCCCGGTAGCCGGCCGCGGCACGCGCTTCCTGCCCGCCACCAAAGCGAGCCCCAAGGAAATGCTGCCGGTCGTGGACAAGCCGCTGATCCAGTACGCGGTCGAGGAGGCGCTCGCCGCCGGCGCACGCCGCCTGGTGTTCATCACCGGCGCCTCCAAGCGAGCCATCGAGGATCACTTCGATTCCGACCAGGAGCTCGAGAACATGCTGCACAGCCAGGGCAAGAGCGACCTGCTGAAGCAGCTGCGCAGCGTCCTGCCCTCATATGCCTCGTGCATCTACATCCGCCAGCCGGCGCCGCTCGGGCTCGGTCACGCGGTGCTGTGCGCGCAGCCGGCCGTCGGGGCCGAGCCCTTCTTCGTGCACCTCGCGGATGACCTCATCAAGAGCGAGGTCGCGTGCCTCGCGCAGATGGCGCAGGTGTACGACGCCAAGCGCGCGAGCGTGCTCGGGGTCGAGGCGGTGGCGCGGCGCGACACCGAGAAATACGGCATCGTCGCCGTCGAAGGCGACAATGCGGTCACGAGCCGCGTGCAGAGCATCGTCGAGAAGCCCAAGCCCGCGGACGCCCCGTCCAATCTGGCCGTGGTCGGCCGCTACGTGCTGGCGCCGGCGATTTTCGAGCACCTGGAGAGGCTCGGCCAGGGAGCGGGCGGGGAGATCCAGCTCACCGACGGGATCGCGGCGCTCATGCGCGAGGAGGCCGTATACGCCTACCGCTTCACCGGCAAACGCTACGACTGCGGCAGCAAGCTCGGATACCTCCAGGCGACCGTCGAATACGCCCTGGGCCATCCCGAGCTCGGGGCCGGATTCCGCAAGTATCTCGCGGGTCTGAAGCTCACGGCAGCCATACGGTCACCAGGGCGCCGCCGCCCGCACGGTTCGCGAGGCTCAGCCGCCCGCCGTGCGCCTCGACGATCTCGCGGCAAAGCGTGAGCCCTAAGCCCGAACCGGTCGGCTTGGTCGAGTAAAAGGGCAGCAGCGCATCGCGCAGCGTGCTCTCGCTCAAGCCGGTGCCGCGGTCGGCGACCTCGATGCGAAAGCCCGCCGCGGCCCGCTGCACGGCGACCGTGATCTCATCGGGCGGTGAGCCGGACTCGGCTGCGTTCTTCAGCAGATTGATCATCACCTGCTCGAGCTGGCGGGCGTCGAAGCTGCCCGGCTCTGCAGGCAGCGCCCCCTCTAGGCGAAAGTCCGTGGTGCCCTCGAGGCGCGCCAGGAACGGCGGCCACGCGACCGGCTCGGGCCGCGGGCGCGGGAGCTTCGCGAAGCGTGCGTAGCCATCGATGAAGGTCGCAAGATGCGCGGCGCGCTCGCCGATGGTGTCGAAGACGCGGGTCAGGCGCGCGTCCGCCGCCTCGCCCACGAGCACCCGTCCGGAGTGCGCGAGGGAGGTGATGGGGGCGAGCGAGTTGTTGAGCTCGTGCGCGATGACGCGGATCACCTTCTTCCACACGGCGACTTCCTGCGCCGCGAGCTCGCGCGTCAGCTGCTTCAGGAGCACCAGGCGGTGCGGGCGCGCGTTCAGGAGAAAGGTGCGCTGCGAGAGGTGATACACCTCGGGCTCCCCCGCGATGTCCATGGTGAGGAGCGTATCGCCGCCGCAGCCCAAGGCCGCGGCCAGCGCCGGCGGTGCATCGGCCACCAGCGCGGCGAAGGGGAGGCCCTCGAGCTTGCGTCCCGCGCGCAGCAACTGCCGCGCGGCGACGTTGCTGTATACGACACGGCCGCCGTCATCGGTCAACACCATGGATAGTGGCGTCGTCTGGATCACGGTGTCGAGCAGCAACTCGCGCTGATAGAGGTCGAGGCGCTCCCGGCGCAGCAGCTCGCCGAGCGAGTTGTAGGCCTCGATGAGCCCGCTGAGCTCCGCGTCCTTCACCGCCGCCACACTCACGCTGAAGTCGCGGTCACGCAGGCTCACGATGCCATCGCGGAGCGCCTGCAGCACCCGCACCCAGCGGTGCGGCAGCTGCCGCGCCAGCCACAACGCGATGGGCAGGGCGGCGGTGAATCCGGCGAGCGCCGCTGCAAATGCCGGCAGCCAGAGCCTCGCCAGCACACTGACCGCCGAGCCGACCAATGCGGTGAGCGCCAGCGCCGCCGCCAGGCGCCCGGCGAACGACCAGCGCGGCATCAGGTCCCCGCGGCGGGCCGTGATGCGTCTGTCCTCAGACCGAGTTTCTCCATGCGCCGGTAGAGTGCCTGACGTGACAGCCCGAGGTCACGCGCCGCCTGGGCAATCACGCCCCGGGAACGCTCGAGCGCAGCTTCCACAGCGGCCCGATCGGGACCGGTCTCCGGCGCGGCGGCCGCGGTCGCCGGCAGGTTGAGCGAGCCCGCCCCGATCGCGCGGCTGCCGGCGAGCAGGCAGGCGCGCTTGATGACGTTCTGGAGCTCGCGCACATTGCCCGGCCAGGGGTGGCGGGTGAGGGCCGCGCCCGCCTCGGGGGTGAGCTCGAGCCCAGGCTCGAGGAAGTGGCGCGCGAGCGGCAGGATGTCGTCGCGCCGCTCGGCAAGCGGCGGCACCTCGAGCTCGATGACCGCGAGCCGGTAGAAGAGGTCCTCGCGGAAGGTCCTCTCGAGGATCGCCTGGCGCAGATTCGCGTTGGTAGCGGCGATCACGCGCACGCGCGTGCGGCGTGTGGTGTTGGCACCCAAGCGCTCGAACTCCCCGGTCTGCAACACGCGCAGCAGCTTTGCCTGTCCGCTGCCCGAGAGCGTGGAGAGCTCATCGAGGAACAGCGTGCCGCCGTCGGCGGCCTCGAAGCGGCCGACGCGGGCCCGGGCGCCGGTAAAGGCCCCCGCCTCGGTGCCGAAGAGCTCCGCCTCGATGAGCTCGTTCGGCAGCGCCCCGAGATTCACCTTGAGGTAGGGCTGCGCGCCGCGCTCGGAGTTCGCCTGCACGATGTCGGCGAGCACCTCCTTGCCGGCGCCGTTGGGGCCAGTGATGAGCACCGGCACGTCCGCGTGCGCCACCTGGGTCGCCATGGTGACGAGCGTGTGCAGGGCCTCGCTCTCGTAGACGATGCCCTTCAAGTCAAAACGCGCCGCGAGGCTCGCGCGCGCCTCGCGATTTCTCGCACGCAGCGTCTCGGCCTCGGCGCGCGCGCTGGCGAGGTCGAGGAGATTGCGCACGCTGGTGAGCAGGCGCGCGTCGTCCCAGGGCTTGGCGACATAGTCGGAGGCACCCGCCTTCACCAGCTCGACGGCGGTCTCCAGGTGCATCCAGGCCGTGAGCAGCACGATCGGTACGTCGGGCCTCGCCGCGCGGATCTCGCGAAAGAGCGCGATGCCCTCGGCGCCGCTGGTGGCCTCGCGAAGGAAGTTCATGTCCTGGATCACGAGGTCGACCCGCTCGCGCATCAAGAGCGCGAGTCCCGCGGCCGGCGTGTTTGCCACCAGCACCCGCGCGCCATGCAGCGACAGCAGTACCTCGAAGGCGGTGCGCACCGCCTCGCTGTCGTCGATGACGAGGATGCTGCGGCGGGCGAGGCTGGCGTCGAGCGAGCCGTGGGGCGCAGTGCTCATGGCCGCGATGCTAACACCCGCCTGGCGCGACCCGCCTGGAGCCTCTACACGGTGCGCGTCGCCACCGAGGGGGACACCGCCGCCGCACGCCGCGCCGGCTGCCAGGCCGCGAGCTGACCGACCGCCCACAGCACCAGCACGCCGCCCACCAGGTAATAGAGATTGAGGCGCGGCAGCGAGTACTGCAGCGACAGGTAGTATCCGGTAGCGAGCGCCAGCGCGCAGCCGGCGAGGATCCCGGCACTCGTGATCATGCCGTTCTCGACCAGGAAGTACTGGACCACGTCGGCGCGGCGCGCGCCGACCGCGCGGCGGGTGCCGATCTGCTTGGTACGTGTAGCCACGTTGAAGGTGGCGAGCGCGAAGATCCCGAGACAGGTGACGGCGATCATGAGCCCGGTCACCGTGAGGAGATAAATCCCCATCGAGCGGTCGCTGAGATAGGACAGATCCTTGAAATAGGTCATCGGGCGAACGAAGTGGATGACGCGGTCGGGATTGGAGGTGCTGAGGTGCGCCTCCGCCAGGCGAATCATCGCATCGCGCTCGCCGGGCCGGGCGCGCACGATGTAGCGCACGCCGCCATAGAGCGACGAGGTGAGGCGCGGCATGTAGAAGACCCAGTCGGAGTGCTCGTTGTCGACCCAGGAGTTCATGGCGGGGTCGACGATGCCGATGACGGTCGCCTGGTGCTTGAGGGTGTCGTACACCGGCTTGCCGAGAGGGTTCTGGTCGCCGAAGAGCTCCTTGGCCGCGGCGCGCGACAGGATGACGTTGCCGACGAAGCGCCCGGCGTCATCGACCGTGATCGGCGGCTCGATCTCTTCGTGGCGGAAGTTGCGCCCGGCGACGAGGTGCAGCCCGAGGGCATCGAGTCCCTGCTCGTCGAGCTCGTAGTAGCCGAACGAGTTGTCCCTGGTGCGGTCGCCGGGCACGATGGTGAGGCCTTGCGAGCTGCCGCCGCCGCTCAAGGGGATGGCGTTGGACGGTGTCGCCGCGATGACCCCGGGGAGGCTGCGCAGCCAGGCGAGGTCCTGCTGGATCGAGGACTTGAGGTCGTAGTGCGCCGTAAAGCCCGCGCTCTGGACGACGAAGATGTTCTCGACATCCATGCCGGTCGGGCGACCCATCTTCTCGATGCGCTGCGTGACGATGTAGAGCGCATTGACGAGCACTGCCAGTGCGATCGCGACCTGCATGGCGACGAGGACGGCGCCGGTGCGGTTGCGCAGCAGCGCCGACAGGATCGGGCGGAGGTGCAGATTCATGGTCGCTCCTTACTACTGGCTCTTCAGGTACACGGCCGGCGGGGTGCGGCCCACGCGCCAGGCCGGATAGAGCCCGGCCGCGAGGGTGGCCACCACCGCGAGCACGATCGCCCAGGCGACGCCGACCGTGTCGAAGTGCGTGAGCTCCTGGTAGCCGCCCCGGTGGCCGAGATGGGCGGCGGAGTACATGTGATGGACCGCGGCGAGGCCGAGCGCGGCGAGCAGGCAGCCGAGCGCCGCGCCGAGCACCGCCAGGATCGCCACCTCCACCAGGTGCTGGGTGAAGATCTGGCGGCGGCTGGCGCCGAGCGCGCGGCGCACGCCGGTTATGGCGGCGGCGTTCAGGAATTTGGCGAGCAGCAGGCCCACCGTGTTGATGAGGCACACCGCGAGGAACGCGAACGCGAGCCCTACCAGCACACGGTTGTCGTTGTCCACCACCTGCATGTCGCGCAGCCACTGGCCAACGTCGGTCAGGCGGTTGTTGCGTGGCCGCGGGAAGCGGCCGGCCCGATGCTGTTCCGCCCAGTAGTTGTCGAGCACGGTTTGCATACGCTCGTGCGTGGCCGCATCGGGCAGCTCCACCCAGGTCTCGATCCAGACGCAATCGGAGGCGAGGAAGTCCTGCTCGTTGTTGATGGTCTCGGGCTTCCAGCACTCGGTGTTGCCGCTGCTCTGCAGGGAGAGCGCCGGACCCCAGGCGAACGGTACGTAGGCGTCCTCGGGCGGGGAGAAGCTGCCGCCGTTCAGGTCGTAGAAGCGCGGGCGCGGAAACCAGTCGTCGAGCACTCCCACCACGCGGAACTCCTGATCGTTCCAGCGCAGCACCCGGCCGACGCTGTTGATGCCGCCGAACAGCTTCTCGTTGGTCTCGCGCGAGAGCACGATGCTCGGCGGTGGGGGGTCCTCGGCGGCGGCGCTCCAGCCGCCACCGTAGAGAAACGGCGCATCGAACATGGCGAAAAAGTCACCGGTCGTCGCCCGCGTGGGGGTGCGCAGCGGCGCCGTGCCCGCGCCGCTGATGGTGGCATCCACCGTGTACATGATGACCTTGCGCATCGGCACCCTCGAGGCGGCGACGTACCTGGCGTCCTTGTAGGTCATGAGCGGCGGCGGCAGCTCGGGATGCTTCTTGTCCGCGGCGTTA
Source organism: Steroidobacteraceae bacterium (assembly GCA_035569755.1). Taxonomy (GTDB): domain Bacteria; phylum Pseudomonadota; class Gammaproteobacteria; order Steroidobacterales; family Steroidobacteraceae; genus 13-2-20CM-66-19. Next base: position 33,017 of record DATMMK010000069.1, read on the forward strand.
TTCGGGTCCCAGTTGTCCATGGTGACCGCATACAGGCGATCGCTCTTCCACCAGATGGGGTTGCCCGACATGGCGTGGAAGACCGTGAGCGTCATGACGCATACCGCGATGCCGAGCGCGATCGCGAGCACCATGAGCGCACTGATGCCGGGATTGCGGCTGAAACTCCTCAGGGCGAGACGCACGTAATAGCCGAGCATGGGGACTCCTAGGCGAGCGCCGCTCCGACCGCGTCGGCCCCGCCGGATGCGGCGGCACGCGGCTCGTAGGCGCGGAAGTCGGAGATCTGGCCGTCGATCAGGTGCACGTTGCGCTGGGCGCGGCGGGCGAGCTCCGGATCGTGGGTGACGAGCAGTATGGTCGTGCCCATGTCGTTGATCTGCTCGAGCAGGTCCATGACCTGGCGCGCCATGAGAGAGTCGAGGTTGCCGGTCGGCTCGTCGGCGAGCAGAAACGCGGGGTCCCCGGCAATGGCGCGTGCGATCGCCACGCGCTGCTGCTGGCCGCCGGAGAGTTGCGCGGGCATATGCCGGGCACGCGAGGCGAGGCCGACGAGCTCGAGGGCGCTGTCGATGCGCTCGCGCCGGTCGGCGGCCGCGAGGCCGCGATAGCGCAGCGGCACCTCGACGTTGTCCTGGACGTTCAGGTCCGGGATCAGGTTGAAGCTCTGGAAGATGAAGCCGATGCGCTGGTTGCGCAGCCGCGAGCGCGCGTCGTCCGAGAGCGCGCGCACGTCGGTGCCGTCGAGTTGATAGCTGCCGGACTCGAAGTCCTCGAGAAGCCCTGCGACGTTGAGAAACGTGGTCTTTCCGGAGCCCGAGGGCCCGGTGACGGCCACGAACTCGCCGGCACTCACCTCAAGCGAGAACTGGCGCAGCGCGTAAGTCTCGATGAGGTCGGTGCGGTAGATTTTGCTGATGTCCTGCATCTTGAGCATCGTCTTATCCTCTTGAGGCCTTCAACGTGAGATGGCGACGTCGGTCGCCTGGTTTGCATCGCGCATGTCCGAGATCACGACTTGGTCGCCGGCGGCGAGGCCGCTGACGGCCTCGATCTCGCCGACCGAGGCGGCGCCGAGCGTCACCGGCACGCGCACGGCCCGCGCCCCGCGCACGACATAGACCGCCCGGGTCGCCGCGTCGATGAACGAGCCGCGCTCGAACTTGAGGACCTGGTCGCGCTCATCGAGCACGATGCGCACCGCGGTGCGCTCGTTCTGCCTCAGGCCCGGCGGCTGGCCGCCTTTGAACTTGACGCGCCCGGTGACCTGGCTCTGGCGCACTTCGGGGGAGATCGCGGTGACGGTGCCCGGAACGCTGCGGCCCTCGAGGGTGATCTCGGCGGCCATGCCGGGCCTGATGTCCCCGGCATAGGTCTCGGCAACCTGGAACTCGATCTCGAAGGCCGAGAGGTCGACGACGGTGAGGAGCGCAGCGTTGGCCGGTACCACGGTCTTCTCCGGCTGCGCGAGATTCGCGACCATGCCGTCGACCGGAGAGCGCACGTTGAGCTCGGCGACCCGTTGCCTGAGGGAGGCGACGGTGAGCGCCTGGCGGTCGCGCTCGAGGCGCTTGGTGCGCAGGTCGAGACTCAAGCTGTCACGCTCGAGGCCGGCGGTCTCGCGTGCGTGATCGAAGTTGAGTTGCGCTGTAGACACGTCGTCGATCGAGCGCTTGTAGTCGCGCTCGGGAATCACGTGCAGGTCCCAGGCCCACTGGGAGCGCTTGAGCTCGCGCTCGGCGGCCTTGATCGTGACCTCGGCGAGATCGGCCTGTTGCTTGCTGGTGAGGATCTGGCGGCGGATCTCGATCTGCTGGTGGGCAAGGGCCGCGTCGAGGCTGTCGAGGGTCGCCTGCTCGCGCTGCAATTCGTTGGTGAGCTCCGGGCTGTCGAGCATTGCGAGCAGCTGACCCTTCTTGACCGCATCCCCGGGGTGAACGGCGTAGGTCACGGTGCCGGGCGCGATCGCGAACAGCGTCGGGCTCACCGCCGCGACCACCGTGCCGTCGGCGGCGACGTCGCGTACGAAGTGCCCGCGGCTCACGTCGGCGATGCGCAGCCGGTCGCGCGAGATGACCTGTCCGGTGGCGAGCCAGCCGTGGATCAGCCAGCTGAAGAGCAGCACCATCAAAGCGGCCGCGCCGCCCGCGAGCCACAACCGCTCCCGGGTCCAGAACGCCTCGGCGCCTCTAAGCGGCGCGTCCTGGGCTTCCGTGCCGCGCATGCGCACGGCGTCGGTCACCGCCTCGGGGATTCTGCGCAGGTGCGCGAGCTTCATGTGTCTTTGAGTGCACGCCCCGTGCCACGGGCTTGGGCGCGGTGCGCGAGCGAGCTCCAAGCGCCTGTAAGCACAGCAAATCTTCGGGGCTGCTGCGCGCACGGGCGGGCCGTGGCAGCCTTCCCCGGGTGTCCGGAGGGCAGGAGCGGACAGCGCGCGGACACCGGCGGACACGTCGGCTCGCCCGACTATCGCTCTTTCGGGTCTTGCGTGCTCGCGAGCTGCGGTTGCAAAGTGACCTCACGGGGGGGGCCTGTTGCAAAAGGAGGGGCCGATGGCCACGCGTCGTACTGATGAGATTCCCACTACCGCCAATACCCGCGCGCGCAGCGCGTCGCCGAAGGCGAGTCACGCTGCCAAGGAGAAGTCGCCGCAGCGCGCCGCCGTGTCCACGGATGACCGGCGCGCGATGATCGCAGAGGCGGCATACCTGCGCGCCGAGCGCCGCGGGTTCGTCCCCGGTTACGAGACGGAGGACTGGCTCGCCGCGGAGGTCGAGGTGGACGTGCTGCTCAAGGCGGGGCCGGGAGGCCCGGCGCAGTAACTGCGGCGCGCGCCGCCGCCCGCGATCAGTGTTCGGGCGGCGCGCGGCGCGAATCCGGGGGCGGCGCCCCGGGCGGGCGCGGCTTGGGCGGCCGCAGGCCGTTCGAGTAAAGCAGCCGACCGGTCGGCGTCACCAACACCGCATCGAATTCCGGCATGCGGTTGATGAGCTCGAGCGTCTTCTCGGGACCCAGGACGAAGGCGGTCTTCGACAGGCCATCGGTCTGAGTGGCGGTCGGGCCGATGATGGTGGCGCTGCGCACCCTGTTGGCCGGGTGGCCGGTGTGCGGATCGATGATGTGGTGGTAGCGCACGCCGTCCTCGTCGAAGTAGCGCTCGTAGTCGCCCGAAGTCGAGACCGCCGCGTCGGACAGCGGGATCCGCGTCACAACCTTGTCGGGATTGTGCGGCTCGTCCGGATGGGCGATCGACACGAGCCATGGACGGCCGAGACGATCGCCGAGCAGCCGGCTGTCGCCTCCCGCGGTCACCAGCGCGTGCTGAATTCCGCCGGCCTTGAGAATCGCGACCCCGCGGTCGACCGCATATCCTTTGGCGATGCCCCCCAGGTCGATGCGCATGCCGGGGTGACCGAAGCGGATCGTGTGGTGGACCGCATCGAACTCGAGGTTGCGCCAGTCGACCCCGGGTAGCGCCGCCTTGATCTGCTCCTCCGTCGGATGGACGTGGAGGGGATAGTTATAAAGGTACCCGACGCTCGCGTAGGTGATGTCGAACGCCCCCAGCGTGATCTCGGAGAAATGCGTCGACAGTTTGATCAGGTCGAAGAGCTCCGGGTCGACCTGCACCGGCTCGTAGGCCGCGCGCTGATTGATGCGCGACAGCTGGCTGTCGGGCTTGTAGTGGCTCATGAGCGAATCGATGCGGCGCATCTCCTTCATGACCGCCTCGATCGCCGCATTGCCGTTGTCGGAGTCGTCGGCCCAGAGCTGCACGTAAACGCGCGTCCCCATGATCGCCTCTGTGCGATCGACCCAGGCGGCACGCGCCGGCGCCGCGGCGAGCACTGCCACGGAGAGACTCATCAGACCGGTAACCCATCTCATGGCGCTAGCGTACCGAAGCTCGCACGGCCGTGTCTCGGCGCCGCCGCCGCGCGTACCGCGGGGCGCGGGATTGGGGTATTCTTTCACCAGGGGGTAGCGACACATGAGCATCACAAGACTCAACACATTCATCTGCTGCGCGCTATGTGCGCTGGCACTCGCTGCGGCTCCCACGATGAGCCTGGCGCAGACGGCCGCGGCGCCCGCCAGCACACCGGTGAAGTGCAAGGACGGTACCACCTCGGCGCACGGCGGCCGCGGAGCCTGCAGCGGTCACGGCGGCATCGACAAGTCTGCATCGACCGGCTCGAGCACGAGCGCGACGGCGGCACCGGCAGCTGCAGCAGCTCCCGCGGCAGCCGCCGCTCCGGCCGCCCCGGCGGCGGCTCCGGCTCCCGCTGCGAAAGCCTCCGCTCCGGCACCGGCGGCGCAGGCCGCTCCCGGCGGCGGTCCGGGCATGGTGTGGGTCAACACCGCGAGCAAGGTGTACCACTGCCAGGGCGACCGCTGGTACGGCAAGACCAAAGCCGGCTCCTACATGACCGAGGCACAGGCCAAGGCGCAGGGCGCGCGTCCGGATCACAACAAGCCCTGCTCGTGATCGGGTATGCCCAGTCGGCGTGATCTGCTGCTGGCAACCGCGGGCGGTGTCCTGCTTGGGAGCACCGCGCGCAGCCTGCTCGCCGCCGACGCTGCTCCCGTCGCGGAGGAGCTCGGACAGCTTCCGGGTAAGAAGCTGCTGATCCGACGCTCGTGGCGGCCGCCGAACTACGAGACTCCGCTGGCCGATCTGGTGCCGGCCTATACCTCGAATGACGCCTTCTTCGTGCGGTATCACCTCTCGGTCATTCCGGAAATCGACACCGACACATGGCGGCTGAAGATCGGCGGGGCCGGGGCGCAGAAGCCGCTCATGCTCACGCTCCGGGACCTCCGGCACGACTTCAAGCGCGTCACGCTGGTGGCCGTCAACCAGTGCTCGGGAAACCGGCGGGGACTGTTCAAGCCGCGGGTGCCGGGCGTGCAGTGGGGCAACGGCGCGATGGGTAATGCCGAGTGGACCGGCGTACGGCTGCGCGATGTGCTCAACCGCGCCGGCGTCGCAGGCGATGCGGTCGAGGTGGTGTTCAATGGGGCCGATGCCCCGGTGCTGCCCTCAACCCCCGACTTCCTCAAGAGCCTCCCGATCGAGCGCGCGCTTGATGAGAACACGCTGATCGCCTTTGAGATGAACGGGCACGCGCTGCCGCACTGGAACGGAGCGCCGGCGCGGCTGGTGGTGCCCGGGTGGACCGGCACTTATTGGGTGAAGCACCTCACCGAGATCCGTGTCGAGACCGCGCCGTTTGACGGTTTCTGGATGGCGGGCGCCTACCGGGTTCCCATTGGGCTCTTCCCGGGCGCCGCCTTCAAGACCCAGGAGACAGCGCAGAACACCCCGATCACCGAGATCCTGGTCAACTCGCTCATCACCAGCCATGTATCGGGCGCGCGCCTGAAAACGGGCTCCAAGGTCGAGGTTGCCGGCAAGGCGTGGGACGGGGGCGCAGGAATCGCCGCCGTGGAGGTGTCGACCGACGGCCGGCAGAACTGGCGGCCGTCGACGCTCGGACGCGATCTCGGGCGCTTTGCCTGGCGCGAGTTCCGTTACCGGCTCGACACCCAGAAGCCGGGCGCGCTCGTGGTGGCGGTACGGGCGCGGAGCCTCGGCGGCGCGACGCAGCCCGAGAAGCTGACCTTCAACCCCGCCGGCTACCACGACAACATAGTGCAGACCGTCGCGCTGGAGATCGCGTGAGGGGCGCGCTCGCGGGCGCGGTGCTGCTCGCGGCGCTCGGCGGTGCCTGGGCGCCGGCCATGGCGGATGAGGATGCGATCCAGCTGCGCGATGGGAGCTGGCGCGACCTGGTCGCGGCACGCTGCGCCATTTGTCACAGCCTCGACTACCTACCGAGCAACGCGCCGGTTCTGGACCGCGCCGGGTGGCAGAAGGTCATCCAGAAGATGCGCGAGCGCTTTGGCGCCCCGATCACCGATGAGGAGTCACAGGAGATCCTCGACTACCTCACCGCGAGCTACGCGAGCAAGCCGTAGCACCCGCACCGCGTGGACGCGCCAGCATTCAGCATCAGCGGCATCGATCACATTGTGCTGCGCGTGCAGGACGTGACGCGCGCGCTCGAGTTCTACCGCGACACGCTCGGCTGCACGGTGGAGCGTGAGCTGCAGGGGCAGGGCCTCACTCAGCTGCGCGCCGGACGCAGCCTCATCGATCTCGTGACCGCGGACGGGCCGCTCGGAGGGCGCGCCGCGCGCGGCGCGCCGGGGGGCGGCCCGAACCTCGAGCACTTCTGCCTCACCATCGCGCCGTTCGATGAGGCGGCGCTGCGTGCGCATTTCGCGGCGCACGGCATCGAAGCCGGCGAGGGCGCCACGCGCTACGGGGCGGAAGGCGAGGGGAGCTCCATCTATATCGAGGATCCGGACGGCAACCGGCTCGAGCTCAAGGGCGCGCGGGCATGAGTCTCAAGGGCAAGACACTATTCATTACGGGGGCAAGTCGCGGCATAGGGCTGGCGATTGCGCTGCGCGCAGCGCGCGACGGCGCCAACATCGCCGTCGCCGCCAAGACCGCCGAGCCGCACCCGAAGCTCGCCGGCACGATACATACCGCGGCCGCCGAGATCGAGCGCGCCGGCGGCCGGGCGCTGCCGCTGGTCGTCGACGTGCGTGACGAGGCGAGCGTAGTGGCCGCGGCGCGCCAGTGCGCCGAGGCGTTCGGCGGCATCGACATCTGCATCAACAACGCCTCAGCGATCAATCTCGCCCCAACCGAGCAGATCGATATGCGCCGCTATGATCTCATCCAGCAGATCAACACCCGCGGCACTTTCGTCACCACGCGCGCCTGCGTGCCGTTCTTGAAACGCGCGCCGAATCCGCACGTGTTGACGCTGTCGCCGCCGCTCGATCTCAACCCGCGTTGGTTCGCTGCGCACCTCGCCTACTCGCTGTCGAAATACGGGATGTCGCTGTGCATGCTGGGAATGGCCGAGGAGTACGCGGAGGCCGGCATCGCCTGCAACGCCCTCTGGCCGCGCACTACCATCGCCACCGCGGCGGTGGAGTTCGCGCTCGGCGGCCCGGCCATGATGCGCCGCTCGCGCAAGCCCGAGATCGTCGCCGACGCGGCCCACGTGATCCTGTCGCGCCCCGCGCGCGAATGCAGCGGGCGCTTTTTCATCGACGACAGCGTGCTCTACGAGGCGGGCGTGCGCGATCTCAGTGCCTACAGTGTCGAGCCGGGCGGCGCGCTGCTCGCCGATCTCTTTATTGCGCGCGACTCGCCGGCGCCGCCGGGGGTCACCCTGGAGTTCATGCAGTGAAAACGGCTGCCGGCAACCGCCGCATCGTCCTGGCACGGCGGCCGCAGGGTGCGCCGGTGGCCGAGGACTTTCGCCTCGAGGAGGTGCCGGTGCCGGTGCCGCCGCCGGGGCAGGTGCTGCTGCGCACGCGCTTTCTCTCCCTCGACCCCTACATGCGCGGCCGCATGAACGATGCGCCGTCCTATGCCCCGCCGGTCGCGCTCGGCGCGCCGATGACTGCGCAGACGGTGAGCGTGGTCGAGTCCTCCGGCAATCCCGACTATCGCCCCGGCGAGCTGGTCGTCGCCAACGTCGGGTGGCAGGACTACGGCGTGTCCGACGGGCGCGATCTCGTCCGCATCGATCCCGGGCTCGAGCGGCCTTCCTACGCACTCGGCGTGCTCGGCATGCCGGGGCTCACCGCCTATGTGGGGCTGCTCGACATCGGCCAGCCCAAGGCAGGCGAGACGGTCGTGGTCGCGGCGGCCACCGGCGCAGTGGGGTCGGTGGTCGGACAGATCGCCAAGCTCAAGGGCTGTCGCGTCGTCGGCGTCGCCGGCGGCAAGGCCAAGTGCGACTATGCCGTCGAGAGCCTCGGCTTCGATGCGTGTCTCGACCACCGGGGGCCGGAGTTGCGCGAGCGGCTGGCCGCGGCCTGTCCGAAAGGGATCGATGTATATTTCGAGAACGTGGGGGGCGAAGTGCTCTACGCCGTGACGCCGCTCCTCAACATCGGGGCGCGCGTGCCCCTGTGCGGTCTCGTCGCCTGGTACAACCTCGAGAAGCTGCCCGCTGGTGTCGATCGCACGCCGGCACTGCTCTCGACGGTGCTGCGCTGGCGGATCAGGATTCAGGGGTTCATCATTTTCGATCACTACCATCGCTTCCCGGCCTTCGCGAAGGACATGAGCGAGTGGCTGCGCACCGGGCGCGTGCGTTACCGCGAGGAAGTGATCGAAGGGCTCGAGAATGCGCCCCGCGGCCTCATCGGGCTCCTCGCGGGCGAGAACTTCGGCAAACTGGTAGTGCGCGTCTGAGGAGCACGGATATGGCGGAGCGCAGCACGGTGTCCTGGGTGTTCGACATCATCTCACCCTTTGCCTACCTCGCCTTCCACGACCTCGCGCGGCTGCCGCCCCAGGTCGAGCTCAGATTCGTGCCGGTGCTGCTCGCGGGCATGCTGTCACACTTCGGCCAGAAGGGGCCGGCGGAGATTCCGTCCAAGCGGCGCTTCACTTACCGCTTCGTCCTGTGGCGCGCGCGGCAGATGGGCCTGCCGATGCGCTTTCCGCCGGCGCATCCCTTCAACCCGCTCGCGGCACTGCGCCTGGTGGTGGCAGCCGGCAGCGACCGGCGCGCCGCCGGGTTGGTTCTCGATGCGGTGTTCCGTGACGGCCGCGATGTGACCGACCCGCTGGTGATCGCCGACCTCGCGCGGCAGCTCGGGCTCGCCGACGCCGGGCGCGCGGTGAGCGATCCGAGGGTGAAGCAGCAGCTGCGCGACAACACCGACTGGGCGATCTCGCTCGGCGTCTTTGGCGTGCCGACGCTGGTTATCGACGACGAGCTCTTCTGGGGACACGACGCCTGTGGCATGGCGCTCGACTACCTCGCCGACGGGCGTGCTTTTCGCGATCCAGAGATGCAGGCGCTCGCGGCGCTGCGTGTCGGGGCGGAGCGCGGGCGATGACCCCCGTGACGCACCGCGGGCTCGCGTTGCTGCTCTTCATGGCGGGGCCCGCGGCGGCTGCCACCGATTACTGGACCTACCAGTACAAGAGCATCGATGTGACGGCAGCCGGCAGCAGCGTCTACGCGCAGCAGGTCGCGCGCAACGCCGACCGTCTCGGCACCGCGCTCGCTCAGATCCTCGGCTTGAAGGACGACGCGCGCCTGCCCACCCACATCTATGTGCTCCCCGACGAGGACATTACCGCCGTGTTGGGATCGAGCGGGAGCTCGAATTACGACAGCTCGGGCTACGATGCCACGGTCATCGCCAGCCGCGGAGAGGGCAGTGGCGGAAGCTACTGGGGCGCCTATTTCGGCTACGTTGGCAGCGTGCTGGCCGGCGAAGGCGGCGCTGCGCGCTATCCATACTGGTTCCGGCTCGGGGTTCCGGAGGTCTTTGCGGCGACCGAGTTTGACCACGACCGCATCAAGACCGGCGGCATCTCGCCCGCCTATGCGCTCACGGTCGCGAGTGGCACGCTGATCCCGCTGCGGACCTTTCTCGCCATGCAGGAGCAGGACCCGCAGCTCAAGTCGGGCGCGCTGAGCGAGATGTATGCGGCCGAGAGCTGGTATCTCACCCGTGAGATCCTATCGGAGAGCCGCTATCGCAACGAGTTCAGCCACTACTTCACGCTGCTGCGCGAAGGCTCGAGTGAGCGCGCGGCATTCGCGGCGAGCTTCAAGGTGAGCTACGAGGATCTCGACCGGATGCTGCGCGACGACCGCAGCGCGCGCGTGCATCTGTTTCTGTTGCCGAGCCCTGTTGACACCAGCCCCGACGCCGCTCCTCCTCGCAAGCTCGCGCCGCCTGAGGTGCAGGCGCGTCTCGCGCTGGTCAACCTCAAAGTGGGACGGCGCGCCGAGGCATTGCAACTGGCAGGCGGTGCTCTGCGCGCTGACCCGGCCAATGAGCGCGCCTTGCTGGTCGCAGCCGAGGCGCAGCTCGAGCAGGGAAACTATCCGGCCTCGTTTGCCGCCGTGGACGAGCTTTCGCGCAGCGCGCAGCTGTCGCCGGATGCCATGGCCGAGGGCGCTGCGATGCTCACGGTGCTCGCTTCCGCGGTGACCGGTGGCGATGCGGCGCTGCCGGTCGATGCGGTAACGCTGCTGCGCTTCGCACAGCATTACTATCAGGCCGCCATCGCCGCCAACTCCGAGGATCTGCGCTCCTGGGCGGGATTGGCGGGCCTTTACGGCGCGCAGCGCGACAGTGCCGCGGCAAGGGCGCTGTTGCCAGAGGCCTCGCAGGCGCTCGCGCGACATCCGGGCAACGTGAATCTCGCCTACGCGCTCGCGCACATGTGCGCGCAGACTCAACAGTGGGATTGCGCGCAACAGTTCGCGGGCAGCTGGCGCGAGAATGCGCAAAACGAGGCCAACCGCACCGCGGCCGCCGCCTTCGAGTCGCGCCTCAGCGCGTACCGGCGGCGCCTCGCCAGCGCGGCGCCCGCGGAAGCTTCCACGCCGGCTCCCGCGGAAGCTTCGACACCGCCGCCCGCGGAAGCCTCCACGCCGGCGCCCGCGGAAGCTTCTACACCGCCGCCCGCGGAGCCCTCCGGGGAGCCACCGCGCAACTAGCGTCCCACGCCGGGAAATCAAAAGCCGACTGATATATCAGGCGCCGCCGCCCGTGAGCGTGGCCGTGGGACGAATGTTGCGCGCAGCAGAAGGGCCTGTTATATATTATCGAGAAGATAATATTTAACTTTGGGCCGCAATTCCGACGCGTGTTAGCTTGAACCGCGACGCGACCTTCACCCGGGCTTCCGGCCTCACGGCGGCGCTGTGCCGCTGGTTGCTGTGCGCGTGCTCTCTCGCGGTGCCGGCCATGGTCGCGGCGGGCCCGCCGCCTTCCGCCCCTGCCAGGATCGGGCTCGACGCGTTCGAGGCCCGGAAAAAGAGCGTCGCCCTCGCCGACGGCGAGACGCTCGCGTATCTCACGCTGGGGGATCCGGCGGGCACTCCGGTCGTGCTGATTCACGGCTACACCGACAGCGCGCGCGACTGGGTGCCGCTGATCCCGTACCTCGCGCCGCGCCTGAGGCTCATCCTGGTCGACCTCCGCGGCCACGGCCGCTCGGGCAAGCCCGAGTGCTGCTACACGCGGTTCGATTTCGCCTACGACATCAAGCTGTTGCTCGATGCGCTGCAGGTCGGGCGCGCCGACCTCGTCGGCCATTCGATGGGCAGCCTCATCGCGCAGACGTTCGCGGAGTTCTGGCCGGAGCGCACCCGCCGGGTCGTGCTGATCTCCTCGAGCGGCGGCCGCCGGCCGGGAGCCGTCCCGCCGGCGCCGAAGCTCGATTACGCGGCGGCAATCCGTCAGCTCAAGGAGCCGATCGACCCGGACTCGAAGTTCATGATGGAGTGGTGGTCGTCCCCGACCCCGGTCGATCCCGATTTTCTCCGCCGCCAGCGCCAGGACGCGGCGGCCATCCCGCTGCGCGTCTGGCTCGCGGTGCTCGATCAAGGTCTGCTCGACGACCTCGACCATGGCGGGCTGCAACGGACTCTGCCGCGTCTCAAGGCACCGCTGCTGCTCATCTGGGGCAGTGCCGATCCGATCATGGACGAGGAGTCGCGCGCGACGCTGCGCGCGGCGCTGCCGCAGGCGCAGGTACAGATATTCCCGGGTCTCGGGCACAACCCGTTCTGGGAGCAGCCCGCGAAGTGCGCGGGTGTGATCAACCGGTTTCTGACGGCGGCGGCGTCGGAACGCGGGAACTCGTCCTGAAGGCGCGGCCGCTCAAGCATTCACTCGGGGAGGGGCAAGACATGAAATTCAACGGACCATGGCACGGATCGAGGCACGCGTCCCGGGCGGCGCGCGGCGCGCGCACGCCGGCTGCGGGCGTCGCCGTGGCGCTGCTGCTGGCAGTCGCGGGGCCCGCGCCGGCCCAGGAGCAGTCGCAGAAGCAGGCGGAGAGCGGCGCCGAAGCCGGCGGCGAAGTCGCCACCATCATCGTCAGTGCGCGCAAGCGCTCGGAGTCGATCGCCGAGGTGCCGACCAGCATCACCGCGTTCACCGCCGAGACCATCAAGGACTATAACGTTCAGTCCTTCGCCGACTACGCGACCAAGACACCGGACCTGTCCTTCACCTACGGCGGCGGTCCGACCGGCTTCGCGGACGCGCGCACCGTCTCGGTGCGTGGCATCACCGGGCAGAACCTGTTCGGGACCGCGGGCGCAACCGGCTTCTACATCGACGATACGCCCGTTCCCGGGTCGATCGATCCGCGCGTGGTCGATCTCGCCAGCATCGAGGTCCTGAAGGGCCCGCAGGGAACGCTCTACGGGGAAAGCTCGCTCGGCGGCAACGTACGCCTCATCACCCGGGCGCCGGACACCGGCAACTCGGGCCTCGGCTACATGTACCAGATGGGCGCGACCTCGGGCGGGGGGAGTCCCGATGGCGGCGGTAATCTGATCGGGAACATCGTGCTGGTGCCCGGCACGGCGGCGCTGCGCTTCGTGGCCTTCGCGAACTGGGACGCCGGGTACCTGAACCGAAGCTTCCCCACCCAGAGCGGCGGCCCTGGCGCCGGCGATCCGTTCGCGTCGGTGACACGTACCAGCAAGGGCGACCAGGGACAGGTGCAGACGCTCGGCGGCTCCGCCGCGCTCCTGGTACACGCGACCGACCAACTCGACATCAAGCTGCGGGTGATGTTCCAGGACTCGTACGACAAGGGCTTTCCGGCAAGCTTCGCGCCGCTGCCGCAGTTCACGCCCATCTACACCATCGACCGCGCCTTCGACGTCCAGCCGTGGGCATCGGACAGCTGGACCATGCCGACCCTCGACCTCAAGTACTCCGGCTCCGGTTACCAGATCGTGTGGGCCAACAGCTTCTTCTACCGGCACACGCATGACGTCGAGGATTCGAGCTACGGCACCCAGCAGGTCCTCGCCGGCCCGTTCTACCTCGTGACCGGGCTGCCCGCGCAACCGTACCTCTGGATCGGCGACCGCAACCACGACCAGGTGGCGAGCGAGGCGCGCATCTCCATCGACCCGGTACACAACTGGAGCGGGACCTTCGGCCTGTTTTATTCCAACACGCACACGCGCTTTACGATCCCGCCGACGCTCGCGAACGGGCTCGACGCGCCGACGACCACGGCGTGTGCCTTCGGCGGGCCGTGCGTGTCGCCGGCGTGGCCGAACGACGAGATCTGGACGCAGACCAACCCCGGCACCGAGGAGGACAAGTCGATCTTCGGCGAGGCCTACTGGAAGTTCGCGCCGCACTGGACGCTCACCCTCGGCGGGCGGCAGTACTGGCTGAGCCAGACCACCGACTACACGGCAGACGGCTTCCTGAACGGTGGGCCCACGACGAGCGAGCCCCAGACCAACAGCGAGTCCGGCTTCAACCCGAAGGTGTCGCTCTCCTGGCAGGCGAGCGATACCACCATGGCCTATGCCTCAGCCTCGAAGGGATTCCGTGCCGGTGGCGCGCAGGCGAACTTCCCGGGATGCACGCTGCCCAGTCTCTCGGTCGATGCGATCACGCACATCCGCTCGGACACGCTCTGGACCTACGAAGTCGGCGCCAAGACGCAGCTGCCCTCGATGCTCATCTCGGCGGCGGCTTACGACATCGAGTGGAAGGACGTACAGCAGCAGGTGGCCCTGGTGTGCGGGTTCTACGCACAGGTGAACGGCAACAAGGCGCGTGTCCGCGGCGCGGAGCTCGAGGCGAGCGGACGCCTCATGCCCGGCCTGCAGTTCCGCCTGGGACTCGGCTACGAGGACACGAATGTGACCGATCCGGGCAATCTCGCCCTCTTCGGCGTGAATCCGGGCACCCGCGTGGCCGGCGTGCCGGACTTCACGGGCTCCGCGGGCCTCGTGTACACGCAGCCACTCACGACCGACACGCAGGGCTTCGTCTCGGCTGACTACAGCTACCAGGGCAATGCCATCTCGCTGCTGGTCGGCGGGGGCGGGTCGGAGGCGACACGCCCGGGCTTCTCGCTCGTCAACCTGCGCTTCGGCGTCGACCACGGCGATACGGAGTTCTCGCTCAACGTCCACAACGTGTTCAACGCCAGGCCGAACCTGGGCGATATCGGCTACATCGGCTACGCGCAGCTGAACGCGGCCGGTGGCGTGATCCCGCAGGTAGCCACGCTGCAGCCGCTCACCGTGCTGCTGCAGGTCAGCAAGGCCTTCTGAGGCGCGCGCACTGCTCGAGCCGCGGCGGGTGGACCCTCAGCCGCTCGCCGTCTGCCGCGCCCGGGGCGCTCCGGCCGAGCCCTCGGCCCAGGCGTGCAGCAGTCTGAGCTGCAGCGCGAGCTGCTCGATCTGCGCGCCGGCCGGCCAGTCGCCACTGTTGGCGACTGCGCTCGCGGTGAGGCCATTGATGAAGGTGACGAGCGAGCGCAGCACGTGCTCGCGCGTCGCGGCCGGCCACCGCGACCACTCCGGCCAGCACTGCGCGAGGCAGCGCTCGAAGAGCCGCAGGTACTCGCGGTGTACCCAGGCGTTGATGCGCTTGAGGCGCCGGTCCGCCGACACCTGTCCCCAGAAGGTGATCCAGAAGGCGCACTCGATGCGCCGGTGCGGATCGACCGGCAGCGCCTCGGTGAGCAGCGTCAGCAGGTCGGGCGCCGCACCGGCCGTTGCCGGACGCAGCAACCGCTCCTCGATGCGGCGCAGGATGAGGCGCAACGCCGCGATGATGATGTCCTGCTTGCTGTCGAAGTAGTGCGCCAGCATGCCGGTGGTGTAGCCCGCCTCGCGGGCGATGCGCACCATGCTTGCCTGATCGAAGCCGTGCTCGGCCACGACCCGGCAGGCGACCAGCGCGATCTCGTCACGACGCTGTGCGTGATCGACGATCTTGGGCATCCCGCCATCCTACCCCGGCGCGCTCACGTGATCGTCTGGATCGAGGCCGACGTCGGCGGCCGCGGCCCGCTGCCGGTCCTGCTCGAGATCCATCGAGCGGCAGCTGAGTAGATAGACCGCGGCTGCTACCGGCAAGCCCACCAGCATGGCGACGTCGGCCCCGCCGAGGGCACGCGCCACCGGGCCGGTGTAGATCTCGGTGCTGAAGAACGGAATCATCACGATGAAGCCGCTGAGGTAGGCGGTCAGGCCGCGCCAGTTCCAGTGGCCGTACATGCCGCGGGAGTTGAAGATCTCCCGGATCGAGTAGTGCCCTTTGCGCACCAGATAGAAATCCACGAGGTTGATCGCGGTCCAGGGCGTGAACAGGTAGAGCAGCAGCGAGAGATAGTCCTGGAAGCGTGCTACGAAGTTGCCGGAGGAATTCAGCGCGAGCAGCGTGCTGGCGAGCAGTGCGACGCCGAGGCTCGCGAGGCGCTTGGCCGCCGTGCACTTGAGCGGCCGCACGGTATCGGCGACCGAGAGCAGCGTGAGCGAGGCGCCGTAGAAGTTGAGGGAGGTGATCGTGACGAGGCCGAGCAGGGCTGCGGCGATCAGCACTTTGCCGAGGCCCGGGATGACCGTATCTGCGGCCCGCTGCATGGCGGCGGCCACGTCCAGCCGCGGCGCCAGCGCCGCCGCCACCGTTCCGACCAGCATCATCCAGGCCCCGCCGATGAAGGCGCCGAGGTAAGTCCACCAGAACGACTCGCGCACGCCGACGTCGCGCGGCAGATAGCGCGAGTAATCCGACACGTAGATCGACCAGCTGAGCTGGTAGGAAGCCGCGGCGAACAGCTGCGCGAGGAAAGGCACGGCGCGAAAGCCGCCCGCGTTCCACTGCACCGCGGGGAAGCGCAGCGTGAGGAGCCCGCCCAGCGTGAACACCGTGAGAACGGCGATCATGAGGTAGGCGAAGGCGCGCTGCGCACGGTGGATCTGGTCGTAGCCGACCGCGGCAAGGCTCACCGCGAGCAGCGCAAAGGCGATGATGGCGCCGGCGGAGGTGGCGGAGATCGCCGGCGTCAGCTGGTGGAGCGCCTGCGCGGCCAGCACCTGGTTGAAGGCGTTGTAGCCGACGTAGGCGACGAGTGCGACGGCCCAGACCAGCAACGCCCCCGTATAGCCGAACTGCGGGCGCGACTGGATCATCTGCGGGAGTCCGAGCTGCGGCCCCTGCGTGGAGTGGAACGCCATAAAAAAGGTGCCGAGGGCGTTGCCGAGCACGACCGCGACGCTGGTCCAGAGCAGATTGCCGCCGAGGGTGATACCGAGCACCCCGACGGCGAGTGTGGCGAGGTGCGCATCGCCCGAGAACCATACGGGCCAGAGATGCCAGACCTTGCCGTGCCGCTCGGCAAGCGGCACGTAGTCGATCGAGCGCGTCTCGATGAGCTTAGCTGTGGCCATACCCCTCGAGGCTACTGCTTGGCGATCACTTCCAGGCTGGCTTCTGGCCTCGTCGTGACGTAACTGCAGGCCCCGGGGGTGCGTTTCACGGTCGCGACTGCTTCGGCGTCGCTGCCGGCGACGACCGGCGGATTGATGCCGTCCCGGAACGACTTCTTGATCCAGGTGACCGAATACTTGGCGGCCGTCATCTTCAGCACCCGGTCGAGGAACAGGCTCTGGGCGGCGCTGTTGTCGATGGGCACCAGCTTGGTCGCCCCCACGAACTGCTTCTCGCCGACGAACAGGTCGCGCACGTCGGCGGCCGTGATCGAGGGCTGCACGTTGCAGATGATGTAGAGGTCATCGGCACGGGCGGCGGTGCCGGCCGTGGCCAGCAGCGTCGCGAGCAGAAGTCTTGCCGTGGTTCGCGTCATGCCTGGAGCGTCGCCTGTGCGCGTTCAGAAGCGGATGGCGTATTGGACCAGCGCTTCGCCGTAGGTCCTTATGATGCGGTCGGCGAAGGTGGTCTTCGCGAACTCCATTTTGAGGGCGGAGGACAGATCGATGTCGAAGCGCACGCCGAGCGCCTCGCGATCGTAGGAATTGCCGTTGATCTGGGCGGCGAAATAGGGGTCGGACTGCTGGAACGATCCGCGCTCGTAACGCGCATAGGGAGTATAGCGGCCACCGCGATATCCCATCTGGATGAACCCGGCGTCGCTGTGGTGCGAGCCGGTGTGCCCCGTGAGATCCGTGTTGTCAAAGAAATGCAGCTCCGCGATGTCTTCCCAGCGGTCGGTGTCGTAGACGGCGTAAGCGCCGTAGCTCCTCACGCGGGTGAAGTAGGGGCTCACCTGCGGAAAGGCGGCGGGCGTCGGATCCTCGTCCTCGATGCGCGTCTGGAAGGCGTCGACCCCGACCTTCAGCCCGTCGAGCGCCCCGCCGGGCAGGAGGCCCACGTTGCCGCCGACGATCGTGCTGCCGCGCGGCACGCCGGCGTTATTCATGTCGAGGATGCCGTTGACAATCCGCTGGCTGTTGCCGACATAGGCGTCATAGGTGACTTTCATGTCGCCGCCGAGACGCTCGGATCCCGTGAGCCACAATCCGGTGGTGTGCGCCGGCATGATGCCGCCGTGGTCCTCGAATTCGATGAAGCGCGGGCGCCGCAGCGAGATCGCGATCCATTGCCCGTGGTGAAAGGCGGTGTTGTAGAAACCGTACGGAGTATGGAAGCGTCCGAGCCATATGGTGGCGGAATCCGAGAACTGGTAGCCGATCTGCGCGCGCTCGAGGTCGACGCCGACCGTGCCGTCCGAGCCGACTTCGAAGTTCAGCTCGAAGAGTGCGCGGGTACGGGCGCCGAGGCGCGGCGTGAGGAAGAAATCCAGCTCGCCAACGTCGACTCCGCGGTAGTCGGGAAACTCGGGGTTGTGCGTACCGACGCCGACGTCCGCGAAGCCGTGCATCGGCATGCCGATGTCCTCGGCGCGCTGCCAGGCGTTGGTGGCCATCTGGGCGACCGTCTGCTCGAGCTGAGTCAGGCGTGAAGCCTCGGACGTCGCGGCGGCCGCGGGCGGCGCCGGTGCGGCCGCCGCCACGGCTGGCGCAGCCGCGGCCGGGGTGGGAGCGGCGGGGCCTGGCGGGGTCGGGGCCCGCGCGGTGGCGGATGTGGCAGGCGCGGTGCCGGGGGCCGTGGGTGTCGCCGACTGCTGAGCGGCGCGGACCTCGAGGTCGTGCACCTTCTGCGACAGCTCGCGGATCATCTGCATGCTCTGCTCGAGCTCTTTGCGGAGCTCGGCGATCTGATCGCTCTCGGGGTCCGCCGCGGCGGGCAGGGACTGACCCAGGCAGACGACCAGCAGCACGCAGGGCCAGGAGCGGGCGCGCGCGACACGCAGGTTTCCCTTGATACCCATGAAGGCAACTACCTTTCTGTGAACCGCTGCCCTGCCGCGGTGTCGGTTGCGATGAGCGCGCCGTGCTCATCGAAGCGGACGATGCGCGAGTCGTGGATCACGTGCTCGTCCATCTTCCAGAATTCGAAGCCAAGCTGACGCGCGATGCGCTGCACGTCGGCGCCTGTACCGACGAGGAAGTGCCAGTTATCACGCGTGAGATGCCGCGTGCGGCGGTACTGGTGCCAGGCGGCCGGATCGTCGGCCTCGGGGTCGTAGCCGACCACGATGAACTCGGCCCGCAGGCCGCGCCGGTCGAAATCCTGCTGCAGCTGCTCGAGATTGCGGATCGTCACCGGACACACCCGGTGACAGGTCGCGTACGCCATGGTCAGCACCACCGCACGGCCCTGCACCGAGCGCAGATCGAACGTCCGGCCGAGATCGTCGCGCCAGCTCGCGGGCAGGTCGCTGAGCCGCACAGGCGGGAGGTCGGGCTGCGCGGCCGCAGCAGCCACGGTCGCCAGCGCTGCGAGCAGCGCCAGCAGCGCGCGGCCAGCGGCGCGGCGCGGCGCGCGGTCTGCGTCGACCGATCCCGTCCACATGCGAGCAGTACCCCCCCCAACACGAGCAGGCGGAAGTATGTCGACAAACGGGCTATGTTAAAAGCGACGGGCGTCACACGCCGTGCTCGCCGTGCTCGCCGCGCTCGCCGCGCTGCAGCAGAACCAGGCAGCTCTCAGTTCGCGGAGCCGGCGAGCGCGGCAAAGTAGGCGTCGAGAGCCTGCCGCTCGGCGTCGGCGAGATTCAGTCCGAGCGGCATGCGGTGCGCACCTGCATCGGTGGACAGCCGGAAGCGCAGCTCGTCGTACAGGGTACCGTGCGGCGCGGCCCGGCCGCGAAGCTGTTGCGCGAGGAGCCTCGGATCGGAGAAGGGGATGGGCGGGGCCACGCCGGTCTCGTGGCAGCTGACGCACACCTTGAGCACCGCGGGCGCTCCCCCGGAAGCGCTGTCCGTCGCCGGCTCGTGAGCCGCCAGGGACGGCGGGCGGGGTGCCGACGTGCCGGTTACGGTACCCATGGCGCCCGCGAGTGCGGCCCGACTGCGTCGCTTGAGGTAGCTGCAGTAGCGATCGCCGTCGGCCGGAGTCGCGGAGTAGCTCAGCATCTCGAGCGTGCGGTCTCCTGGCGCGATTGTTGCGAGCAGTGAGGTCCGCAACGGCAAGGTGGCGGAAGGCGGCCGGGTAAAGTCGTAAGTGCCGCTCTCGAGGGCGAGCGTCCAGCTGCGCGTCGGAATGCCGAGCGCCGACTCCGCCACGAAGCGCAGCGGCAGCAGCGTATCGGACCCGGCGGGGGCGGGCGCCGCTGCGCCCGAGGCGAGGCGCTGCGCCTTGAGCTGCGCCTCCTCGGCATTGCCGCGGGCCGTATCATGAGCGAAGCGCTCGAACGCCGTGCGCTGCGTGCGCCACAGCGTATCCGGATAGAAGTCGGAGAGCGGCGCGCAGCCGCCGTCGGCGACCCCAAGCAGCGCGTACCGCCAGGCCGCAAAAGCCGGCTGGCGCGTGAGGCGCGCGGCGATCGCCTCGAACTGAAGGTTGCCGAGATCGGCCGAGAGCTCGGCATTCGGCGGCTCACGTACGGCGGCCGAATACTGCGCGCCCGCGCCCGGGCGAAAGGTGCGGGCGTCGGCGTAGCGGGCGATGTCGAGCAGCTGGCGATAGCGCGGGTGACCCGGCTGCTGCGTGAGGAAGCGCTCGAGTCCCGCACGCTCGGGCTCCGAGAGAGTGCTGCCGTAGCGCTCGCCGTAGGCACCTGGCCATAGCGGAAAGCTGTCCCACACCGGGTGCGGCGGGCTTCCGTGGCAGCGCGTGCAGCGCTCGGGGTCCACTTGCGAGATTCGCACGGCGGCAGCGCCGCCCGGCCGCTCGGGGAATTCGAGCTCGCGCATGCGGAACTCGCGGGCGGCGACGTCGAATTCCAGGGTCTCGACCAGCCGAAAGCCGCGCTGCGCCGCGGCGCCGTTGAAGGTCAGCACGAAACGCGCATCCGGGCCGTAGAGGATGACACGCGGACTCTCGAAGCTCGCTTCCTGCAGGCTGCGGCTATCGAACACCAGGGCATAGTTGTGGCGCTGCGCTTCGGGAAGCGCCGCGAGCAGCTCCTCGACCGTGCCGGCGTCGTGCGTGCGCAGCAGCGCCTCGAGCGATGCGAAATTGAAGTTGTCGGCGCGCGCGGCCGAAGCAGCCAGCACCAGCAGTAGCGGCAGAAGGGACGGTCGGCGCACGGTCAGGATCATCGCGACGGCGTCGGGGTTGCCGGCGGCGAGGATGCCTCGAGCGATTCCCGAATAGTGTTCAGGGAGTCACGGCGCGCGGATGTCATAAAGCGTAACTTGACAAAGCGTGATCAGGCTCTCACCGGCCATCGCCTGAAGATGTTATCGATTTAGCCCTGATTGACAACCGTAACCGGTCGGCTCGCGCGGTCGGGGCGTAAACGCCGCGCACGTTGGGATCTCTATGCTTGCAGTGGGGGAAATCGCACCCGCGGACATACTGCCGGCGGCTCAGCCGGCCGTGCGGTCGCGCGGGTTCAAGCTGACACGCACGACCGAGTGGCTGATCGCCCTGCAGTTTCTCGCGGTCGTGGTGCCGATTGCCTTCGTGCTGCTCGCGCAGATGGTCGCGGACGCGCGGCGCGCGGCTGCACTGGAAGCCTCACGCCCGCTGCGCACGCTCGCCAACGACGCCCGCACCGACTACCGCACCTTCACCAACGGCGCCGCCGACGCGGTCGATACCGGGACGCTCGGCCGGCAGTCGGCCGAGGCGCTGAGGAGTGCGGCGGAGGGGCTCCAGAAGCTGGCGGCCCGCGGGAGCGAGCCGGCACTCGGCAAAGCCTCCAGACAGGTGGCCGACCTCGCCACCAGGGTTGGCAATGGTGCGACGCTCGAGAAGCTGATGGGGCTGCGTGCGCAGATCGCTGAAGCCGACCGCGCGACGCGCACCATCGACGAAGACTTCGAGCTCCGCGACGCCGCAGCGACCCGGGATGCGGTCGACTCGGCGCGCGTGCAGAAGCGCAGCGTGACCGTGGCGTTGCTCATCAGCCTGATCCTGTCGGTGGTGTTCGTACTGGCGACCCGCCTGCGACTGAAACGGCGGCTCGAGGCCGACGCCGCGATCGAGCGGCGCAGAAGGGCGGAGCTCGAGAGCATCTCGATCCGCTTCGGTATGGCGACGCGCGCGGCACACGCCGGCGTATACGAGGTGCAGGAGAGCGACCGCAGCGTGTGGTGGAGCGACACGATGCACGAGCTCTACGGCCAGGCGACCCAGGGGTTCCGCCCAACGCTCGAGGGCTGGCTCGAGCTCATCTACGCGGGCGACCGTGCCGCCGCCGAAGCGGCCATGACCGGCGCGATGCGCGAGGGCCGGCCGCTGCATTCGCAGCACCGCATCACGCGGAACGACGGCAGCGTGCGTCATATCGAGTCGGTGGGCGCCGTATTCAACGACTCCGCCGACGGGACGGCGCGGCTGGTCGGCATCGATCTCGACGTCACCGACCGCGTTGTTGCCGCAGCCCGCGAGGAGACCCTGCAGCATCAGCTGCGCGATGCCTCACGACAGGCGGGCATGGCCGACGTGGCGACCAGCGTGCTGCACAACGTCGGCAATGTGCTCAACAGCGTCAACATCTCGGCCAGCCTCGTGAGCGACAGCCTGAGGCGCTCGCGCGTGCAGGGGCTCGAGCGGGTGGCGGCGCTGATGAAGGAGCACGAGAACGACCTCGGCAGCTTCGTGAGCCAGGACCAGCGCGGCCGGGTGCTGCCGGTCTACCTCACCGAGCTGTCGCGGCAGCTGAACTCCGACAACCAGGGTGCACTGCGCGAGCTAGACTCGCTGCGCAACAACATCGATCACATCAAGGACGTCGTGACCACGCAGCAGCGCTACGCCAAGCTGGGTGGTTTCACCGAGCTCACCAACGTGACAGAGCTGGTCGAGCAGAGCGTGCGCATCAATTGCCACGCGCTCGAGCGCCACTCCATGAACATCGAGCGCGAATTCGCCGAGGTACCCGGAATCGTCGTCGACAGGCACAAGGTGCTGCAAGTACTCGTGAACCTGCTGCGCAACGCCATCGACGCCTGCCGCGACAGCGGCGCCGAGCGGGTGGTGCGGATCAGGATCGAGAAGGGCGGGACCGGCGTGCGCATCGCGGTCGCCGACAACGGCGCGGGCATCACCGCCGAGAACATGGGCCGTATCTTTACTCACGGTTTTACCACCAAGAAATCGGGCCACGGATTCGGCCTGCACAGCGGAGCGCTGGCCGCCAAGGAGATGGGCGGAGTGCTGCGCGCCGAGAGTGCCGGTGCCGGCTGCGGCGCCACCTTTGTGCTGGAGCTACCCCTGAAGCCCCCTGAGAGTTCAAGATGACCACCGCAACCACACACGCGCGGCGACGACTGCTCGTCGTCGACGACAACCCGGCGATCCACGAGGACTTCAAGAAGATCCTTCCCTCCGGCGTGCAGGAGAGCTCCGAGCTGCTGGCAGCCGAGCTGCTGCTGCTCGGCGAGCCGAAGGTGCTTGCACCGCGTCCGATGTTCGAGATCGACACCGCGCTGCAGGGCGAGGAGGGCGTCGAGCGCGTCAAGCAGGCTCTGGCCGAGGGCCGGCCGTACGCCATGGCGTTCATCGACATGCGCATGCCGCCGGGCTGGGACGGGCTCGAGACGATCCAGCACCTGTGGGAGGTGGACCCGCACGTGCAGGTGGTCATCTGCTCGGCGCACTCCGACTACGACTGGACCGAGGTGGTGGCGCGGCTCGAGCACTCCGACAAGCTGCTGGTCATCAAGAAGCCGTTCGAGGCGATCGAGGTGCTGCAGAGCGCCAACGCGCTCACCCGCAAGTGGGACAACGAGCGCACGCTGCGCCAGCAGGTCGAGCAGCTCGAGCAGGTGGTGGAGGCGCGCACTCAGGGGCTCGAAGCCGCCAACAAGCAGTTGCGGCATCTCGCCACGCACGATTCGCTCACGGGTCTGCCGAACCGCGTGCTGCTCGACGACCGCCTGATACAGGCGGCGGCGCATGCCGAGCACGACGGCCACTCCTTCGCGGTCGCCATGTTCGACCTCGACCGCTTCAAGGTCGTCAACGACTCCTTCGGTCACCGCGCCGGCGACCAGCTCATCAAGGAGGTGGCCTACCGCCTCGCCGCCGTCGCCCGCAGCACCGATACCGTGGCACGGCTCGGCGGCGACGAATTCCTGTTCATCATGGACCGGCTCAGCAGGCGTGAGGATGCGGTGCAGATCGTGCGCCGCGCGGTGGAGGCGCTGTCGCAGCCGATCCGCATCGGTGACGTGGACATTCACGCCTCGGCGAGCATCGGTATCGCCATGTTTCCCGTCGACGGCAAGGGCGTGGAAACCCTGCTCGCCAACGCCGACGCGGCCATGTACTGCGCCAAGCAACGTGGCCGCAACAACATCCAGTGTTACACCTCGGGCATGAATGCCATCACCCAGGACAAGGTGAAGCTCGAGAGCGACCTGCACGCGGCCTTGACGCTCAAGCAACTCGAGCTGCACTTCCAGCCGAAGATCGAGACCGCGAGCGGCGCCATCTACGGCGCCGAGGCGCTGGTACGCTGGCGTCACCCGGAGCGCGGGCTGATTCCGCCCGGCGACTTCATTCCGCTCGCGGAGGCCTGCGGCCTGATCGACAAGATCGGCGCCTGGGTGGTACACGAGGCGTGCCGCCAGGCGCGCGCCTGGCAGCAGCAGGGACTGCCGTCGCTGCGCGTGGCGGTCAACCTCTCGGCACTGCAGTTCCGCAACGGTAACCTGCAGCAGATGATAACCGACGCTCTGCGCGCCGCCGATCTCGAGCCGCGCTTCCTCGAGGTGGAGATCACCGAGAGCGCGCTGATGAGCGATCCTGAAGAATCGGTAAAGATCCTCGAGCAGCTCAGCCGTATGGGTGTCGTGGTCTCGGTCGATGACTTCGGTACCGGGTACTCGAGCATGGCGTATCTGCGCCGCTTCCCGATCGACAAGCTCAAGATCGATCGGACCTTTATCGGCGAGCTCATGTCACGCGCCGACGATGCCTCGATCGTGCGCGCCATCGTGTCGCTGGCGCACAACCTGCGTCTCAAGGTAGTCGCCGAAGGCGTCGAGACCAACGAGCAGCTCGAGCTCCTGCGCTCACTCGGCTGCGATCAGTATCAGGGCTTCTGCTTCAGCCCGGCGGTGCCGGCGCCGCAGTTCGCGGAGCTGCTGGTTGCCTCACGCAAGCAGGCAGAGGCCGAGACCGACGCCATGGCCGAGCGCACCCACAGCAGGCTCTCGTTCTTTCGGCCGCGCAGCTAGCGCTGACCCTCGCCGCTTTCCGGGGAAGGACGGGAGCTGCGCGCCCGCGGCACCAC
Source organism: Steroidobacteraceae bacterium (assembly GCA_035569755.1). GTDB lineage: Bacteria > Pseudomonadota > Gammaproteobacteria > Steroidobacterales > Steroidobacteraceae > 13-2-20CM-66-19. Next base: position 57,636 of record DATMMK010000069.1, read on the forward strand.
CTCGCTACCCGGGATCTTCGGCTCGTCGTCGACCATCTGCGCCGGGAAGCCCTCGCCCAGAACCCGCACGCCGCAGGCCTCCTCGAGGCGGCGGATGATGTTGGGCGAATGCTCGCGCGGCCCGTAGCGGCGCACGCCGTCCTCGAACACGCTGAGCACCAGCGGCGAGAGCTCGAGCGGCACCTGGTGGGCGCGCGCCAGGGCGTCGAACAGGCCCACGTCCTTTACGACGAGGTCCATGGTGAAGTTGATGTCGCGGCTGCCGTTCAGGATCACCCGCGATTCGGTCTCGTGCACGAAGGAATTGCCCGAAGAGATGCGTATACCTTCGTAAGTCATGTTGAGGTCGAGGCCGGCCACCCGGGCAACCGTCAACGCCTCGGCAAGCGCCGCCAGGTGCACCGTGCACAGGTAGTTGGTGATCACCTTGAGAACCGAGGCGGAGCCCACCGGCCCGGTGTGCAGAATCTGCCGCCCGAGGATGGCGAGCACCGGCAGCACGCGCTCGAACGCCGCGCGGCTACCGCCGGCAAAGATCGAGATGTTGCCGGTCGCCGCACGATGGCAGCCGCCCGAGACCGGGCAGTCCATCGCGATCGCCCCGAGTGCCTCGACGCGCGCGGCGAGCCGCCGTGCCTCGGCGGCGTCCGTGGTGCTCATCTCGAGCCAGATCTTGCCCGGCGCGAGGCCGGCGAGCACGCCGTCCGGGGCCTCCATCACCGCGGCGCAAACGGCCGGGGAGGGCAGGCAGGTGATGAGGAGATCGACGCGCTCGGCGAGCTCGCGCGGCGAGGCGGCGCTCCGTGCGCCGCGTGCCACCAGCGCTGCCACGCGGCCGGGATCCAGGTCGCGCACCGTGAGATCGACGCCGTGACGCAGCAGGTTCCGGGCCAGCTGTCCGCCGACGTTGCCGAGGCCGATGAAACCGACAGCCAGCTCAGTCATCGGGGTAAGATACCTCAAGAAGGAGCACCACAATGTCCCCGAGGCTCGCGCTGACCACGGTATTACTAGCCTCCATTGCGGCGGGCACTGCCTCGAGCGGGGCGCAGTCGCCGCCCGCGGCGCCGGTGCCGTATCCGCTCGACAACGTTCCCGACAAGATGCCGTTCGACGTTCCCTACGGAGCGCCGATCCCGCTGGAGCGCGCCCTGACGGCGATCGCCGCCACCGCCGCCGAAGCCCGCAAGCACGACTGGAAGCTCTGCATCGCGGTGGTCGACGCGGGCGGAAACCTGGTCGCCTTTCAACGCATGGACGGCGCGCAGCTCGCTTCGGTACAGATCGCCGAGCACAAGGCGCGCGCCTCGGCCACGTTCCGCCGCGAGACCAAGGTGTTCGAGACGGGTATCCAGCAGAGCGGTTATAACTACGTCCTGACGCTCGACGGGATGATCGGCTCGCGCGGTGGCATTCCGCTGGTCGAGGGCGGCAAGCTCATCGGCGCCATCGGTTGCTCGGGCGGCACGGGGTCGCAGGACGAGGTCGCCTGCAAGGCCGGCGTCGCCGCCATCATCAAGTGAGGGACTTATGCAGCAAGCCGTGCACAAGTATCTGGCGGCTCTCGAGGCTGGCGATGCCGAGCGCGCCGCGGCCCTGTTCGTTCCCGAGGGCTGGGTACAGTCGCCCTTCCTCGGCAAGCTCCCGGTGCGGGCCTTCGTGGCGAAGGTGGCGAGCGCCTCTGAGGGCTCGAGGCTCACCGTGCACGACGTGCTGGTGAGCGCCGAGGGACACCTGCGGGCGGTGGCGTACTACCTCTACGACTGGACGCTCAAGGACGGCTCGCACGTCGCCTTCGACTGTGCCGACGTGTTCAACTTCGACCGTGCGACCGGCAAGATCGAGTCGATCGTACTGGTCTACGATACGCAACCGGTGCGCGGGGTGGTCGAGAACAAATATCCCTGAGGCGGCTGCGCGCCCCTCGCCCCGGGGCCAAACTGAACCGACTGCGCAGTTCCTCTTATGGTTAAGTGAACTGTGTCACGCGGGGCGGATTCGTCCCTAGCCCCGGCGGCGATTTAGCCTCAAATTTGTCTGCGGGTGGCCAACTATTCGCCCGAGGCAGGACGCCACAGCCCGGGGGCGCTTTCAGCAATACCAAGATCGGTCGTGGACACACCAGAAGCAGCAGGAAAGCTATACGTCGCGACGGCGCCCCGCTCGGTCAACCGGCTGCTTGCGGTGCTCGTGGTTTACACCGCCGCCGGTACCCTGTGCATGCTCACCGGGTTCCTCGGCCCGACGGTCAAGCACTACGTCGGCCTGATGTGGGCGTTGCCCGCTGCGCTCGCGGCCGTCGTCGCCTGCGCGATTACGGCGCGTCACGCGCCCGCCGGTGACCTGAGCCGCGCCTGGGTTTCGCTCACCTGCGCGCTCGGCCTGTACTTCGTCGGCGAATGCATCGGGGTCACCTCCTGGCTGCGGGGCGTCGATCCCTTCCCGGGTCCGGCTGACTTCTTCTACGTGAGCTTCTACCTGGCGCTGCCGGCCGCGGCGATCTTCCTGATCCGCGCGGCCGCCGTGCGCGTGCCCTGGATCCAGCTCTCCATGGACGCGACCATCTTCGCGGTGGGCTTCGGCGCCTTTTTCTGGTTCCTGGTGCTGCATCCGGCCGCGCAGCAGCACGAGGCCTCGCTCCTCAAGCAGGTGCTGAGCCAGGCCTACCTCACGCTCGACTGTGTGCTGCTGCTCATGCTCGGCGTGCTGCTGCTCACCGGCTCTGGCAACCTCGGTGGGCAGCGCGTGCCGCTGCTGCTGCTCACCGGGTTCGCCACCATGTTCGCCGGCGACATCGTCTGGTCGCTCGCCAAGATGCGCGGCTACTACCTGCCCGGCGACACCGCCGACGTCATGTACCTGGTGTGCTACGTGCCGCTCGCGGCCGCGGCGCGCGCGCAGCTGAGATGGGTGGCCGCGCCGCCGCCTGCGACTTCGCAGAACGCGGACGTGCTGGCACGCGCGCTGCCCTACGCGGCGATGCTGGCGGCGTTCCTCATGCTGGTCTACCTGAGCGGCGGCGAGGGCAGCGGGCCGGCGAACATGATGATCATGGTGGTGTTCGCCCTGACGCTGCTTCTCATGGTGCGTCAGAGCGTCGTGTTGAAGGGCGACGCACTGGTGCGCGAGCGGCGCGCGGCGCGCATGGTGGAGGACCGCTACGCCTCGCTCATCGCCAATGCCTCGGACGTCATCATGATCGTGGGCGCCGACGGGGTGCTGCGCTTCGCATCCCCGGCCTCCGAGCGCACGCTGGGACTTGCGCCTGCGGAGATCACCGGCAAGAGCCTGCCGGAGCTGTGGGTGGGCGAGGACGCGGAGAAGCTGCGCGCGTTTCTCGCCGAGGTGGCCGCGACGCCCGCGGGCACGGTCGGGCCGGTGGAGCTGCGCGTCGAGCGTGGCACCAAGCGCCATGTCGTCGAGACCGTCGGCAGCAACCTGACGCAGGACCCGGCCGTGCAGGGCCTGGCGCTCAACTTCCGCGATATCAGCGAGCGCAAGGCGCTCGAGGAGCAGCTGCGGCAGCTTGCCTTCCACGACCCGCTCACCATGCTCGCCAACCGCAACCTGTTCCGCGACCGCGTGCAGCACGCGCTCACGCTCGCGCAGCGCGGCCCCGACTGCCTCGCGGTCATGTTCCTCGACCTCGACAACTTCAAGAACATCAACGATTCGCTCGGGCACGATGCCGGCGACCGGCTGCTGCAGGCGGTGGCACACCGCGTCATCCAGGCCACACGCTCCTCTGACACCGTGGCGCGGCTCGGGGGCGATGAGTTCGCGGTACTGATGGAGGGCGTCGAGCGCTCGAGCGAAGTCGGGCGCGTCGCCGATGCGCTGATCGCCGCCCTCAACGTGCCGTTCCAGCTGGACGGCCGCGAAGTGCGCGTCGGCGCGAGCGTCGGCGTGGCCATTTCCGCCGCCGAGGCCAGCGCCGAGGCGCTGCTCAGCAACGCCGACATCGCCATGTACCACGCCAAGACCGCCGGCAAGAACCGCCACGTGACCTTTCAGCCGCAGATGCAGGCGCTGCTGCACGAGCGGCTGCGGCTCGAGGCGGACATTTCGCGTGCGCTCGCCGACCAGGAATTCTTTCTCGAGTATCAGCCGATCGTGGACCTCGGCACCAAGAGCCTGCTCGGTGTCGAGGCGCTGGTGCGCTGGCGCCATCCCGAGGCCGGCGTCCTCTTGCCGGGGCGCTTCATCCAGGTGGTCGAGGAGTCAGGTCAGATCGTCAAGCTCGGCCGCTGGGTCCTCAGGCAGGCCTGCCGCGATATGTGCGCGTGGCGGCGCTCGATCGCCGGCGGCGCGGGACTGCGGCTCGCGGTGAACATCTCCGCACGCCACATGCAGCACGGGGAGCTGGTGCACGACGTGGCCCAGGCGCTCGCCGAGTCGGGGCTCGAGCCCGGTAACCTGGTGATCGAGCTGACGGAAAGCACCACCATGTACAACACCGACGCCAACCTGCAGCGCTTCCACCGTCTCAAGGCGCTCGGCGTGCGCCTCGCGATCGATGATTTCGGCACCGGCTATTCCTCGCTGTCGTATCTGCACCGCTTTCCGATCGATATCCTGAAAATCGACCGCTCGTTCGTCAGTC
>DATMMK010000070.1:0-10710 GCA_035569755.1 Steroidobacteraceae bacterium
CGGATGCACGCGTCCGAACCACGTCGGCAGCAGCCCATCGCGCGCCATGGCGAAGAAGATGCGCGCCTGCGCGATGGTCATGACCAGCATGACGGAGGTGATGCCGCACACCGCCCCGAGCTTCACCGGGATTCCGAGCCAGTGCAGCCCCGGGTACTGATCGAGCGCGAGCGCCACCGGCGCGGCGACGTCGAGCTGCTTGTAACTCACCATGCCGGTGAGTACCGCGGAGACGATCACGTACAGAACGGTGCAGATGATGAGGCTTGCAATCATGCCGATCGGCATGTCGCGCTGCGGGTTCACGGTTTCCTGTGCCGCCGTCGACACCGCATCGAAGCCGATGTAGGCGAAGAAGATCACGCCGGCGGCACCCATGATGCCGCTGAGACCGAACACGCCGAACTGCCCGGTGTTCGGCGGAATGAAGGGATGCCAGTTGGCGGTGTTGATGAAGCTCACGCCGAACAGGATGAACAGCAGCACCACCGTGACCTTGATGGCTACGATCACGGAGTTGAAGAGCGCCGATTGCCTGATGCCGATGTAACAGATGGTGCCGATGGCGGCGACGATGAGCACGGCCGGCAGGTTGATGATCGCCCCGGTGCGCACGATCTCGAAGGACTCCTGGCCCATGGGCGTACTGAACGGCGCGCTGGAGAGCGCGGCGGGAATGTGCAGGCCGAGCTGATCGAGCAGGCTCACCGCATAACCCGACCAGCCGACGGACACCGTCGCAACCGCGAACAGATACTCGAGCACCAGGTTCCAGCCGATGAACCAGGCGACACCCTCGCCGAGCGTCGCGTACGAATAGGAGTAGGCGCTGCCCGATACCGGGATCATGGCGGCGAACTCGGCATAGCAGAACGCGGCGAAGGTGCAGCCGAGGCCGGCGACGATGAATGCGAGCGGCAGCGCGGGACCCGCGTGGTTGGCGGCGGCGGTGCCGGTGAGCACGAAGATGCCGGTGCCGATAATGCCGCCGATGCCGAGGAGCGTGAGCTGCGTGGCGCCGAGGCAGCGACGCAGTTGATTGGCCGAGGACTCCTCCTCGTGCAGGACCTTGATCGACTTGGTCGCAAAGAGTTGCCGCATCGTCGGAACCCCCGAATTTTCGCTGGACTCTACAGTACGGACCGCGGCGGGTCGAGGCGCGGCGTGGGTGACGGCGCTCCTCGCCGCGCGCGGGGGCGGCAAGCGCGCGAAGCTCCTCAGCTGCCGCGCAGATCCTCGGGCACGTGCGGCGCGAGGGTCTCCAGCAGTGCCGCGTACACCTTGGGCGTTCCGGTCACGATGTTGCCTCCCTGGAGATACTCGCCGCCGGTCAGCGTGCCGATGCGCCCGCCCGCCTCCTGGACCAGGAGTGTTCCCGCGGCCGTGTCCCACGCGCTCAGGCCGATTTCCCAGAACGCATCGACGCGCCCCGCCGCGACATAGGCGAGATCGAGCGCCGCGGCGCCGGGACGGCGCACGCCCGCCACCTGCTCGGTGACCGCGCGCAGCATGCCGAGGTACGCATCGAGGTAGCGGAGATTGGCGCGGTAGGGGAAGCCCGTGGAGATGAGCGCACCCTCCAGCGTGCGCGTCTTGCTGACCCGCATGCGATGGTTGTCGAGGTGAGCGCCCGCGCCGCGGCTCGCGGTAAAGAGCTCGCCCCGCATGGGGTCGTAGACCACCGCGTGCTCGAGGCGCCCCTTGATCTGGCAGGCAATCGACACGGCGAACACCGGGAAGCCGTGCAGGAAATTGGTGGTACCGTCGAGCGGGTCGATGATCCAGAGCGTCTCGTGCTCGCCCGAGCGGCCGCTCTCCTCGGCGAGGAACGCGTGCTGCGGGTAGTGGCGGCGGATGCTGGCTATGATCTCGCGCTCGGCGGCGTGATCGACTTCGGTCACGAAGTCGTTACGCCCCTTGGAGGAGACGGTGAGCGACTCGAGGCGGTTCAGGCTCCGGATGATCACTTCGCCGGCGCGGCGCGCGGCGCGCACGGCAATGTTGAGAAGTGGCTGCACGGTCTTTAAGCTCGCATGAGGAGATGGTTTGCAGTCACAGGGGCGCCTATTGGCACTGCGCAGCCGGCGAAGGTCACGCCCTTCGCCGGCGCAAACGAAGCTGATGTCCGGCCAAATCGCCAAGGGCGATTTGGCCCAATTGACTAGCGTAACAGATGGACTCCCCCGACATTCGCATCGTCCTCGTGGCGCCCTCGCATCCGGGCAACATCGGCGCCGCGGCGCGCGCCATGAAGAACATGGCGCTCACCTCGCTGGTGCTGGTGCGGCCCAGGGAGTTTCCGCACCCCGAAGCGCTCGCGCGCGCCTCGGGCGCGGACGATGTGGTCGCGGCGGCACGCGTGGTCGGATCTCTCGGCGAAGCGCTCGCGGGCTGCGGCTTCATCGCCGCCACCACCGCGCGCGAGCGCGATCAGTATTTTCGCGTGCAGGACCCGCGCGCGATCGCCCCGCGTATCGTCGCCGAGGCGCGCCGCGCACCGTCGGCGGTGGTGTTTGGAGCCGAGCGTAGCGGACTCACGAACGAGGAGCTCGAAGCGGCGCACGTGCTGCTGCGCATCCCGGCCAGCGAGGCCTACCCTTCGCTCAATCTCGCCATGGCAGTGCAACTCGTGGCATATGAGCTCTATCGGGCGCGGAATCCGGCGGCGGCGCCCGATCCCGCCGCCGTGCGGCTCGCCAGCGCCGGGGAGCTCGAGGAGCTGTACGCCCATTTCGCGCAGGTGCTGGATGAGATCGATTTCAAGGACCGCACCGAGAGCGGCACGCATCTCATGAGCCGCATCCGCCGCCTGCTGCAGCGCGCCGAGCTCGACCACAACGAAGCCAACATCCTGCGCGGCATCCTCACCGCCGTGCAGAACCGCCGCCGCCACGCCGGCGCGCCGCCCCGGTGAGCAACAGCGCTCCGGTCTATCTCGATTACGCCGCGACCACGCCGGTCGATGCGCGGGTCGCCGACGCCATGGACTCCTGCCTCACCGAGGGTGGCGACTTCGGCAACTCCTCCTCGAGCCATGCTTTCGGCCGCGCCGCGGCGGCGCGCATCGAGCGGGCCCGTTCCCAGGTGGCGGGCCTGATCGGCGCCGAGGCCGATGAGATCGTCTTCACCTCCGGCGCCACGGAATCGAACAACCTGGCGATTCTCGGCGTGGCGCGCGCCAATGCCGACCGCGGCCGCCACCTGGTGACTTCGCGCACCGAGCACAAGGCGGTGCTCGATCCGTGCAAGCGCCTCGAGAAGGAGGGGTTCAGCGTTACCTACCTGACGCCGGAGCCCTCGGGGCTCATCTCGCCGGCGACGGTGGCCGCGGCGCTGCGGCGCGACACGCAGCTGGTGTCACTCATGTGCGTCAACAACGAGATCGGCGTCGTGCACGACATCGCCGCGATCGGCGGGCTCTGCCACGACCGCGGTGTCGCCTTCCACAGCGACTGTGCCCAGGCGGCCGGCAAGGTGTCGCTCGACGTCAAGACGCTGCCCGCCGATTTCCTCTCCTTCACCGGCCACAAGCTCTACGGACCGAAGGGTGTCGGGGCGCTGTACGTGCGCGCGAGCGCAAGAGGGCTGCTGCAGCCGGTGACCTTCGGCGGCGGCCAGGAACTGGGTCTGCGCCCCGGGACGCTCGCGACCCACCAGATCGTCGGCTTCGGGGTGGCCTGCGAGATCGCCCAGGGCGAGCTGGCCGCCGAACGCCCACGGCTCACTGCGCTGCGCGAGCGGCTCTGGAGCCGCCTGAGCCGGCTGCGCGGCGTTCATCTGAACGGGGCGGGTGCCGCGCGCGTACCGGGCATTCTCAACGTGTCCTTCGAGGGGGTCGAAGGAGAAAGCCTGGTGAGCGCTCTCGAGGAGCTCGCGGTGTCGACGGGCGCGGCGTGCAACTCTGCCTCCGCAGAAGCGTCCTATGTATTGCGGGCCCTCGGACGCGATGCACTGCTGGCCGGCAGCTCGCTGCGCTTCAGTCTCGGCAGATTCACCAAGGAGGGGGAGGTTGAGCTGGCCGCCGCCGCCGTGGCGCGTGAGGTGACGCGGCTGCGCGCGCTCTCCCCGGCCTCCGGAGTGGCGCAGGCTCTGGAGCTCTCGGCCGCGGGCGAGGGCGGCACCGTGGTGAGCGGGGAGGCCGGCGGACCCGGCGAGGAGACCTGGGTGCGCTTTCACCTGCTCATCGAGCGCGGGGTTGTGAAAGACGCACGTGTCCAGGCCTTCGGCTGCCCCCATACTCTCGATGTGGCCGGCTGGCTGGCCCAGGAGGTCCGGGGCCGCGCCCGCGGGGCACTCCTGCCGGGCAAGCCCGCGGACTGGGCGGCGAGCCGCTCGGTTCCGGTGGAGAAGCTCGGGCGGCTGCTCACAATCGAGGACGCCCTGCGTGCCTGCCTGTTGCAATGGCCGTAAACGGTAGAATATTGAGGATCGATGGCAATCTCGCTGACTGAATCCGCGGCTAATCGCGTCAAGAGCTTCCTCGCCGGCCGGGGGGGCGGGGTCGGCCTGCGGCTCGGCGTGCGCAAGACCGGCTGCTCGGGCTTCGCCTACGTCGTGAACTACGCCGAATCGCAGCAGCCCGGCGACACGGTCTTCGAGGACCACGGGGTGCGCGTGTTCGTGGACTCGGCGAGCCTCGGCCTGATCGATGGCACGATCGTCGACTTCGTCAAAGAGGGGCTGAACGAGGCCTTCCGCTTCCGCAATCCGAACGTCAAAGGCGAGTGCGGCTGCGGCGAGAGCTTCTCCGTCTGAGACTCCGGCCGGCGTCCTGACGGCGCTCCGGCAAGCTCAAAAAAAGCCTTACCAAACGGGCACTTCCGGTGCACCGCGAATTGCCGCGGGCACGCGGGCCAAGTAAACTTGCCGGCTCGCCACGGCCTCCCGCATCCATCCACCCGAAAACAGAAGGACCCAGCGAATGGCGCTCGAGCGCACCCTGTCCATCGTCAAGCCCGACGGAGTTCGCGGTAATCTCATCGGCGAGGTGTACACCCGCTTCGAGAAGGCGGGACTCTCGATCATCGCCGCGCGCATGCTGCACCTGTCGCAGCGCGAGGCCGAGGGCTTTTATGCCGTCCATCGCGAGCGTCCGTTCTTCAAGGACCTGGTGCGCTATATGTCCTCGGGCCCGGTCGTCGTGCAGGTGCTCGAGGGCGAGAATGCGATCGCGCGCAATCGCGATCTGATGGGCGCGACCGACCCGAAGAAGGCCGCCGCGGGCACGATCCGCGCCGATCTCGCCGCGAGCATCGAGCAGAACGTCGTGCACGGCTCGGATGCACCCGAGACGGCCGTGCGCGAGATCGCTTTCTTCTTCAGCACCACGGAGCTGCACTCGCGCGGCTGAGCGCTTTTCCCGCCCATGAGCATTTCCGCCACCGAGCGCACCAATCTGCTGGGACTGCCGCGCCCCGCGCTCGAGACTTTCGTGGCGCAGCTCGGCAGCCGGCCGTTCCGCGCACGGCAGCTCATGAACTGGATCTACAAGCGCGGCGCGAGCGAGTTCGCTGAGATGACCGATCTCGCCAAGGATTTCCGCGCCCGGCTTAGCGCCCAGGCCGAGGTGCGCCCGCCGGAGATCGTGCGCGTGCAGCGCTCCGCCGACGGCACCGTCAAGTGGCTGCTCAGGGCCGATGCCGCCCAGGCGTTCGAGATGGTGTTCATTCCCGAGCCCGATCGCGGCACGCTGTGCATCTCGTCCCAGGTCGGCTGTGCCCTCGACTGCTCGTTCTGCGCGACGGCGCAGCAGGGCTTCAACCGCAACCTCACCACCGCCGAGATCGTAGGCCAGGTGTGGCTCGCGATGCGTGAGCTGCGCGCGGCGGAAACTGCCGACCCCGCGGTGTCCAGCGCCGGCGCGCCGGCGCCCGGCGAGCGCCACGTGACCAACGTGGTCCTCATGGGCATGGGCGAGCCGCTCGCGAACTTCCGTAACGTGGTGCCGGCGCTCGACATCCTTCTCGATGACTTCGGCTGCGACCTCTCGCGCCGGCGGGTGACGCTCTCCACCTCGGGGCTGGTGCCGCAGATCTATCGGCTCGCCGAGGTGAGCAACGTCGCGCTCGCGGTGTCGCTGCACGCGCCCGATGATGCGCTGCGCAACGAGCTGGTGCCGATCAACCGCAAGCACCCGATCGCAGAGCTGCTCGCCGCCTGCTGGCACTATCTCGACGAGCAGAACGGCCGCAGCGTCACCTTCGAGTATGTGATGCTCGATGGCGTCAACGACTCCCCGGCGCAGGCACGCGCCCTGGCGCGGCTGCTGAAGGGCCACCCCGCCAAGGTGAATCTCATCCCCTTCAATCCCTTCCCCGGCACCCGCTACACTCGCTCGCCGGCAACCGTCATCCAGCGTTTCCGCGACGAGCTGCTGCAGCGCGGCGTGCTCGCTACCGTGCGGCGCACGCGTGGCGAGGACATCGATGCCGCCTGCGGCCAGCTCGCCGGGCGCGTGATCGATCGCACGACGGTGCGGCTCGGAAATAAGATGATCGGCGTCGCCGTGCAACCATGAGAACAGCACCGAACAGCACCGCCCGCCTGCGCGCCGCCGCGGCGGCCCTGAGTGCGCTCGCGGCCCTGGTCCTCGCCGGCTGCGTCTCCAGGAGCAGCACTCCGCTGCACATGGCCAATCAGCGCGAGGCGGCCGCCGACAACACCCAGCTCGGCATCCAGTACATGAATCAGGGCGATCTGAACCTCGCCAAGACGAAGCTCGATCGCGCGCTCGATGAGGATCCGGGCAACGCCAACGTGCACAGCGCACGCGCCATGCTGTTCGAGCGCATGAGCCAGCCGGCCAAGGCCGACGAGGAGTTCCGCACCGCGTTGAGGCTCGCGCCGCACGATCCCGACGTCATCAACAACTACGCGGTCTACCTGTGCCAGAACGGCCGCACGGATGAGGGGGTGAAGCGATTCCTCGAGTCCGCGCACAATGCGCTCTACCGTACGCCGCAGGCGGCCTACACCAACGCCGGCGTGTGCCTGCGCGCCGCCAAGCGTGACGAGGAGGCGCGTGCCAACTTCAACGCCGCGATCCAGCTGCGGCCGAACTATGCCGAGGCGGCCTTCCAGCTCGCCACGCTCGACTTCGATCACGGGCAGCTGGCCGCGGCGCGCACCCGCATCGACGGCTACCTCGGCACCTTCCAGGCGACCCCGGACCTGCTGCTGCTCGGTGTGCGCGTGGCGCGGGCGCAGCGCGATGCCGTGGCCGCGCAGCGCTACGCGCGGCGGCTGCAGCTCGACTACCCGGGCTCGGACCAGGCACGCGCCCTGGCCGCGCTCGACCAGAACAGCGGCTGACGCGTATGGCGACGAGCGAGGCGGTCGGCGGAGTGCGTGGCGGTATCGGGGCACGGCTGCGCGGGGCGCGCGAGGCGCGCGGACTGACGACGCTGCAGGCGGCGGAGAAGCTGCACGTCGACGCGCGCGTTCTCGAAGCGCTCGAGGCGGACGACTTCGGCGCGCTCGGCGCCGCCGTGTACGTGCGTGGCCACCTGCGCCGCTACGCGGAGCTGATCGGCGAGCAGTACGCGGAGCTGCAGAGTCTGTACTCGGGCGCGACGCCCGCGACCGGCCCTGACCTCACGCGCATTCCCCGCCACGTGCCGCCGGGTCCCTCTTCGCGCCTGGTGGCGCTCGCGCTCGTCGTGCTCATCGGGATTGCGGTCGCGGGACTCGTCTGGTGGCTGCTGACGCTGCCGGCGGCGAAGCCGCAGCCCGTGTCCGCCGAGCTGCCGGCGCTCGAGCCCGGCGCGCCGGGTGCGGCCTCGGCCGCCCGCCTCGAGACGGCGATCGCCGCCGCGCACTCCGGCGCGGCGCCGGCAGCGCCCACGGCGGAGGAGGCGCGGCTCGCCCTCAGGTTCTCCGAGGTCAGCTGGGTCGCGGTCTACGACGGCTCGGGACGGCGCCTGGAGGAGGGCTTCAACGCGCCCCACAGTACGCGCACCGTCAGCGGCACGCCGCCGCTCAAGGTGGTGCTCGGCAACGCCCCCGGGGTCGCGGTACAGCTCGACGGCCAGAAGGTCGCCCTCGACGGACTGGTGCACCGCGACGGCACCGCGCGCTTCCTGCTCGATCGCAGCGGGCACGCCGCGCCGGTACCCCCGGTGGTAGCGCGCCAGTGACGGAGGCGATTCAGAGGGTCGGCGGCATGAACGACGTGCTGCCCGCCGAGATCGGCGCCTGGCAGTACTTCGAGGCCGTGACGCGCGAGCTGCTCACGTCCTACGGCTACGAGGAGATCCGCGTGCCGGTGCTCGAGCGCACCGAGCTCTTCAGGCGCGCGATCGGCGAGCACACCGACGTGGTGGGCAAGGAGATGTACACCTTCACCGACCGCGGTGGCGACAGCCTGACGCTGCGCCCGGAGGCCACCGCCGGTATCGTGCGCGCGTTGATCTCCAACGGCATGCTGCGCGGCCAGCGCCACAAGCTCTGGTGCCTCGGCCCGATGTTCCGCAGCGAGACGCCTCAGGCCGGGCGCTATCGGCAGTTCTGGCAGGTGGACGTCGAGGCCGTCGGTTGTCCGGGACCCGACGTCGACGCGGAGCTCATCGCCTTGAGCGCGCGGCTCTGGCAGCGCCTCGGACTCAAGGGTCTCAAGCTCGAGATCAACTCCCTCGGCACGCCCGAGAGCCGCCGCGCCTACCGCGCCCGCCTGGTCGAGTACTTCGGTGCGCACGAGGCGCGGCTCGATGCCGACAGCCGGCGGCGCCTCGGCGGCAATCCGCTGCGCATCCTCGACAGCAAGAATCCCGAGATGCAGGAGCTCATCGGCGGCGCGCCGCTCCTTACCGAGCATCTCGACGCCGAGTCACGCGAGCACTTCGAGGCTCTCAGAGCCATGCTCGAGGGGGCGGGGGTGGCTTATGCCATCAACCCGCGCCTGGTGCGCGGGCTCGATTACTACAACCGCACCGTGTTCGAATGGATCACCGACTCCACCGGCGCACAGAATGCCGTATGCTCCGGCGGCCGCTACGACGGCCTGATCGCGCAGCTCGGCGGGGACGCGACTCCCGCCGTCGGCTTTGCCATGGGTGTCGAGCGGCTGGTGACGCAGCTCGTGGCCGCCGGCGGCACGCCGCCCGCGGTGCACCCCGACGTGTACGTCGTGGTCAACGGCGCGCGCGCCACGGCGGAGGCGCTCCGGATCGTGGAGCGCCTGCGCGGCGAGCGGCCGCGGCTGCGTTTCGAGCTGAACCTGGGTGGGGGCAACTTCAAGGCGCAGTTCCGCCGCGCCGATAAGAGCGGTGCGCCGCTCGCGCTGATCATCGGCGACGATGAGCTCGCGCGCGGGGTGCTCGGCATGAAACCTTTGCGCGTGGAGTCGGGTCAGAGCGAGTGCCCGATCGACGCGCTGGCGGTGGGCCTGGATGCGGCCCTGACGACTGTGGGAGTGAGTGCGTGACCGAGTATCTGTCAGACAAAGAGCAATGGGAGCAGATCCGCACCTGGGTGCGCGAGAACGGCCTGTGGATCGTCGCCGGCGTGGCGCTGGCGGTCGCGGGCCTCAAGGGCTGGCGCTGGTGGCAGGGGCACCTCGAGGAGCGCGGTGTCAAGGCAAGCGCGGCCTACACGCGCATGATCGAGGCCATGGAGAAGGGCGACCGCACCCAGACATTCGTCCGGCTCGGGGAGCTCGAGCGCGACTACCCTTCCTCACCCTACGCCGATCAGGCGAAGCTGCTGGCGGCGCGCGTGTACGTCGAGGGCAAGGAGCTCGACAAGGCAGCGCAGGAGCTCGCTACCGTGATGAATCAGTCCAAGGACCACGAGCTCGCGCTGGTGGCGCGGATGCGCCTGGCGCGGGTTGAGATCGCCGAGTCCAAGCCCGACGCAGCGCTCGCGACGCTGAACGCCGCCGAGCCCGGCGCCTTCGCCGCGCGCTATCACGAGGTGCGTGGGGATGCCTGGTACGCCAAGGGCGATCGGCCTGCCGCGCTCAAGGAGTACCGCAGTGCTGCCGGCAGTCCCGATCTCGGCGACGCAGCGCTCCTCGATCTGAAGATCGCCGATCTCGCCGCCGACGCGCCTGCGGCGAGCGCCGCCCCTGCCTCGGCACCGGCCGCCGCAGCGAAGTAATCCATGCGCTACGCGACACGCCCGCTGTGGATGGTGGCACTGCTCGTCTGTATCGCTGCCTGCTCCAAGGACAAGTCGATCGACCAGCCGGCGAAGCTCACCCCGATCGCCGCCACGCTGCGCGTCGAGCGCGTATGGTCAGCCTCGGTAGACGATAAGAAGGCGGTGCCGCTGCGACTCGGCCTGGGGCTCGCGGTCGACGATGGCCACGTGTATGCCGCCGGGCACAAGGGCGAGGTAGTCTCCTTCGACATCGCCTCGGGGCGCATGGCCTGGCGCACGCGCATCAAGGCACCGCTCTCGGGCGGCACCGCGGTCGGGGACGGCATGGTGCTGATCGGCTCGAGCGACGGGCAACTGTTTGCGCTCGAGGCGGCGAGCGGCAAGCGCCGCTGGTCGGTGCGCGTCAGCGGTGAAGTGCTGGCCCCCGCGGCCATCTCCGAGCGGCTGATCGCACTGCGCACCGTTGACGGCAAGCTCCACGCGCTCGCCCCTGCGGACGGGCACGAGCTGTGGGTGCAGCAGCAGCCGGTGCCGCGGCTGTCGTTGCGCGGCACCGCGCGTCCGCTGATCGCGGGCGATCTGGTTCTGTGCGGCTTCGACAACGGCAAGGTG
>DATMMK010000071.1:0-3014 GCA_035569755.1 Steroidobacteraceae bacterium
GCGTGGCGCCGCGGCCTTCGCCTCGGGGAGCTGCACTGCCTTGCGCAGGTTAGCGTAGGGCTCGGTCGAGTGCGGGATCCCCATCGCCGCGACGAAGTGCGCCTGGAACTTCGGCTCGATTGCCGTCTCGATCTTCTCGACCCGATGCACCAGATCCTCGATGGTCTTGCGCGAGGTCTTGTCGAGGAGCGCGATGCGCGCGCCGGTCCCGGCGGCATTGCCGGCGGACGACACCTGGGAGAGCTCGCAGTCGGGGATCATCCCGAGAATCATTGCGTACTTGACGTCGATGTGGCTGCCGAAGGCGCCCGCGAGCCGGATGCGGTCGACCTGGGTGACCCCGAGGCGATCCATGAGGAGCTGCACCCCGGCGCGCAGCGCCGCCTTCGCCAGCTGTATGGCGCGCACGTCGTTCTGCGTGACCTGAAGGAGCGGCGAGCCGCGGTGCACGGTATAGGCGAACGTGCGCCCCGTCGGCACGATGCGCTCGCTGCGGGCGGCGAGGGCGCCGTCGATGACACCGTCGTGGCTGATGATGCCGGCGAGATACATCTCGGCGATGACCTCGATGATCCCCGAGCCGCAGATGCCGGTGACGCCGGTGCCGGCCGCGGCCTCGGCGAAGCCCGGCTCATCGGACCACAGATCCGAGCCGATGATCTTGAAACGGGCCTCGAGCGTTACGGGATCGATGCGCACCCGCTCGATTGCGCCGGGCGCGGCGCGCTGGCCGCTGCTGATCTGCGCGCCCTCGAACGCCGGACCCGTCGGGCTCGAGCAGGCGAGCAGCCGCTCCTTGTTACCGAGCACGATTTCGGCGTTGGTGCCGACGTCGACCAGCAGGCTGAGTTTCGGCGAGAGGTCGGGCCGCTCTGCGAGGATCATGCCGGCAGCATCGGCGCCGACGTGGCCGGCGATGCAGGGCAGGGTGTAGACATGCGCGCCCGGATGCAGAGTAAGTCCGATCTCCGCGGCGTGCAGGCCGAGCGGCGAATCGGTGGCGAGCGCAAACGGCGCCCCGCCGAGCTCGACTGGGTCGATGCCGAGCAGCAGGTGATGCATGATCGGGTTGCCGACCACGGTGAGCTCGAGAATGTCCGACACCGAGATGCCCGCCTCGCGGGCCACGTCCGCGGCGAGCGCATTGAGCGCCGCGCGCACCGCCTCGGTCATCTGCTGCGCGCCGCCCGGGTTCATCATGGCGTAGGACACGCGGCTCATGAGGTCCTCGCCGAAGCGGATCTGCGGGTTCATGGCGCCGCTCGAGGCGACGACCTCACCACTCTCGAGATTGCAGAGGTGCGCCGCGATGGTGGTTGAGCCGACGTCCACTGCCAGGCCGTAGACCCGATCGTGGAATCCTGCCCACACGCCGATCAGCTGCTTGCCTGCGTGCACCGCGACCGTCACCCGCCATTCGCCCTTGCGTAGCGCCGCTTGCAGCATCTGCAACACGGCGAGATCGCAGCGCAGGGGGCCAAAGTCCCACTCCTTGTGCAGAGCTTCGAGGAGCCGCTGCAGGTCTCCCCGTGGGTCGTGCATGTCGGGCTGGCGCACCTCGACGTAGTGCAGGTGCACCACCGGATCGAGCGTAATCGGGCGTGCATCGGCGGCCTTACGCACCACCTGGCGGTGCACCTGGCTCGCGGGCGGCACGTCGATGACGAGGTCGCCCTCGATGCGCGACGAGCAGGAGAGCCGATGTCCGGGCGGCAGCGGCCGGCGCCGCGCGAAGCTCTGCTCGGCCTCGCTCACTGGCGTGAGGTGCGTGACCGCGGAGCTCAGGCCGTGCTTGGGGAAGTCACCCTCCATGACCAGCACCTGGCAGCGCCCGCACAGCGCGCGCCCGCCACACACCGAGTCAACGTCGACCCCTAAGCTGCGCGCCGCCTGCAGGAGCTGCGTTCCGACCGGAAAGCGGCCGCGCTTGCCCGAGGGGGTAAAGACGACGAGGGGATCCTTGCCGCTCATGCCTGGCTCTGAGCACGCCTCCGGTGTCCGCCCTCGCGCCGCCCGCGCGCCGCACCCTCAGGAGCGGCGGCCGCGCCACCGCCGGCGGCCAGCGACGGCGCCTCGCGGAAGCGCTTGATCCAGCGCGCGCAGTCCGGATCGTGGCCCATCATGACGTCCGCCCCCATGCAGGCCTTCACGATCTCGACGTGCATCGGGTTCATGATCGCGGAGGTCATGCCAGCGCCGATCGCCATCGACAGGAACACCGCGCTGATGCCCTCGCGCGCCGGGAGCCCAAAGCTGACGTTCGACGCGCCGCAGGTGGTGTTGACCTTGAGCTCGTTGCGCAGCCGACCGAGCAGGCGCATCACCTGTACGCCGGCCTGATTGATGGCGCCGATCGGCATAACTAGCGGATCGACGACGATGTCGCTGACCGGAATGCCGTGGTCCCGGGCGCGGTGCACGATCTTCTTCGCCACCTCGAAACGCACGTCCGGGTTCTCGGAGATACCGGTCTCGTCGTTCGAGATCGCCACCACCGCGGCACCATACTTCTTCACCAGCGGCAGCACCGACTCGAGACGCTCCTCCTCGCCGGTGACCGAGTTCACCAGGGGCTTGCCCTTGTAGACCGCGAGACCGGCTTCGAGCGCGGCGACGATCGAGGAATCGATCGATAGCGGAAGATCGGTGATCGACTGCACCAGCTGTATGGTCTTGGCGAGGATCGCCGGCTCGTCGGCCAGCGGGATGCCGGCGTTGACGTCCAGCATGTGCGCGCCGGCGGCGATCTGCGCGTGGGTGTCGGCCTCCACGCGGCTGAAGTTGCCGGCCGCCATTTCGGCGGCGAGGATCTTGCGTCCGGTGGGGTTGATGCGCTCGCCGATCATGACGAACGGGCGCTCGAAGCCGATGAGGACTTCCCGGGTGGCGGAACTGATCACGGTGTCGGTCACGATGCCATCCTGTTGGTGCTGGTTTGCGGGTCGCGCCCCGGGTACCACGGCACACGGCCGTTGAGTACCCCGGAGCGCTCGATGATTTCGGCGACGGTATGT
>DATMMK010000072.1:0-12987 GCA_035569755.1 Steroidobacteraceae bacterium
AGCGGCCCGGGCTTGCCCGTGCCCACGGCGTGGCCGTCGATCGCGGTCACCGGCTGCACTTCGCGCGTCGCGGCCGAGAGCCACACCTCGTCCGCCGCGCGCAGCTGCGTCTCGCTGATCGGCACGACGCGGCAGTGGATGGCGGCGCGCGCCGCCATCTCCTCCACCACGGAGCGCGTGGTGCCCGGCAGAATGCGCCGTGAGTTCGGCGGCATGAGCACCTCGCCGGCGAGCACCACGTGCACCGCCGAAGCGGACGCCTCGGTGAGCTCCCCGTCGCGCAGCAGGATGGTCTCCGCGGCCGCCGCCTCCACCGACAGCTGCCGCAGCAGCACGTTGGCGAGCAGCGCCACCGACTTGATGTCGCAGCGCGCCCAGCGCGTGTCCTCGGCGGTGATGCAGGCGACGCCGTTGGCGAGCGTCTCGGCGGTGACCGGCGGGAGCGGCGCGCAGAAGGCAAACACCGTGCGCGGAATGTCGGGAAGCGGCGCGTGGGTGCGCCCGTTCTGCGCGCCGCGCGTCACCTGCCAGTAGACATACTGGTCGCCGCCGCCGTTGCGCTCGACCAGGGCGCCGAGAATCGTGCGCCACTCGGGCCGCGTGTGCGGATCCTCCATGCGCAGCGCTCCGAGGCTGCGCGTCAGTCGCTCGGCATGGGCGGCGAAGCGGAACGGCCGCCCGGCGTAGACCGGCATCACCTCGTAGACCCCGTCTGCGTAGAGAAAGCCGCGGTCGAGCGGGGAGACGCGCGCCTCCTTCAGGGGCAGGTAGCTGCCGTTCAGGTAACAGAGCGGAAGCGGTTCGGCCATCGACGGTTTCCTCTGCTGCGGGGGCGTTGCGGTTATTTCTTGCGGAACCACAGCTCGACCGTGTCCACCATGCGCGTCCACAGGCCCCCCTGCGGTACCGCCGCGAGTGACACGAGCGGCGCGCGCGCCAGCACCTCGCCCGCGCCGTCGGTGAGCGTGAGCTCGCCGAGGCGCTCGCCCGCAGCGAGCGGCGCGATCAGCGGCTCGTGGTCGAGGCGTGCGCTGGTGGTGAGCGAGCCACCCTGGCCGCGCGGCACCAGCGCGTAGACATCCGCCGTCACGCCCACCGCGGCGAACTCCGTCGCCGCCTTGTAGACCCGCGGCTTGAGCACGGTGGTGCCCGCGGTCTTGACGCGTACCGACTCGAAGAAGGTGTAGCCGTAGTTGAGGAGCGCGCCGCTCGCCTCCTCGCGCGCCCGCTCGTTCGGTGCGCCCATCACCACCGATATGAGGCGCATGCCATCGCGGTTGGCGGAGCTCACCAGACAGAAGCCCGCGGCATCGGTGTGGCCGGTCTTCAGGCCGTCGACCGAGGGGTCCTTGCCGAGCAGCGTGTTGCGGTTGCCCTGGCGGATGTTGTTCCACATGAACTCGCGCAGGCTGAAGAGGCCGTAGTACTGCGGGAACTGGCGGATGAGTGCGCTGGCGAGCGTCGCCATGTCGCGCGCGCTGGTGTAGTGCTCGGGCGCCGGCAGCCCGTCGCTGTTGACGAAGTGGCTCGCCTTCATGCCAAGCCGCCGCGCGTACTCATTCATCATCTGCGCAAACGCATCCTCGGAGCCGCCGAGCTTCTCGGCGAGCGCGATGGTGGCATCGTTGCCCGACTGCACGATCATCCCCTTGATGAGGATGTCGACCGGAATCTGGGTGCCGACCTGCACGAAGGTGCGCGAGCCCTCCGCCTTCCAGGCGTGCTTGCTGATGGTGACCTGGTCGGTGAGCTTGAGCCGACCGTCAGTGAGCGCCTGGAACACCACGTAGGCGGTCATGAGCTTGGTGAGGCTCGCCGGCTCCTCGCGGTCGTCGGGGCGCTGCTGCGCCAGCACGCGGTCACTGTTGTAATCGACCAGCACCCAGGCGCGCGCCTTGACAGCCGGTGGCGCCGGCACCGGAGCCGCCGCGGCGCGCGCCGCGAGCGGGAGCGCGGCGGCAGCGAGCACCAGCAGCGCAGAGCACAGGGCGGAACGCGGGGCTTTCACCGTGAGGATTCCTTTACTGACGGGAAAACCCGGAAGTCTAGCTGAAACGCGCCTCAGTTCGTGACCAGCCGGGCGTCCGGGATGCCGAGGGCCGTGAGCCGCGCAGCCAGGGCGTCGAACTCCTCGACGCTGCCGATGGGCCCGATACGCACGCGGTAGAGCTGCGACCCCTCGGGCGGTGGTATCACGAAGGCGCTCGCGAGGCCTGCCGCCTGCAGCCGTGCGAGCTCGCGCCCGGCATTGGATGGATCGGCGAACGCGCCGGTCTGCACGTACAGCAGCACAGATGGCGGCGGCGGCACCGGGCGCGGGGTCGGCGCCACGCTCGCCACCACGGCGGGCGGTATCTCGGGCGCTCCGGGCGTGAGCACCCGCACCTCCACCATGGCGGTTCCGTCGCGCAGCATGTCGAGCTTGGCCGCCGCGGTGTACGAGAGGTCGATGATGCGGTTGGCGACGAACGGACCGCGGTCGTTGATGCGTACCACGACGCTGCGGCCGTTGTGCAGATTGGTGACGCGCGCGTAGCTCGGCAGTGGCAGCGTCTTGTGCGCGGCGGTCATGCCGTACATGTCGTAGAGCTCGCCGCTCGAGGTATTGCCGCCGTGGAAGGTCGGGCCGTACCAGGAGGCGACACCGCGCTCGTCGTAGCCCTCGGCGGAAGGCAGCACGAAATAACGCCGTCCGAGCGCATCGTAGAAGGGCGGGTTGCCGTGCGCGCTGCGCGGCTCGGCGCGCGGCACGGCATCGGGGATCGAGAAGATGTCGGCGGGCGGCGGCGGCACCGGTACCGGCCCGGGCACCGGCGGCGGGGGGCGGCGCGTGGTGGCGCAGGCGGCGAGGAGGAGCGCGAGGAGTGCCGTACCCGCCGCGCGCTCGCGGGGCGAGCGGCGCGCCAAGGCGCTCATTGCTGCATACCGTGCACGCGCGCCGCGACGGCAGTGGCGAGGTCGTGCACGGTCATGGCATAGCGCGCGCTGTGGTTGTAGCGGGTGATCACGTAGAAATTATGGAACCCGACCCGGTACGCCGGGCCGTCGCGCTGCTCGGCCGAGATCAGCACCGCGGGGGTGTCGGCCGGGACGTCCAGGTCGACCTTGATGCCGTGGGCGCCGAGAGAGCCGACGGTCTCATTGAGGTCGAGGTTGTGCGGCTCGATCTCGAAGCTCGGGTCGGGATCGAGCGTGGTCTCGGCCAGCACGGGTTTACCCGGTGTCCAGCCCCACTCGTGCAGGTAGTTCGCGACGCTCGCCAGGATGTCGTCCCAGCTGCCCCACAGGTCGCGCTTCTTGTCGCCGTCGGCGTTCACCGCGTAGCGCCGGTAGACCGACGGCATGAACTGCGGCACCCCCATGGCGCCGGCGTAGGAGCCGCAGGTGGTGAGTGGATCGAGCTTGTTCTCGCGCGTGAGCAGCAGGAACTGCTCGAGCTCGCCGCGGAAGTAGCTGGCCCGCGGCGGATAGTCGAACGCCAGCGTGGCGAGCGCATCGAGCACCCGGTACCTGCAGGTGTTGCGTCCGTAGAAGGTCTCGACGCCGAGGATCGCCACCAGGTACTCGGGCGGTACCTGGTATTCGGCCGAGATGTGCTCGAGCGCGAGGCGATGATCGAGCCACAGCTGCACGCCCTTCTCGACGCGCTCGGGCGTCATGAAGCGCTCGCGGTATTCCCACCAGGGCGCCACCTTCTCGAGCGGCCGCCCCATGATGTCGAGCACTTTCGGCTGCGGTTGCGCCTGCGCGAGCAGCGCCACCACCGACTTGCGGCTCCAGCCGTCGTGGCTCACGACCTCGTCGATCCACTGGGCGATCTCCGGCCGGTGCACGTCGAAGGGAGCCGCGCCCACCTCGGCCGGCGCCGGGCTGGCGGGCGGCGAGGTCGGCGAGGTCGGTGCGGGCGGTGCAGTCGGCGCGGCCGCAGGAGGGGTTGATGAGGTCGCGGGCGGCTCGGTGGCGGCCGGTTGCTGCGCGGCAGTGCCGTGCACCAGGAGCGGAGCGCAGCCGAGTGCCGCAAGCAGAGCGTGACGCCAGTTGATCAAGATGGATCCGTGCCCGCTCAGGACCCGACGAGCTTCCGTCGTGAGTAGAGCGCCATGAGAATACCGAAGCCGGCGAGGAGCGTCACGACGGAGCTGCCGCCGTAGCTCACCAGGGGCAGGGGCACGCCGACCACCGGGAGGAGCCCGGTCACCATGCCGGCGTTGATCAGCACATAGACGAAGAAGGTGAGCGCGATGCTGCCGGCGAGCAGCCGCGCGAACGTGTCCTGCGTCTGCGTGGCGAGATAGATCGAGCGCGCGACGACGAACAGGTAGAGGAGCAACAGCAGCAGCAGCCCCAGCAGGCCAAACTCCTCGCCCACGACCGCGAATATGAAGTCGGTGGAGCGCTCCGGCAGGAACTCGAGCTGCGCCTGGCTGCCGTTCATCCAGCCCTTGCCGAAGACGCCGCCCGAGCCGATTGCGATCTGCGACTGGATGATGTGATAGCCCGCGCCCAGCGGGTCGGTCTGCGGGTTGAGAAAGGTGAGCACGCGGCGGCGCTGATAGTCGTGCATGAAGCTCCAGCCGAACCAGGCGCACGCCGCGCCGAAGAGCAGCAGCGCCACCATCACCCGCGTGCGCAGTCCCGCGAGCACGATAACCAGGGCACCAGCCACCGCGATCAGCGCCGCCGTCCCGAGGTCCGGCTCGATCGCGACCAGCCCCACCGGCAGGAGGATCAGCCCGGCGAGCGCGACCAGCGACAGGAGGCTCGGCGGGAGCGCTCGCTCGTGCAGGTACCAGGCGCAGGTCATCGGCACGGCGAGCTTCATGAGCTCGGAGGGCTGGAAGCGGAACAGTCCGAGATTGAGCCAGCGTTGCGCCCCGAGGCCGGTGTGGCCGAACGCAGCCACGATGACCAGCAGGAACACCCCGGCGGCGTACAGCCAGGGCGTGGAGCGGCGCAGGAAGTTGGGATTGACGCGCGCCAGGAGCAGCATCGCCACGGTACCGAGAATGATGCGCATGACGGTGCGTACTACCGTCGCCGCGCTCTGGCCGGAGGCGCTGTAGAGCACGATCAGGCCGAACGCAGCGATCAGCGCGAGCCCCATCACGAGCGGACCGTCGATCTTCAGCGCGAATAGCACGCGCGTCGCTCCGCTGAGCGTGCGCCGGGTTCGCGAGCCGTAGGGAACTTCCTCGTAGATCATGTGGGGCCTGCAGCGGACCCGGGAGACTCACCCGCGGCCGCTGACGCGGCGGACGGAGCCGCGGCGGTCACAGGAGCCGCGGCCGGTGGCGCGGATTTCGGTGGCGCGACCGGTGGCGCCGTGCGCGGCGGCGCGGGCTTCAGCTTGCCGTCCGCGTCCAGCAGGAAGGCGTCGAGGACCTTGCGGGCGATGGGGGCGGCGGCGCTGGCGCCCGCCCCGCCGTTCTCCTCGATGACGGCGAGCGCGATGCGCGGCGCGTCAGCCGGCGCGAAGGCGATGAACCACGAATGATCGCGCAGGCGCTCGTTGATGTTCTTGGCGTTGTAGCGCTCGGTGCGCGCAACCGTGAATACCTGTGCGGTGCCGGTCTTGCCGCCGAAGACGTAGGGCGCGTGCGCGCCGATCGCAGCCGCGGTGCCACGCTGCGTCACGCCGACCATGTCGCGGATCACACGCTCCCAATCGGCCGGGGCGATGCCCTTCACCTCGCCATCCGACACCGGGGCGAGGCGCTCTACCGCGCCGCTGCGCGGCTCGCGAAGCCCCGTGACCAGGCGCGGCTTCCAGATCCTGCCGCGCGCGGCGATGATGCTGGCGTAGTGCGCGAGCTGCAGCGGCGTCACGGACAGGTATCCCTGGCCGATGCCGATGCTCACGGTCTCGCCCGGGAACCAGGTGCGGTCGGCTGGCCGCGCGAAGGCCTTCTCCTTCCATTGCTTCGAAGGCAGGAGGCCGGTCTTCTCGCCGCCGACGTCGATCCCCGTGACGGAGCCGAAGCCGAACGGCGCCAGGAAGGCGGCGATGCGGTCGATGCCGAGCGCGTCGGCGAGCCCGTAGAAATACACGTCGCACGAGACCACGACGGCATCGTCGAGGTCGACGTAGCCGTGGTGCTCGTTGTGGTACTCGCGGTAGATGAAGGAGCTGCCGGGCAGGTGGAACTGCCCGGCGCAGTAGCGGTGCGCCTGCGGGTCGATGATGTGGTAGGTGAGCGCGGCGAGCGCCAGCGCCGGTTTCACGGTCGAGCCCGGCGGGTAGACGCCACGCAGCGCGCGGTTGAAGAGCGGCCGGTCGTCGTCGTTGGCGAGCGCGGAGTATTCGGCCGAGGTGATGCCGCGCGCAAACAGGTTGGGATCGAAGCCCGGCAGGCTGACGAGCGCCAGCACATCGCCGTCGGTGGGATCGAGCGCGACCACCGCACCGCGGTGACCGGCGAGCGCGGCTTCGGCCGCGCGCTGGAGCTTGAGGTCCACCGACAGCAGGATGTCCTCGCCCGCGGCCGGCGCGCGCGTGCGCAGGTTCGGCACGAACGCCCCCTGGCGTTCGACCGAGCGGCCCTGGGCGTTGACCAGCACCTCGCGGAAGCCATTCTTGCCGTGCAGCTCATCCTCGAAGGTGCTCTCGACGCCGAGCTTGCCGATGAGCGCGGTCCCGGCGTAGGCGGCACGGTCGATGTGCTTCAGGTCCGGCTCGCTGATTGCGCCCACGTAGCCGAGCGCGTGCACCGCGAGGTCGCCGTTCGGGTACCAGCGCGTCTGGCGCGTCTTGATGTCGATGCCCTGAAACTCGAAGCGCCGCACCGCGAAGCGCGCCACGTCCTCGTCCGACATGCGCAGGCGTATCGGCACGCTGTCGAAGCTGCGGCTCGAGGCGATGGTGCGCATCAGCTCGTCGATCTCGTCGGCGCGCAGCACGCCGAACGCGGCCAGCCGCGCGAGCGTGGCGCGGATGTTCGGCACCTCCTCGGGCACGAGCTCGAGCTGGTAGGCGGGCTGATTGGCGGCGACGACCTCGCCGTTGCGATCGAGGATCAGGCCGCGCGCGGCCGGGATCGGCTCGGTGCGCACACGGTTGCCCTGCGAGAGATCCGAGTAGTACTCGTGCCGCACCACCTGCAGAAGGATCAGGCGCGCGAAGAGGCCCAGCGTCGCGAGCGCCATGAGCGCAGCGATGGCGAGCGCCCGCCGGTCGAAGAGGCGCTGCTCGCGCCAGTGATCCTTGATGCGGACCGCGGGCACTAGGGCTTACCCCTCACCCATCGCCGCCGCCGGTCATGTGAACCGGCCCTCGCCGTAGGAGAGGATGGCCGCGGCCGGCGGCCACACCAGCGCCCCCGTCAGGCAGTGCAGCCAGCGCAGCGGGCTGGTGCCCGGATGCCCGGTCCAGCCGTCGATCGCGAACACCACGAACTCGTAGAAGACGAGCGCCGCGAACACCAGCAGCGACTGCTGGAATGCGGGCTTCGAGCGGATGCGCTGGTGCTCGCGCACCGCGATGTAGGCGACCAGCGCGAGCGCGAGCGCGTGCTCGCCGAGCACCGGTCCCTGGAAGACATCGAGCAGCAGTCCGCACAGGAACCCGAGCCCGATGCCGCCGGCGCGCGGCGTGTTGATCGACCAGTAGAGCACCGTAAGCACGAGGAACGCGGGGCGGAACACGTCGAGCCACACCGGCAGCGGCAGCACCGTGAGGATGAGCGCGACCAGCGTCGTGAGCGCCATGCGCCCGCGTACCTGGCCGACGGTCACGGCGGCTGCCTCGGGGGCGAAGGCTCGGCTGGCCGCTCCGCGGGCGGGGTCGGCGAGTCGCCCCGCTCGGCAGCCGGGGCGGCCGCGGCCGCGCCGTCATCGGGTGGGGCCGCCGCGTCCGCAGCCTTGGCGGGGGCCGGCGTGGGGCTGGCCGGCGCGGTGCTGCGCGGGGCAGGCGCGCGCGGGGACGCCGCGAGCGGCTGCATCGCGGCGTTGCCATTCTTGACGTCGACCGCGCTGCTCGCGGTAGCGGCCGGGGCCGCCGGGTGACCCGGGCGGAACCATACCAGCATCACCTCGGCATCGCTGTTGATGTGGGAGAGAGCGATGGCGCGCACCTGGGCGAGCGGCTGCACCGCATCGCGGTGCACCTCGCTGACGCGCGCCACGGGATAGCCATCCGGGAATACCCCGCCGAGGCCCGAGGTGAGGAGCAGGTCGTCTCTCCTGATGTCGGCGTTGGCCGGCAGGTAGGGCAGCGCCAGCGAGCTGCCGTCGCCGCCGCCAACCGCGATGGTGCGCAGCCCCGTGCGCTCGAGCCGCACGGGCACCGCGTGCTCGGGATCGGTGATCAGGATCACTTCCGCGCTCCAGGGGCCGACGTGGGTCGTCTGACCGATGAGGCCGCGGTCATCGAGCACCGCCTGACCCTTGAACACACCGTTGCTGGCACCGCGATTGATGAGCAGGCGCTGCCTGAGGCCGCTCAGCTGGATATTGATGATCTCCGCCGGCAGCCAGCGATCGGCGACCGGCGGCAGCGCCGCGCGCAGCCCGCGCAGCTCGCCGTTCTCGTGAGCCAGGGCCTCGTAGCGCATCGTCATGAGCTCGAGGTCGCGCTGCCGCCGGCGCAGCGCCTCATTCTCCGCGCGCAATGCGTCGCGGCTCTGGAAGCTCTCCCTGATCCAGCGCCAGGCAGCCGGCGGGGAGTTCACGGCGAGCTGGATCGGATAGGCGGCAGCCTGCAGCGCGTAGCGCAGCGGCTCGAGGTAATGCGCGCGCTGATCGAGGTACATGATCACGACGGCGACGGCGCCGTAGAGGGTGAAGCGGAAGCCGGGAGAGCCGCCCCGCCCCTGCAGCGGTCTGCCGGCTGCTGTCCCGAAGGCCGTCACTTTAGATTAGTGCGCTCCTTGCGCTATTCGAGACCGAAGTGTCCCGGACCGAGCTCATCCATCAGCTCGAGGATACGGCCGCCGCCGCGCGCCACGCAGGTGAGCGGATCGTCGGCCACCACGACCGGCAGCCCGGTCTCTTCGGTGAGGAGCTTGTCGATGTCACGCAGCAGCGCGCCGCCGCCGGTGAGTACGATGCCGCGTTCGGCGACGTCGGCACCGAGCTCGGGAGGGGTCTGCTCGAGCGCCTGCTTGACCGCGCTCACGATCGCCTGCAGCGGCTCCTGCAGCGCCTCGAGGATCTCGTTGCTGTTGAGCGTGAAGCTGCGCGGCACGCCCTCGGAGAGATTGCGCCCCTTCACCGAGAGCTCGCGCACCTGCTGGCCGGGATAGGCCGAGCCGATCTCGATCTTGATGCGCTCGGCGGTCGCCTCGCCGATCAGGATGCCGTAGTTGCGCCGCACGTAGTTCATGATCGCTTCGTCGAAGCGGTCGCCGCCGATACGAGCGGAGTTGGCATACACTATGCCGTTGAGGGACAGCACCGCGACCTCGGAGGTTCCGCCGCCGATGTCGAGCACCATGGAGCCGCGCGCCTCGTGCACCGGCAGCCCCGCGCCCACGGCCGCCGCCATCGGCTCGCTCACGATCGCCACGTTGCGTGCGCCGGCGCCCTCGGCCGACTCGCGGATCGCGCGCCGCTCGACCTGGGTCGAGCCGAACGGCACGCACACCAGCACGCGCGGCGAGGGCTTGATCATGCGCTGGCCGTGTACCTTGTTGATGAAGTACTGCAGCATCTTCTCGGTGTAGGTGAAGTCGGCGATCACGCCGTCCTTCATGGGACGCACCGCGGTGATGTGCCCGGGCGTGCGCCCGAGCATGCTCTTCGCTTCGGTGCCGACCGCGACGATGACCTTGCCGCCGCGACCGGGCTCGTCCTGCACCGCGACGACCGACGGCTCATTCAGCACGATGCCCTTGTCGCGCACGTAAATGAGAGTGTTAGCCGTACCCAGGTCGATCGAAAGATCGCTGGAGAAATAACCACGCAGGCGTTTGAGCATGAAGCGACCGGAAAGTGGGGGAAGACCCCGAAAGTGCCCGGTAATCTAGCAACCGACAGGACATTCAGCAAGGCAACATGTATGATTTTCCGCCCATTTTTCGCACTCCGCAGCGAGCCCCGAGCCAGCCTCCCATGTCCCTGACCCGCGAGCAGATCGAGAGCATCGCAGCGCTGGCGCGCCTGGAGCTGAGCGCGGCGGAGCTGCCCGTCTACCAGGAGAGCCTGTCGCGCATTCTCGAATTCGTCGGCGCCCTCGAGCGGGCCGATACCGCGAGCGTCGCTCCCATGGCACACCCGCTGCCGGGACTGACGCAGCGGCTGCGGCCCGATACGGTGACCGAGCAGGATCACCACGCCGAGTACCAGCAGAGCGCGCCACAGGTGGCCGCGGGGCTGTACCTGGTGCCCAAGGTGATCGAGTGAGCTGCCGATGAGTGAACTGCGTCACAGATGAGTGAACTGCATCACATCGGTGTCGCCGGGGCCGCCGCCGGGTTGCGCGCGCGGCGTTTCTCCAGCATCGAGCTCACGGAGGCGTTCCTCAAGCGCATCGAGCGCAGCCAGGAGGCGCTCAACGCCTTCATCTCGGTGACGCGCGCACAGGCGCTCAGCGATGCCGCGGCGGCCGATCGGGCGCTCGCGGCCGGCAGCGGCGGGGCCCTGACGGGCGTGCCGATCGCACACAAGGACCTGTTCTGCACCCAGGGTGTGCGGACCACCTGCGGCTCGCGCATGCTCGAGAACTTTGTGTCGCCATATGACGCCACCGTGGTCGCGAAGCTCAAGCACGCCGGTGCCGTCATGCTCGGCAAGACCAACATGGACGAGTTCGCCATGGGCTCCTCCAACGAGACGAGCTACTTCGGGCCGGTGCGCAATCCGTGGGACCCGCGCCTGGTACCCGGTGGCTCCTCGGGCGGCTCGGCGGCCGCGGTGGCCGCGCGGCTCGTGCCGGGCGCGACCGCCACCGACACCGGCGGCTCGATCCGCCAGCCCGCGGCGTTGTGCGGCATCACGGGTCTCAAGCCGACCTACGGGCGCGTGTCGCGCTATGGCATGGTGGCCTTCGCCTCGAGCCTCGACCAGGGCGGGGTGCTGACCGTGAGCGCGGCCGACGCGGCGCTCATGCTGCGCGAGATGGCGGGCTTCGACCCCAGCGATTCCACCAGCGTCGAGCGCGAGGTTCCCGACTACGTGGCGCTGCTCGGCGAGTCGGTCGCCGGCCTCAGGGTGGGGTTGCTCAAGGAGTTCTTCGATCGGGGCCTCGACGCCGAGAACGGGCAGCGGGTGCACGAGGCGCTCAAGGTCTTCGAGAGCCTCGGTGCCAGGCTGAGCGAGGTGAGCCTGCCCAACCTGCCGCTCTCGGTGCCGGTGTACTACGTGGTGGCTCCGGCGGAGTGCTCCTCGAACCTGGCGCGCTTCGACGGCGTGCGCTACGGCCACCGCTGCGAGCAGCCGCGCGATCTTCAGGACCTGTACCGCCGCTCGCGCGGTGAGGGCTTCGGCGCGGAGGTGAAACGCCGCATCATGACCGGCACCTACGTGCTGTCCGCCGGTTACTACGACGCCTACTACCTCAAGGCGCAGCGCGTGCGGCAGCTGATCAGCGCCGATTTCGCCCGCGCCTTTGCCAGCGTCGACGTGCTGATCGGGCCGACTACGCCGACGCCGGCCTTTGCGATCGGCGCCAAGACCTCCGACCCCATCACCATGTACCTCAACGACATCTACACGATCGGAGCGAACCTCGCCGGGCTACCCGCGGTCTCGGTTCCCTGCGGCTTCGTGGGCAAGCTCCCGGTGGGCCTGCAGATCGTCGGCCCGCATTTCTCCGAGGCCCGGCTCCTCAGCGCCGCGCATGCCTATCAGCGCGCCACCGACTGGCACACGCGGGTGCCGGAAGGGTACGCATGAGCGACTGGGAAACCGTCATCGGTCTCGAGATCCACGCGCAGCTCGCGACGCGCTCGAAGATCTTTTCCGGCTCCGCGACCGCCTACGGCGCCCCTCCCAACACGCAGGCAAATCTCGTCGACCTCGGCTACCCGGGCGTGCTGCCGGTGCTGAACGGGGAGGCGGTACGCATGGCGGTGAAGCTCGGGCTTGCGATCAACGCGCACATCGCCCCGACCTCGGTGTTCGCGCGCAAGAATTACTTCTATCCCGATCTGCCGAAGGGCTACCAGATCAGCCAGTACGAGCTGCCGATTGTGGCCAAGGGCACGCTCGACATCGTGCTGGACGACGGCAAGGTGAAGCGCGTCGGTATCACCCGCGCCCACCTCGAGGAGGACGCCGGCAAGTCGCTGCACGAGGGACTGCCGGGAGTGACGGGTGTCGATCTGAACCGGGCCGGCACACCCCTGGTCGAGATCGTCTCCGAGCCGGATTTGCGCTCCGCAAAGGAGGCCGTCACCTACATGAAGAAGGTGCACACGCTGGTGCGCTATCTGGAGATCTGCGACGGCAACATGCAGGAAGGCTCGTTCCGCTGCGACGCCAACGTCTCGGTGCGCAAGGCAGGTGCGTCGCGCTTCGGGACGCGCGCCGAGATCAAGAATCTCAATTCCTTCCGCTTCGTCGAGCGCGCCATCAACTACGAAGTGGCGCGCCAGATCGAGATCCTCGAGGGCGGCGGTCAGGTCGTGCAGGAGACGCGCCTCTACGATCCCGACAAGGGCGAGACTCGCTCCATGCGCTCGAAGGAAGAGGCCAACGACTACCGCTATTTCCCCGACCCGGACCTGCTGCCGGTGGCGCTCGATGCGGCCTTCATCGAGTCGGTGCGCGCGACTCTCCCCGAGCTCCCGGACCAGAAGGCCGCGCGCCTCGCCTCACAGTACGGGCTGCCGGTCTACGACGCCGGAGTACTGAGCGCGAGCCGCGAGCTGGCGGACTACTACGAGGCGGTGGTGCGCGCCGCCCCCGCGGATCCGAAGCTGGCCGCGAACTGGGTGATGGGCGAGCTCGCCGCCGCATTGAATAAGGAGAGCCTCGAGGTGGGCGCGAGCCGCATGACGGCCGCGCGCCTCGCCGGGCTCCTGAAGCGCATCTCGGATCAGACGATCTCCG
>DATMMK010000073.1:0-15839 GCA_035569755.1 Steroidobacteraceae bacterium
TAGGCGCTCTGCTGCGGCACGACGGTGGCCGTGCGGAACACCAGGATCACGGCGATGAGCGCGAGCGCGATGAAGACGTAGGAGGTGTACATGGCTGCTTTCTTCTACTGGTGATCGGGCTCTACGAGGAGCGTCAGGTTCTGCACTCTGACGATGCGGGCGCGGCTCCCGGCCCGGAGCGTGGTGCCGCCGTCGTTGCGCACGGTCCAGAAGGTACCGCCGTATTCCGCCTGACAGCTGTCGCCGGCGGCGAGCGCCACCGGCAGAGTGATGAGGCCGCCCTTGGGTCCGGTATCGAGCGCGGGCAAGGTGCCGCGGAAGCGCTGGTAGATGCGGCTGCGGAAGGCCACCATCGAGACGATGGCGAGCACCGCGAACAGCGCCCACTGCAACCACTCCGCGAGCGGCAGCGCCAGCCTCGCGAGCCCGACCAGGATCGCGGCGCTGCCGATGAACACCAGGTAGAACTGCGCGCTGACGAACGACAGCTCGGCGCCGAGCAGGATTGCGCCGGCGATTACCCAGCCCCACCAGGTCATCTCAGCTCCTTAGTCAATGAATGTGCGCGGCCGCGGCGAGGCGGCCCGTAAATTATAGACTTGGGTGCCTGAAATACGGCAAACACGCACCTTTTGACGCTCGCCGTGGCGGCGCCACTCTGGTTCCATGGCGGCACGGGTTGCCGCATGCCGGTCCGCGAACCTGCTATCTCGGAAGAGCCGCCGCAGAGCGTGCTGGCCGTGGCGCGCGAGCGCATGCGCACCCGCCACCTGTCGCTGCGCACCGAGCAGGCGTACCTGCAGTGGATGCGCCGTTATGCGGCCTTTCACGACGACCGGCCCCTGAGCGCGCTCGGTCCGCGCGAGATCGAGAAGTTTCTGACGCACCTCGCGGTGGAGCAGCGGGTGGGCGCCGCGACGCAGAACCAGGCGCTGCAGGCGCTGCTGTTCCTGTATCGGCACGTGCTCGAGATGGAGCTGCCGTGGCTCGAGAACGTGACGCGCGCCGCGCAGACGAAACGCCTGCCGGTAGTGCTGACTCGGGATGAGGTGCGGGCGCTCCTCGCCCATCTCGAGGGTGCCCCGTGGCTGGTGGCGAGCATCCTCTACGGCAGTGGGTTGCGCCTCATGGAGGCGCTGCGGCTGCGCGTCAAGGACCTGGCGCTCGAGCGCGGCGAGCTCATCGTGCGCGAGGGCAAGGGAGGCAAGGACCGCGTCACCATGCTGCCGGCGACGCTTGCGACCCCGCTGCGCGCGCACATGGCGCGGCTGCGGGCCTGGTTCGAGGAGGAGCGGCGGCGCGAGCAGCCGGGCGTGTCACTCCCGTACCGTCTGTCGCGCAAGTATCCGCAGGCAGGCACGCAGTGGGGCTGGCAGTACCTGTTTCCCGCAGCAACGCTGTGCCGCGATCCCTACCTCGGGGTGTGGGTACGCAGTCACCTGCACGAAAAGGGTGTGCAGCGCGCGGTGCAGCACGCAGTGCACCGCGCGGGACTCAGCCAACCGGCGAGCTGCCATACGCTGCGCCATTGCTTCGCCACGCATCTGCTCGAGGACGGTTACGACATCCGTACGGTGCAGGAGCTGCTCGGCCACTCGGACCTGAAGACCACGATGATCTACACCCACGTGATGACGAAGGGCGCACGCGGGGTACGCAGTCCGCTCGACCGTCAGAAGTGATACGCGATCGCACCCTTCGTTTCGCTCAGGGTGCCCTGGGCAATCAGCTCGTCCACCAGACCCTGCAGCTCGCTCTCGGGGACTTGCTTGGAGAAATGCGAGTCGAGCACCGCGATCAGGCCCTTGCGCTTGCGCGGCAGGCGCGTCTTCTGCGTGCCCGCGAGGAGACGCAGCGTTTCATCCTTGAGCGAGGCGCCGTCGCGGCGCGCGCTGCGGCTGCGCGGGCTCTCACTGCGCGCGGCCTCCCGGCGCGCTCCGGGGCGGGTACCGCTTGCCGTGCGGGGGGCTGGCGCGGGTGATGCGCGCGCGCCGAGCGCCTCGGCCATGGAGTTGGCACGGCGCACGCTGAAGCCGCGGCGCGTGAGGTGACGGATCAGGGGATCGAAGCCCTTGTCCTTGGAGAAGATGACGCAGGCGGTGTGGGGTGCGCGCGCGAGGTACTCCCCGAGATAGAAGGCGATGTGGAAGTCGAGCGCGTTCTTGCCCTGTCCCTCGATGTCGATCGGCACGAAGCGATCGCCGAGCTTGAGGGCCGCCTTGAGGAACTCGGTCGGTACGGTACGTTGCGAGGCGCCGAAGAAGAACGGCACGCGCACCCCGTCGGGGATCGCGGCGAGATCGATCTTGCCGACATTTTCGTAATCGACGAGCAGCACGCTCTCGGCCATGTTTCAACTCTCCTGCTTGGCGTCCGCGGCAGCATAACCGTCCGCGCCGGGGAAGCCATTCTGACGCCACGCCTCGTAGACCACCAACGCCACCGCGTTCGAGAGGTTGAGGCTGCGGTTGCGCGCGCGCATCGGGATCGCGAGCTGCCGCTCGCGCGGCACCAGCGCGAGCACGCGCGCCGGCAGGCCCCGGGTCTCGGGCCCGAAGATGAGGGCATCCCCGGCGCAGAACTCCGCCTCGCTGTAGTAGCGCGCGCCGCCGGTCTCGACGCTGAAGAGCGGGGCGCCATTGAGTGCCTCGAGGCAGGGAGCGAGGCCCTGGTGCACGCGCACCTCGGCGAGCTCCTCGTAGTCGAGGCCGGCGCGGCGTACTTCCTTGCGGGTGAGCTCGAATCCGAGCGGCCGCACCAGGTGCAGCGTCGCGCCCGCATTGGCGCACAGGCGGATGACGTTGCCGGTGTTCGGCGGGATCTCGGGCTGGAACAGGACGACGTGGAACATCCGGACCTCGCGGGCTGGGCTTGCTGTGTGCGCTCTCGTAGCGGTCCGCAGGGCGGGGTGCGGGGCTGTGCGATAATGCACGGCATGCCGAGTGCGACACCAGAAGCGGCTGGGGCGCCGCCCCGCCCGGGTACCGGCGCTGGCGCCGCTGCGCTGCGCTTCTCCTTCTGCGGCCTCGAGTTCGCCTCGCCGATCGTGCTGCTCTCGGGGTGCGTCGGCTTCGGCGAGGAGTACACGCGGGTCGAGGGGTTCTCGAACCGCGACGCGGGCGCCGTCGTCCTCAAGGGCACGACCGGCAAGCCGCGCCTCGGCAACCCGCCGCACCGGATCTTCGAGACGCCGGCGGGCATGCTGAATGCGATCGGCCTGCAGAATCCCGGCGTCGAGTACGTGGTCGGCACGGTGCTGCCGCGGCTCGACTTCAGCGAGACGCGCTTCATCGCCAACGTGTGCGGCTCCACGGTGGAGGAGTACGTCGAGGTCACGCGCCGCTTCGATCAATCGCCCATCGACGCCATGGAGATCAACATCTCCTGCCCGAACGTCCGCGAGGGCGGCGTCGCCTTCGGCAATTACCCGCAGATGTCGGCGCAGGTGGTGGCCGCCTGCCGCCGCGTGACGCAGAAGCCGCTCATCACCAAGCTCTCGCCCAACCAGACTGACATCCGCGAGAACGCGCGAGCTTGCATCGAGGCCGGGACCGATGCGCTCGCCGTCATCAACACCGTCATGGGCATGGCGATCGATGTCAAGACGCGCCGCCCGGTGATCGGCAACGTGCAGGGCGGGCTCTCGGGGCCGGCCATCAAGCCGATCGCGCTGCTGAAGGTCCACCAGGTGTACGAGGTCGCCGGCCCCCACAAGGTGCCGATCATCGGCCAGGGAGGGATCCTCAGCGCGACCGATGCGATCGAGTTCCTGATCGCCGGCGCGAGCGCGGTCGGCGTCGGCACGGCGCTCTTCTACGACCCGCTGGTGTGTCGCAGCATCAATGACGGGATCGCGGAGTATCTGCGCGCACAGGGACTGAAGAACGTCACGCAGCTCACCGGGACGCTGCGCACCGGGCGCGATATAGAGGACTGCGCGGTCTCGGGCTGATCTCCTGCGCTGCCGGGATTTTCTGCTTCGGAGGGCTGAGCATGAGGAGAGTACTCAACTGGCGGTCGCTCGCGTGGCTTCCCGCGCTGGCGCTCGCGGGCTGCGTGGTGGAGCAGCCGTATCCCTATCAGGGGCAGCAGCCCGTGTACACGTCCGCGGCGCCGGTGCCGGCCACCGATGAGACGGAGGAGGAAGCGAACGAGCCGCCGCCGCCGATACCGGTGTACGAGCAGCCGCCCTGTCCCGAGGAGGGCTACGTCTGGACGCCGGGTGTGTGGCGCTGGGGAGCGGATGGCTACTTCTGGGTACCGGGGACCTGGGTCGCGCCGCCGCAGGTCGGCTTCCTGTGGACGCCGGGCTACTGGGCGCTCAGCGGCACGGTGTACGTCTTTCACGGCGGACACTGGGGATCGCACGTCGGTTATTACGGCGGCATCAACTACGGCCACGGCTATGACGGCGACGGCTATCGCGGCGGCCGCTGGGTGAATAACCGCTTCCAGTACAACACGACGGTCACCAACGTGAGCGTCACCAACGTTCACAACGTGTACCGCGAGACGGTGGTGAACAACGTCACGGCGAACAGCCCGCGCGTCGGCTTCGTCGGCGGCGGCGGCGCTCGCCCGCAGCCGACTCCATTCGAGGCGGCCCATGCGAACGAGCCGCGCTTCCGGCCAACGCCGCCGCAGCTGCAGCACCACGAGGATGCGCGCGCCGAGCCGGCGCTGAATGCAACGCGCAACGCGGGGCGCCCGCCGTTCGCCGGCACACCGCGCCCGAGCGCCTTCCGCGTTGAGGGCGTGACCGCCGCCAAGCCGGTGGGCGAGGCCTACCATCCGCAGCATCCGGTGCAGCGCGAGGAAAAGCACGACGAAAGGCGCGATGAGAAGCCGCGCGAATAGCGGCTTCAACGCCCCGGCCGCGAGGGCGATGCTCGCGGTCGCCATCGCCTGTGCCCTCGCCTTCGCCGCCGTCGCGCTCGGGGGCGATGCCACCACGGCCGGGGAAGAGCTGCCGCCCGATGTGGTGCGCCTGGCGCTGTCGCCGGGGGAGCCTGCGCTCGGCAGCGCCACGGCACCGCTCACCATGGTCGAGTTCACGGACTACCAGTGCCCGTACTGCCGGCGTTTTCAGGCGGAGGTCTGGCCAAAGCTCAAGCGCTACTACATCGATACCGGGAAGCTGCGCTACATCGCGCGCGACCTGCCGCTCGAGTTTCATGCCGCCGCCGCGCCGGCCGCCGAGGCGGCGCACTGCGCGGGCGAGCAGGGCAAGTTCTGGGAGATGCACGCGGCGCTCTTGGGCGGCGCCTCGGACCTTGAGGCCGGCGGCATCGAGCAGCGCGCGCACGCAGTCGGGCTCGACATCGGGCGCTTCGATGAGTGCCTCGCCCAGCGGCGGTATGCCCGGACGATCGCGGCGCACGCGGCGCAAGCGGATGCGGTCGGCATCAACGGCACGCCCGGCTTCGTCGTCGGGCGGGTAGCGAACGGGGAGCTCACCGGCGTGCGGGTCGAGGGAGCGGTCCCCTACGATGAGTTCGGCGGGCTGCTGCGCGAGCTGCTCGCCGCGCACTAGGCGCGCGCGGGACCCGCTGCGCGAACCGCGGGGCTCTACAGCAGGCGCTGCTGCCCGCCCGCATCCGCGGCAGGCGTGAGCGGCGGATGCAGCCGCACGGGCCGCGGCGCGGTGGCGATGAAGGTCACCTCCATCGCGCGGAAGCGTTCCAGGATCCGTAAGTTGATGCTCTGCTGCGCGTCCGCGTAGGCCTGGTACTCGGGCCGGGTGACGAAGAAGACCGCCTCGAACTCGAGCGCCGTCTCCGTGCAGCGCAGCAGGTGGCAGCGGTCGAAGCGCACGTCGGGCGTGGCCGCGATGATCTCGCGCACGGCGCGCGGCACCGCGGCGAGCGTCGCCACCGGCGTCTCGTAGTGGACCGGCAACACGAACAGCGCGCGCCGCTCCTCGAGCCGCCCGTAATTGCGCACGCGCGCCTTCAGCAGGTCGCCGTTCGAGATGATGATCTGCTCGCCGTTGATGCTGCGCAGCCGGGTGCTCTTCACGCCGATGTGCTCGACGGTCCCCTGGCAGTCGTCAACGGTGAGGAAGTCGCCGAGACCGAAGGGCCGATCGAGCGCGATGGAGAGCGAGGCGAGGAGGTCGGCGAGCACCGTCTGCACCGCGAGCGCGAGTGCGATGCCGCCGATCCCGAGTCCCGCGAGCAGCGGGCGGATCTCGACGCCCAGGCTGTCGAGCGCGAGCAGCGCCGCCACGCCCCAGATGAGGAGCCCGGCGGCGAACAGGATCACCCCCATCGAGCTCTTTAGCAGCGTGTCGGGCCCGGTGGAGCGCTGCCGGCGCAGGTCGATCGCGAAGCGCACCGCCGCCATCGCCCACAGCGCGAGCTGCATCCAAAGCAGCAGCACCAGGGCGACCGTCAGCCAGCGCTCGAGCGGTGGCGGGAAGGTGAGGCCGCGCGCGGCGAGCCACAGCGCCGCTCCCCAGAGGAAAAACCGGTTGGTGCGCCCCGCGAGCAGCGCCGCGAGATCGATCGCCGGATGGACACTCGAGGGTGCGCGGGCGCGCAGGCGCCGGCGCTGCGCGCCGATCAGCCCCTTGGCGACCGGCAGGACCGTGAAGGTGACGAGAAAGATCGCGCACGCGATCGTCCACTCGCCGAGCGTGTTGCCCAGGAAATCGATCTGCCACAGGCGGCCCGACATCGCCTACGCCCCTCTTGAACGCTCGAACGCTGCCCGCTAGTCCCCGCTCCCCTCGGCGCTCTCGGCCCCCGCGGCGCTCTCCTTGCTCTCGGGGCCGCTCATGCCGAGCTCCTTCAGCTTGCGCGTCAGCGTGTTGCGTCCCCAGCCGAGGAGCCGGGCCGCCTCCTGGCGGTGCCCGTGGGTGCGCTTGAGCGCGGCGCGGATCAGCACGCGCTCGAACTGCGGCTGTGCGGCATCGAGGAGCGGCTGCGTCGCGCTCAAAGAGGCGCGCTCGGCCCAGCTCTCGAGCGCGGCGGCCCAGTCCGCATCTTTCGGCCCCCTCGAGGCTGCGCTCACGAGCTCCGCCGGCAGATCCTCGAGGCGCACCTCGCGCCCCGGCGCGAGCACCGAGAGGCGCCGGCACAGGTTCACCAGCTCGCGCACGTTCCCGGGCCAGTCGTAGGCGGTGAGGAGCGCGTGCGCCTCGGGCGCGAGCGCTTTCGGCTCGACGCCGAGCTCGTGTGCGGCCACTTCGAGGTAATGCGCGAGCAGGTCGGCAATGTCGCCCGTGCGCGCGCGCAGCGGCGGCAGCTCGATGCGGATCACGTTGAGCCGGTGGAAGAGGTCCTCGCGAAAGAGGCTGCGCGTGACGCGCTCGTGCAGGTCCTGGTGGGTCGCGGCGATGACGCGCACGTCGACGCGCACCGGGGTCTGGCCGCCGACCCGGTAGAACTCGCCCTCGGCGAGCACCCGCAGCAGGCGCGTCTGCAGCGGCATCGACATGTCGCCGATCTCATCGAGGAACAGCGTCCCGCCGTCGGCCTGCTCGAAGCGCCCGCGCCTGAGCGCATCTGCGCCGGTGAAGGCGCCGCGCTCGTGTCCGAAGAGCTCGGACTCGAGGAGGTCGGCGGGAATCGCCGAGGTGTTGAGCGCGATGAAGGGCTTGCCGGTGCGGGGGCTGTGATCGTGCAGCGCGCGCGCCACGAGCTCCTTGCCGGTGCCGGACTCGCCCATCACCAGCACGGTCATGGAGGAGCGCGCCAGGCGGCCGATGGCGCGGAACACCTGCTGCATCGCCGGCGCCCGGCCGAGGAGCTCGGGAATACGCGGCGTGCCGCCCGCCTCGCCGCTTGCCTGCATGCCGGCATTGGCCGCGCGGCGCGCGAGCGCCACGGCCTGGTCGATGTCGAAGGGCTTCGGCAGGTACTCGAATGCGCCGCCCTCGTAGGCCGACACCGCGCTCCCTAAGTCCGAATGCGCGGTCATCACGATGACCGGCAGCGCCGGGCGCGTGTCGCGGATGCGCTTCAGGAGCTCGAGCCCGGAGGCGCCCGGCATGCGGATGTCGGTGATCAGCACGTCGGGGGCCTCGCGCCGCAGCGCCTCGAGCGCGGGCTCCGCGGCATCGAACACCCGCGCGCTCATGCCGCCGTGCTTGAGGGCCCGCTCGAGCACCCAGCGGATCGAGGCGTCGTCGTCGACCAGCCACACGCGCACTGCGTCCACGTTCATGTTTGCTCTCCGAGCGGCAGGAGCAGCGTGAACACGGTGCGCCGCGGCTCGCTCTCGAACTCGATGATGCCGCCGTTGCGCGTCACCAGCTCCTGCGCCACCGCGAGACCTAAGCCCGTGCCATTCGCGCGCCCGGTAACGAGCGGATAGAAGATGGAGGACTTGAGGTGCTCCGGCACGCCGGGCCCGGAATCCTCGACCTGTACGGCGGCGACCAGGCGATGGCGTGCCGGGCCGATGCTGACGTTGCTGCGCGCGCGGGTGCGCAGCAGCACGTGGCCGCTGTCGCCCTGCGACTGCAGGGCCTGCAGCGCATTGCGCCCGACGTTGAGCAGCGCCTGGATCAGCTGATGACGGTCGAGCATGGCGTTCGGCAGGCTCGGGTCGTAGTCGCGCTCGACCAGCACCCCGCTGCGCGCTTCGGCGCGCAGCAGGTGATAGACGTGCTCGCAGATCTCGTGCACGTTCATCGGCGTCTTACTGGGGGGGCGGCTCGGGCCCGCGATCGAGTCGACCAGCGCCGTCAGGCGGTCGGCCTCGCCGATGATGACCTGCGTGTATTCACGCAGGCTCGGCGCCTGCAGCTCGCGCTCGAGCAGCTGCGCCGCGCCGCGCAGTCCCCCTAAGGGGTTTTTGATCTCGTGCGCCAGCTGCCGGATCATGAGGCGGCTGCCGTCGAGACGCGCGAGCAGATCGTTGTCGCGCGAGATGCGCTGGCGCTGCGTCGTATCGGCGAGCTCGATCAGGAGGTGCCTGCCGGTGAGTCCGGGGAGCGGCGTCACGGTGACATCCAGCGTGCGTGGCTCGCGCGGCGAGCTGAGGGGCTTTAAGGTGAGCTCGCGGTCGGCGATGCCCTCGCCGCTCTCGAGCGCGCGCTTCAGGATCGCATTGAGCGCGCCCGCCTCGTGGAGAAAGTCGCCGAACGGTCGGCCGCGGCTCATGTTGAGACTGAAGGCGAGCAGGTCCTGCGCGGCGACGTTGGCGTAGATCGGGCAGAGCTGCGCATCGAGCATCAGGATCCCGGTCGAGAGCGCATCGAGCAGCTCCGCCGGATCGAAGTGCGAGAGCGCCGAGGGGCTGCGGTACTCAGCAGCCACGGCAGCGCTCGCTCGCGGTCGGCAGGGAAGCGGCGTCCGCCTGGACAGTCGCGGGAGTCGGTGCGGCTGAGCCGGGCGCTCCTGGCGCCGCGGCTCTCAGTGCGGCCGCGGCGTGACGCCGGGCTGACCGCTCGCTGCGGGGCTGAAGAGATTGTGCTGCTGCACGAAGATGGTCACGGGCTCCGTGCGGCACAGCACCTCGTCGCCCGGACCGCGGATCTGCGCGCTCAGGGTGTGCTCGCCCCGATCGATGCGCGTCACGCTGAAGCTGAGGCCCGTAGGCTGCCCGCCGTTCAGCGCCTGGCCATCCATCGTGATGAAGATGCGGTCCTCGGCCCGCGGCATCGGCTCGGATGCCACGCGCACGGCCACAGATTCCGCGTTCGGCAGGTTCTGCTGGTCGACCGGCTGCGCGATGATGCACGCCTTGTACGGATTGGCGGAGGGCGCGGCGCGCGGCGCGAACCGCGGCGGCGGCGAGGGGCTGCGCACCGTGGCGGCGCTCGCCGAGTAGGTCTGCACGCCCTGCACCTGCAGCTTCTCGGCGTTCTCGTGCGGCTGATCGCTGTAGTGGATCACGCCGTACTCGTCCACCCACTTGTACACCGTGGTGCCGAGCGCCAGCGGGGAGCTGAGCAGCATTAAGGTAAAGAGAATGCGCCGCATCGCGACCGAGCATATCCCGCCGTGCCAGCGGAGACAAAAGCGGCGCGTCGCGAATGTGCGCTGCCGCTCTCTCGCGCGCACCGCGCACTCGCCGCAGCCGTCCCGGCGCGCCCGCCGCGCCGCCCCGGGACGGACCGGAGACTCGGGCGGCGGGGCGCGGGCAGGGCGGGTGCGTCATTCCATGATCAGCAGCTGTAGTACAGCTCCAGCTCCACCGGGTGTGTGGACATCCGAAAGCGCGTGATCTCCTGGAGTTTCAGTCCCATGTACGCATCGAGCACGTCGTTGGTGAAGACACCGCCGCGGGTGAGGAACTCGCGATCCTTGTCGAGGTGCTCGAGCGCCATGTCGAGCGAGTGGCACACGGTCGGGATGTGCTTCGCCTCCTCGGGCTCGAGGTCGTAGAGATCCTTGTCGGCCGGATCGCCCGGATGGATCTTGTTCTGGATGCCATCGAGTCCCGCCATCATCATCGCGGCGAAGGCGAAGTAGGGATTGGCGCAGGAGTCGGGGAAGCGCACCTCGATGCGCCGCGCCTTGGGGTTGGATACCCACGGGATGCGGATCGAGGCCGAGCGGTTGCGCGCCGAGTAGGCGAGGAGCGTCGG
This sequence comes from Steroidobacteraceae bacterium, assembly GCA_035569755.1. Taxonomy (GTDB): domain Bacteria; phylum Pseudomonadota; class Gammaproteobacteria; order Steroidobacterales; family Steroidobacteraceae; genus 13-2-20CM-66-19. The sequence goes on from DATMMK010000073.1 coordinate 10,541, forward strand.
CGCCTCGAAGCCCGGTACCAGGCGCTTGTAGCTGTTGGTGCCGGGGTTGGTGATCGCGTTCAGCGCCTTGGCGTGCTTGATGATGCCGCCGATGTAATAGAGCGCCAGATCCGAGAGCCCGCCGTACTTGTCGCCGGCGAAGAGCGCCCGGCCTTCCTTCTGCAGCGACTGGTGCACGTGCATGCCGTTGCCGTTATCGCCCACCAGGGGCTTTGGCATGAAGGTCGCGGTCTTGCCGTAGCCGTGGGCGACGTTGTGGACGCAGTACTTCAGGATCTGCACCTGGTCGGCCTTCTGCACGAGCGTCCCCGCGCCGACGCCGATCTCCGCCTGGCCGCCGGTGGCCACTTCGTGGTGGTGCACTTCGACCTTGAGTCCCATCTCTTCCAGCGCGAGACACATCGCCGAGCGAATGTCCTGAAAGGCATCGACCGGAGGCACCGGGAAGTAACCGCCCTTGATGCCGGGACGGTGGCCCTTGTTGCCCTCCTGGTATTCGCGCTCGGAGTTCCAGGCGCCCTGCACCGAGTCGATCGAGTAGAACGAGCCGTTCATCTCGTTGCCGAAGCGCACGCTGTCGAAGATGAAGAACTCGTTCTCGGGCCCGAAGAGGGCGTACTCGGCGATGCCGGTGGACTTGAGGTAGCCTTCCGCGCGCTTGGCGAGCGAGCGCGGGTCGCGCTCGTAGCCCTGCATGGTGGCGGGCTCGATCACGTCGCAACGGATATCGACCGTCGTCTCCTCGAAGAACGGATCGATGACGGCGGTGTTGGCTTCGGGCATGAGGATCATGTCCGACTCGTTGATGCCCTTCCATCCGGCGATGCTCGAGCCGTCGAACATCTTGCCGTCGCGGAAGAAGTCATCGTCGACGAGCCGCGCGGGGATCGTCACGTGCTGCTCCTTGCCGCGCGTGTCCGTGAAGCGCAGGTCCGCGAACTTCACTTGTTTTTCCTTGATGAGCTTAATCACATCACTCGGTGTCATATCGCCTCCGCGGGATTGGGGGTCGGGCGGCCGCCGCCTCTTAAGGTCCTCGAGTCTTTGCAGCCCCTGTGCCACGGGCCCAGGGGTGCGAAATCAAGCAGTTAGCTGACATTATGAAGTGTGATTGCACCATTTAAGTGCACCATTAATCCCTCATTGCACTCTCAAGGTGCGAGAAACAGAGGTGCTTCTGGGATTTTATCATGCAGAGGATCGTGTGCACGATTCTGGTGCACATCGGGGGATCTGTTCGGCGGGCGCCTGTTGAGACGGGATGCGCGGCGCCCGCTCCGGGAAACGCCGGCTTTGCCCGGCACCGCCGATGCATGGGGCGCCTTATACTCGCGCGCTCTTTGGGTCTCGGATCTCTCCATGGCCTCCGGACGCTCGAGAAAAAACGCCCGCGCTCCGCGCACCTTTCAGGATCTGATCTTCGCGCTCGAGGAGTACTGGTCAGCGCGCGGCTGCGTGATCCTCCAGCCCTACGACATGGAGGTCGGCGCCGGCACCTTCCACACGGCGACGTTTCTGCGCGCGGTGGGGCCTGAGCCCTGGAGTGCCGCCTACGTGCAGCCGTCGCGCCGGCCGACCGACGGCCGCTACGGCGAGAATCCCTTTCGCCTCCAGCACTACTACCAGTACCAGGTGGTGATCAAGCCTTCGCCGCTCGAGATTCTCGATCTCTACCTCGGCAGTCTCGCGGCGCTCGGCCTGGATCCACTCACCCACGACGTGCGCTTCGTCGAGGACAACTGGGAATCGCCCACGCTCGGCGCGTGGGGCCTCGGGTGGGAGGTGTGGCTGAACGGCATGGAGATCACGCAGTTCACCTACTTCCAGCAGGTCGGCGGTCTCGACTGCCGCCCGGTAACGGGCGAGATCACCTACGGGCTCGAGCGGCTCGCGATGTACCTGCAGGGTGTCGAGAGCATCTACGACATCACCCTCACGCGCACCGCCTCAGGAAGCCTCACCTACGGGGATGTCTTCCGGCAGAACGAGGCCGAGCAGTCGGCCTACAACTTCGAGCACGCTGACGTGCCGACGCTGCTGCGGCATTTCGAGGATCACGAGCGCGAGTGCCAGCGGCTGCTCGCCGCGCAGCTCGCGCTGCCGGCCTACGAGCAGGCGTTGAAGGCCTCGCATACGTTCAACCTGCTCGATGCGCGCCGCGCGATCTCGGTGACCGAGCGGCAGCGCTACATCTTGAGGGTCCGCACGCTCGCGAGCGGCGTCGCCAGGGCCTATCTCGAGAGCCGCGAGAAGCTCGGCTTCCCGCTGCTGAAGGACAAGCCCGCGGCGCGCCGCGGCACTGAGGCCGGGGCCGCGGCATGAGCGCGCGCAGGGCCGCGAAAGCGGCGCGCACGGCGGGTCGGGGCGCCGGGGGCAAGGCGCGCGCGGTGGGCCCGCGCGATTTCCTCTTCGAGATCGGAACCGAGGAGCTGCCGCCGAAGGCGCTCCCCGTGCTCTCGCAGGCACTCCTGGCCGCGCTCGGTGCGGGGCTCGACAAGGCGGGCCTCGGCCACGGAGAGCTCGCCGGATTTGCGACCCCGCGGCGGCTCGCCGTGTGGGTGAAGAGCCTCGCCGCCGAGCAGCCCGAGCAGCAGCTGCGGCGCAAGGGGCCGCCGCTCTCGGCGGCCTTCGACGCGGCGGGCAAGCCGACGCGCGCGGCGCTCGCCTTCGCCGAGAGCTGCGGCACTACAGTGGCGAAGCTCGAGCGCATCGAGGAAGGGAAGGGATCCTTCCTCTATTTCACCGGCATCCGCGCCGGCGGCCGCACCGTCGAGCTCCTGCCCGCAATCGTGCAGGCGGCGCTCGATGCACTCCCCATTCCGCGCCGCATGCACTGGGGATCCGGCACCGCGCTCTTCGTGCGCCCGGTGCACTGGCTGGTGATGCTCTACGGAGCGGCGGTGGTGCCGGCGACGCTGCTCGAGACCCGGAGCGGCCGGGACACGCGCGGCCACCGGTTTCTCGCGCCCGGGAAGCTCGCGATCGCTGCGCCCGATCGCTACGAGCGGACGCTGCGCGAGCGGGGCTTCGTGCTCGCCGACTTCGCCGCGCGCCGTGCGCGCATCCGCGCCGAGGTGACCGCGCTCGCCGCGGGCCTCGGCGGCCGCGCGCTCATCCGCGAAGCGCTCCTCGATGAGGTCACGGCGCTCACCGAGTGGCCGGTCGCGCTCGCGGGGAAATTCGAGGCGCGGTTCCTCGAGCTGCCGCGCGAAGTGCTCACCGCGACGCTCGAGGACCATCAGCGTTACTTCGCCGTCGAGGACGCCGAGCGGCGCCTCCTCCCCGCATTCATCGCGGTCGCGAACATCGCCAGCCGCGACCCCGGCAAGGTGCGTGCCGGAAACGAGCGCGTGGTGCGTGCGCGCCTCGCGGATGCTGCCTTCTTCTTCGCGCAGGACCGGCGCGAGCCGCTGGCGGCACGCGTGGCGGCGCTCGACGCGGTGACCTATCAGGCGCGCCTCGGCTCCCTCGGCGATAAGACGCGGCGGGTGCGCGCGCTCGCCGGCGCAATTGCCGCGACGGCGGGCGCGCCCGAGGAGGAGGCGCGGCGCGCCGCCGAGCTCTGCAAGTGCGATCTCCTCACCGCCATGGTCGCAGAGTTCCCCGAGCTCCAGGGCATCATGGGCAGCTACTACGCGCGCGCCGACGGCGAGCCGCCCGAGGTGGCCGCCGCGATCCGCGAGCATTACCTGCCGCGCGGGGCGGGCGACGAGCTGCCCGCGACGGGCGTCGGGCTCGCGCTCGCGCTCGCCGACAAGCTCGACACTCTCGCCGGAATCTTCGCGATCGGCGAGAAGCCAACCGGGACGAAGGACCCGTTCGCGCTGCGCCGCGCGGCGCTCGGCGTGCAGCGCATCCTTATTGAGAAGGGCCTCGATCTCGATCTCGTGCAGTGCCTCGGTCGGGCACTGGGTGCGGTGCTGGCCGACATCACGCGCCTGCGCGCGGGCACCTCGGGCGCGGCGGCCAAGCCGCTGCCGCCCGTGTCGGAGATCGTCGGCGAGGTCTACGACTTCCTGATGGAGCGGCTGCGCGCCTACTACCTCGAGCAGCCGCCCGAGGCGCTCGCCGGCCGCGCCGCCGTGAGCGGCGAGATGTTCGATGCGGTGCTCGCGGCCCGTCCGGCCTCGCCCCTCGACTTCGACGCGCGCCTCAAGGCGCTCAGCACCTTCCTCGAGCTCCCCGAGGCGGCGAGCCTCACCGCCGCCAACAAGCGCATCGCCAACATCCTGCGCAAGGCGCCCGGGGGAGGAGCGGCTGCGCAGGTCGACGTGGCGCAGCTGCGCGAGAGTGCCGAGGTGCGTCTGTTCGACGCGATGCGCTCGCTCCGCGATGCGGTCGATGAGGCCATGGCGCGGCGCGAGTACACCGGAGCGCTCGGCCACCTGGCGCAGCTGCGGCCCGCCGTCGATGCCTTCTTCGATCAGGTCATGGTCATGGACGAGGATCCGGTGCTGCGCGCCAACCGGCTGGGCCTGCTTGCGCAGTTGCGCGGGCTGTTCGCCGGTGTCGCCGACCTCTCGCGGCTGCCAGGTTGAGCCCGGTGAATCCAGGGGAGCCGCAGGGTACGCGGCGGCGCCCGGCGGCGCTGCAGGCGCTGGGGTCGCTCTTCTTCACGGTGTTTCTGTTCGTGTGGACGTTCTGCTACGCGATCGTCTTCGTGCTCGCCTGTGCCACGTTGCCCTTTCCCCGGCGCTTCCCGCTGGCGCGCTTCTGGGCGGCGACGCTGCTGTGGGCGCTGAAGTGGAGCTGCGGACTCGACTACCGCGTCGAAGGTGCGCCGCTTCCCGAGGGCAGCCACGTCGCCTTCTGGAAGCACTCCTCGTCCTGGGAAACGATGGCCATGATGGTGGTCTTCCCGCGCCAGGTGTGGGTGCTCAAGCGCGAGCTCCTGTGGGTCCCGGCAGTCGGCATCGGCGTGCGCCAGATGCACGCGATCGCAATCGACCGCAAGGCGGGACACAGCGCGGTCGCGCAGGTCATCGAGCAGGGCAAGGACCGGCTCGCCGAAGGCGACTGGGTGATGATCTTCCCCGAGGGCACGCGTATGGCCGTTGGTGAGACGCGCCGCTACGGCGTGAGCGGCACGCTGCTCGCGGCTGAGACGGGCAGGTTCATCGTGCCGGTCGCGCACAACGCCGGGCACTACTGGCCGCGGCGCGGACTGATGAAGAAGCCGGGCACGGTGCGCGTCGTCATCGGCGCACCGGTTGTCGCCGCGGGGCGCGAGGCGCGCGCGGTGAATGAGGAGATCCAGGAGTGGGTCGAGGCAACGGTGAAGGAGCTCACGCCAAGCTGA
>DATMMK010000074.1:0-49035 GCA_035569755.1 Steroidobacteraceae bacterium
GCCGTGGTTCACCTGCATCGCCGGCGCCCTGGTGTGCTTCTCCATGATGCTATCGCTGGGGAACGCCACGTGGATGCGGCTGCTGATCTGGACGGCGATCGGGGTCCTCATCTACGCGTTCTACGGCTTCAGCCACAGCAAAGTGCTCGCCGAAGGCAACGGCGGCGCGGCCGCGCCCGCCACCACTCGCTAGCCGGACGCTTACCCGGAGCCGGGCGCACCTTCAGCGCCGCCGCAGCCGCGTGTTGATGAGCTCCACCCCTACGGCGAAGGCCATCGCGAAGTAGAGATAGCCCTTCGGAATCTCGAAGTGCAGCGCCTCGGCGACCAGCGCCACCCCGATCAGGATCAGGAATGAGAGCGCCAGCATCTTGATCGTGGGGTGGCGCTCGATGAAGGCGCCGAGCGGCCGCGACACCCACATCATGGCGAGGATCGCCACCACGATGGCGGCCGTCATGATGACGAAGTCCTTCGCGAGCCCCACCGCCGTGAACACCGAGTCCAGCGAGAACACGATGTCGATGAGGCCGATCTGCAGGATCGTGAGCGCGACGCCGGCGCGCGGGCGGGGTGCCAGCGGCGCGGCGCGGGCGCCCTCGAGCGAGTGGTGAATCTCGAGCACGCTCTTGCCGAGCAGGAACAGCCCGCCGAGCAGCAGCACCACATCGCGCGCCGAGAAGGCCTGACCGGCGAGGCGCAGCCAGGGCTGCGTCAGGTGGGTGAGCCACACGATGGAGAACAGCAGCGCGATGCGGGTCGCCATCGCCAGCATCAGGCCGCCGAGGCGCGCGGCGTTCTGCCGCGCGGGCGGCAGGCGCGCCACCAGAACCGCGAGGAAAATGAGGTTATCGACGCCGAGTACGATCTCGAGCGCCGCTAGCGTGAGGAACGCAGCCCACGCGTTGGGATCTGCGATCAGCGTGGTGGTACTCCGCTACGGCAGGTGATCGAGCGCCGCCTGCTTCACGCTCGGGAACACGTGCTCGGCGGTGAGGCCGAAGTCGAGCGCGATCGCGCTCGAGATGTAGATCGAGGAGTAGGTCCCGGCGACGATGCCGATGAGCAGCGCCGCCGAGAAGCCCTTGAGCACCGCGCCGCCGAGGAACAGGAGCGCCACCACCACGATGGAGGTGACGACCTTGGTCATGATGGTGCGCGACAGCGTCTGGTTGATCGACTGGTCGAGTACCACGTCGGGCGCCGAGCGGCGATTACCCTCGAAACGCTCACGGATGCGGTCGAACACCACGACGGTGTCGTTGAGCGAGTAGCCGATCACGGCCAGGATCGCCGCCACCACCGCCAGATCGAACGACATCTGTGTGAGGGAGAAGAACCCGAGCACCAGGATCGGGTCGTGCAGCACGGCGAAGATCGCGCCCGCCGACAGCCGCCAGGTGTGGAAGCGGAAAGCGATGTAGGCGAATATCCCGAGCAGGGTGAAGCCGAGTGCCTCGACGGCACTCCACTTGAGCTCGCTTCCCACCTGCGGTCCCACGACGTCGAGCTGCATCACCTGCGCCGCGGGATCGAGATCGCGCAGCGCGCTCTCGAGCCGCGCGCGCACGGCGGTCGCGTCCAGCTTCGGATCGGGCGGCAGGCGGATGGCGATGTCGCGCGAGGTGCCGAAGACCTGCACCGAAGGATCACGGAAACCCGCGGCGAGCAGCCGCGTGCGCACCTGATCGATGTTCGGAGCCTGGGCGAAGGTCGCGCTGGCGCTCACGCCGCCGGTAAAGTCGATGGCGAGATTGACGCCGCGCACCAGGAACGAGCCGAGCGACACGATCATGAGCACGGCCGACAGCGTGTACCACACCTTGCGGGTGGCCATGAACGGATAGCTGGTCTGATGGCTGAAGAATTCCACGGTTGGTCCTTGAGTTTCTGCGGCTGCGCTGTCAGCCGATAGCGAGGCTGGTGAGCTTACGCCGGCCGCCGTACATGAGGGTGAGGAGCGCCCGGCTGCCCATGAGAGAGGTGAACATCGAGGTGGCGATGCCGAAAGTGAGCACCACCGCGAAGCCGCGGATCGGACCGGTACCGAGCACCCAGAGCACGACGCCCGCGATCAGGGTCGTGATGTTGGAGTCGGCGATCGCGGAGAAGGCCTTCTCGAAGCCGGCACGGATCGCCGCCTGCGGCGAAACGCCCTTGCGGATCTCCTCGCGGATGCGCTCGTAGATCAGCACGTTGGCATCCACCGCCATACCGACCGTGAGCAGGATGCCTGCAATACCCGGGAGCGACAGCACCTGGTGCATCATCGACAACAGCGCGGTGAGCAGCACCACGTTGGCGAGCAGCACCACGTCGGCGACCACACCGAACACCTGATAGTAGAGCGCCATGAAGAGGAACACGCCGGCCATGCCGATGATGAGCGCGTCGCGGCCCTGCTTGATGTTCTTCTCACCCAGGCTCGGGCCGACGGCGCGCTCCTCGACCGGGTAGATGGCGGTCGCGAGCGATCCGGAGCGCAGCAGCAGCGCCAGATCGCGTGCCTCGCCGGCGGCGAGCCCGGTGATCTCGAAGCTGTTGGCGAATACGCCGCGGATGGTGGCGTCATTGATGACGTCCTCGTCGGTCACCTCGTGCACGACCTTCTTGCCGTCGACCTCGACGGTCTCGGGATGCTTCTCGATCAACACCACCGCCATGCGCTTGTTGAGATTGGCGCGCGTGGTACGCAGCATGTTCTCCCCGGCGCGCGCGTCGAGGCGTATGTTGACCGCGGGGCCTTCCTGGGACTGGCCGGTGGTCGCGTTGGTGAGCTGGTCGCCGGTGGCGATGATCTCGCGCTTGAGCAGAATCGGCCGACCGATGCGGGTGTGGGTATAGAGCTTGGAGCCGAGCGGCGCGCGCCCGAGCTGGGCGGCCTCGACGGCATTGTTCTGCATATCCTCGAGGCGGAACTCGAGGGTTGCCACCCGCCCCAGAATGTCCTTGACCTCAGCGGAGTTCTGCACACCGGGGAGCTGCACGTTGATGCGGTCGACGCCCTGGCGCACCACGATCGGCTCGGACACCCCGAGCTCGTTCACCCGGTTGCGCAGCGTCGTGATGTTCTGCTGGATCGCGTAATCCTGGCGCTCGCGGATCTGAGCGGTGGTCATCGTCGCCTCGATCACCGGGCCCGCGGCATCGGCGGCGGAGGTGACGCCCAGGCCCTGCAGGGGCTGAGTGAGCGCTGCGCGGGCCGCGCCCACGTCGGCCCCGGGAGCGAGCTGGATACGGATCGTGCTCGTCTGGCCGCCGACCGTGACGTCCTTGAAGGGCACGTTGGCCGCGGTGAGCGCCCGGCGCACGTCCTGTGAGTAGCCCTCGAGCGCCTGCGCGACGGCTGAGTTCACGTCCACCTGATAGAGGAGGTACAACCCGCCGCGCAGATCGAGGCCGAGAGGCATCGGCCTCAGTCCCAGCGTGCGCAGCGCCTCGGGGGTACGCGGGGCAAAGGACACGGCCGTGATGTAGGTGTTCTTGAAGTCGTCGTTGCCGTTCACCGCATCGCGGGCCGCCAGCTGATCCGGCACGCTGGCGAAGCGCACCATGAGGTGTCCCTGGTCGATGTAGCTCTTCTCGAAACGCACGCCGTGCGTCTTGAGAAACGACTCGACGGCCTGCTCGGCGTCCGGGGCGATCGCGCTGTGGTCCTTGCGCGCCACCTGCAGCGCCGGATCCTCACCGAATACGTTAGGCAGCGCGAACAGCAGCGCCAGCAGCAGCACCGCCGCCACGAGGATGTACTTCCAACGCGGGTACTCCAGCATATTCTTCAGGCGCTCTTCAGCGTGCCCTTGGGCATCAGCTGCGAGATCTGGAAGCGCTGCACCTTCACGCGCACCCCCTCGGCGATCTCCAGAGTGACGAAGGTGTCGCCGACGTCGGTCACGCGGCCCAGCATGCCGCCGTTGGTGACCACCTCATCGCCCACGGCGAGCTTGGACACCAGCGCCTGGTGCTCGCGCGCCTTCTTCTGCTGCGGCCTGATCAGCAGGAAATAGAACACGCCGACGAACAGCACCATCATCAGCAGAGGCGCGAACTGGCCGGTGGGGCCGGGCGCGGACTGCGCCCAGGCGTCGGAAATCAGAAAGTTCATGTACTTAAGTCCCGGAGGCGAAAAGGGCGGCATTATGCCATAGCGTCCGCGTCCGTCTGCCGCCCGCTGAGGAATCCCCGCGCCCAGGACTCGACCGACCCGGCGGCCAGGGCGGCGCGCAGCGCGCGCATCAGGCCCAGGTAGAAGTGCAGGTTATGTATGGTGTTGAGACGCGAGCCCAGTATTTCCCTGCAGCGGTCGAGGTGGCGCAGGTACGCGCGCGTGTAGTTGCGGCAGGTGTAGCAGCCGCAGGTCGCGTCGATCGGCCGCAGGTCGTGCTGATAGACGGCGTTGCGGATGTTGATGACCCCGCTCGCCGTGAACAGGTGGCCATTGCGCGCATGGCGCGTCGGAATGACGCAGTCGAAGAGGTCGATGCCGCGCAGCACGGCGGCGACGATGTCCTCCGGCCGGCCGACGCCCATCAGATAACGGGGCCGGTCGGCCGGCATGTGGGGCAGGACCCCCTCGAGAATCCGCAGTCGCTCCTCCTCCGGCTCCCCGACCGCGAGTCCTCCGACGGCGAGCCCGGGCCAATCGAGGCGCAGCAGCATCTCGAGCGAGGCGAGGCGCAGCGGCACGTGCATGCCACCCTGCACGATCCCGAAGAGTCCGCCGGGCGGCGGGGCTGCGGCGTCCGCGCGGTGGTAGTGGGCGTGACTGCGCGCCGCCCAGCGCATCGAGCGCTCCATCGACTCGCGCGCCTCGGTTTCGGTGGCCGGATGCGTGGTGCAGTCGTCGAGCGCCATGGCGATGTCGGAGCGCAGCGCCAGCTGCACGTCCATCGAGTCCTCGGGCGTGAGCCGCACCTCGCGCCCGTCGATCGGCGAGCGGAAGCGCACTCCCTCCTCGGTGATGCGCCGCAGGCTCTCGAGACTGAACACCTGGAAGCCCCCCGAGTCGGTGAGTAGCGGGCGTTCCCAGTGCATGAAGCGATGCAGGCCGCCGTGGGCGGCGATCACCGCTGCACCCGGGCGCAGCATCAGATGAAAGGTGTTGCCGAGCACGATCTGCGCGCCGAGCTCGGTGAGCTCCTCGGGCGTCATCGCCTTCACGGTGCCGTAGGTGCCGACCGGCATGAACGCCGGCGTCTCGACCTCCCCATGCGCGGTCGTCAGGCGGCCGAGCCGCGCGGCCCCGGCGCGCGCCGTGACGGTGAAGGTCGGCCTCACCTGTCCCTCGTGGTCACCAGCATTGCATCACCGTAGCTGAAGAAGCGGTAGCGCGCCGCAATGGCGTGCCGGTAGGCAGCGAGCACCGCCTCGCGTCCCGCGAAGGCACATACCAGCATGAGGAGCGTCGACTCCGGCAGATGAAAATTGGTGAGCAGCGCATCACAGACGCGGAAGCGAAAACCCGGGGTGATGAAGAGCTGCGTGTCACCGCGCCAGGGCGCAAGAGCCGGGGGAGTGCCGCTGTCTGGCATGGCGGGCGCGACGTCTGCCGCGGCCAGCGCAACCGCTTCGAGCGCCCGCACCACGGTGGTACCGACCGCCAGTACACGGCCGCCGCGCGCGCGCGTGCGCGCCACCGCCTCGCAGGTCGCGCGGCTCACCGTCGCCCGCTCGGCGTGCATGCTGTGGGAGGCGAGATCCTCGACACGCACCGGCTGGAAGGTACCCGCGCCGACGTGCAGCGTGATGAAGGCGCACTCCACGCCGCGGGCGGCGAGCGCCGCGAGCAGCGCCGGGTCGAAGTGCAGGCTCGCGGTCGGCGCGGCTACCGCGCCGCGCTCACGGGCGAAAACGCTCTGGTAGCGCTCGCGGTCGGCAGGCTCCGGCGCACGCTCGATGTAAGGCGGCAGCGGCACCGCGCCCCAGCGCTCGAAGAAATCGAGGGCCTCGTCAGGGAGCGCGATGCGCCACAGGTCCGCGCAACGCTCGAGCACGCGCACCTCGCCGCCGGCGGTGGCGATGGTGAGTCCCACGCGTACGGGCTTGCTGGGAGAGATCTGCGCGAGCGCCTCGTTGCCCGCGAGCGCGCGCTCGAGAAGGATCTCGACCTGCCCTCCGGTCGGCTTGACTCCCGCGAGCCGCGCCGCCACGACGCGCGTGTCGTTGAACACGACGAGATCGCCCGGCGCGAGATACGCGGGGAGCTCCGCGACGACGGAGTCGGTGAGCGCGCCGCCGGCGCCTGCGAGCACCAGCATGCGGCTCGCCGAGCGCTCGGCGAGCGGCGTCTGGGCGATCAGCTCGGGAGGCAGGTGATAGAAAAAGTCCTGACGGCGCACGCGCGCATGTTACACGCCGGCACCAGGGCCTCTGCGCGGCGCGCGCGGGCGCTCACACCTCAGGTCTGGTCCGCCTGCGGCACCGGGGGCGCCGGCGGTACTGGCGCCACCGGTGGCATCGGCGGCATCGGCGTGCGGTACAGAGTGTTCCCGCCCGTCGCAGCGTGCCGGTGCTCGTGCTCGTGCTCGGCACGCGCGGGGAGCGCCGTGTCGACGTCGAGCGTCTTGTGCATCCGCACGATGCGCAGCGTGATCTTCTCGCCCGGCTGATACGAGGCGAGGATGCGCGTCGCATGCGAGCCGCTCGAGGGCGCCCGGCCGTCGATCGCGAGAATCACGTCGCCGTCCTCGAGCTTCAGGGCGCCGTCGGCCGGTGCCCGCACCACCAGCACGCCCTTGTCGCTGCCGAAGTAGCGGCCCAGCTGCGGGGTCAGGGTCGCGAGCTCCATCTCCATGACCGGCCCGTGCAGCAGCAGCTGGCGCGGCCGGGGCTCGGGCCCGAAGTCGGGGAACTGCTCGAAGAAGTACCCGGGAGCCGCCCGGGCGACGACGGTGAAGTCACGCGCGCTGCCCTCGCGCTGTACGCGCACGCTCACCTTGCTGTCGGGCTTCACCGGGCGCAGCAGCCTCATCACCTCGCGTGCCGGGTTCTCGCCCTTCACCTCGGTGCCGTTCACCGCGACGATGACATCGCCCGCTCGCATGCCGGCATCCGCCGCGGGTCCCCCCGGGCTCACCTCGCGCACCCGCGCTCCCTGACCGGACGTCGGCTCGAGCTGCACGCCGATGATCGCGCGGCCGTGCCCGTCCATGCCCATGTCCATGAAGCTCTCGATTATGGGCCGGCTGATCTGTGTAGAGAGCTCCGCCACGCGGTGCGCAGCCTCATCGAGCTGCTTGCGTGCCGCCTCGAGTTGCTGCTGGAGCCGGTCCTCATCGGCACCGCGCTGAGCGCTCTCGATGCTCAACCTGCCTCTGTCGTCACTGGCAGCGGGCGGTTCTGCGAGCGCGATCGTCGGCCGGCAGCTCACGGCCGCAGCGGCGCTCATCAGCGCCAGGCTCCAGGCTGCCAGAAACACGGGACAACGACTCATGATGGACTCCTCGTAGGTTCAGCGCGACGCGTCCGCGAGCGTCTCGGCGTAGCGGACCTGGACCAGCGAATTGACGAGTTGGGCGCGTTCCTGCTGCAGCACCTGCAGGCGTGCCGCCGGCGCGCTGCCGGCGCGCTCGGTGGTGAGCAGGTCGTCGACCTGCGCGATGTGATCCTCGAGCGTCTCGACTGCGGCGCGGGTACCGACGCGCACGAGCTCCGGCTCCTGTGGGAGCCTCTCGAGCCAGTAGCGCGCCGTGACGTTGGCCCGCTCCGCGGGCGAGCCATCGCCAACAACGGCTGGCGGTTCATTCTCGGCGGCGACCGATGGCAGCGGGGCGTGCGCCGGCCGCGGGCCGACACCGAAACGGATCGACGCCGCCAGCACCGCGACGGCGATCACGATCGCGGCGGCCAGCGCCCGCGCGCCGGCGAGGCGCGCCGTGCCGGCGGGTGCGGCGTGCGCGCGGCGCTGAAACTCGCTGAAGTCGTAGGGCGATGCGCCGCCGTCCGGCAGCCCCTGCAGCAGCCGCGCGACGGCCTGCTCCTGCTCTAGCTCAGTATGCATGTGGGTGGGTTCCCCTGCGGCTCGAACCAGGCGCGGAGCTTCAGGTGAGCGCGCGCGAGCTGCGATTTGGAAAAGCTGACAGAGCGGCCGAAGGACGCGGCGATCTCGGCATGCGAGTACCCCTCGACCTCGTACATCCAGATGACCGCACGTGCGGTCGGCGCGAGCGTCGCCAGCGCGCGCTCGACGTCGATGGTCTCGGGCGGCACAGCGGCCGTCGCCGGCCGGGCGAGGGCAGTCGTCTCGCCACCCCCGCCATCCTCGAGACACATCAGCACCCGCCGCCACGGCGAGCGCAGGTGCATGAGGCAGCGCGAGATCGCGATCTGCCGCAGCCAGGCGCCGAGCGGCGCTTCCTGGCGGAACTGCGTGAGGCGCTCGAACAGAATCATCATGGTGTCCTGGAACACGTCCTCGGATGCACTGCGATTGCTGACCAGACGGCGGATGAGGGCAAATGTGGCCGGCGCCACCGCGGCGTAGATCAACTGCCGCGCGCCCTCCTCCCCCGCGCATGCCCGTTGCAGTACCGCCTCCGGCACGGTGATTTCCACCAGCCTGGTCACGAGAGTCTTAGATGCACGAGGTCCGGAAAAGGTCGCAACGGCGGGAAAAATGCCCAATAGTCCTTCTGATCACCGGACCGTATACTGCAACGCGTTGCCCGAGTGGCGGAATTGGTAGACGCAGCGGACTCAGACATAAGTAACTTGAGCCCTCGAGGAGAAATCCCCGAGGTGCAGCCCGTCAAACTCGGTGAAGGCCCTGAAGCCTGGTGACTCGAGCTGACGCCGAGCCAAGCCCCCGCAAGCGCGAGGGAAGGTGTAGAGAGCAGACGGCGGGCACCTACAGCCTAAATGGCCATGGTGATGGCGTGCTCCAGACCACGAACCCGCGGCGCGTGCGCCCGGGGCGGCGAAAGCCGAAGTGGCAGGAAAATCCGCCGCCTTTAAAAGCGTGTCGGTTCGACTCCGACCTCGGGCAGACCCGACTCTCGTCGCCGCGCGCCGACGCCTTGCCATCCCGCCGCGCGCCTGTCAGCGTGCTGCAAACCCGTGAACTGAGCTACGTAAGTGACTAACCGTCGTACGCCCGGCTCGGCATGCGCGCGCGCGGCCCAGACTTTGCCGGTCCTCCTGGCACTCGCCGCCTGCGGTGGCGGGGGCGGCTCTGCTTCCTCGCCGCCACCGGTGCCGCCGCCCCCGCCGCCGGTCGGCTCGGGAACGGATGTCGTGACCTACAAGAACGACGTGGCGCGCACCGGTCAGAACCTCACCGAGTCGGTCCTGACGCTTGCGAACGTCAACAGCTCGAGCTTCGGCAAGCTGCGTTTCCTCGCCACCGACGGCAAGGTCGACGCGCAGCCGCTGTATCTCTCGGGACTCATGGTGGCGGGCGCCGCGCACAACGTGGTGTTCGTGGCGAGTGAGAATGACACCGTCTACGCCTTCGACAGCGACAGTGGCGCCGTGCTGTGGCAGAAATCTCTGCTCGCCACGGGCGAGATGCCGAGCGACGACCGCGGCTGCGGCCAGGTGACGCCGATGATCGGGGTGACGGCCACTCCGGTGATCGACCGGAGCGCCGGCTCCCACGGCCTCATCTACCTCGTCTCCATGTCCCTTGGTGCCTCGCAGACCTACCATCAGCGGCTGCACGCGCTCGATGTGACCACGGGGGCGGAGCAGCTCAACGGGCCGGTGGAGGTCGCCGCGACCTATCCGGCCGCCGGCGGCGGCCTCAACACCTTCGCCGCGGGCTCGTACGAGGAGCGCGCCGGGCTGCTGCTGCTGAACGGCGTCCTCTACACGACCTGGACCTCGCATTGCGACGCCTCGCCCTACACCGGTTGGGTGATCGCCTACAGCTCGAGCACGCTCGCGCAGACCGGGGTGCTGAACGTCGCGGCCGGCAACGCCGGCGGCGGACCGGCGATCTGGATGGCGGGCGGCGGGCCGGCCGCAGACTCAGCCGGCAACGTCTACGTGCTCACCGCCAACGGCGCTTTCGACACGACCCTCGATGCGAACGGCTTCCCGAGCCAGGGCGACTACGGCAACTCGTTCGTCAGGATCGCCAACAGCGCCGGCAAGCTCACGGTTGCCGACTATTTCACCATGTTCAACGAGGTCGAAGAGTCGAATGGCGATGTCGACCTCGGCTCGGGCGGCATCATGCTGCTGCCGGACCTCACGGACTCCGGCGGCACGGCGCGCCATCTCGCGGTGGGCGCCGGCAAGGACGGCAACCTCTACGTCGTCAACCGCGACTCGATGGGCAGGTTCAACCCGAGCAACAACAATCAGATCTGGCAGGAGCTCTCCGCAGCGCTACCGGGCGGCATCTGGTCGACGCCCGCGTACTTCAACGGCAGCGTCTACTACGGTCCCGTCGGCGGGCCGTTGCTCGCCTTCAGCGTGAGCAACGCGCTGCTGCTCAGCGCGCCGTCGTCGCAGTCGGCGCTCGCCTTCGGCTATCCGGGTACCGCGCCCGCGATCTCCGCCCACGGCACCGCCAACGGCATCGTATGGGCTTACGAGAACGCGGGCTCGGGCGCGGCGGTGCTGCACGCCTACGACGCGGGCAATCTCGCCACCGAGCTCTATAACAGCACGCAGGCGGCGGGCGCGCGCGACTCGATCGGCAGCGCCAACAAGTTCATCACCCCGACGATCGCCGACGGCAAGGTGTTCGTCGCCGCCACCAATGGCGTGGCGGTCTTCGGGCCACGCTAGCCCCTCGGCCCACAGGTCGACAAGCGCCGGTGCGCGCCCGTATCCTCGAAGTCACACCATGAAGTACTGCAGTGAGTGCGGCGCGCCGGTCGCGCTGCGCGTCCCCCCGGGCGATCACCTGCCGCGCCACGTATGCGATGCCTGCGGCACCATCCATTACCAGAACCCGCGCCTGGTCGTCGGCTGCGTCCCCGAGCACGAGGGCCGGATCCTGCTGTGCCGCCGGGCGATCGAGCCGCGGCTCGGCTACTGGACGGTGCCGGCCGGCTTCCTGGAGAACGGCGAAACGCTGCAGCAGGGTGCGGCGCGCGAGTCGCACGAAGAGGCGCTGGCGCAGGTCGACATCGGGTCGCTCCTCGCGGTGGTGCACGTGCTGCACGCGCGGCAGGTGCACGTGTTCTTCCGCGCCGCGCTGCGCAGCGCCGAGTACGGGGCGGGCGCTGAGAGCCTCGAGGTGACGCTGGTGAGACCTGCGGACATCCCCTGGGGCGAGCTGGCGTTCCCGAGCACCGAGTTCGCCCTCAAGCGCTATCTAGAGGACCGTGCCGCCGGGCGCGAGCCGCACCATTTCACGACCATCGACCGGCGGCTGCAGCATCCGGGCACGAGCGCCTCATAACCGCAGGCGCCGCCTCTGCAACCCGGCGATCTCACCCACCGGGCGACCTCGTGGCAGAATACTTGACTGCGTGCCCGCGCTCCCGGGGCGGCGGGCATCCGTGGCATCCGAGGAAACTGAATGACTTTCGTCGTTACCGAGAACTGCATCAAGTGCAAATACATGGACTGCGTCGAGGTCTGTCCGGTCGATTGCTTCCACGAGGGGCCGAACTTCCTCACCATCGATCCCGAGGAGTGCATCGACTGCACGCTGTGCGAGCCGGAATGCCCGGTCGAGGCGATTTTCTCCGAGGAGGAACTGCCCAAGGGTCAGGAGCAGTTCAAGCAGCTGAACGCCGACCTCGCCAAGCAATGGCCGGTGATTACCGAGAAGAAGGCCGCGCCCGCCGACGCCAAGGAGTGGGAAGGAAAGCCCGACAAGCTGAAGCTGCTGGAGCGTTAGCTCCCGCTCCTCAGTGCAGCTCGTCCTGCAGGTGCTTCAGCAGGACGTCGGGCGGCAGGTAGCCGGGCAGCAGCTCGCCGTTCGTCATCACGATGGCCGGCGTTCCGTCGATGGCGAACTCGCGTCCCAGAGCGTAGGTCGCGGCCACCGGGTTACCGACACAGGGCTTGTCCTGCAGCGCCTGCCCGAGCTTGGCGCGGGTGAGCGCGTCGTTGCGATCCGCCGCGCACCACACCTGCTCCGCCCTGGTCCAGGCCGGGGTGTTCGGGCCGGTGCGCGGATACAGCAGATAACGCACGCGGATCCCGAGGCGGTTGAACACGCCCATCTGACTGTGGAGCGTGCGGCAGTACGGGCAGTCGACGTCGGTGAACACCGTGATGGTGTACTTCGGGTCCTTGGGCCCAAAAACCAACATGTAGTTCTCGGGCACCTGGGCGAGGAGCTTCAGGCGGACCTCGCGGCGATGCGCTTCCGTGAGATTGCTGTTGGACTTGAGGTCATAGAGATCGCCCATGATCGCGTAGCGTCCGTCGGCGGTCACATAGCCGATGTCGCCGCCGTGGGTGTACTCCCAGAGGCCGGGGACCGGTGAGACATGCAGCTGATCGGCGCTGGCGCCCGGGATGTGGCGCGCGATCTCCTCGCGCGGGTCCGGGTTGGCAGCCGGGTTGGCAGGCGGGGTGGCAGCCGGGGCGGCGGCGGGTGGCTCGGCCACTACCGGGCTCCAGGGCGCGAGTGCTGCGAGCGCCAGCAACAGGAACGGCTTGGTCGAAGGCATAGGGATTTTCACTTTGGCTGGCTGCTCGACTGTGGAGATTTGGACTGTGGCGGGCGCCGATCGTTCGGCGACGCTCGAGAAACGGGGCCGAAGTCTAACAGAGCCCCGACGGTGCCAGCAGGGCGTGCGCCGCTGCGGGCATCAGCCCCGCGGGTGGTGCTGCGAGTGCAGCTCCTTCATGCGCTCGCGCGCGACGTGCGTGTAGATCTGCGTCGTCGACAGATCACTGTGACCGAGCAGCAGCTGCACCACGCGCAGGTCGGCGCCGTGGTTGAGCAGGTGGGTCGCGAACGCGTGGCGCAGCGTATGGGGCGAGAGCCCCTTGCTGATGCCGGCCTTGCGCGCGTAGCGCTTGATGATGTGCCAGAAGGCCTGGCGCGTCATGCGATCGCCGCGGCGCGTCGGAAACAGGTAATCCGTCTGACGCTCGAGCAGGATCTCACCGCGCGGGCCGCGTGCGAATTCCTTCAGCGCGCGCATCGCCTCCTCGCCGAGGGGAATGAGCCGCTCGCGATCGCCCTTGCCGAGGATGCGGATGACGCCCTGGTTGAGGTTGATCTGCCCCTGACGCAGGTTCACCAGCTCCGATACCCGCAGCCCGGTCGCGTACAGCACCTCGAGCATGGTGCGGTCGCGGTTGCCGAGCGGGTCGCTCACCACCGGGGCGCCGAGCAGCGACTCGACTTCCTCCTCGGTGAGCGAACGCGGCAGCGAGCGCCCGATCTTGGGCATGGCGATCTGCGCAGTGGGGTCCTCGCGGATCACGGCCTCGCGCATGTAGTAACGGAAGAAGCGCCGGAAGCTCGACAGCTGCCGCGCGGTCGAGCGCGGCCGCGCCCCGCCACGGACTCTGGAGGCGATGAACTCCTGCAGGTCGAGGCGCGAGGTGCGCATGATGGGTACGTTACGCTCGGCGAGCCAGCGCGCCAGCGCGGTAAGATCGGCGCGGTAGGCGGCCAGCGTGTTCGGCGACAGGCCCCGCTCCATCCAGACCGCATCCAGGAAGCGGGAAACCGCCGGATCGGAATCGGCGTTGGTGGTCATGGACAGAGCCGCAGCCTGGTTTGACAAGTCTCGTCTCGCTGGTCCTCAGGGCGCCCCCGGGCGCGGCACGCCGTGTAAGAGCCCCGACTTCCGGGTAAGGTGTGGACACAGTATGGTGAGCGCGACAGATGCACCGACGTGATGACCTTCACATCTGCCTCTCGGCATTAACATAAAGAGAACCAGTTCACATCGGCAGTTGGCGCAGCGTCCCCCTCCCATGACCGCACAGTCCCCCCGGCAGCCCCTGAGGCTGCGTACGCTGCTCCTCGCCCCGCTCAGGTTCGTGTATGCGCTGTGGGTCACGCTCGCCTTCCTCGCGGTCGGCCTCACCGCGCTCGCGCTGATGCTGGTAGTCCCCGGCGTCATGCGGCGGCGCGCGGCAGGGCGCCGGGCCGCGCGCACCTTCCTGTGGCTCGCCGCCATGCCGCTCACGGTGAAGCACGAGGAGCGGCTCCCCGAGGGCCAATGCGTCGTGGTGTGCAACCACGCCAGCTATCTGGACGGGCCGGTGGTCACGGCGGCGCTCCCGCCGCGTTTCGCCTTCGTCATCAAGCGCGAGATGTCCGCCGTGCCACTCGCCGCGATAGTGCTGCGGCGGCTGGGCTCGGTGTTCGTCGAGCGCAACCGCACGCAGCCCTCCGCCGATGCCCGGCGGCTGCTTCGCGACGCCTCGCGTGGCCGCTCGCTGGTGTTCTTCCCCGAGGGCACGTTCGACCCCAGGCCAGGGGTGCACAAGTTCCACGCCGGGGCGTTCGCGAGCGCCGTGCGGGCCGGTTGCCCGCTCGTGCCCGCCGTGCTGCGCGGCACGCGGCGCGCGCTCTGGCCGGGCGGCTCGCTGCCGCTACCGGGGCCGGTCGAGCTCGAGATCCTTGCGCCGATCGTGCCGGCTCCCGGCGGTGCGGGCGAGGCGGTACGAGCGCTGCGCGACGAAGCGCGCGCGGCGATCCTCGCCGCGCTCGGTGAGCCCGATCTCACATGTTCCGACGGTACTGCCCGCCCACCTGATACAGCGCTCGTGAGATCTGCCCGAGCGAGCAGACTTTGACGCTCTCCATGAGCTCGGCAAACACGTTGCCACCGCCGGCGGCCGCCTGCTGCAGCGCCGCAAGCGCCGCAGGCGAGCGCGCGGCGTTGCGAGCCTGGAAGGCCCGCACGCCCGCGACCTGAGCCTGCTTCTCGTCCTCCGACGAGCGGATCAGCTCCGTGCCTTTATGCTCTTCGGAGGCGTCGGTTCCCGAGAGGTAGGTGTTGACGCCCACGATCGGCAGGGAGCCGTCGTGCTTGCGCGTCTCGTAGTAGAGCGACTCCTCCTGGATCTTGCCGCGCTGGTACATGGTCTCCATGGCGCCGAGCACCCCGCCGCGCTCCGACAGCGCCTCGAACTCCTTGTACACCGCCTCCTCCACCAGGTCGGTGAGGTACTCGATGGCGAACGAGCCCTGCCACGGATTCTGGATCCGATTGAGCCCGAGCTCGCGATTGATGATGAGCTGGATGGCGACCGCGCGCCGCACGCTCTCCTCGGTCGGCGTGGTGAGCGCCTCGTCGTAGGCGTTGGTATGCAGGCTGTTGCAGTTGTCGAACAGCGCATAGAGCGCCTGCAGCGTCGTGCGGATGTCGTTGAAGGAGATCTCGCGCGCGTGCAGGCTGCGTCCCGAAGTCTGCACGTGATACTTGAGCATCTGGCTGCGCGGCCCCGCGTGATAGCGCTCGCGCATAGCGCGCGCCCAGATGCGGCGCGCCACGCGCCCGATGACCACGTACTCCGGGTCCATGCCGTTGGAAAAGAAGAACGACAGGTTGGGCGCGAAGTCGTCGATCTTCATGCCGCGCGCCAGGTAGTACTCCGCAATGGTGAAGCCGTTGGCGAGCGTGAAGGCGAGCTGCGAGATGGGATTGGCTCCCGCCTCGGCGATGTGGTAGCCGGAAATCGACACCGAGTAGAAGTTGCGAACCCGCCGCTCGGTGAAGTACTGCTGCACGTCCCCCATCATCCGCAGCGCGAATTCCGTGGAGAAGATGCAGGTGTTCTGTGCCTGGTCCTCCTTGAGGATGTCGGCCTGCACGGTGCCGCGCACCGCTTCGAGCGTCTCGGCGCGGATGCGCTCGTAGACCTCGCGCTCGAGCAGCTCATCTCCGGTCAGCCCGAGGAGCGCGAGCCCCGAGCCGTCGTGGTGCGCCGGCAGCGCACCCCGGTAGGCGGGCGGCGCCACGCCGTGCCCGTCGGCGGCCGCGTGCAGAGCGGCGATCTTCTTCTCGGCGGCGCTCCAGCGCCCTTCGGCTCTCAGGTATCGCTCCACCTGCTGGTCGGTGGCCGTGTTCATGTACATCGCGAGCAGCATCGGCGCCGGCCCGTTGATGGTCATCGAGACCGAGGTCGAGGGTGAGCACAGGTCGAAGCCCGAGTAGAGCCTCTTCATGTCGTCGAGGGTGGCGATCGAGACGCCGGAGTTGCCGGTACGACCGTAGACGTCCGGACGGGTGTCCGGGTCTTCTCCGTAGAGCGTGGTCGAGTCGAACGCCGTCGACAGGCGTGCCCCGCCGTGCCCATGTGCCAGATAGTGGAAGCGGCGATTCGTACGCTCCGGGCCGCCTTCGCCGGCAAACATTCGGGTCGGATCCTCCTCCTCGCGCCGGTAGGGATAGACGCCGCCGGTGTAGGGATAGGCGCCGGGGAGGTTCTCCAGAAGGATGAAATGCAGCAGCTCGCCCCAGTCGCGCAGCTGCGGCACGGCGAGCTTCGGAATCCGGGAGTGCGACAGGCTCTGCGTGTAGTTCTCACCCTTCACGAGCCGCTCGCGCACCTTGTAGGAATAGGTGGCATCCGTCGCCGAGCGCACCCGCTCGGGCCAGGCGCGCAGCTGCGCGACACCCTCGGCGCCGATCTGCTCGAGCGCGCGGTTGTAGGCCGCGCGCAGCTCGCGCCGCGTCGCATCGCCCGCGCGCTCCTCGAGAGCCTCCTGCGGGTAGGCTTCGAGCGGCCCGGGCAGGCGCGCATCGTGCAGCGCCTTCAGTGACTCGTACACGCCATAGGCGCGCCGTGCGGCCTGACACTGCTCCTCGGCGCGCGCGCGCGCGGCGCGCCCCGCCTGGGCGATCTCGGCCAGATAGCGGGTGCGGGCCCCGGGGATGAGCGGGGTGCGGGTGCTGAGCTCGGTGGGACCGGTGTCGGCGAGCGACCATGAGCCGGTGCCGATGTGCTTCGCGGCGAGCGCCGCGCACAATGCGGCAAACAGCCGGTTCACGCCCGGGTCGTTGAAGCGGCTCGCGATCGTCGGGTAGACGGGCAGCTCGGCGTCGGCGAGCTTGGCCCGCTCGGGGTGGTTGCGCCGCCACTGCTTGCGCACGTCGCGCAGGCTGTCCTCGGCGCCGCGCTTCTCGGCCTTGTTGAGCACGATGAAGTCGGCATAGTCGAGCATGTCGATCTTCTCGAGCTGGCTCGCGGCGCCGTACTCGCTCGTCATCACATACAGCGACAGATCGACCATGTCGACGATCTCGGTGTCCGACTGGCCGATGCCCGCGGTCTCGACCAGCACCAGATCGAAGCCGCACGCCTGGTACAGCTGGATCACCTCGCGCAACACCGCCGCGGTCGCGAGGTGGGCGCGCCGCGTTGCGAGCGAGCGCATGTAGATATTGTCAGAGGCGAGACTGTTCATGCGGATGCGATCGCCGAGCAGCGCACCGCCGCTGCGCCGCCGCGTCGGATCCATGGCAATCACGGCGATCTGCAGCTTGGGGAAGGCGCGCGTCAGGCGCGCGAGCAGCTCGTCGGTGAGGCTCGACTTGCCGGCACCGCCGGTGCCGGTGATGCCGACGACCGGGACCCGATGGCGCGAGCGTGCGAGCGCCCGCCGGATCTGCTCGGCCTGGGGCTCCTCAACGCCGGCGGCGCCCTCGAGCACCGAGATGGTGCGTGCGACCAGGCCGTGGTCGCGGGCGTTCAGGGGACGGAATTCGTACGGCGGCCTGGACACCGCGCCGACGCGCTGAAACACGTCGTCGATCAGGCCGCCGAGGCCGAGCCGCCGGCCGTCCTCGGGCGTATAGATCTTCTCCACCCCGTACCGCTCGAGCGCCTCGATCTCCTGCGGCGCAATGGTGCCCCCGCCCCCCACCACTACGCGGATGCGGCTGTAGCCACGCTCGCGCAGCATGTCGACCATGTAGGTGAAGTACTCGTTGTGGCCGCCCTGGTAGGAGCTTACCGCGATGGCATCGGCGTCCTCGTCGATCGCGGCCCGCACGATGTCGACGACGCTGCGGTTGTGGCCGAGGTGCACGACCTCGGCGCCGCGCGCCTGCAGCAGCCGCCGGATCATGTTGATGGCGGCGTCGTGGCCGTCGAACAGCGAGGCGGCGGACACGAAGCGCAGCGGCGGGCGCGCCTGCTGTTCGATGCCGGGAGCGGCCGCCGGGCCGCCCTTCAGGGGGGCGTTCACGCTTTAGTTACTCTCGGGTAGAATATCTACTCATGAGTATGATCGAGGCTGAAGCGATGGGTCAACGAGCGTGGCGGTCCCCGCCTTTTGCTGCGCCGCCCGCGGTCAAGCCCACCTCTTAAGCGCCGCTATAATACTCCGCACACGCATGAACAGCCGCCGCGCCAGCCCGCACCCAGCCGGCAAGTCTCCCGCCGCCAGCCCCTCGCCGTGGCGGGCGCGCCGGCGGGACCGGGAGGTGAAGCGCGAGGCCGTGATTCGCGCCGCTGCCCGCGCCTTCAACCGCAAGGGCTACCACAACACCTCGCTCGACGATATTGCCGCGGCCCTCGAGGTCACCAAGCCCACGGTCTACTACTACGTCACCAACAAGGAGCACCTGCTGTTCCAGTGCTTCCTCGCCGGCGTCGAGCCGATCCGCGCCGCCTTCCGTGAGGTGAAGGATCTCGAGCTGCCGGCGCGCGAGCGCCTGAACGCGGTGCTGCGCCACTACGGCGAGGCGGTGGCCTGCGAGTTCGGCTGGTGCATGGTGCGCGCCGAGGACCAGGACCTCTCCCCCGCCATGAGCCGCCACATCAAGGCGCTCAAGTCCGAGATCGATCAGGGGATCCGGCGGCTGATCCGCGAAGGCATCCAGGACGGCTCGATCGAGTCCTGTGACCCGAAGATGACCGCGTTCGCCCTCGCCGGCGCCCTCAACTGGATCGCCCACTGGTATCGTGAGGACCAGTCGCTGACCCCCGCCGAGATCGCGGCGGTGTTCGTCACCTTATTCGAGGGGGGTCTGCGTCCGCGCAGCGCCGCCCAGGTCGCGACCCGCGCGCCGCTGCGGCGCCGGGTGCGCATCACCCGCTGAACTACCACGAGGCTGCCATCATGTCCGCTCCAGACGTCGTCATCGCATCCGCCAAGCGCACGCCCATCGGGGCCTTCCTCGGCGCGCTTACCCCTCTCAGCGCCGTACAGCTCGGCAGCGCCGCCGCCCAGGCCGCGGTACAGGCCTCCGGGGTCGCGCCCGGGGACATTCAGGAAGTCATCATGGGCTGCGTCCTGCCGGCCAACCTCGGGCAGGCGCCGGCGCGTCAGGCGGCGCTCGGAGCCGGGATCCCGCAGGCGGTGCCGGCCACCACGATCAACAAGATGTGCGGCTCGGGCCTCAAAGCCGTGATGATGGCCGCCGAGCAGATCCGTGCCGGCACGGCCGACGTCATTCTCGCCGGCGGACTCGAATCGATGAGCAATGCACCGTACCTGCTGGCGAAGGCACGCAGCGGCTACCGCATGGGCCCGGGCGAGGTGATCGACCACATGCTGCGCGACGGCCTCACGAGTCCCTTTGACGGCAAATCGATGGGCTTTTTCGCCGATGCGACCGCGGCCAAGTACAGCTTCACGCGCGCCCAGCAGGATGCGTTCGCCACCGAGTCGGTGCGGCGCGCCATGGCCGCTCTCGAGAAGGGCGAGTTCGACCTCGAGGTGACGCCGGTGACCGTCAAGGGCCGCAAGGGCGAGACCGTGATCGCCCGCGATGAGACCCCGGGCACCTGTGACGTAGCGAAGATCGCCACGATGAAGCCCGCGTTCAACAAGGACGGCACCGTGACGGCCGCCAGCTCCTCCTCGATCGCCGATGGCGCTGCCGCGCTCGTGCTGATGAGCGCCGAGGCGGCCGCGGCGCGTGGCGTGAAGCCCCTCGCCCGGGTGCTCGCCTGGGCGAGCCACGCGCAGGAGCCCGAGTGGTTCACCACCGCTCCGGTCGGCGCCATCGCCAAGGTGCTGAAGCAGCTCGGCTGGAAGCCGCACGATGCGGATCTCTACGAGATCAACGAAGCGTTCGCGGTGGTCACCATGGCCGCGATGCGCGACATCGATATCGATCATGCGCGCGTCAACGTCAACGGCGGCGCCTGCGCGCTCGGCCATCCGATCGGCGCCACGGGCGCGCGCATCCTCACGACTCTGGCGCACGCGCTGCGCCGCCGCGGCGCCCGGCGCGGCATTGCCGCGCTCTGCATCGGTGGGGGCGAGGCGGTGGCGCTCGCGGTCGAGGTCACGAAGTAGGCTGCGAACGGCTCAACGGGGGTCGCATGAAGATCCAGGACGCTCGCGCCGTCGTGACCGGCGGCGCATCGGGCTTAGGTTACGCGGTCGCGAAGCACATCTCGGCCCAGGGCGGCGCGGTGGCAATCCTCGATGTCCAGGAGGGCCCCGGGCGTTCGGCCGCGAGCGGGCTCGGGGCTCGGGCGCACTTCCTGCGCTGTGACGTCACCTCCGAGGCCGAGGTCAACGCGGCGATGGACGCCGCCGCCGCGCAGCTCGGTGAGCTCAACCTGCTGGTCAACTGCGCCGGCGTGGTGGGCGCGGGACGCGTGCTCGGCAAGAACGGACCGATGGCGGGGGAGTTCTTCACCAAGGTGATTCACATCAACCTGATCGGCACCTTCCTGTGCGACAAGGCCGCGGCGGCCCTCATGCAGAAGAACTCCCCCGGGGCGGACGGCGAGCGCGGGGTTCTCATCCACACCTCCTCGATCGCCGCCTTCGAGGGGCAGATCGGACAGGCGGCCTATGCCGCCACCAAGGCGGCGGTCGCCGGCATGACGCTGCCGATCGCGCGCGAGCTGGCGCGCGTTGGCATCCGCTGCGTGTCGATCGCGCCCGGCATCTTTCACACCCCGATGATGGACGGCATGCCGCAGGAGGTGCAGGACTCACTCGCCGCCCAGGTGCCGTTCCCGGCACGGCTGGGCAAACCCGAGGAGTTCGCCCAGCTCGTCGCCTCGGTGTTCGAGATTCCGATGCTGAATGGCACCACGCTGCGCCTGGACGGCGCCATCCGCATGCAGCCGAAGTAAGTGTTGAGCGAAGCCAACACCGCAGGCGGTGCAATCCAGCGCGAGCGCATGGAGTACGACGTGGTGATCGTCGGCGCCGGTCCCGCGGGGCTCGCGTGCGCGATCCGCCTGAAGCAGCTGCGGCCCGCGTCGAGCGTGTGCGTGCTGGAAAAGGCCTCCGCGGTTGGCGCGCACTCGCTCTCGGGCGCGGTGCTCGAGCCCGGACCGCTCGAGGCGCTGCTGCCGGAGTGGCGCAGCGATTACCCCGGCATGAAAGTCCCGGCAACCGAGGACGACTTCCGCATCCTCACCCCCGGCGGCTCGTTCAAGCCGGTGCCGGACTTCCTGGTAAAGCTGCTGCCGCGCTCGCTCACCTACAGCACCCCGTTCAACAACCACGGCAACTACATCATCTCCCTCGGCCAGCTGACCGCGTGGCTCGCCGTCAAGGCGGAAGGCCTCGGGGTGGAGGTTTTTGCGGGCTTTGCAGCCGCCGCGCCGCTCATCGACGCGCACGGAGCCGTCGCAGGCGTACAGATCGGCGACATGGGGCTCGATCGCGACGGCAGGCCCGGCCCCAATTTCACCCCCGGGGTCGAGATCCGTGCGCCGCTCACGGTGCTCGCCGAAGGCGCACGCGGCTCGATCTCGAAGCAGCTGATCGCGAAGTTCGATCTCGCGAGGAGCCACTGCCCGCAGACCTTCGCGCTCGGCTATAAGGAGCTCTGGCAGCTGCCCGCGGGGCGGGTGCGTCCCGGGCGCATCGAGCATGGGCTCGGCTGGCCGGCCGATTCCCGCACCTATGCCGGCAGCTTCCTCTATCACCTCGACAACGACCGGGTCTACGTGGGCTATATCGTCGGGCTCGACTATCGGGATCCCCGCCTGGCCCCGTTCGAGGCCTTTCAGCAGTATAAGAATCACCCCAGCGTGAAGGCGCTGCTCGAAGGGGGCGAGATCCTCTCGGCCGGCGCCCGCACCATCGCCGCCGGCGGCTGGCAGTCGACGCCGACGCTCGAGATGCCCGGCGCGATCCTGGTGGGCGATGCGGGCGGGACGCTCAACTTCGCCAAGATCAAGGGAGTGCATCAGGCGATCCGCTCAGGGGCGCTGGCCGGCGAGCACATCGCCGCCGGCGGCGGCGCGGGCTTCGATGCCAAGTGGCGCGCCTCGGACGGCGGACGCGAGCTGAAGAAGGTGCGTAACTTCAAGCCCGCGTTCAAGCGCGGCATGTGGCTCGGGCTCATGAACTCCGCGTGGGAGATGCTCACCGCCGGGCACTCGCCCTGGACGCTGAAGAACACCGCCGACTGGTCGCGGCTCGCGAAACTCGACGATTTCCTCTCGCCGGAGCGGCATTGGGGGACGCGTACCCTGCCGCCGCGCGACCGGGTCTCGTTCGTGTTCTTCGCGGGCAACTCGCACGAGGAGAGCCAGCCAATCCACCTCAAGGTGGCCGACACCAGCATCTGCGCGGGACGCTGCGCCACCGAGTTCGGCAATCCCTGCGAGCGCTTCTGCCCCGCGAGTGTCTACGAGATGGTGGACGACGGCCGCGGCGGCCGGCGCCTGCAGATCAACGCAGCCAACTGCGTACACTGCAAGGCCTGCGACATCAAGGATCCCTACCAGATCATCACCTGGACCACGCCCGAGGGAGGCTCGGGCCCGAACTATCAGTCGCTCTAGTCCGCCCCATGTCCGAGCTCTGGCGCCCGTCCCCACAACGTATCGCCAACGCGAACCTGACGCGTTTCATGCGCTGCGTGACCGCACGCACCGGTACGCCGCTCGCTGACTACGAGGCGACCTACGCCTGGTCGCTGAGCTCCCCGGCGCAGTTCTGGAGCGAGCTCGCGCGCTTTGCCGCGGTGCGCGCCGACTGGGGTGAGGGGCCGGTGATCGAGCACCCGGCGGCCATGCCCGGGGCGCGCTTCTTTCCCGCCGCCCGCCTCAACTTCACGGACAACCTCCTCAAATTTGCCGACGAGCTTCCGGCGCTCATCTTCCGCAACGAGCGCGGCGCACGGCGCACACTCTCCGGGCAGGAGCTGCGCGCGGAGGTGGCGCGTGTGGCCGCCGGGCTCGGCGCCGCGGGTGTCGTCGCCGGTGATCGCGTCGCCGGCTACCTGCCGAACCTGCCGGAAGCGTGTATCGCCATGCTGGCAACGGCGAGTCTCGGCGCCGTGTGGTCGTCGTGCTCGCCGGATTTCGGGGTGCACGGCGTGCTCGACCGCTTCGGGCAGATCACTCCTAAAGTGCTGTTCACCGCCGATGGCTACTTCTACGCGGGCAAGACGCTCGATTCACTCGGCCCCATGGGCGAAGTTCTCGAGAAGCTCCCGCACATCGAGCGCGTGGTGGTCATTGCCTACGTGGCGGAGCAGCCGCAGCTCGCCAGGCTCGGCGCCGCTGCCGCGCGCGCCAGCCACTGGGCGCAGTTCGGCACACGCGGGGCGCCGCTGCGCTGCACGCCGCAGCCCTTCAATCATCCGCTCTACATTCTGTACTCCTCGGGCACCACCGGCGTGCCGAAGTGCATCGTGCACGGCGCCGGCGGAACGCTGCTGCAGCATCAGAAAGAGCAGCTGTTGCACACCGATCTCGGGCGCAGCGACCGGCTCTTCTACTTCACCACCTGCGGCTGGATGATGTGGAACTGGCTGATGAGCGGACTGGCGACCGGGGCGACGCTCGTGCTCTACGACGGCAGCCCCTTCCACCCCGATCCCGGGGCGCTGTGGCGCATGGCCGCCGAGGAGCGCGTCACCGTATTCGGCACCAGCGCCAAGTACCTCGCCTCGCTCGAGAAGAGCGCCTTCGAGCCCGCGCGCACCGTGGACCTCACCGCGCTCCGCACCCTGCTCTCGACCGGCTCGCCGCTCCTGCCCGAGGGCTTCGACTTCG
Organism: Steroidobacteraceae bacterium; assembly: GCA_035569755.1. Classification (GTDB taxonomy): domain Bacteria; phylum Pseudomonadota; class Gammaproteobacteria; order Steroidobacterales; family Steroidobacteraceae; genus 13-2-20CM-66-19. The sequence continues at coordinate 23,812 of DATMMK010000074.1, forward strand.
TCTACTCGAGTGTCAAGGCCGACCTTCTGCTCGGCTCGATCTCGGGCGGCACCGACATCGTGTCCTGCTTCGCCCTCGGCTGCCCGATCCGCCCGGTATACCGCGGCGAGATTCAGTGCCGCGGGCTCGGAATGGCGGTCGATATATTCGACGACGACGGCCGCTCAGTGCGCGGCACGCGCGGCGAGCTGGTGTGCACCGCGCCGTTCCCCTCGATGCCGCTGCACTTCTGGAACGATCCCGACGGCGCGCGCTACCGCGCCGCCTACTTCGAGCGCTTCCCCGGCGTCTGGCACCACGGTGATTTCGCGGCCATCACCGCGCATGACGGCATCGTGATCTACGGCCGCTCGGATGCGGTCCTCAACCCGGGTGGCGTGCGCATCGGCACCGCCGAGATCTACAGTGCGGTCGAGGTGCTGCCGCAGATCGTCGAGTCACTCGCGGTCGGCCAGGATTGGCAGGGCGACGTGCGGGTCGTGCTGTTCGTGCGCCTCAAGGCTGGCGTCGAGCTCACCGAGGAGCTGGCCAGCGCAATCCGCGCCGCCATCCGCACGCAGACCACGGCGCGGCACGTCCCGGCCCGCATCATTGCGGTGCCCGACCTTCCGCGCACCCTCTCCGGCAAGCTCACCGAGCTCGCGGTGCGCAACGTGATCCACGGGCTGCCGGTGAAGAACGTCGACGCGCTCGCCAACCCGCAGGCGCTCGAGCATTTTCGTAACCTCCCCGAGCTCGCGAGCTGAAATCCGCAACGCGTGCGCGACGCCGACGACCTGCGGGAGCTGTATGCGCGCGCGCTCGCCGTCCGCGGCTTCAGCTCCGATGCCGCCCAGCTGGCCGCCGTCGCCAGACTCGAGGGCGTACGGCGCCGCCTGCTGCGCCGGCCGCGCGCCTCCCTGCCGCGCTGGCTCGCCCGGGTACTGCGGCGGCCGGACGCGCCGGCGCGCGGGCTGTACCTGTGGGGCGGCGTGGGCCGCGGCAAGACCTGGCTCATGGACCTGTTCTTCGAGAGTCTGCCGTTCGCCGAGCGGCGCCGTCAGCACTTCCACCGCTTCATGCACGACGTGCACGCGCGGCTCACCGAGCTGCGGCACGAGCGCGATCCGCTCGAGCAGGTCGCGGAGCTGATCGCGCGCGAGGTGCGGGTGTTGTGTTTCGATGAACTGCAGGTCGCCGACATCGCTGACGCCATGATCCTCGGTAACCTGTTCGACGCGCTGTTCCGCCGCTCGGTGACTCTGGTTGCGACTTCCAACTCCGCGCCACGCGAGCTCTATCGGGACGGCCTGCAGCGCGCCCGCTTCGTGCCGGCGATCGAGTGCCTGGAACGCCACCTCGAGGTGTGGCGGATCGGCGGTACGACCGACTATCGGCTGGCCGAGCTCACCCAGGCCGGCGTCTATCTGCCCGCAGCGGCACCCGATACGCCCGCCCGGCTCGAGCAGCTGTTCACGCGGCTCGCCGACCACGGCGCGCGCGCCGGCGGCTCGATTCCGATCGAGGGGCGGGCGATCCCCGTGATCCGCGCGGGCTCGGGTGTCCTGTGGTGCGAATTCAGCGCGCTGTGCGCCGGTCCCCGCAGTGCCGACGACTACATCGAGATCGCGCGCGAGTTCCACACGGTCATCGTGTCAGGGGTGCCGGTGCTCGATGCCACGAGCGACGATGAGGCGCGGCGCTTCATCGCGCTCATCGATGAGTTCTACGACCGCAACGTGAGGCTGATCGTCTCGGCGGCGGCCGCCGCGCCCGGGCTCTATCGCGGTGAGCGCCTGGCCGCGCCCTTCGAGCGCACCGTGAGCCGGCTCATCGAGATGCAGAGCACCGCGTACCTGGCGCGCGAGCACAAGCCCTAGTTTCATTCGGCGGAAAACGCCTGCGGCGTTTTCCGCAGGCCAACCTGACAGCTGTCACGAGCCCGCGGGCAAAAGGCGGGGCTTTTGCCCGCTAAACAAAGCGCCTAGATAACTCCGCGCCGGATCTGGTCCTGCTCGATCGACTCGAACAGCGCCTTGAAATTTCCCTCGCCGAAACCTTCGTTGCCCTTCCTCTGGATGATCTCGAAGAAGATCGGACCGATCACGTTCTGGGTGAAGATCTGCAGCAGCACCCCCTCGCCCTTGGCCGGGTTGCCGTCGATCAGAATGCCCCGCCGCCGCAGCTCGCCGAGCGACTCGCGGTGTCCGGGGACGCGGGCCGCGATCCCGTCGTAGTAACTCTCCGGCGTGTCCTGAAACGCGACGCCGTGACCGCGCAGCACGTCCACGGTGCGGTAGATATCCGCGGTCGCGAGCGCGATGTGCTGGATGCCCTCGCCGCGATACTCGCGCAGGTACTCCTCTATCTGACTCTTGTCGTCCTGTGACTCGTTGATCGGAATGCGGATCTTGCCGCAGGGACTGGTCATGGCGCGCGACAGCAGCCCGGTGAGCTTGCCTTCGATGTCGAAGTAGCGGATCTCACGGAAGTTGAACAGCTTCTCGTAGAAGCCCGCCCACAGGTCCATGCGCCCGCGCCCGACGTTGTGGGTGAGGTGGTCGATGACCGAGAGCCCCGCGCCGTCCGCCGGCGCCGGCGGCGCCACCGGGCGGAAGTCCACGTCGTAGATCGAGCGCTCGCCGTAGAGGTCCACGAGATAGATGAGTGAGCCACCGATGCCTTCGATGCAGGGGATGTTGAGCTCCATGGGGCCGGCGCTCTGCGGTCCGGGCTTCGCCCCGAGCTCGAGCGCGCGGCGGTAGGCACCCGCCGCGTCGCGCACCCGGAAGGCCATGGCGCACGCCGAGGGCCCGTGCATCCGGGCGAATCCCTGTGCAAAGGAAGCCGGCTCGGCATTGATGATGAAGTTGATCTCGCCCTGACGGTGCAGCGTCACGTTCTTGGAGCGGTGGCGCGCCACCACCGGAAAGCCGAGCCGCTCGAACAGGGTGCGCAGCAACTGCGGATCCGGCGCCGTGTATTCGACGAACTCGAACCCGTCGGTGCCCATCGGGTTGTCGTGCAGGTCGCTCATGAGGGGCATTATAGGCGCCCCGCGGCATGCAGGCCGCCGGCAGCGTCCCGCATGTATAATCGCGCGCCTCCATGCACGCGCACGTTGCTCCCGAAGACAGCCGGCTGCTGCGCAGCATTCCCGCCGCGCGGGTCGCGCTGATCGAGCGCATCGCGCGCGCGGCGGGCGGCCGCGGCGGCCGCAATGAGCTGCAGCCGCGTTTCCTGCGCGGCTACTTCCACGGCGTCGCGGAAGAGGACCTGGCGGCGCATCCGCCGGGGCCGCTGGCCAAGGCGGCGCTCGCGCACCTCGCCTTTGCGGCGCGCCGCACCTCCGGGCGCGCGCTGGTACGGGTCTTCAACCCGGACGCGGACACCGACGGCTTCGAGTCGCCGCATACGCTGGTGCTCACCGTCACGGACGACATGCCGTTCCTGGTCGACTCGCTCGGCATGGCGCTGAATCGCGCCGGACTCGCCGTGCACCTGATCGTGCACCCGGTGCTGCAGGTGCGCCGCGACGGACGCGGGCGGCTTACCGACCTCGGTGCCAACGGCTCGGGGGCGACGCACGCCGAGTCGTGGCAGCTCTACGAGATCGACCGCGTCACCGACCCGCAGCAGCTCGAGAAACTGCGGCGCGATCTCGAGTCCACGCTCGCCGACGTGCGCGCCGTCGTGAACGACTTCATGCCGATGCGCGAGCGCGTACGCGAGATCATCGCGCGGCTCGAGGCCGACCCGCCGCCGGTGCCTGCCGCCGAGGTGAACGAGGCGCGCCACCTGCTCGACTGGATGGAAGGCCGGCACTTCGTATTCCTCGGCTACCGCCATTACCGCCTCGAGCGCGGCCGCTCCGAGGATCGGCTGGTACCCGATATGCTCTCCAGCCTCGGCGTGCTCTCGCGCGGCCACCGCAAGGGAGGCCGGGCCGCCGCGACGGTGCTGCGCGGCGACGTGCGCATGCGCGCGCGCGAGCCGGAGCTGCTGATCGTTACCAAGGCGAACTCGACCGCCACCGTGCATCGCGGCGAGTTTCTCGACTACGTCGGGGTAAAGACCTTCGACAGCCGCGGGCAGGTGGATGGCGAGCACCGCTTCCTCGGGCTGTGGACCTCGACCGCCTATCACGGCAGCCCGCGCGAGATCCCGGTACTGCGCCGCAAGGTCGAGCGCGTCATCGAGCACTTTGGCCTCGACCCGGCGAGCCACGACGGCAAGGAAGTGCTCAACGTCCTCGAGACCTATCCACGCGACGAGCTGTTCCAGGCGGGCGTGCCGGATCTGGTCCGCATCGTGCGCGGGGTCGTCAATCTCTACGAGCGCCGCACCGTGCGCCTGCTAGTCCGCCGTGATCCGTATCAGCGCTTCTACTCATGCCTGGTGTACGTGCCCCGCGATCGCTACAACACCGAGGTCCGCCAGCGCATCGAGCGCCTCACGCTCGAGGGCTTCGCCGGCACCAGCGTCGAGAGCAACGCGCAGATCTCGGGCTCGAGCCACGCGCGCGTGCACGTCGTGGTGCGCACCGATCCCACCCGGCCCCACAAGCCCGACTTCTCCGCCATCGAGCATCGTATCGCCGACGCCGCGCTCACCTGGTCCGATCGCCTGCGCGAAGTGCTGACGAGTGAGCGTGGCGAGGCCGCGGGCCTCGCGCTACTCGCGCGCTATCGCCATGCCTTTCCGGTCGCCTACCAGGACGACGTTGCACCGCAGGCGGTGCTCGATGACCTCGCCGACCTCGAGGCGCTGCGCCGCGAGCCGCAGGCGTTGCGCCTCAAGCTCTACCGGCCGGCCGCGCAGAGGGCTGAGCGGGTGCATCTCAAGGTCGCCAAGATCGGCGATCCGGTACCGATCTCGGACATCCTGCCGATGCTGGAGAACTTCGGCCTGCGGGTCATCTCCGAGCGGCCCTACCAGCTCGCCTGGCCCGAAGGCGGCGCGGCGTGGATCCAGGATTTCGAGCTCGAGCACCGCGACCGCCTGCTGATCGACATCGCCCGCGTCGAAGACCGCTTCCGCGAGGCATTCCTCGCCGTCTGGGCGGGCGCCGTCGAGAACGACGGCTTCAACCGCCTGGTACTCGGCGCGGACCTCGGCGCGCGCCAGATCGTGATGCTGCGCGCCTGCTGCCGCTACCTGCTGCAGACCGGCGCGCCTTTCAGCCAGATCTACATGGAGCGCACACTGTCCGGCAACGCGGCAATCGCGCGCAACCTGGTGCGCCTGTTCGAGGCGCGCTTCGCGCCCGGCACGGCGCGCAACGCCCGCGCCGATCGCGCCGCCGAGAGCCTCGCGGCGCAGGTGCGCGCCGGGCTCGACGGCGTGGCGAGCCTCGATGACGACCGGATCCTGCGCGCCTACCTCAACCTGCTGCGCGCCACCTTGCGCACCAACTTCTATCAGGCGGGCGCCGACGGGCGTCCCAAGAGCTACCTGTCATTCAAGCTCGACCCGGCACAGATTCCGGACCTGCCGCTGCCTAAGCCGAAGTTCGAGATCTTCGTCTACAGCCCGCGCGTCGAGGGCGTGCACCTGAGGATGGGCGACGTCGCGCGTGGCGGCATCCGCTGGTCGGACCGGCGCGAGGACTTTCGCACCGAGGTTCTCGGCCTGATGAAGGCGCAGAACGTCAAGAACACGGTCATCGTGCCGGTGGGCGCCAAGGGTGGCTTCGTGCCGAAGCGCCTCGCCGGCACGCGCGAGGAGATCCAGGCCGAGGTGGTGGCCTGCTACCAGACCTTCATCCGCGGGCTGCTCGATCTCACCGACAACATCGTCGGCGGCCGCATCGTGTCGCCGCACGGAGTGGTGCGCCGCGACGGCGACGACCCGTACCTGGTCGTCGCTGCCGACAAGGGCACCGCCACGTTCTCCGACATCGCCAACGCCATCTCGGCCGACTATGGCTTCTGGCTCGGCGATGCGTTCGCCTCCGGCGGCTCGGCCGGCTACGACCACAAGAAGATGGGCATCACGGCGCGCGGCGGCTGGGAGTGCGTCAAGCGCCACTTCCGTGAGATGGACATCGACACGCAGAAGACCGACTTCACGGTGGCTGGCATCGGCGACATGTCGGGAGATGTGTTCGGCAACGGCATGCTGCTGTCGCGCCACATCCGCCTGCAGGCGGCCTTCGACCACCGCCACATCTTTCTCGATCCGAACCCGGACCCGGCGGTGAGCTTCGCCGAGCGCGCGCGCCTCTTCGCTCTGCCGCGCTCGAGCTGGGATGACTACGACCGCAAGAAGCTCGGGCGCGGCGGCGGCGTATTCCCGCGTACGCTCAAGTCGATCACCCTGCCGGCGGAGGCACGCGCGCTGCTCGGGCTCGAAGCGGGCAGCGCAGCTCCGAACGAGATCATCCGCGCGATCCTCAAGCTCCCGGTCGACCTGTTGTGGAACGGCGGCATCGGCACCTACGTCAAGGCGAGCGACGAGAGCAACGCCGAGGTCGGCGACCGCACCAACGACGGGGTGCGCATCAGCGGCCGGGAGCTGCGCGCCCGGGTGATCGGTGAAGGCGGCAACCTCGGCCTCTCGCAGCGCGGCCGCGTCGAGTACGCCCTCAAGGGCGGCCGCCTCAACACCGATTTCATCGACAACTCCGCCGGCGTCAACACCTCGGACGTCGAGGTGAACATCAAGATCCTGCTCAATCCGCAGGTCGCCGAAGGCAAGCTCACGCGCGGCGAGCGCAACCGGCTGCTGGCGCGCATGACGCACGCGGTGGCCGACGTCGTGCTGCGCAACAACTACCTGCAGGGCCAGGCCATCAGCACCCTCGAGATTCAGTCGGCGGCGCGCCTGCAGGAGTTCCAGCACCTGATCCGCTCGCTCGAGCGCTCCGGCGACCTGAACCGCGGCCTCGAGTTCCTGCCGAGCGACGACGAGCTGCTCGAGCGGCGCAAGCGTGGCATTGGACTCGCGCGCCCCGAGCTCGCAATCCTGCTCGCCTACAGCAAGATCTGGCTCAACAACCACCTGCTGGCCTCCGACGTGCCCGAGGACCCGTACCTGTCGCGCGAGCTCGAGCGCTACTTCCCCGCGCCGCTGCAGGAGCGCTTCCCGCGCGCCATCGCCCACCACCGGCTGCGCCGCGAGATCATCGCCACCGCGACCACCAACAGCCTGGTGAACCGCATGGGGCCGACCTTTGTGACGCGCGCGCAGGAGGACAGCGGCGCCGAGCCGGCGCAGATTGCGCGTGCCTACACCGCGGCACGCGAGATCTTCGCCATGCGTGAGGTGTGGGAGCAGATCGAGGGCCTCGACAACCGGGTGCCCGCGAAGCTGCAGTACGAGGCGGCGTATCAGACGAGCCGCCTGCTGCGGCATGCGACCTACTGGCTGCTCGGCGCGCGCCGCCGCGGCCTGCAGGTCGATGCCGCGGTGAAGGAATTCCGTGGCGCCGTACACGAGCTCGAGGCGCACACCGCCGAGCTGCTCACCGGCGATGAGCTGCAGCGCTTCGGCGAAGCGCGCGGACGCTACACCGAAGCGGGACTGCCGCCGCAGCTCGCCGCACGCATCGCCGGCCTCGAGGCGCTCAACGCGGCGCTCGACATCGCCGAGATCTCCGCGGCACACCGCGTGAGCGTCACCGAGACCGCGCGCGTCTACTTCGAGGTCGGAACGCGCACCGGCATCGACTGGCTGCGGACGCGCATCGAGAAGCTGAGCGTCGACGGGCCGTGGCAGGCGATCGCCCGCACCGGGCTGCGCGACGGCGCGCTGCGCGTGCACCGGCGCCTGACCGAGCGCGTGCTGAGCCGCCACGAGCGCGGCAGCGCGAGTGCGCGCGTCGGCGCCTGGATGGAGGCGGCCGGCAAGGAGCTCGCCCATTGGCAGCGCACGCTCACCGACATGCGCGCCGCCGGTGCCACGGACTTCGCTACGCTGACCGTCGGCGTGGAGACGGTCCGCAAGCTCGCCAACTGACCATGCCCGGAAAACTGATCCTGGTCCGTCACGGCCAGAGTGCCTGGAACCTCGAGAATCTCTTCACCGGCTGGACCGACGTCGACCTGACGGGTCAGGGCCGGGCCGAGGCGGCCCAGGCCGGCCGCGAGCTGCTCAAGGAGCGGCTCGAGGTCGGCATCGCCTTCACTTCGGTGCTGAAGCGTGCGATTCGCACGCTGTGGATCATGCTCGATGAGATGGACCGCATGTGGGTCCCGGTCGAGCGCTCGTGGCGGCTCAACGAGCGCCACTATGGCGCGCTGCAGGGCCTCAACAAGGCGCAGACCGTCGCCCAGCACGGCGAGGCCCAGGTGAAAGTCTGGCGTCGCAGCTACGACATCCCGCCGCCGGCTCTCGCGGCGGACGACGAGCGTCATCCGCGCTTCGACCCGCGTTACAGCGGCGTCGCGGCCGGCGACCTGCCGGCGACCGAGTCGCTCAAGGACACTCTCGCGCGCGTCCTGCCCTACTGGCATGCGCGCATCGCCCCGGAATTGCGCTCCGGGCGCAACGTACTGGTGGTCGCGCATGGCAACAGCCTGCGCGCCATGGTGAAGATGCTCGATCGGGTGAGCGAGAGCGAGATCGTCGAGCTCAACATCCCGACCGGCGTGCCCCTGCTCTACGAGCTCGACGCGGAGCTCAAGCCGTGCGGCAACCGTTATCTCGGCGACCCGGCCGCGATCGCCGCCGCCGCCGAAGCCGTCAAGCGCCAGACCGAAAAACGCTGACGGTGGGGCGGGCGCCACGCCCGCTCACGCCGCCCAGCCGTCATAGCGCCCATGGAACTCAGCCGCGAGCGCCGTCATGCGCGCGCTGAGAGCCTGCATGTCGGGCAGGATGAGGCGCATGCTCTTGGTGGCGTGCAGGCTGAAGGCAAACTCGGCCTCATCCTGCATCGGCTTCACGTCGACGCTGAATTCGGGCTCGAGGCGCGCGCGCACGTCCTGGCAGGATGACTGGTCCGGCAGGGCGAGGAAGAAATCCACCGGATAATCCTGGAACGGCACGTAGCCGCGCGAACGCAGCCGCTCGATGAGCTGTGCGTCCCAGCTGGCCACGCGGTCGCGGCGCGCCGCGCGCAGCTTGAAGTAGACGCGCACCACGATCAGAACCAGGGCAACTGCCAGCGCCGCAGCGAAAGACACCATTGGAGAGCTCCGGCTGCGCGGCGCCTCAGCGCGGCCCCTTGCCCGGAAAGCGCGCCGGCCGCTTCTCGAGAAACGCGCCGACGCCCTCCGCCGCATCGGCACTGGTGGCCTGCCGCGCGATGGTCTCGCTCTCGAGAACCATCTGTGATTCGAAGGCGCCGAGGGAATGGGCAATCAGCCGCTTGGTCGCGCCATAGGCGCTGGCCGGCCCGTGCGCCAGCCGCTCGGCGACCTCCAGCGTACGCTCCCGCAGCCGCTCGTCGGCCACCACTTCGTTGACGAGTCCCCAGGCGAGCGCCTCCTCGGCGTCGAGCACACGGTTGAGCAGCAGCAGCTCCATGGCGCGCTTGTGCCCCACGGCGCGCGGCAGCAGGAAGGTCGTGCCGGCATCGGGCGTGAGTCCGACGCTGGTGTAGGCCAGGTTGAACCGGGCACTGCGCGCGCACAGCGCCAGATCCGCCATCGCGACCAGTCCCACGCCGGCGCCGGCGGCCGTGCCGTTGACCGCGGCGATCACCGGGGCGTCCATGCGCACGAAGTGCGAGATCGCCGCGTGCAGGTAGGTGGTGAGCTCGCGCACGTGGTCGTCGAGCGCGTGCTCGCGCGTGCGCATGGCCCGCAGGTCGCCACCGAAGGAGAAGTTGCGGCCGGCGCCGGTGAGCACCACGGCGCGCACCGCGGCGTTGCGCGCGCAGGCCATCGCGGCCGCCAGCAGGTCCATCGCCATCTGCAGGTTGAGGGTGTTGGAATGCTCGGGGCGGTTGAGTGTCACCAGCGCCACGGCGCCGTGGGTCTCGACCTGGACGTTGGCCGCGGACACCGTCGCACCTACTCGTCAGGCGCCACGGTCACGCGCAGCCCGGCCAGCGCCGGCGTGAAGTCGAGCTGACAGGACAGGCGCGAATTCTCGCGGTAGTGAGCGAGCTCGCTGAGCAGCTCGCGCTCGTCCGACATCATGGCGGGGAGCTTCGACTGCCATTCGGGATCGACATAGACGTGGCAGGTTGCGCACGAGCACATGCCGCCGCAGATCGCCGCGACACCGTAGTCGAGCTCACGCAAGTTCTCCATCACCTTGAGGCCGGTCTTAGCTTCCACCTCGTGCTCGATCCCGTCGCGGTCCACGACTCGCAAGAGCGTCATGCAACATCCCCAATTGCGGCTTGTTCTGCGAAAGCGGCGTGCCGAGGGCTAGTGTGCCCATTCGCCCCCCGCGCCGCCAGAGGCGCGCCGCGAGGCCCGTGCCTCAGGCGCCCGGCAGCGGCCCGATCACTTTCATCACGAACACGGCGCGCTGCGAGGCGGCCGCCAGCGGCGCGAAGCTGGCCGCGAGCGCTGCACGCAATGCGTCCATGACCTCCTCGAAGCTGCCGAACACTTGTGTGCTCATGCTGTTGGTGACGACCTTCAGGCCCTGGTGTGCACTCAGGCTCGCGAGGAACTGGTGGACCGACGGGATGTAGTCCTCTATGAGCGGGTAGAGACTGATTTCGACGCCGATGTCCATGTTCCGCCCCCTGCCGCGAGGGGCCGGAGTATTGCACGCGAAGCCATCCGATAGGACTAGAATTGGTGTGAGCGCAGCTCCGGACGGGAACGATGACGCGAACGATCGAGATTCATCAGGTCGATGCCTTCACCCGCGAGCCCTTTACGGGCAACCCGACCGGTGTGGTGCTCAACGCCGACGCGCTCAGTGACACGCAGATGCTCGCGGTGGCGCGCGAGCTCAACAACGCCGAGACGGCCTTCATCCTCGCCGCCGACGGCGATGATCACAGCGTGCGCGCGCGCTTCTTCACCCCGCGCACCGAGATTGGATTCGTGGGACACGCGACCGTCGCGGCCCAATACGTGCTGTCGCGCCACCCCGAAGCGCCGCGCCGCCAGCGGCAGAAGTCCAAGGCCGGCAGCGTCGACGTCGAGGTACACGGCACCGACGCGGATCGCAGCATCGCGATCCGGCGCAGCGCCCCGCCACTCGGGCGCGAGTTGAACGATCGCGAGCGCCTGGCGGTGCTCGATGCGCTGGCGCTCGCCTCCGAGAGCCTCGATACGCGCATCGCGCCGCGCATCGCCGGCGGGAGCGGTGCGCGGTTGCTGATAGGGGTACGCGGGGCCGAGCCCCTGCGGCACCTCAAGCCCGATCTCGCGCGCCTCACCACGCTGTCGGCGCAGCTCGGGGCCGCCGGGTACTTCGTGTTTACGCTCGGCAAGGTCGGCGCGGACTACCAGGTCCAATCGCGCATGTTCTGCCCGGCGCTCGGGATCCCGGAGGATCCGGTGAGCGGTAACGCGCACGGGCTGCTCGGCGCCTACCTGGCGGAGCTGCGCCTGCTGACGCCGACCGACGACCGCGCGCACTTCTCCGGCATCCAGGGACACTACGTGAACCGCCCCGGACGCGTCGAGGTCGACCTCGAGTTCTCGGACGGCAAGCTCGCCGGCGTGTGGATCCGCGGCCAGGCGGTCGAGATCTTCCAGACGCAGATGACGCTGTAGCGCATGGCGCAATTCGCGGCGGTAATGAGGCTCGCCGAGCTTCCGCTCGGCGGCATGCGCAGCTGCACGGTCGACGGGCGCGAGCTCGTGATCTGCCACACGCGCGCGGGCGTGTTCGCACTCGACAACATCTGTACGCACGCGCACGCGCGCTTGAGTGAAGGGCGGCTGCGCGCGACGCGCCTGGTGTGCCCGCTGCACGGCGCTTCGTTCGACGTGCGCGACGGCCGGGTGCTCGGCTCCCCGGCCGAAGTGCCGCTGCCGACCCACGCCGTGCGCTTGGTGCAGGAGACGATCGAGGTCGCAGTGCGCCCGGCGGCCGCCTGAGCGGCCGCCCGCGCCCGAGGGCTCACGGCGCGCGCGCGACGCGCAGGCGTCCGATGAGCCAGGTGGCGGGCAGCGTGACGCAAGCTCCCACGAGAAAAGGCGCAGACGGCCCCCACAGCGTGTAGATCGCCCCCGACGTCAAGGGCCCCAACACCCGCGCCAGACTCGCGCTCGCCACGTAGGTACCCATCACCGCGCCGCGGTCGTGGACACCCGCCTGGCGCGAGGCGAGCGCGAACGCGCTCGGGTTGTAGGCGCCGAGCCCGGCGCCGCAGGCGATGAGACCCACGATCGTCGTCGGCAGCGTCGCCGCGATCGCCAGGGTCGAGAGCCCTGCGACGTAGGCGAGTGCACCGCACATGGCGAGCGGCGCCTCACCCAGACGGGGTGCGAGCACCCGTACCAGTCCCCCCTGCATCGCCAGAGCCGGCAGCGCGACCCCGAACAGCAGCAGCCCGACCATGCGCGGACCGAGGCCGTAGCGATGCAGCGCCCAGATCGCGAAGATCGACTCGAGAATCGATTGCGAGTAGGTGACGAGCAGCGTGGCCGCGGCGATGAAGGCGAGCCGCGGCCGCTCGCGCAGCAGCTTCGCCGACCCGCGCCGCGGCTCGTTCCGATGCGCGCGGCGCTGCCCGGGCGTGTGGCTCTCCGGCAGCACGAACCTCACGAGGAGGATGGCGAGCAGGCTGAGCGCTGCGGACAGTGCGGCGGGCGCGGCAAAATCCGCGCTGCGCGCGTCGGCCCCGGCCAGCAGGCCCCCGAGCGGCGGCCCGAGCGTGAAGCCGACGCCGATCGCAGCCCCGACGAGCCCCATGGTGGCGGCGCGCTTCTCCAGCGTGCTGACATCGGATGCGTAGGCGAACGCCGCCGCGATGTTGCCCGCCATGAGCCCGGCGAGCATGCGCGAGGCGAGCAGCCACCAGAGGTTGCGCGCCTGCCCGAGGATCACGTAGGAAAGGCACGCGCCGGCGAGGCTGCTCATGAGGATCGGCCGCCTGCCGTAACGGTCACTCAGCCGTCCCCACCAGGGCGCGGCGATCAGCTGGCACAGCGAATAGCTGCCGAGAATCGGCGTGATGAGCTCAGGTTCCGCGCCGAAACGATCGGCCATGTAGGGCACGAGCGGAATGAGAATCCCGAACCCCAGCGTGTCGATAATGCTGAAGAGGAACAGTGCCCCAAGACGCTTGTTCAACCGCGCGCGAGCCTCCCGCTAATGACCGGGAACGATCTTGGAGAGCTCGCCGGGCCGCGCGGCCGGCGGCACGAAGTCGGTGGCGCCACCGACGATGAGGTTGGGAATGCGGGCGTCGTCGAAGTCCGCGCCCCGCGGCGCGCTCGCGCTGCACAGCACCGCGAGGTGCAACGACGGAATCAGCCACAGGCGGTTGCCGCCGTCATTGTCGACCGCATAGGTGTCGGGCGCGGCGTAGGGCTCGCTCGCCCCCGCAGCCGCAGCGCTCAGGCGCAGATACGCGCCGTAGTCGTGATTGGCGCGCGCTGGCAGGCGCATCGCCTGCACCCAGCCCGGGCGGATGATCTCGTAACCGCGGTAGTTGCCGTCGCCGAGCAGCAGCTCCGCCACGCGGATCCAGTCGCCCTGTCGGGCGAGCATGCAGCAGTCGGCGTGCGCGGCCCCCGCGGGCCGATCGAGGTAGAGCCAGGCGTCGCTCGCACCGATGCGCCGCCACAGTGCCTGCGACAGATAGCTCGCATAGCGCTCGCCGGTGGCGCGCTCGAGCGCGAGCGACAGCAGCTGCGGGTCGGCAGGCTGCGGCGCGAAGCTTGCGCCCGGCGCGCCGGCGAGCGGCCGCGCGAGCGCAGCCGCCACGATGTCGGTTCCAAACCGGGCGCGCGCCGCGGCACCCCAGGGCGCAGCGCCCGGGGCGGGGGACGCGAGGCCGCTCGACAGTTGCATGAGGTTGCGGATGGTGATCGCGCCGCGCGCATCGTGCGCGAGCTCGCGGACGATGTAGCCGATCGGCTCGTCGGGCCCGGCGATCTTGCGCTGCGAGATCGCGCTGCCGGTCGCCAGCGCCGCCAGCACCCGGGTAAACGCCTGGGCATCGATGAGCGTGTCGAAGCCGCTCCCCTGCCAGTAGCGCTCGAAGACGATATGGTCATGGCGCGCGACGATGAGCGCGAGCGAGCCGTGCGCGGCGGCGTAGGCGGCCGCCGCCGTGAGCGCGCGCGCTTCGAGCGATTCGAGCTCGGGAGCCACGCGTGGCGCGGGCGGCTGTTCGGCGCCGGCGACCCGCTCGCGCGGCTGGTACCACGCCGGCACACGCTCCCGCGCCTGCAGGTGCGCACCGAGATAGCGTTCCCAGAAGAGTGGCGACCCCATGAAGGCTGCGAGCGCACTGAACACGCCGAGCGCGCTGCCGAGCGCTGCCCACTGCAAGGCGCGACGCCGCCTCATCCCGCACCTTTGGATCCGGTGCGCAGCGCATGCGCCCGCCGTGTCCGCAGCGGCCCGCAATAGCGGGCGCGCCCGCCCGTCAGCTCGAGCTCGTGCGTCGCGCAGCCCGGCCAGTCGGGAAGCCGGTGCGTGGTCACCACGACGGCGGTGCCGTGCGCGGCCAGGTCGGCCACCCGCCGCATCAGCGCCTGACGAGTCGGCGCATCGACGCCGGCGAAGGGCTCATCGAGCAGCAACAGCTTCGGGTGGCGCACGCACGCCCGGGCAAACAGCACGCGGCGTGACTGGCCATAGGAGAGCTCGGCGAGCGGGCGCCGCGCGAGCCGTGTCAGGCCGAAGCGCGCCAGCGTGCGCTGCGCCGCGGCGCGGTCCGCCGCGGTCGGGGCGCCGTTCAACCCGAGGCTCGCGTGACGCCCCGATTGCACCACCTCCATGACCGTGAGCTCGCGCGGATGCTCGGCCTGCAGGTGCGGTGCGACGAGGCCCACGCGTTTGCGGAAGCGCTCGAGCGGCACGCCGGCGGAGACGCCGGCGCGCTCGATGCGCCCGCCCACGGCGACACCGTGATCCCCGTACAAGGTACGCAGCAGCGTCGTCTTGCCCGAGCCGTTGCGGCCGTGCACGACCCAACACTCGCCGGCGCGCACCGCGAGCGAGATGCCGCTCAGCGCGCGGCTGCCGTCGAGGTAGACGCGTGCGTCGCTCAAGCGCACGAGGGCGCGGCCCGCGGCCGCCTGCCGGCGGGCGGCGCGGCCAGTGTCGCCGCGATGCCGGCGCCGCGCAGGCAGGCGGCGGCGTGCGCTCAGCCATTCGGCGAGCGGCGCGCCGCGCAGTGGACCGCGATACACGATCCGTCCGCGCGCGAGCAGCAGCGCGCGGTTGGCGCCACGCGGCAGGTCCTCCAGGCGGTGAGTGGCGAGCACCCAGGGCAGGCGGCGGCTGCGGCGTGCCAGCCAGAGGAGTACGCGCGCACGGTTGGCGGCATCGAGGCCGTTCAGCACCTCGTCGAGCAGCAGCAGGCGCGGGCGCGTCGCCAGTGCGCGCGCCAGAAGAATCACGCGCCGCTCGCCGTAGGAGAGCGACAGAAAACGGCGCTTCGTCAGGTGCGCGACGCCGAGTGCACCGAGGGCGCGGCGCACGCGGCGCCGGTCGGCGGCGGAGAGTGCCGCGAGCGGAATGTCGCTGCGGTGGACGCCGGTGCCGACGACGCGCCCGGCCGTCATGTTCCAGCCGTAGCGCTGGTACTTGTCCTGCCGCTCCGCGCCCAGATAGGCGATCTCATCGAGCACCTCCTGCGGCGTGCTCCAGTGCTGTCGCCCGCGCCGATAGTGGCGCACCGGGCGCGCCGCCGGTGCGGGCCATACGGCTCCGGCGAGCAGCTTCAGCAGTTGTGTCTTGCCGGCGCCGTTGGCGCCGGCGAGCACCCAGCGCTCGCCGGGGCGGACGGTCCAGCTGAGATCCTTGAGCACCGCACGGCCGTTGCGTCGCAGATGAGCGTGCACCAGGCGCACTTCGAGATAGCGGGAATCGGCACGGCGCATCGGCCGCATTGGAGCATAGTTTGCGCGGGTCTTTGGGGTATTCTGTTTGAATGCAATGGCGGCTGCTCGCGCCCCGCTACTGGCTGACCTGGCTCGGCATCGGACTGCTGCGACTGCTGGCGCTGCTGCCTTATGCGGGGCTGATCGCCCTCGGGGGACTCCTCGGCACGGTGATGCGGCTCGCCGCGCCGCGTTTCGTGAGGACCGCGCGGCGCAATCTCGAGCTGTGTTTTCCCGAGCTCGATCGTACGGCGCGCGAGCGCTTGCTCGCCCGCAATTTCGTCAGCCTCGGGATCGCGCTGCTCGAGGTGCCGCTCGCCTGGTGGAGCTCGCCGCAGCGCATCGCGCGGCTCGCGCACGTCGAGGGGCGCGAGCATCTCGAGGCGGCCCGGGCGCGCGGCCGCGGGGTGATCCTGCTCACCGCGCATTTCACCGCGATGGAAATGGCCGGCCGCGTGCTCGCCTCCGTTACTCCTGTCGGCTTCCTCTACCGCCCGACGAGCAACGAGGTGTTGGCTCACGCCCTCAGCCGCTTTCGCACCGCCCACGGCGGTCATCCGATCCCGCGCGATGACATCCGTGCATTCATCGGCGCGCTGCGTAACGGCGAGTGCGTGTGGTACGCGCCCGATCAGAGCTACCGCAAGAAGGGCGCGGAGATGGTGCGCCTGTTCGGCATCCCCGCCGCGACCAACACGCTCACCTCGCGCCTGGCGCGCATGACGGGAGCGCCGGTGCTACCCTATTTCCTGCAGCGCTTGCCGGGTACGCAGGGCTACCGTGCCGTCATTCATCCGCCGCTCGAGGACTTCCCGAGCGACGATGCGGTGGCGGACGCCGAGCGCTTCAATCACCTGATCGAAGCGCAGGTGCGCCTCGTGCCCGAGCAGTATCTGTGGATTCACCGCCGCTTCAAGGGACTGACGGAAGATTACCCGGACTACTACGCGCGGGAGGCGCCGCGTCGCGCGTGAGCGAGCTCGAGGGGGCAACTTTCGATCTGCTGGTGATCGGCGGCGGGATCAACGGCACCGGGATCGCGCGTGATGCCGCCGGGCGGGGCTTGAGCGTGCTGCTCGTCGAGCAGGATGATCTTGCGGCCCATACCTCCTCCGCCAGCACCAAGCTGATCCACGGCGGCCTGCGCTACCTGGAGGAGTTCCACTTCGCCCTGGTGCGCAAGGCGCTCATCGAGCGCGAGGTGCTGCTGCGCTCCGCGCCGCACATCATGCGACCACTGCACTTCATCATGCCGCACGCACCACACCTGCGCCCGGCGTGGATGATCCGCGCCGGCCTCTTTCTCTACGATCACCTCGCGCGCCGCGAGCGTCTCGCCGCCTCCGGGGCGGTCGACCTGCGCACGCATATCGCCGGCGCCGCGCTCAAGAGCGGTTACCAGCGTGGCTTCGTGTACTCCGACGGCCAGACCGATGACGCGCGCCTCGTCGTCCTGAATGCGCTCGATGCCCGCGAGCGCGGCGCCGTGATCCTGACACGCACGCGCTGCGAGCGCCTCACGGAGCACGGCGGCGGCTGGCGCGCGAGCCTCACGAGCCCCGATGGACGCGCGCAGGTTGCGGCGCGCGTTGCCGTCAACGCCAGCGGCCCCTGGGTCGACCGCTTCATCGCAGGCGCGACCCCGGTGCGCACCGTGCACCGCGTCCGGCTCGTCAAGGGCAGCCACATCGTCGTGCCGCGGCTCTTCGACCATCGCTTCGCCTATATCTTCCAGAACGAGGATCGGCGCATCGTGTTCGCGATTCCCTACGAGCATGACTTCACGCTGCTCGGCACGACCGACGTCGATTACCACGGCGATCCGGCGGCGGTGTGCATCGACGGCGAGGAGGTCGAGTACCTGTGCGCGCTCGCCAACCGCTACTTCATCCGCACGATCAGCCCGGCCGAGGTGCGCTGGAGCTATTCGGGCGTCCGCCCGCTGCTCGCCGACGAGTCGCGCGACCCGATGAGCGTGACGCGCGACTATGCGCTCGAGCTCGAGCGGCGTCCCGCGCCGCTCCTCTTGGTGTTCGGCGGCAAGATCACCACCTACCGGCGGCTCGCCGAGGACGCGGTCAACCTGCTGGGCCCCCTGCTCGGCAATCGCGCCGAGCCCTGGACCGTGGGAGCGACGCTCCCCGGCGGCGACGTGCCGGAGGGCAGCTTCGCGGTGTTCCTGCGCACGGTCGGGCGGCGTTACCCGTGGCTTCCGCCCCGGCTCCATCAGCGTTACGCGCACGCCTACGGCACCCGCATCGCGCGCCTGCTCGGATCGGCCGCCGCGCTCACCGACCTCGGACCGGAGTTGCTCCCCGGGCTCTACGCGCGCGAGGTGGAATATCTGTGCCGCGAGGAATTTGCGCGCACCGCCGAGGACATCCTCTGGCGGCGCAGCAAGCTCGGGCTGCATCTCGCCGGGGCCGATCTTGCGCCCCTCGAGGGCTGGCTCACGGCGCACGGCCCGCGAGCCGCATCCCGTAGCGTGGGCACGACAGCAGCCATGTGACCAGAGTCGCGATTTTTCGCTTCGGTCCTGCGGGCCCTGCTCGACGCGGGTAGCTTTGCGCCGGGGTCGCCTTGTGTTTAACCAAATGTCCGATTCAGTACTGGCCGCTATCATCGCCGGCACGGCGACGCTGTCCGCGTCGTTCCTGCAGCTGCGCTCTGCCGCCTTGCGTAACAAGGGGCAGCCGGGTTCGGCCGCGCGCCGCAAGAATCAGCTGCAGCGCATCATCTTCCTGGTCATCGTCGGCGGTTCGGCGGTGTCGGGCTTCGCGCTCTCGCAGTGGCTGACACAGGGTGAGCGGAACGCACAGGGCGCACTGCAGAAAGAGCTCCAGGCGCGGATTGCCGAGGTGAGCCATACGGCGGGCGAGCTCGAGGCGACGCGCGCCGCGCAGCGCTCCGAGATCGAGACCGGTGTACTGCGCCGGATCGGCGGCGACGGGGTGGCGGTGGCCGCGACGGTACCCGCGTGCCGCGTAGGCTCCTCTGTGACAACGCCCGTGAGCGCGACCGCCGCGTCGGCCGCGGCGCACTCCTGCAGCGAAGCTGAGGCCACTCCGGTCACGCTCTGTGCCACGATTCCTGCGAGCGCGACGGTCACGGAGGTCGCGCTCTTCAGCCGCCTCGACGACACGCAGACACCCTGGAGCGCGAGCCGCTATCTGCCGGGACAGGAATCGGGTCAGGCGCGCTTCGCCGACAAGTACTCCGAGACCGCCCCCGACGCCGGCACCCGTCAGGTGTGCCAGACCTTCGCGCACTGGGACGCCGACCACGCGCGGGTCGTGCGGGTGCTCGTGCGCTACTCTCTCTAGGCCGACCTACGCATAATTGCCCCCTGCTTTAGAGGCATCAGCCTCCGGGGGTATTGTTGGCTTCATCACCGCTCAAGCCCGCTGCGGCACGCGGGACTCTGCTCCTCGTCGTGCTGGCGCTCGCGCCCCTGTGGCTCGTCGGTATGTTCGACCGCGGACTGTGGACGCCCGACGAGCCGCGCGAGGCCGACATCGCCTGGCGGATGAGCTCGCAGCCCGACCACACCCTGCCGCAGCTCGCCGGCACGCCCTTTCTCGAGAAGCCGCCGCTCACATACTGGATGGCGGCTGGCGCCATCGCAGCCTTCGGCGATTACCCGGCGGCCGCGCGCCTTCCCAACCTGCTCTACGCCGTGATCGGCGCGCTCGCGCTCGGAGCGCTGGCCCTCGCCATGGAGCTTCAGGCAGTGCCGGCGCTCATCGCCGTGCTGGTCGCGGCGAGCGCCCTCACGGCCTACCGGGTGGCCATCTGGCTCGCCCCGGATGCCTGTCTCCTCGCCGGGTGCGCCGTTTCTCTGCTCGGCGCCTGGCTCGGGCTGCGCGCTGCACCCGGTGCACCCAAGGCGGGCGGTTACGCGCTGCTGCACCTGGGCGCAGCGCTCGGCTTCATGGCGAAGAGCGCGCCCGGCTGGGTGGTGCCGGGACTCGCCCTCGTCACGTTCATCGCGTGGGAGCGGCGCTGGCAGGAGTTGCGCCGCTGGGAGCTGTACGCGGGATTCGCGCTGCAGGTGCTCATCATCGGGCCGTGGATCGTCGCCGTCGCGCGCGGCGCCCACGGCGCGGAGGCGCTGCGGACGCTCTTCTGGAATAACATCGTCGGCCGCTTCACGCAGCTGTCTTCTTCCGCAGCGCCCGACTACACCACCGGACACCACAACTCCCCGGGGAAATACCTCGCCGAGCTGCCGCTCTACCTCCTGCCGTGGACGCTAGTGGTGGCGGCGGCGCTGGCGCGCGCGTGGATCCGCATGAGCGAGCCGGGCGCACGCGGCACGGCCTGGCGCTTTGCGCTCTGCTCGTGCCTTCCGTTCCTCGCACTGCTGTCCGTTGCGGCCACGGCGCGTGACATCTACGCCGCTCCTGCGTTGCTCGGCTTCGGGCTCCTGACGGGGCTGTGGGCCGACGATGCGCGCCGCCTGCCGCGGCGGGGCGATCGGATCGCGGCGCTCGCGACCGTTGCGCTGGTCGGCGTGCTGGCGGGCGTGTTCGCACTCTCGCTCGCGGTACTCGCCGCTGCGGGCCTCGGCGCGCCGATCCTCTATACCGCCGCCGCGCTCGGCGTGCTTGCGGCGGCCGCGATCGCGCTCGGCTTCGCCGTGCGCGCACAGCGCCACGGGGACTTTCCCCGCAGCCTCGCCTGGTCGTACGCGGGTTACGCGGTGGCGCTGTGCCTCGCGGCCCGTCTGATCCTGCCGGTCGTCGACCGCTGGCAGGATCTGTCCGCGCTCGCGGCGCGGATTCACGCGGACACCGCGCAGCAATCGCTCGCGCTGCTCGATCCGGACGAGACCACGGTCGCGATGCTCGACCACGGCTTCGCGGCTTCCGGCACGGTTCTCTCGAGCGCCGCCACCGGTCCGCGCGCCGCCGTCGACGGCTGGTTTGCCGCGCACGGCAAGACGGCGCGCGTGCTCGTGCTGCTGCCGGGACACGCGCGCGGCGCGCTCACGGAATTCCTTGCGCGCCTGCAGCCGCTTACCGCTCCCGGCGACGGCGTCGCCGGGACGCTCACGGCCGCCGGCGCCGCGGCGCTGGTGGCGCGCTACGAGTTGCCTCAGGGGCGGCGCTATGCACTACTGGGGCCGCCGGCACCGCACTAGGGGGAGACATGTCCGACCTGTCACGCAACCTGCGCAACCGCCACATCCAGCTCATCGCCTTCGGCGGCACCATCGGCGTGGGACTCTTTCTCGGCTCGGCGAAGGCGATCCACTCGGCGGGCCCCGCGCTGCTCTTCGCGTACACGATCGGCGGTGTTGCCATCTTCTTCATCATGCGTGCGCTCGGCGAGCTGCTCACCTACCGCCCGGTGGCTGGCTCCTTCGCAACTTACGCCGATGAGTTCTGCGGACCGTTCGCCGGCTTTGTAACCGGCTGGTCCTACTGGTTCGCGTGGGTGGTCACTGCCATGGCGGAGCTCACCGCCATCGGCATCTACCTGCGGTTCTGGTTCCCGGACGTGCCGCAGTGGCTGCCGGGGTTGGTTGCGCTGCTGGTGTTGTACGGTACCAATCTGCTCGCCGTGCGGGTCTACGGCGAGCTCGAGTTCTGGTTCGCCCTGATCAAGGTGGTCACGATCGTTGGATTGATCGTCGCAGGACTCGTGGTGATCGTGTTCCACGTCGGCGACCTCGGCGCGAGCGCCAGCTTCTCGAACCTCTGGTCGCACGGCGGCTTGCTGCCCCACGGCCTGCTCGGTGTGCTGCTCACCATGCAGATTGTCATGTTTGCCTACGAGGGCGTGGAGCTCATCGGGGTCACCGCAGGCGAGGCACGCGACCCCGCTGTGGTGCTGCCGCGCGCCACCAACGGCATCATCGTCAGGATCCTGATCTTCTATATCGGCGCAGTCCTCATCATCATGTCGCTGGTGCCGTGGACGGAGCTCAGCCCGCAGATCAGTCCGTTCGTCTACGTGTTCGAGAAGATGCGGATCCCGGCGGCCGCCGCACTCATCAACCTGGTCGTGATCACCGCGGCCTCGTCCTCCTGCAACAGCGGGATCTTCAGCACCGGGCGCATGTTATGGGCGCTGGCGCAGCGCGGCCAGGCGCCGCGGGTGTTCGCGACCCTAAACCGCGGGCGCGTGCCGGGACGCGCCATCCATGCCACGGCGGTGCTGCTGCTGATCGGTATCGCCCTGAACAAGTGGGTGCCGGAGCGGGTCTTCACCTGGGTCACGAGCGTCGCGCTGGTCGGCACGTTCTGGACCTGGGGCATCATTCTCATCTCTCACCGCAACTACCGGCGCGCGGTAGCGGCCGGCAAGGTCGCCGCGGCGCCGTTCCGCATGCCGGGCGCACCGGTCGCCAACTGGGTGGTGCTCGCGTTCCTGGTAGCAGTCAGCGGGCTGCTCGCGCTCGACGCCGACCAGCGGGTGGCGCTCTACGTGGCGCCGGTGTGGTTCGGGCTGCTCGGAATCGGCTATGCCTGGATGCGCGCCAGCCAGCGCACGACCCGAAGTCCGTAGGCGCTACAGCAGCCGCTCGCCGCCGCCGATGAGTCCCCCGCCGTCGACGACGATCGTCTGGCCGGTGATGAAGCCGCCGGCGCGCGCGGCGAGCATCACGGCAATACCGGCAACGTCATCGGGGTCGCCGAGCCGCTTGAGCGGATAGGCCTGCGCCAGGGCCTGGGCGCGCGCGGGGTCCGCCCACAGCGCCTTGGAGAACTGGGTGCGGATCACACCGGGCGCGATGCAGTTGACTCGGATGTTGTGTGCTCCCCATTCGACCGCGAGATTGCGCGCCAGCTGCATGTCGGCCGCTTTCGTGATGCCATAGCCGCCGAGCAGCGCGCTGCCCATGAAGCCGGCCACCGAGGACACGATGATCACCGCGCCGTCCTTGCGCTCGGCCATCGCCGGCAGCGTCAGGTTGCAGAGCCACATGTTGCTGTAGAGATTGGTGCGGATGAGCTTGTCGAAGGCCTCATCCGCCATGCTCGCCGAGGGCCCGAAGTGCGGATTGGTGGCGGCGTTGCACACCAGGATGTCGATCCGTCCGAAGGCGGCGACGCTCGCCTCGACCAGTCCCTTGAGCTCGTCCTTGTGCCCGACGTGGCAGGCGTGCGCGAGCGCCGTGCCGCCCGCGGCGCTGATCTCGGCCGCCACCGCGGCGCAGCTCTCCTGCTTGCGGCTCGAGATGACCACCCGGGCGCCGTGCGCCGCCATGTGAACGGCGATCGCCTTGCCGATGCCGCGGCTCGAGCCGGTGATGAGGGCCACCTTTCCCGAGAGATCAAATAGGGACATCGCTGACTCCGCGTAGGGTTCGTCGCGCATTCTGCCCCGCCCGGCGCATCGAGGGAAACCACAGGAGGCGTGTCCGCCAGCCGCGCGCTACAATCCGGCCGTGCGCCTGCTTCCCATACTTGCGCTGGTCCTCCTCGCCGCGGGATGCAAAGTCACGCCCACGACCCCGAGGACTCCGGAGCGACACGCAGCCAACCTCGCCGCGGCGCAGGCCGCTGGCTACCGGGTGATCACCGCCTCGGATCGGACGATCTTCTGCCCCACCACGCCGCCGACGGGCTCACATATAGGCTCCATGTGCCTCAGCGAGCGCGAATGGGAGGCTCAGCTCGGCACGCCGCAGGTCCCGAGCCCGTCCGTGCACGTGACCAATCAGTCACCGGGCCCCGGACCCGGATCAGGGCACTAGCCGCTCCCGAGCCTCAGATCGGCTCGTCCAGTGACTTGGCGAGCGGCGTGAAGAGCCGCGGCCCCTTCTCGGTCATGTACCAGCAATCCTCGAGCCGAATGCCGAACTCGCCGGGAATGTACAGGCCGGGCTCGTCGGAGAAGCACATGCCCGCCTCGAGCGGCGTGGTGTCGTTGCGCACCAGGTACGGCGCCTCGTGCACTTCCATGCCGATCCCGTGTCCGGTGCGATGCGAGAGGCCCGGCAGGCCGTAGTCGCGGCTCCAGCCTTTCTGCTCGTAGAAGTCGCGCACCGCGCGATCGATGGCGCCGACCGCGACGCCAGGCCGGGCCGTCTCCTGCGCCAGCTCCTGGCCGCGCTTCACGGTGTCCCACAGCTCCCTTTGACGCGGCGAGGCGCTGCCGAACACCCAGCTGCGCGAGATGTCCGATTGGTAGCCGTGAACGCTGCAGCCCGTGTCGATGAGCACGACCGAGCCCGCGTGCACCTGCTGTGGCTTGATCGATCCGTGCGGGAAGGCGCTCGCCTCATTGAGCAGCACCAGCGTGAACTCATGCGAGCCACCGAGCGCCTGGGTGGCGCTCACCATCAGGGCCAGAATGTCGGCGCCGCTCATCCCCGCCTCGACCCGGCGGTGCGTGTGGCGCAGCGCCGCGATGGTGACGTTGTTGGCGGCCTGCATCAGCGCGAGCTCCGCCGCCGACTTGTGCATGCGGCAGGCGCGGATGAGATCGTCGCCCGGAATCACCGACGGTGCGGTGGCTGCCGCCTTCGACGTCCGCTCGACGATAAAGAGCCGTGTCGTCGGCTCGACCGCCAGCGGGCCCGCCGCGTGCTCATGCAGGGCGCCGGCGAGCAGCGCGAAGGGACTCTCATCCTCCTTCCACGGCCGCACGTCCGCCGGCACGCTGAGAGTCTCGCGCACCGAAGGCTCTTCGAAGTACGGGGTCACCACGACGACCCGGCCGTCCGCGGGAATGAGCGCCGCGGTGGTTCTCTCGGAGCGGTGCCAGCGAATGCCCGTGAAGTATTCGAGCGAGGGACCCGCCTCGACCAGGAACGCGGCGGTCTTCTGCTGCTGCATCAGCCCCTGGACCTTGGCTAAGCGCGCGCCGTGCTCGTCGGAGCTGATCGGCTGTGCATCGCGCGTGAGCGAGCTCAGCTCGGAGCCCGTGGCGGTCGGCGCCGCCCGCACCTGCTCACTGGCCGCGAGCGCCGCGCCCGCCGCCGTCAGTCCAAAGAATCCGCGTCTGGAAACTGTCGACATGAGTCTCTCCCGCAAAACCGTGCGCCGGGCATTCTGCCCCGCGCGCGGCGGCTTGGCGAACCAGCGACAGGTAGGCGCATCGAGGATGCGCGCAGTAGAATCCGCGCGCCGCGCCCGTAGCTCAGTTGGATAGAGCATCAGGCTTCGAACCTGAGGGTCGGGAGTTCGAATCTCTCCGGGCGCGCAGTCTTCTCAACACGGTGATGGGCGCATTCTCCCTGGAGAGTAGAGCCGCCTGCGCTGCGAGAATGTCGAACACAATGCCCATTGACCTGAGTTTCAATCCGCGTCCCGGGGTCCGGGTAATGCGTTTTGGCAGTGACGGCTACTGCTGCGTGGTGGATGACGTT